>DATJWK010000001.1:0-52164 GCA_035501395.1 Puia sp.
CTTTTCGCCGGACCACCCGGTTATTTCCTGGCTGGTCGGTGGCCTCAACTACCAGATAGAACACCATCTTTTTCCGCGGATAAGTCATATTCACTACCCGGCACTAAGTAAAATTGTGAAAAAAGAATGTGCGGCTTTTAACCTGCCGTACCATTCTCTGCCCACGTTGCGGGCGGCTATTCATTCGCATTTCCGGTTTATCCAGGCCCTGGGCAGGAAGCCGACAGAAACTTAATGAAGACTTACAACCCGTGTCAACTGCCAGCGGCCGTTCCGGTTGCGCCAGATGGCGATATACTTGTCAGGCTTTGACCAGCCGTTCGCCGGTTCAGCATGATTAAAAAACTGATGATATCCTATGAGTACTGCACCGTAGTCATGGATCGGATAAACTTCAAGACTGCCCGGGACGAGCCGACGGTTGACTTTTCCGCAAATGTTGTTGTGAATAGCTTCGATAAAATCCCTTTTCGATGTCATGAGGCCGCCTCGGTCGTGATAAAATTCCATGGTATCCGCCATGAGCGACGCCATCCGTTCCAGGTTGCAGGTATTATACGTATCGAAGTAGACGCTGTCCATATAGGCAACTGTATCAAATAACTCCTTTGACACCGGGACATAAGGGGCGGGCTGGAATCTCTGTGTCCCGGAAGTATCGTCCGGGAATTGCGTTTTTAAGTCGTAGTCGAGTTCGCTTGCCATCTTCCATTGGCCGTCGGTCAGGCGCCACATACGGGAAAATTTGGATTCTTCGACGATCCTTTCCTTCTGCCCTTTTTGCTGGATATAGAAACGCTGGATACCCGTTTGGATCGCTTCCACGTCATTCGGTGTGAACACCTGTAAACTTCCTTTCTGGATCTCGCGGCGCATCCGTGTGTCACCGCCGTTCGCCTGACAGAGGCTTTCCGCGAAACTCTTGTAATCCTGGTCGCTCGTGAGGTTGGAGTAGCTGCCGTCATGATAGAAAACGAAATCCTTTTTAAGGATTTTGGGGAGGTCGGTGAGTGCGCAGGTGTGAAAGGCGATGTCAAATAGCAGGCTGTCCTGGCGGATGAGGATTTGGGAAATGTTTTGTGCGTGGCTGGTTGGGGATTTGGTGATCGATTGCGCCAGAATTTGGTGGGTAAACATAAAGGCGGTCAGAAGGGAAGCGGCATATCTTGGTACCATGGTATTGTGAATTTATTTATTGCCATTCTCGATGCCGCACTTCCGGCAGGTAGGTTGAATAACCTTCGTTCAAATTGGAATGCTGGGCAAAAGATGCAGCGCAAATGCAAAATTGCGCCAGAAGCAGAGCGATGTATCTCTTTCTCATGGAGCGACTTTATGGCGCTGAATTTACTTAAAGCTACAGATTTTCCAGAAGTATCCACACCATATGTCATACGTCTATCGGAGAATAGGCAGATTGTGATACATTTTTCGCCGGATAATGTAAGAAACGAGGCACTTTTGCATACTAATTGATAAAAAACCGCCGGCGTGAGCGAAAAGGAACAGTTGGATATACTGGAAGAATGGTTAAGGCTACATAAGGGGCTCATCTTTAAAGTCGTCCGGGCATATACAACGGAAGACCCCGGCGATCTCTTCCAGGAGATCATCGTCCAGGTTTGGCGTTCTATTCCCGCATACCGGCACGAGGCGGCCGTTACCACATGGCTCTACCGTATCGCACTAAACACGGCCATCAAATGGACGAAAAAGGAGAAAAAATACTCCGGTACCGAACCGCTCGATAATCTGCAGCATCTCCTTCAGGAAAGCAGATCACCCATGGACGAACGCCTTTCATGGCTTTACGGGGAAATATCAAAGCTGGATGAAATTGACCGGTCCATCACCTTGCTCCTGCTCGAAGGTTTCAGCTATAAAGAGATGTCCGCCATACTGGGCATCAGCGAGTCAAACGTCGGGGTGAAGATCAACCGCATTAAAAAGCAGCTTATCGCTAAATCAAAAAATTATGACCAACATCGAATTTGATGAATTAAAAGAGATCTGGGCCGCCCAGGAGAATCGTCCCCACTATGTTATCGATCAAAATGCGCTGCAAGCACGCATTCAATCAAAAATGACCGGCGTGCTCCGGCATACCGATATCAGCGAGTGGTTGTTGATTTTTGTAAATCTCGTAGCCGGCTGCATTTTACTAACACTCAACCCATTCCAGTCCGGGGCGAATATATTTATGTATGTCGAAACAACCTGGATGTTTGCCACCGTTGCGTATATTGTGATAAGCAGGATCGAGAGGATAAAGGCGAGCCGAAGGTTTGATCGTTCCATCCACGGCGACCTCAACTACGCTATTTCCGTTGCGAACTACCGGGTACGTCTATCCGCCATTATTCTATGGAATTCCCTTCCCATGGGAGCGATCATGGTCCTTAGTGGTTGGGAAGCCGGGAAATTCCTTAGTGTGGGCTCGGTAATTCTGATTTCGTATTTCTTTGCCATTTATGCCGGCCGCAAAGGGCTTGGCCAGAGCAAAAGAAGAAAACGGGAGTTGTTGGTCTTAAGAGAAAAACTGGAAGCCGATTCTTGATCGATCGTCGCGAAACCCGCTCTATGGCGTTGAATCAGCTCAGCGTCCCGCCCGGGATCATTGGTAACGTAGTAAGCCCGGTCCCGGTGGCGTCCAGGATGGCATTTCGGATGGCCGGGGCGATACCGACGATGCCTGCTTCCCCGGCGCCTGCCGAGGGAAGGTCCATTCGGTTGATCAGCACTACCTCGATTTTTGGGATGTCGCTAAAGCGGGGAACCCGATACGCGGTGAGGCTTGAATTAAGTATTTTCCCATCGGCAAAATCAATTCTCTCGAAGAGCGCGCCGCCAAGGCCCTGAATTATGGCGCCGGTGATTTGGTTTTCCAGCTGGTGCGGGTTCACGATGGCGCCGCATTCAAATGCCTGTGTTATCCGGATCACCTTGACCTCCTTGTCTTCATTCACCTGGACTTCGGCACAGGTAGCGATGTGACCTCCCTTTTCAAAACCGCCCGCTATTCCAAAGCCGTGGCCGGGACTTTTTGCGCCAGCCCACCCGAACGCTTTTGCGGCGGCTTCAAGGACCGCTTTGAACCGGTCATCCTCCAGGTTTTTTAGCCGGAATTCCAGTTGGTCCATCTTTATTCCCCTGGCGAGATCGGTCATATGGCATTCCCGGGCAAAAACATTTCCTGTGGCCGCCAGCGCCCGGTACGACCCTTGTCTTAAAGGCGTTTTTGATGGATAGTGGGTGATGAATTTAGTTTTGGTATCATATTGCGTATCCATCCCTGCGCTGCCTGAACCATAGTTGAGAAATTTCCAGGCGGAGATGGTCCCGTCATTTTTTACCCCCGCGGCCACGTCGATTACACCAGCCGGGCGAAAGTAGGCCCAGGTAAACTCTTCCTCCCTTGTCCACACGATCTTAACAGGCTTGTCTGTGGCCTTTGCCATGCGTGCCGCCTCGAGTGCGGCTTCACCGCTATGCTTTCCACCGTAGCCGGATCCTGTATCGGGTACGATCACGCGAATTTTCTCTTTTGGTAATTTGAAGAACCCCGCGAGATCTTCCTGGACCCCAAACGGGCGTTGTGTTCCCGTCCACACCGTAAGTTTACCGTCGACCCAATTGGCAAGCGCCGCCCGCGGCTCCAGAGGCACGTGTGCGATGTAATTGACGTGGTAGGTCTGCCGAAGTTGGAAGTCAGATTCCTTTAGGCCGGCGTCCGCATCGCCTTTCGTGTTCTCCCCACCTCTCTCCCCTTCCGCGCCTCTCCCCCCTTCTCTTCCGGAAGCATGTTTTATCAGGTAGTCAAAGATGTTTTCCGCGGATGGCTGGCCGTCTTCCTCCTGCCATTGGGCATCGATCAGCTGCAGGGCCTTTCCCGCGCTATTGACATCCGACGCAGCTATGCCTACAAAGTCCCCATCCCGGACTACGGTTACGCCGGGTATCGTCTTTGCTTTTGAAATATCCAGGGCACCCAATTTTGCATTATACGACGGCGGCCGCAATACTTTACCATACAACATTCCCGGAACTGCCATGTCTGAAGTATACTCGTGTTTACCGGTGACAAATAGTCTGCCCTCCACTTTGGGGATCGTCCTACCGGCAATTTTCCAGTCTTTTGCCGGGATCAGCGCCACATCATCCGATATGGTGCGGAGGATTTGTTGCCCTTTTGTCAAACTTCCATAGCTCATTTTCTGACCCGTCGCGAGGTGGACTACCATTCCATTGTCCGCCGTTACGCCGGCAGTCGCCACATCCCACTTTTTTGCAGCCATTTCCAGGAGCGCCTCGCGGGCGGTGGCGGCGGCTTTACGCAGTTGAGTACCCATTTGCGGGGTGGTCCTGCTCCCAAAGGTGCCGGCATCATAGGGCACGAGATCCGTATCGCCCATAATCATCGTTATGGACGAAACCGGTACTTTCAATTCTTCCGCGACGATTTGAGACAGGGAGGTACGGATATTCTGTCCGACCTCAACTTTTCCGGTGTAGACGGCGACCTGGCCGTCTTCAGCGATATGCAGCCATGCACTCACCTCGCTTACCGGCGCGTCGGGGGGTCCCGATGGCGCGAATGCGCGGGAAAAGGAAAGAAAATCCGGCGACACGACAGCCACCACCAACCCACCTCCGGCAAGCTTAAGAAATTTGCGACGGCTGAGTGTATTGTCGTGATTGTCC
Organism: Puia sp.; assembly: GCA_035501395.1. Lineage (GTDB taxonomy): Bacteria > Bacteroidota > Bacteroidia > Chitinophagales > Chitinophagaceae > Puia. Next base: position 4,702 of record DATJWK010000001.1, read on the forward strand.
ATGGCAGGTTATTTAGGTGTGGAAGCCAGACAAATGGCCTTTATGATAAAAGGATAGGTTCCGCACCGGCAAATATTGCCGTTCATCGCTCTTACGATTGCCTCTTCAGAAGGCGAAGAGTTGCTGTTCAGCAGGGCGACCGCGGACATGAGCATGCCCGATGCGCAGTAAGAACACTGGAAAGCGTCGGCTGCCAGAAAGGCTTCCTGCACGGCATGCAGTTTGCCATTTTTTTCGAGGCCCTCAATCGTTGTGATTTCTTTGCCGGCGACAGCGCTGACGGGAGTAATACAAGATCGCGTAGGTCTTCCGTTGACGAGCACCGTGCAAGCTCCGCACGCGCCCTCACCGCAGCCAAATTTGCTGCCGGTCAGATCCAGGTGGTTGCGTAGAACATTTAACAATGCAACATCAGGGTCCGCCGTTACCTGGTGCTTGACACCATTTACATCTAAAACCATAACCCGATATTTGAAGCCTACGTAAATTTACGAAAACTTAACGACGTTGCCCGGGTCATAGAGAAACATAGTCAAACACCGTTCTCGCCTCAATCGCGTCGATAAAATTGTGGATCTTATCCGTGTGGGCGCGCAAAACCAGGAATTTTCTCCTCAATGCCGCATCGCCATGCCGTCCATCCTGAAATACGGACTGTAATCCGCCAGCTTCTTTAGCAGGTCCTTGTTGTCGCTTATGATCTTTGCCGTCTCTTTTTCGTTGGGCGGCATGATGAGATACCCGTATGGCGTCTTTCGCTTGCCGAGGACGGCTTCGTCCGGGTTGACCATCCAGGGGCCGTTCGGTGAATTTGGATCCGTGCCCACGTCCGCATCCGTCAGGTAGGGGGCATAAAACATATAATGCGGCATGTTCATCGTTTTAACGGTTTCACTCGGAGGATTGCCGGTATACACGCGCATGACCGGGGCAAGCATGTAACAGATGCCCCCTTTTGCGGGCGCTTTATAGATGCCCTTACGGATCCTGTTTAATATCGTGTCTTTTACCTGGAGCGCGGTGAACTTTCCCGAGGCTCGCATGGCAGCCTCATCCCGATAGATCGGCAAGATGGTCCGGACGCCTTCAGGGTCAAAACCCATTGCCGCGAAGAGGTCGTTCCGGAAATTTCCCCATTCCCATTCCGTTCGGGAGATCAGACAGGCGAATCCGTTCGAGCCTTTACGCGCCACGTAGTATCCTTTTGCCGGATCGAGCAGGTAAACGGCTGCTCCGGACCGGACGGTTGCCGGCAGGGCGGTCAGGGCGAAGGCCATTTCCAGGTCGGCGGGCATTTTGTCAAGCGGCTTTGGATCGGGGGTTTGAGAGCGGCCGCCAACGGGCAGAACTGCGGCTAAAATACTGGCCAATGCCAAAATGGTAAACCGGCCGGCGGCGGGCAGGCACCGCTGAAAGGAATTAGTCATATGGGGATTATTTTGGGGAAGACACCACAGCGACCGAAAACCGGACAACGGGGCCAATCTTTTTTTAAGAAGATATCCGGCGCCCTACTTCAATCCATATACTACCACCTGGTTAGAGAAGGTCGCGAGGTAAACGTGCCCGTTTACGATGGTCGGCGGGCAAAACTTTGCAAATGTGCCCGGCGCGTCCCCTATGGTCATATCGGAATTCCACAACTCATGCGTGATATCGTTCGCGTCAAAGGCCCGCAAAACTCCCGGTGTAGCGCCGGCATTCCCGGCTTCGGGATAGGCGGCCCAAACGATCCCGGTACCGCTGGTCGTATCATTCGACGAGACGGAGATGACCGCGCCCGTGGCGCCCTGGGGGCCCGTCGAGCCGGACAGTTTTTGGTAGGACGAAAGGGTGTTCGAGGTGCGGCTGAAGGCCAGGGAACGTAAAACATCATATTCGGACCACACATATACCAGCTCAATGGTCCGTCCCCTGTAGTACGCTGGCTGGCAATGCATGCTTCCGACGATCGAGTATGTTTGCTGGATCTGGTTGGAAGAGGGAGAGTAGCCGCCCATATTGTCCTTATCAAGCAAATAGATATTGCCGTCTTTTGCCCCCGTCACATAATAATTCGAATGCGGGATCAGGAAAGTACCCAGGGAGCCATAGTCCACATCGTTTGTATCGGCCTGCAGATAGTTAAAGGGGGTAAAATAGCTGGCGACCAGCAGGCTGTCGCCGGAAGGGGTAAGTTTTAGAGCGCTTTCGGCGCGGTTGGCCAGGTTGGTCGGATCAGGATTCGGGTTGGCTTCGTACGTTCCGTTTCCGGTGGGGGTAAACAGGTTGCCCTGACCGACGGTTCCATTGCCGGTTGTTACATACAAATTGCCGGCACTGTCCGCCGCCATGCCCATCCCGCTCTCCCAGATCCCGCCATTCTCGCCGCTGGGTGTATCGTTGTATACGGTAACGAGTTGTAAGGTTTGGGCGTTGTAGCCGAGGATCCAGCCGTGATATGGGTTCCAGTCGCAATGGGAAGACCAGGTGATATAGACCGTCCCGCTCACCAGCGTCAGCCCCTGGCGCTGATTGTTCCGGCGAGGATCAAAACTGACGACCCCGCCAACGCTGCCATCTCCGGTGCCGGATACGCTGGCCGAAATCCTAACCGGGCCGGCCGCCGACTCCGCGCCCGTCACGATATCGATCGCATGCAGATACTGTACGAAGTTGTTGCCGTCTGTGCTTCTTGCCACAAAGTACATACGACCCGAAGCAGTATCGATCACCGGCGTCCCGACAATCCCGATGTTGCCTGTAAAATCCGTATAGGGCGTGCACCAGGATGAATTCATGTCGGTATTCACCGGCGGACGCATTCCGGCGGCGGTATAGTTTTTTTGCCAGTACAGGGTTCCGCTGTCGCCGTCGAAGGCGTAGACGGAATTGTTAACCGTGGCGATAAAGACAACGTTGTGGGTACCGCCCCCGATGGAAAGCTTGCCGACAGCCAGGGGTTGCGAATACACCTGGTCGTCCACCTTTAAAACGAATTGTTTTCCAAATTGCCGGGTATTGACGTTGGATGTCGTCAGAGACAGTTCATTGTTATTCAATCCGGCGCGTGAATTATCGTTGTGCTGGGTCGTGACCGAAACGTGCTGATATACCGGTATAGTGTGAACCGGGGGTGTCGGTGGTGTCTGGGGTGCGGTCATATGCCGCGTGCAAGCGGCAAACGCGACCGGCAAGAGCATGCCGGTCCATAGGGGTGTAAATCTTCTCATACGGCGATCAGGGGTTTTCAAAAATGAGACGCTGGCCGCTGCTACCGGCCGATATTCAAATATAACCCTTTACCCTGAACAAGCGAGGTATCGTACACCGGTTGTATCGAAAGCGGACAAATGCGTGATAGAACCCCTTGCATCCTATTCACAATCAGCGAATAGCAATTAGGCATCGTCTTGGTGGTGATTCCCGAATCAATCTTTCCGATATGCTACGCAACTACTTCAAGATAGCCTGGCGAAACCTGTTCCGCCATAAGGCATTTGCCGGTACCAATCTCCTCGGCCTGACAATCGGGATGACGTGCAGCATCCTGATCCTGCTATGGGTACACGATGAGTTATCTTACGACCGGTTTCATCGAAATCACGACGATATCTACCAGATCATCGCCAACCGGGACTTTAAGAACCGTGTCTTTACCGACCAGAATATGGTCTTTCCGTTGGCGCGGTCGCTCGGGTCCGGCTATTCGAATATCCGGTATGCGGTGGAAATGACTTACCCGCAAGGTCATACCCTACAGTATGGCGACAACCGCCTTAAAAAGAATGGCTATACGGTGAGTGAGCATTTCTTTGATATGTTTACGTGGCAGTTCCTGCGGGGTACCGCGGCAACGGCCATTACCAACCCATCTTCGATCGTGTTGACACAGTCGGCGGCTAAGGCTTTTTTTGGGAGCGAGGACCCGATCAATAAAACCCTCAAGATGGACAATGACCAAAGCTACAAGGTCACCGCGGTTGTCGCCGACCCGCCGGATAATTCCACGTTCAAATTCGACTTTGTGCGGTTGTTCGACTATTCGAATATGCAACGGCAACTGGCGGAGTGGCAAAACTCATCCTGGAATGTCTTTGTGCAGGTGAATCCCGGGACCGGGCAGGCGCAGTTGGAAAAAGCGGCCAACGAGATCATGCATACGCATAACCCGGAGGATAAGGTGAGCAGTTACTTTGCGTGGCCCATGAACAAATGGAGATTATACAGTGATTTCAGGGATGGGAGAAGCGTTGGGGGGATGATCGAATATGTGCGGCTGTTCACCGTCGTAGCCCTCATCATCCTGCTGATCGCGTGTGTCAATTTTATGAACCTCAGCACGGCGCGGTCCGAGCAGCGGGCAAAAGAGGTCGGCATCCGGAAAACACTCGGCTCAGACAACGGGCAGTTGCGGCGGCAGTTCCTCTTCGAATCCATTATCCTCACCTGCATCGCCTTTTTCTTTTCCGCGCTGCTGGTGATGCTGTTGCTCCCCGCCTTCAACACGATGGCAGGGAAGCACATCGTGATCGACCCGGGTGATCCCCTGTTCTGGACTGGCGTTGCGGCGCTGATCCTCGTGACGGGTCTCGTGGCCGGAAGCTACCCCGCGTTCTATCTTTCCTCCTTCCAACCGGTAAAAGTGCTGAAAGGGGCTATCCTGTCCGGCCGGCGGGCGGTCTTACCGCGGCGGATACTCGTTGTCGGACAATTCGTGATCTCGATCCTGTTGATTTCGGCCACGATCATTGTTTACCGCCAGCTCCAATATGTCAAGAACCGGGATCTCGGCTACAACCCGGATAACCTGATCATGCTGCCGCAAGACGGCGACCTCGGCAACAAATATGACGCATTCAAACAGGAGTTGATCCGAACCGGAAAGGTGGCTTCGGTTACGCGGACATTGTCGCCCGTCACCGATATCTGGTGGCGGAGCCCTTCGCCGGAATGGGATGATGAGCCCGCGGGGACCGAGATCATTTTCTGCGGTCAGGCTGCCGACAAGGATTATGCAAAAACCCTCGGAGTGAAAATGCTAGAAGGCAAGGACTTTTCCGGCACACCCTCGGATTCCGGTACGATACTTTTGAATAAGGCGGCGGTTGACGCCATGCATCTCACCAACCCGATCGGGCGGGTCCTCCGGTATGGCCCCCGGAAATTTACGGTGATCGGCGTCACCGACAATGTCGTGATGGAAAGTCCCTACAAACCGGTGGACCCGTTGATGATCTATTATCAACCCTATAATACGGCGACGATCAGCCTGCGGCTGGCACCCGGCGTGCAGCCCCGGGAGGCGCTTGCCGCCATCGAACCGATCGTCAGGCAGTTCAGCCCCGCGACCGTTTTCGAATACAAATTCGCGGACCAGGAATTCGCGAAGAAGTTCTTAACCGAGGATCTCATCAGCCAGATCACTAATATATTTGCAGGCCTGGCGATCTTTATCTGTTGTCTCGGACTGGCGGGGCTAGCGTCATTTACGATCGAAAAACGGATCAAGGAGATCGGTATCCGCAAGGTGCTCGGTGCAAGCGTTGCCCGGCTGCTGCTGATGCTGTCGAAGGAGTTCCTCCGGCTGGTACTCCTTGCATTTGTCATTGCGGTCCCGCTCACGTGGTGGGCGATGACCAGCTGGCTCGAAAAGTATACGTTCCGGATCTCGATCAATCCTCTCGTCTTTATCTTGGTGGGTGGGGTTATTTTGCTGTTGACACTCGTCGTGGTTAGCCTGAATACGGTCAGGGCGGCGGTGCGGAGTCCGGTGCGGAGTCTGCGGAGCGAGTGAAGGTCGCAGGACGTACAAATTGGGGCAAAGCGGTGTATATTCGCATAAACCTGCTAAAAAGATGCGTATACTTGTAAATCATGCGCATAAATGTCCCGGAATCTCGGCGACCCTTCTGTTACCTCCGCTGTCGGCGGTCCTTCTTTTGATCGCGCAACCCGGGCGGTGCCAGAACGCCAACGACCTAAAATTAAAAAACTATCACCCGGTATCTATTTACCGGACTCCACAGACGATCGTCAAAAAGGCGAGATTTCCGGTGATCGATTTTCATTCGCACGACTATGCGGCGTCGGATGAGGAAGTGGATCGGTGGGTGCGGATCATGGATTCCGTTGGAATTGAGAAGACGATGATCCTGACCTATTCGACGGGGCCGAGGTTCGATTCGATCGTAGAAAAATACAAGCGATACAAGGACCGGTTCGCAATATGGTGTGGGTTCGACTATTCGGGCTATGAGAAGCCGGGCTGGGAGGCGCATGCCGTCGCGGAACTCGAACGATGTCACCGCCAGGGCGCTGTTGGGGTAGGCGAATTGGGAGATAAAGGGCTCGGAGAACTCTACTCCAAGCCGGTCGCGGGTTATGGGCTGCACATAGACGACCCGCAGATGAAACCGCTGCTGGTCAAATGCGCCGAGCTGCACATGCCCGTGAGCATTCATGTCGCGGAAGACGCGTGGATGTATCTTCCCCCCGACTCGGCCAACGATGGGTTGATGAATGCCGCGACCTGGAAGGTAGACCTGTCCAGGAAAGGCATTTTGGATCACGACCAGCTTGTCCGGACACTCGAGAACGCCGTTCGCGACAATCCCAGGACCACTTTTATCGCCTGTCATCTCGCCAATTGCTGTTCCGACCTGAACGCCCTGGGGAGGCTCTTCGACAACTATCCCAACCTTTGGGCGGATATCGCCGCACGGTACGGAGAGATCGCGCCGGTACCACGTTTTACAAAAGCCTTTATGGAAAAATATGCAGACCGGCTGGTCTATGGGACGGACATGGGCTTTTCGACGCGGATGTACCGGACGACCTTCCGGATCCTCGAAACGCAGGACGAGCATTTTTATGAGCAGTGGCTTCTCGATTATCACTGGCCGTTATACGGGCTGGACCTCTCGGATGCGATGCTGCGCAAGCTGTATCACGATAATGTGGCGAAGATATTTTCGAGATGACCGTGAGTGCGCATAACCTAAAGTTCGCGATTTCATTGCTTCAGGTCATCGTTGACGACCGACTTTTTCTGCCGTTCGGCTTTTTCGACTTTCAGCTTCCCAAACCGTAAACTCATATAGATGCGTAGGCTGAGGACATGGGTGAGCGTTGTCGAGGATTGGGAGATGCCGGATGATGAAATTGTGTTACTGACGGTGATGCCCGAACCGAGAAAATTTTCCGCACCGACGCCGAGAGTTCCCTTTTTGTTCTTCAGGTCGCGCTTCAATGTCAGGCTGTAGAAAGGATAGCCGGTTTGATATCCCTGCAGCAGGACCTGGCTGCCACGGAAGAAGCTATACAGGTAGATGGACCACCCCTTTATAAAGGTATAACCGCCGGAAAGGCGTGCGCTGACGACCCAGCCACTGTTGCGAAGCGGTGGATTTGCAAGCGTGGTGTAGAACAGGTCGGCGCCGCCGCTAAGGGAAAGCTTATCACCGACCAACAGGTTGTAAAAGACGTCGAGGCCCGTCGTGGATTCCTTGCCGATGTTCGCATAGGAGCGTGTGATGGTGTCCCCATTCGGGGTCGAGAGGCTGATACTTTCGATGGAATTTGTCGTGTGGCGGTAGAACGCCGCGAAGCCGATGGTTGTCGCGCCGATGGCGGTGTTGTAGCCCAACTCGAGGTCGTTGGAATGTTCGGGGCCAAGCGCCGGGTTGCCGGTGGCGAGGGTTCCGGGATTGCTGGCGACGACGTTCGGGTTGAGGAACTGGATCGATGGCCGCTGGATACGGACGGTCCAGGACAGTCGAATCAACTTACCGTTGTTTAGCTTGCGGCCGAAATTGACGGCCGGCGCCCAGACATCATAGGAGGGGATCGTGATGGCCGCGGCTGAGTATACAAGCCGCGCGGTGATGGCGGTGTATTCATAACGCAGACCCGCACGCAGGCTGTAGGAGGCTTTTGGCGTCCAGGTGTATTCGAGGTAGGCGGCGGTAATGTTTTGGTGATATCGGAATTGATTGCTCAGGAATGGAGAGGCATCGGGGAGATAGTCCTTGTCACCGGAGGCGCTGAAGTACTGATAATTACTGGAAACCTGCCGGGTGATAAATTTTCCGCCCAGCTCCAGCAGTTGGGTGGAGTCGATCGGCGTTTGGAAATCGGCCTGCCAGGTAATCTCCTGGTTGGAGCTTTGGTCGTTGTTTCGCAAGCGGCCCGTGAGGGTGTCGGTCAGCGGGTCCTGCCGGAGCGTCGTGAACCCGGTAGTCCGGTCGGTGCGGCTATAAAGGGTCAGCAGGGAGAACTCCCGCTGCGGCCGGTCAAACGTATGCGTGTAGTCAAAGCTGGCGTCCACCGTCCCCGATCGGTTGGCAACGGCGACCTGGTCGAGCAGGGTGCTATCAGGCGGCAAGCCACCTGGCGTAGCGCTTGGGTAGAAGCGGGTCAGCAGGTTGTTCTGGTCGTTTTGGTTGTTGAGCTCGGTATAGCGCAGGGAGGCAGTCAGGACGTTGTCGCTATCCGGTTCGAATTCCCAGCCGGCGTTGTAGTTGGCTGCAATATCGTTCTTTCGGACGGCGGCCGTCTGGTCCATCGAAGATTGTCCCACTTGCTGGACGTTGTGGTAGGCCCCAGTGACGTTGTAGGACGCCCGGCCGAAGCCGCCGACGGAAAAACCCATCGTGCGGTTATTGTACGCCCCGTCGATGCCAAGAAAGGCCGCGCGGGTACCAATGGCCATGTCCGGGTTCAGGATGATGCCCTTTAAGCGGTTTTGCTTTAAAACGATATTTATAATGCCCGCTGACCCTTCCGCATCGTATTTGACCGACGGCGAGGTGATCACTTCGATTGATTTGATCTGGTCGGCGGGGATCTGCTTGAGCGCATCCGCGAGGTTATCGGCGGTGATGGTCGACGGTTTGCCGTTTATGAGGACCTTTAAGTTCGCGCTGCCACGGAGGGTGACATTTCCGTCGATATCGACGGAGAGGAGGGGTACGTGGCGCAGGGCGTCGGTTGCGTCGCCCCCGAGGAGCGAGCGGTCGCGTTCGACATTATAAACGGTCCGGTCGAGCCGTTCTTCAATCAGGGATCTCCGGCCGTCGACGACAACTTCTTTTAGCATGTCGGTACCGGGGCAAAGGAGAATTAAACCGGCGGTAACCGGGACGGTCTTCGAGAAATATCCGATGGACGTGACTCTGATGTCAAAATCTCCGGAAGGCGGAGTGCGAAATCGAAACCGACCCTTTTCATCGGTGATGGCAGTCTGCCAGATGCTATCGTTGCTTCGATTGCGCAGTTCGACCGTTGCGAATCGTATCCCGACGCCCGTTATCGAGTCTTTTATAACGCCCTGTGTGGAGGCATGTGAAAGTAGAAAGAAACACCCTATCGTGATCAGGATGCGGTTCATCGCGGGTTTTGTCGGCAAAATAGCCCAAATCCGGGCGCAACGATCCGCTATTTGACCGATCGGCGATACTAATTGACGGATCGGCGGCGCATGAGCGGAAGATTTTGGGCGATTGCCGTACCTTGTCTGGCGCTAATATGCCGATCACGAAACATCAAAAACGCATACTCCTCTTCCACGCTGCTTTCTGGGCGGTGTATGTTTCCTTTCTGATCAACCATATCGCCTCATATCAAAAGGGGACGGGGATCGATTGGGGTCGGGTGTTGGGTGAGACGGCGATCAGCGTAGGATATGTCGCTGCGCTATCCTATTTGAATTATTTTTACCTGATCCCCGCCTTGCTGATCCGAAAAAAGATCGGGGCATTTGTCACGGCCTTTATGCTCTCGTTTGCGTTGCTTACATTCCTGCGATTCGAAGTCGATGGCCTGATTTTTGGTTTTGAGCGAGCGACGGCCATAAGCGGAATGACGACCTCGTTGGTGGTACAAGGAATCATTAGCGATCTTTTTATCGTAGTGTTCGTGGGCCTGTTGCGTTTTGCCGCAGACTGGCTGGAACTGGATGCGCGGCGGCGGGAGTTGGAAAAGGAAAAGCTAAGCGCCGAGCTGAAGTTCCTGAAGGCGCAGGTCAATCCGCATTTTTTGTTCAACACGCTAAACAACCTTTTTTATCTGGCGACGATCGGGTCGGATTCGACGCCGCTGGTGGTTGCAAAGCTGTCGGAGGTAATGCGGTATATGATGTTTGATTCCAGTCGGGATAAAGTAGAGCTCGCAAAGGAGATCGAATACATGCAACACTACATCCACCTCGAGCGACTCAGACTTCGCGACGAAGTGCGGCTGGACTTCGAGGTAGTGGGTCGGACCAACCTCCTGATCTCGCCGCTGATCCTGATCACTTTTCTGGAAAATGCGTTCAAACACGGCGCGAGCGGCACATCCGCCCCCGCCTGGATCCGGGCACGGCTGGAAGTCGACGAGGAACGGTTGGAGTACAGGATAGGGAACAGCAAGCCCGCGAAGGCGGTCAAAGGCAAGCCGACACCCGGGATCGGATTGACCAACGTTCAGCGCAGGCTGGATCTCAGCTATCCCGGAAGGTATACCCTCGATATAGACGATCGGGAAGATGTGTATTACGTTCACTTAATTATTAATTACCCATGACAATCCGCTGTCATATCATCGACGACGAGCCAATGGCCTGCGACCTCCTAAAACTATATGCCGGCAAGCTGCCGGAGCTGACGCTGACGGCCGTCAGCAGCGATCCGTTGGAGGCGATGGAGACGCTAAAGACCCAGCCGGCGGATCTGCTCTTTCTCGATATCCAGATGCCGGAGATGACGGGTCTGGCCTTGCTTGGGGTGTTAGCTAACCCGCCGCTGGTCATTTTGACGACGGCGTTTTCGGATTTTGCGCTGGAGAGTTATGATCTGGATGTGGTGGACTATCTCAAAAAGCCGATTACATTCGAACGATTTGTGAAAGCGGTGGGAAAGGTCGAACAGCGGCTGTTGTTGCCGGATGCGGCGGGTTCGGGGGCGAATCCGGGCGCGGCCGGATACATTTTTGTAAAGGAAGGGACGCGGTTTGTCAAGGTGATGCTGGACGAGATCGCGTATATCGAGGGACTAAAAAACTATGTCACCATCCATGCGGGTCAGCAGAAGATCGTCAGTTTGCAGCGACTGAAAGTCTTGGAAGAACAGCTCCCCGGCGATAAATTTATTCGGGTCCACAACTCCTATATTGTGGCAAAAGCCGCGATCTCCAGCGTGAAAGAGAACGAAGTCTGGGTCGGGGCGGTGAAGATCCCGATCGGAGAAACCTATTTCAAGGCTTTTATGTCGTTTATCGAGGCGCTGCATCTCCGCTAGGGCCGCAGCGATCCGATCACTCAGCGGCCGCGCGGTCGATCAGGCAGATCGCATTGGGATGGAGCCAAAGAAGCGACGCGGGATTCCCGGTCGTTATCTCTTTCGTCATTAGTTTTCGCACTATCTCGCGCTTGGAGGTGCCGCTGATCAGCAGGATGATCTGACGTGAATTAAAAATGTCCGCCATTCCCACGGTAAGACCGGATACCAGGTGTTTGCCGCTTCCCGCGACCATCGAATGCGACTGGGAAGATTTAGCCAGCGCGGCGACATGCGCGTGCGGGGTAAGCGCAGGGGCGGGTTCGTTGAAGGCAATATGGCCATTTGTGCCGATGCCGAGGATGCAAATGTCCAGCGGGCCCTGTGTCTCGAGGGTCCGCGTGATCTTGCGGCATTCGGCTTCGGGGTCGGCCGGATCGCTTTCAAATGTAAAATAACGGTCCGCGGCGATGTTCAATGGCTTGAGCAGGTGAGCTCGGATGTAAGCTTCGCAGCTACCGGGGTGGTCCATCGGCAATCCCAGCCATTCGTCCAGCTTCGCGATCCGCAGGGAATCAAATGCGGCCGGGGTTTGGCGGGCCGCGTCGGCGAGACGGGCGTAGAGACCGGTGGGACTGTTACCGGTGGCCGCACCAAGGAGCAGGCGGGGGAAATCGTTTAATTGGCCCAAAACGATCTCCGCCGCCCTTTTGCTCATGTCTTCGTATGTATCGACGATAAAATAGTCCATAAGGTTGCAATTTCGGGAGAATGCGGAATAAATCAACGGGCCGTCTGCACTAAATAAATTAAGGTGCATCATCCTACGCTGCAGGCTTCAACCGCCTTCGATGTGACCTAGCTCAGCCCGGGGATGTACTTTCAACCCGGTGAACGCTCACGATCGTTGAGAACGGCGGCGACCAGCAGCGCAGCCATACTGGAAAGCCAAACCCAATACCCGGTCTGACGGGAGACCTTTCCGACCAGGAAATCGGTCTCTTTACCTGGAATCTCATTCACGAGTAGAAAAACAAGGGCTAACAGAAAGGCGGCGGCGGCGGTGAAGAGGGCGATCCGACGGGATATGCGGTTGCGTCTGAAGAACAATAACAGGGTGACAATAAAAAGCGGGTTCGCCACATATGACCAGCCGACCCAAGTCCCCAAAGTGACCCAGCCGTAGATCAGGACGGCAAGACCGAGCAGGCTGTCGGTGCCTACTTGAAAGGCCGGAAACGCCAATGAGCATAAGAATATAAAGCCAGCGAGAAAAGTGAGGATTCGGCGGGGCATTGGGTAAAATGAAGATTACCGCTCCCTGGGGCCTGTGTCCTTAACCTCTTTGATATTAAGCGGATTGGTAGCCAATATCTTGCCCTGCAACTCGGCCATGGCCTTTCGCGCCTCATCATCCCGTTTCATCTCCACGATTCCTTTTCCCTTGCTTAGGCCGGAAAGCGGGTCAATAAGGATTCTTGTATAGTCTACCCAGCCAAAGGGGTTAAAGAGACGTTGAAGATCGAATTTGTCGAAATGCCGGGGCAGGCCAGATATTGTCATTCGCATAAGACAAATATATAGTCTTTTGGCGCTAAATCAAAGGCTTGTCGAAAAGCAAGTTCTCCATCAGGGATTCCACCCGCTTTATCTCCTGAATATAGATCCCGCCCAGGACGACAACAGGTGCATCACCCAGCTACTTGATATTAATCACCACACGCCGCTTCTGAAAATTCGCGCCGGGATTGTTCGGCAGCACCGGGTCCGTCTCGTTGATCGAGCTGATTTCCATTCGATTTTGTCGAATGCCTTTATCTTTCAAGTAGCGTGCAACGGCGTCTGCACGCGCGAGACCGACTTTGGGGTCCTCTGTTTCGGTCGAACTATTGCAAATATGACCGACTATGGTTATCCGCAGCGCCGGATGGTCCATCAAAATAGCGGCTATGTCATCCAAATGCGGACGTTGGGCCTCGGGAATCGTCGTTTCCTGGATGACGCCGAAGATTACGGGTCGATGAAGGATCGCGAATTCGTCATTGCTCAGCGTGGAGTCTGCCGTGTAATTTGGGTTTATTGGTGCGGCCGGTGTCGCAGGTTGCGCTTTTGGTTTGGCCTTGACATGCACGGCAGCGCTGGCATGCACGGTAGCCTTTGCGCGCGGCGAGCCAAAGCCCAGCCTGACTTGCAGGCCGACGGCAAAAATCCTCATCGACCCGGCGCCCGGCGTATTCAACACGCTATTGCTTTTTACCCCGGTGATCCCAGCGGGGCTATAGGTAAAAAGCGGGAGGCTGTCGGTTTTGCCTCGCAGATCCGTAAGCCCATATTCGACAAAGATCCCGGTATAGACGCGCGTGCTGCGCGTCAACGGAAAACTGAGGCCCATGGCGGCAACCAAGGCCGCGGAAGGTTTTAGCTGCGCAGACGAACCGGCGGACCAATTTTTGACGGGGCCAAAACCATGCTGCTGCAAATCGGATACCTGGATATTATAATCCGGATAGTAACCGGAAAGAAGCAGCTGTTGAGCGGAGGCTTTTGTAGTCATACCTGATGGAAATATGACCTTCCCGCCAGCATTGACATACCATTGGATGCGGGCGCCGGGAGTATGATATTGCAACAGCAACGGAATACCTGCGGCTAAAAACCGTTGCGTTTCTTTGTATCCGGTCGGCTTCACACTATATACAAATGCGGAACCCTCGTCATCCACCTGGTAGTTAGTATACGTTGAACCGCCTGGCAACGCGGCCTGCGTGCGATATACCCCGACATTCAGACCCGTGAGCAGATCCAACCCGCTTTTCAATGGGATGGCGTAAAGGATACTGACCGATCCACCGGGTAACCGACTCGTCTGACCGCCGGTTAGCGTATACCGCGATCCCTGTAATCCGCCATCGACCCCGATGGTAAGCCGCTGGGCATGGGTACTTGTGAAGAGCGCTATTAAGCAGCCGGTGATCCCTATCGTTGTTTTGGTCATATGCCATCTGGGTTTAGCTAATTTCGCACGAGCACGTTTACGCTTGTCTTTTGGCCGCCGGCGAGCAAAAGATCGATCACATAAATGCCGCTTGCGGCCGGGACGGGCACCTGCATAGACGGCGTGACATTCTTTATTAGCTGGAATCCCCTACCCTTCATATCGGAAACCTGCAACGTGGCGCCCTGCAACGCACTCGCGGAGTAGTTAGCGACCACTGTAACCGAAGAGCCCTTTGTCGCCGGATTGGGGTATACGCTGATCCCGCCGGGGATCGGAATGCCGGGGGTGATCGTGAGCGAACAGGTTTGAATATGCTGGCCGTCCTTCTCCGTGGCCACGACATAGTACCTGCCATCCAAGGGTGTCGCACTGTAGAACGGACTGGTAGCCCCCGCGATGAGGCTGTCGTTCTTATACCATTGCCAGGCGACATAATCTCCGCTGCTGTTGTCAAAGAAGATCACGTCGTTCCAATGCGCGCTGATGAGGGAAGTCGATTGATAGACGGCGGTGTCGCTGACAGCGGCAGCCGCGGTGTAATTGCCATTACCGGGTTGGCCCGCGGTTACGATCGCAGTACCGGGTTGCAACAATGTCAACACATTCCCCGAGACCGTTGCGATACGGGGATCGGATACGGCATATATGACGGGCAGACCGCTGCTGGCCGACGCGTTGAGCTGCACCTGGGTGGAAGACGCGCATCCGACGGAAAGGGACTGCGACCAACTGATCTGCTGCGAAGCCTTTGTAATCGTGAGGTTGCTGCCGGAAAAGCGGATCTTGAAACCGCCGCCGGCAGTAAGCGTGCCGATCGTGATGGGATAGGTACCCACATCCTCACCCGGTGCCCGGCTGAGGCTTCCCGTGAGGCTGACCCCGGCCGGCAAGCCGGCGACCGTATAGGTCAGGGGAGGGTCGGCTGTACCGTATTGTTTTGTTGCCGCGGCGGCGGAGACGCGAATCTCGACGCCATGGATGGTGAGCGTCCCGGGGTTGTACGTAAAAGTATAGTTGGGGTCGGCGGCGCCGGAGACGGTGATGGGATAGGTTCCCGGATCGGAAGTTGATGTGGCGGTGGTGCTGGCGCTGGGTTTTGTGTTTAGACTTGACGGATTGTCTCCGCGGACGAAACCGGTGTATGACACCGTGAAGGTGGGCATCGGGTCACCATAATCGATGCTGGCATTGTTGGCAGTGATCGCCAGCGTGGCGGGATCGACGACGAGCGTGTAATCTTGCGTCCCTGACTGCGGCGCCCCGGGACCTCCGGCAGGGCCCCCACCTTGGCCGGGTCCAATCCCGCTGCCGGACTTTCCTTTTGCCGTAACGGTGAAGGTGTAGGTTCCCGCCGCGACCGGAGTGCCGGATAAGACCCCGTCGTCGGATAGAGTGACCCCCGCGGGAAGACTCCCTTTTGAGACCGAAAACTTATAGGGCGCCTTGCCGCCGGTCACCTTAAGCGTCTGGCGGGTATAGACTGCCCCATATTGTCCGTGCGGAATCGTAGAAGGAGAAAACACAAAATCCGGCTGGGCGAATAACATCGAGCTCAAGCCGGTCAGAATTGCGGTGCAGATTGCCCTGGTTGGCATTGGGAAGACAGAGAGGTTTGGCGATTCGGTCTGTTCGTAGTGTGGATTGCAATTCCCATGCCCGGCGAAAATTTAGTAACTTCCGTAAAACAATCTCCCATGGCTGGAAATGAAAAGATCCGATCCGGTTTTCACCGGGTGGCCGGCGCACTTGGTCAGCGGCCGGCTTTTGGCCTGGGCACCGGCTGCTCAAAGGCCACCGTCACCGACGGCCTCACCGTGGAGGTGCATGAAGGGAGCTGGACCCTGAAGATGAACCTGGAGGCGGCGGGTTTTTCCGGAATCCAGACCGATTGTGTCCAGACCATCTTGCATTACGACAATGACCGGGAAGCGCTTGGCGCAGCCTTTGACGGCGGCCCGGTCGCCCTGGCCTACCATAAGTTCACCGATGACGTAAAGGAACAGGTGCATGCCGATTACCTGACTTCAATTGCGCCCTTTAAAAATGGAGACGGCTATGACGTCCCTGGTGAGTTTGTCGTGGCCAGTGCAGTACGATAAAGTTAAGCAACCTAGTATTGTTTCCTCGCCGTCGTTCTCGCGGGTGCGACATACACCGGATAACTTCCCCGCTGAACGGAAATACTTCCCGATATCGAAAACGTGTGCGCGTCATTCGTGTAGATCAGCCCGCCGGAAACCGCGGCATTTGCGCCAAAGCCGGTATAACCGCCGCTGCCGTAAGCGGGATTATGAAACGGCGTATTGTAGAGGCTCGTAAAATGAAAAGCGGTCGGAGCGAGCGTCGCGGCCGTAAACGCGGTGAAGTTGTTGTTCAACGGACGATAAATCGCGATCCCGACCGGCGCCGACACATAGGTTATGCCGTTGCCGACGAACATATACCCGATGTTTATACCGGAGAATGGCTGGATGATCAAGTGTGGCTGCTGCGGCTGTGGCGGCGGCGGTACTATCTGCCCCCGGAGGGTGAGAAAAGCGGTGCACGCGAAGATGGTCAGCAGAGTCCGCATATTGGACGGTTTGTTTTATAAATATACGGAAATCTTTCCAATTCGCGTGCACCGGACGTGTATAGAGGGCGGGCATCGACGCCCGGTCCGCACTTCCGCTGCGGTGCTCCCCGCCATTTCAGCCGGGCCTTTAAGCGCCACTTCGGGACGGCGCCTGGCGAAGTGAAGAAAGCGCATCCACCAACCGGTCCAGTTCTTCGGGCATTGTAAACACATTCGGCGTGATGCGGCAGCCCATGACTTCCGCTTCGGGCATGTCGATAGCAACCGTATAGATCTTATACCGATCCAACAGCTGCGCGGCCACGTCCGCCGGTTTCAGCCCCTTTATCCCTACATTCGCGATGGCGCAGGAACGCGCGGGGTCTTCGGGCGTGTTGACGATTACGCCGGACAGGTTGCGGGCCTTCGCGGTCCAATACTGTTGAAGATAACGGAGACGCGCTTCCTTGCGTTCGGGGCCGAGCGCATGATAATAATCCAGCGCATTGCCGATCGCCAGGTCGGTATGCACGGGTAGCGTGCCTGTATGATTGAGTGTGGCGATGCCCGTTGCGCTGGTATCGGGCTCAGCGAGCAGCGGCCAGATCCTGCCGACTTTTTCCTTTTTCACATAAAGCAGCCCCGCGCCAAGCGGCGCGCTCAGCCATTTGTGGAGGCTCGAACCATAGTAGTCGCAGTCGAGCTCGGCGATGGTATGCTGGATATGCCCATAGGTATGCGCAGCATCGACCATCACTTCCACCCCATGGCGGTGAGCCATGTCGCAGATCTTGCGCACCGGGAGGATCTGGCCCGTAACATTTACCATATGGCTCACCATGAGCAGCTTTGTCTTTGTCGTAATGGCGCGCTCGTAAACCGCAACCAACTCGTCGTCGTTTGCGGGATGGTTGGGGACGGAGACGAGCTTCCGCACTACCCCAAAGCGGCGTTCGACCTGTTGGAACATCCGGAGCATGGCGCCATAGTCCTGGTAGGCCATGACGGCTTCGTCGCCGGCAGACCAGGGATAGCCGCCGATGATCATGTCGAGGGATTCCGTGGTGTTGCGGGTGATGATGAGGTCGTCGGGTGAACAGCCGCCGAGCGCAGCGAGGCGCCCTGCAATCGCCTTTTTGCGTTCAAACTGTACCGTCCGCATATAATACGCCCCTTCAAAATTGACGTCCCTGACATGTTGAATAAAGGCGTCGAGGATCTCGCCCGGCTGGATATTGTAATACCCATTCTCGAGATTGACATAGTCCGGCTTCAGCCGGTAGCCGCCGCGGATGCCCGCCCAGAATTCGTCGTCGGCAGCGAGATCGGTTGCGGGGCGGTGGCCGGCCTTCGCAACGCGTTCGGCCATCGCGGCAAGGCTCCCCGGGACCGTCAGTCCGGCGAGCGCGACGCGTTTAAGGAACGTTCGTTTGTCCATTAGCCTTAGCTTTAGTACTATTCAGCATTCCCTGCAGCGACTGCATGATATAACTTGCGGACTGCTGGTCCTGTTGGAAATACGCTTGTGCATTGTCACCCTGCGCGGTGTAGTACGCCAGTTGCTGGCGGCAATCTTTGATAGTCGCATTGGCTATCTGTGTCGCCATCCTGGTATCGCCGGCGGCGAAATAGGCCTGCGCATATTGCATGGAAGTGAAATTCTCCATGTTGCGAGCGGAGGTCATGCCGTACGGAAGCGTGGTCGGATCGATCATCTTGTAACCGTAGTTGAGAACGCGCAGTGCGCTGTCTTTTTTGCCGGCAGAGGCGAGGGCGGCGCCGAGCGTAGCGAAGGCGCCGCGCATGGACAGCAACTCCCGGCGTCCGTTCTCATCAAAATAGACATTTTTTTCCTGCGCGCTGCCGTATCTGAATTTTGCCATCAGCGAAGTATACATGCCGATGAGGTCGACGCCGCCATTGCGGTCCTTTTGAAGGATGGGCGTGAGGCGGTAAGCAAGACCCTCGTTGACGCAATATTGCTCCAGCCCGAGGTTGTAGGGAGGGAATGTAAAATAGATCGGGCGCTTCCAGTTGTTGGCGGCAATGATGTTGAGCTGGGCGAGATCGTTCTTGTACATCCCGTTTCCGGGGAACGTAAACGTGATCCTGTCGGGGATCTGCGCACTGTCGGCCGCGGAAACCGTTCCATTGGCGAGAACGGCCTTTTTATCCACCGGGATAGAGAAATTCTTCGTCGGCATATAATTGATCGGCTCATCGCTGCTCGACTGCAGGCGGTTACTGTCGCTGCCGAAAAACGCCATGGCGGCCGAAAGATCCATGGCGCTGTCCTTCGGGTACCCGCTGCGGTCATAATAGGGGATATAGCTCCGCAGATCCCCCGCATATTTGTCGTGCGACCAGCTGAACGGCACGGGGTCGCTTTCATTTACCTTACGTTTTATCTGATCGATCATCCATTCCGTCCCCAAAAGCGTAGTAATAACTACCCGGATGTCGGGTCGCGTATTCTCGACTTCCTGGTCATACCAGAGCGGATAGGTATCGTTGTCCGCGGTAGTGAACAAGATCGACTGCGGCGGCGCACAGGACTCCAGGTGATCGTAGGCGATATCGCGGGCCAACGTCTTCCGGTGGCGGTCATGGGACGGCCATTCCTGGAAGGCCATGAGGAGAGGGACGGCAACGAGACAAAGGACGGTGGCCGCCAGGCCAGATCGAATGCCGGTAAGACGTTTGCTCAAGAGGTCATAAACAAAAAGGACGCCGAGGCCGATATAAATGCAGAAGGCATAGAACGATCCGACCATCGAGTAGTCGCGCTCCCTCGGCTGCGGCCCGGCCTGGTTGAGATAGAGGATGATGGCAATCCCGGTGAAGAAAAAAAGCAAAAAGACAACAAGCGCATCGGACTTGCTTCGCTTCCATTGATAGAGCAGGCCGCCGATACCCAACAAAAAGGGCAGAAAGAAGAGGGTAGCCTTGGCTTTATTGTTCTTTAGCGAATCCGGCAGTTCGCTCTGGTCGCCAAGCCGGGCGTTGTCAATGGGCCCGATACCCGATATCCAGTTGCCGTCACGGGGATTGCCGGTGCCCTGGAGATCGTTTTGCCGGCCGGCAAAATTCCACATAAAATAACGCCAGTACATCCAGTTGAACTGGTAACCGAACAGCCATTTTATATTATCCGCGGCGGACGGCGGTTCCGTGCCGTCGATCCCGAGCCATGATTTATAGTAGTCGACATGCCCCTGGGAATTGTCGATATCCCAGATGCGCGGAAACCAGTGGATATCATTCGGGTCATAGTCATACGTCACCTTTTTTCCGACCACGTCGTATTTGCCGGTCCTGGCGTCTTTATCATAGACGTTACCGACTTCCTTTGTCCCGGTCGGGCGGGCGGTAAAGTCGGCGCCACGGACAATGGGCCATTCGCCGTACTGGGTTCGGTCGAGGTAGGCGACGAGGTCGATCGGGTTGTCGACATTTTGCATATTAATCGACGGCCCGGCATTGGCGCGGATCAGGATCACGCTATAGGAGGAATAGCCGATGAGGATAAAGCCAAAGCAATAGAGGGCGAGCACGATAGCTTGCCGGTTCCGCCGCATACCCCATCGGATGCCGAAGATGATGCCCGCGGCCAGCAAGGCGATGAAGAAATAGCAGCCGGAGTTAAAGGGGAGGTTGAGGTCATTGACAAAAAGAAGTTCGAACCATCCCATCAGCTTGATGCTGTATTGGATGACAATGATCTGAACGATACCGGTGAGCGCACAGGCAACGAGGAAGGCAACCACCATACCCCGCCGGGAGTAATTGAACCGGCGGAAATAATAGGTCATGACGACCGCGGGAATGGCCAGCAAGCTCAGGAGGTGCACGCCAATCGACAGCCCCATGATATAGGCGACAAGGATGATCCAGCGGTCGGCACCCGGCTGGTCCGCCTGTTCGTCCCATTTCCCGATGGCCCAGAACGCCGCCGAGATGAACAGCGGCGACACCCCGAAGACGATGCCTTCAACCGCGCTGAACCAGAACGAATCCGAAAAAGTAAACGCCAGGGCCCCAACCGCCCCGGCCCCGATGATGGCGATCGCCTTTCCCCGGGTCACGGGCTCGTCCTTTTTGACCAGCAGCTTCTTTGCAAACCGGGTGGTAGTCCAGAAGAGGAAAAGGATGGCAAAACCGCTGCTCAGCGAAGACAGCAGGTTGACCTGGTAGGCGGCGTGCGGGTTGGCGGTAGCCGCGTCGATATTGCCGCTAAAGAGGATGACAAAGAGCCGGCCGAGCAGGATAAAAAGCGGCGCACCGGGGGGATGCGATATTTCCAGCCGGTAGGCGCAAGGGATAAATTCGCCGCAGTCCCAGAAGCTGACTGTGGCTTCGCGTGTAAGCATGTAAACCGTGCAGGCGATCGCGCAGACGACCCAGCCCGAAATGTTGTTGATCCGTTTGAAATTCATGCTATAAAAATAGCGCATTTATTATTAGTTTTACCGGGCTATGAGATCTTGTCTGACCACCCTATACCTTTGCCTGATACTTTCTTTTCCGACCTTCGCCAGGACATACTATGTCAACGCCGGTGCCACCGGCATCAAAAGCGGCGATTCCTGGGCGGATGCTTTTACCAACCTGAGATGGGCGCTGGAATTTGCGCAGAGCGGGGACACGATCAAAGTGGCGGCGGGGATTTATCTGCCCTCAAGCGTCGGGTATGGAGATTCCACTTTTTCGCTGATCCGGGGGGTATGTCTTCTGGGGGGTTATCCCAATACGGGAAATCCCGGCGATGCCAACCGGGATTGGGTAAACCAGCAGACTATCCTTCGCGGAAATGGCACCAACAGTGTAATTGTTACGGCCGCGGGGATCGACACGGCTACCGTAATGGACGGTTTTTTCGTTCAGGAGGGCTATGCGGGACAAGCCTATGACGGAACGGGGATGCAGGTAACGAATTCCGGCAGCCTGGTATTCCGGCATCTTATCTTTCAATACAATTATAACAATGCCGTTGCGCTCAACAACGGGCAAGCCATTTTTACCGATTGCGTCATGGATCAAAATTCGAATGGCGCTCTCAGCCAGGCCGGCGGCTCCAACACTACCTTTTACAATTGCATTTTTTCCGCCAACAGCTTCGGCAGTGCGCTCAATAGTCAGAACTCCGACATCCGGCTGGTCAATTGCACCGTCGTCAACAATACGGGGGCGGGCTACAGCGGCGGGGGTACGGGCACGGCCACCTTTCGCAATACGATCTTTTGGAATAATCTCGTCAACTACAGCGAACTCAACGGGGATATCCTTCCAAATGGTCAAACGATCGACGCGGCGAACTGTATCACGCAGACCTATGCTCAATCCGCTGCCGGCACACTGCTCGTCAATTACAATCCCCGCTTTTTCAATATCGCCAATCCCGCCGGGGCGGATGGAAAATTCTTCACGGCGGATGACGGCCTTCAACTGACCGCACCCTGTTCTCCGGCGATCAATTCGGGTGACAACAGCGCAGCAGCGGAGTTTACGACTGACATCCTCGGAAATCCCAGGATCTTCAACGGGGGCACGGTAGACCTGGGAGCCTATGAGTTGCAGATCGTTGCGGGCCCGCCGCTTACCACCGTATATGTAAATGCCGCCGCCACCGGCGCGGGCAATGGCAGTTCCTGGCAGGACGCCTACCCTACCCTCCAGCAGGCGATGCTATACTGCGCCGACACGATCAAGGTCGCTGCGGGAACTTATCTAACCGCTAATTCGAGCCGGGACAGCGTATTCAAACTGGAAAGCGGAAAGGTGATCCTCGGCGGTTATCCGGCAACGGGGAACCCGACCGATCCGCAACGGAGCCCTGCCGCCAACAGAACCCTGCTGCAAAGCAACTATAAAGCCGGTGAGTACGGCGCCGCATCGCCGGTCCTCGAAGCTTTTCACAGCGACAGCAACACGCGGATCGACGGCTTTGTGTTTAGTAATGGCAGTTCCCTGACTTATGATGGCGGGTTTAGCGCTCCCGCACTGCATATCGGCTTCGGGTCGAAGGTTCGCGTAACCAACTGCCAGTTCAGCTGTATTTCCACCGACGGCAGCACCAGCAGCAGCGGCATCCTCATCACCGATACGAGCACGCCCGTCATAACCCGCTCGACGTTGACGACGAACATGACGACCTTCAATTACCTGGGAGCGGCAGTCCTTAGCCTGTCCCAATCTTCACCGGCAATCAGTTATTGCCAGTTCACCGGCAACGGGAATACCGACTTCTCATCTATTGTGCCGTCGGCTACCGGGCGCGCCCTGCTGTTCGATCATTCCAGCGGGTCCGTCGACAGCTGCACGTTTACGTTGAGCCTCGGTTCGGGCGATGCGATGGTGTCGGCGGTCGCCGGCAACCCGTCGATAAGCAACTGTGTGTTTAGCGGCAAAAATTCGACGGGTTATCAGCTGGCCAACGCCGGCGGGGGCAACAGCATCGTGAACAACTGTGTCTTCAAAAACTGGTTCGCCTCCGGTGCTCCGTCGGCGGTGCATAATGACAACAGCAGCCCCATCTTTTCCAAGTGCCTTTTCGACAGTACGAGCTACAGCATTTCCAACGTCAATCACAGCAACCCGGTGTTTAATAATTGCGTAAGTGTGAACGGCCAGTTTATGCAAAACACCAACAGCCGGCCGACCCTCAACAACTGCACGATCGTGAATGCCTATGGCAACCCCCAGCAGGGGTTTGTCAACCTGAACGAGCAAGCCCTGATTCTGAACAACGACAGCTCGGTACTTACAGCTAACAATACGATCTTCTGGGGAAGCAAACTGGCGAACGGCTGGAAAGATGTCACGGATACTTTCTTCAATGGTAATGAAGCGCTGGGCAGTCATTCCGTGCTAACCAACTGCGTCACCCGGAATACCGGGACAAACGGCGTAAACGGAAACCTCGTCGGCATCGATCCGCGACTCGTGCAGTTGTCGGACCCCTATGGTCCGGACGGAAAACTGTTTACCGCGGACGACGGTATTCGGCCGGCGCTTTGTTCGCCTGCCGTCAACGCGGGAAGCAACAGCATCGGAAAGATCCTGTCAACCGACATCCTCAATAACCCGCGGATCTTCAACGGAACAGTCGACATCGGCGCGTATGAACTGGAGCAGATTGCGCCGGCCAATATGCATAGTTACTATGTCAACGCGAATGCGGCTGCCGGCGGTTCGGGTCTCAACTGGGCGAATGCCTATTCCGATCTTCAATCGGCCGTATGCAATGTCTGCGCGGATACTATCCGCGTCGCCGCCGGTACTTATAAACCCGCGGTCATTGACCGGGACAGCAGCTTTGTGATCGGCCGGCCGTTAAGCCTCCTCGGCGGCTATCCGTCAACCGGGATCCCTACGGACGCGCAGCGTGACCCGGCAGCGAATACGTCGACCCTTTCGGGCGATCTGGGCAACCCCGGCGATTCGAGCGACAATAGCAAGACGATCATCTCTGTCATCGGCGTACCGGATAGCGTCACGATCGATGGTTTTACCGTCCGCGACGGATATAACGCATTCGGCGGAATCGGGCTGAATGCGGTCGGGGGAGCGGCTGTGTATACCTATAACAATAAAACTATCATCCGCAATTGTCAGTTCCTCCACAACCACTCCGGCCCGGCGGGAGGCGCCATCGCCTTTGGCGGCCTGGATACTTGCTATATCAGCCATTCGGTCTTTGCCGGCAATTCCGCCACCGACTATGGCGGAGCTATCGCATCCGCCGGCGCCTATCTTGGTCTCGCCAACTGCGTCTTCGACGGCAACTATGCCTATGGTGAAGGCGGCGCCTTGCAACTAAGAGGGACATTCGATATAAAAGGATGTGTTTTCTTCCAGAATTATACGACGGCAACCAACGTAGCCGGAAAAGGGGGCGCGGTTGATGACAGTTATGGAGGTGGAACGATCGCCAATTGCACTTTCGTCAAAAACCGCAGTGCTTATCAGTATCCCGAGGGTGGCGGGGGTGTTTTCACCAATTTTGCGCTGGGCGCTATCGTCAGGAACTGCATTTTTGCCGGAAATTCGTCCGGCGGTTCGACCACGGGTCAGGCAACCGACATCGACTGGGAATACAATACCGTCTTCCATTGCCTCCTGCAATACTCACACGGGGCTGGTAATGGCACTAACCTCGCGCCGGCGACGATCGCATTTACCGACAGCGTCCTGCCGCTTGGCCGCGATGGAAAGTGGCTTACCGCGGATGACGGTCTCCAGCTGTTGTACAACTCCCCGGCAGTCAATTTTGGCGATAATTCCGCGGTAACCGGGCTGACGACGGACATCCTGGCAAATCCGCGAATCGTTGACGGCACCGTTGATGCGGGCGCCTACGAATACCAGGACAAACCGTTTGCGGATGCCGGACCGGATACGCTCGTCTGCAACGACGATACCGCTCGGGTTGGAAGGGGCGGCGATCCAAAATTCGCCTATACATGGACTTCGCTTCCGGCGGGTTATCATTCGACAAATGCAACGGCCGTCGTCCAGCCGGCTGTGCCGACCACATACTTTCTTTCCGTTACCGATGGTACGACGACTTCGACCGATAGCATTCGGGTGTCTGTGACCGATAGCCTGCGGCCTACGGTCAGCATGTTTACCGATACGAGTATGGTCTGCGCAGGTGCAAATGTCGTATTTACCGCTGTCGGCCGGAATGGCGGCGACTCGTCGGCATATCAATGGCAGGTCAACGGCGCGAATGTCGGAACAAACAGTCCGCAATTCTCCAGCTCTACCCTGGCGGATTCGAGCAAGGTAGCTGTCTTCCTGACCAGCAGCCTTTCCTGTGCCAAACCGAAGACCGTCGGCAGCAACACAATCAACATGCGTGTACAGCCGGTCGTTGCACCATCGCTGACGATCGGCGCGGCGCCCGGTCCTACCTGCGTGGGCAATGAGATCTTGCTGTTAGCCAGTCCCGTCAACGGCGGGGACCATCCCACTTTTTTCTGGAATACAAGTTACGCCAACTATCAGACAACGACAGATTCCCTGTTGCTTTATATTGTCGATTCAACGGAAGTGATCAATGTACAGATGACCAGCAGCAACGGCTGTGCGATTACAAAGACGGCCTATAGCAATAAGCTCGTCCTGCATTCCAATTCACCCGTCACTCCTTCGGTGACCATCGTGGCCGCCCATCCGGCCATCTGCGCCAGCGATGACGATGTCTTTACCGCCAACCCCGTCAACGGCGGTATCTCGCCCGCTTACCAGTGGCTCGTGAACGGAAAGGATGTGGGCGGAAATGACAGCGTTTACGATGCAACGGGCCTCGAAAACGGCGACCTCGTTTCGGTTGTCATGACGGCTAACGGCATTTGTGTCTCTCCTTCGACCGCGACCAGCAATACCGTGCCGGTCACTGTTTCTCCGGCTGTAACGCCGTCGGTTTCCATCAAGGTCACACCGGCGGCCAGCGGCAAGCCCTATGAACTGAATGCGCTGTTGGTCTACGGCGGCAATATTCCCCGATTGGAGTGGCAGGACAGTACGGATGCAACGGGATGGCAGGCGATTGCCGGGGGAAATACCGATACGATTTCCTATCTTCCGGCGCCTGCCGGCGCGGCGGTCCGGTGCCTGCTTACCAGCAGCCTCCAGTGTACGACACAGCAGACCGACACCAGCGCGGTCGTACGCTTCAACCTACCGGGCGGCTACGTCACGTCCGACGGCGGCGGCATCCGGTATTACCCTAACCCGGTGCTGGATTTGCTTACCGTCGACAGCCTGCAACGAAGCGATGGATGGCAACTCCTGGAGATCCTGGACATAAACGGTCAGACGATGAGACGCATCGCCGTTACCGGGTTGACAATGGTTACGGTGGACATGATCGGGCTGCCCAGGGGGATCTATGTACTCTGCATATTCAGGCAGAGCGGTTCCACCTTCTACCGCAGGTTATTAAAGATGTAAAAGGTCTGGCTATGCGTATTGTTTTATTGGCGGCGGTCTTTTGTACCGCCCTGTCTCAAGGCGCGTTTTCGCAATACCGAACCGACACGCGCCTCGTGGCGAAGCTCCACGCGCTGACCGACACCTTCCATGGCGTGGCGGGCGTGTACGTGCTGAACCTTCGGACCGGTCGTGAAGCCGCGGTCAACGCCGATACCATCTTCCCCACGGCGAGCATCGTGAAGATCCCGATCCTCGTGGGAATTTTCGCGCGGATCGACTCCGGAATCTATACCTATCACCAGCCGTTGGTCTATAAAGACACCCTCAAGCGCGGCGGTTCGGGACTGATGCAGTTTTTCAGGGACAGTACGCCCACCGACCTCCAAACGGCGGTGACGCTGATGATCACGCATAGCGATAACAGTGCGGCGGTATGGTGTGAAAAGATGGCCGGCGGCGGTCCGGTTATCAACGCCTGGCTGGCTGCGCATGGGTTTGCCGATACAAGGTTGAATTCGCGGACACCGGGACGGGAAGCTTTTCGGGAACAGTACGGCTGGGGGCAAACGACGCCCCGGGAAATGGCGAGGCTGGTGACGATGATTCGCAACCGGCAGGTGGTCAGCCCGGCGGCCAGCACGACGATGTACCGGATCATGACTCACGTCTTCTGGGATGAGTATGCATTGTCACAGATCCCCCCTTACATACAAGCCGCGTCCAAGCAGGGGATGGTGGACGACTCGCGGTCTGAGGTAGTGCTGGTGAATGCACCGCACGGCGACTATGTGTTCTATGTGGCGACAAAGAACAACAAGGACCAGCGCTGGGTACCGGACAACGAGGCGTGGGTGCTGGCTCGGCGCGTGTCGGCGTTGCTATGGAAGTATTTTGAGCCGAAATATGGGTGGACGGCGGAGAACAGGATAGAATAGTATTGGTCGCCCAAAAAAAGTTGTAACTTGTAAGTGCTGCAACCCCACCCACTCATGAACCGCTTTGGGATAATCGTTTTTGCACTTCTGCCGTTCTGCGCATGCCAGCGCCCACGGACCCTTCCGGAATCGCTCGGCGCGATCTTTGCGGATCATTTGCAACGTATAGATTCGGCGACGATCCTGGATTCCCTGCATGTTCAGTGGACGGTGCCCGTAACGGCAAGAATGGCGACAGTTTTCAACGATTCTATTTACGTGCGGGAATATACCCGTATAAAAGGGCAGCTCGCAGGAGCGCTGGTGATGGGAAATAAGGATAGCATCGATTTTTACGAGTATGAGATCCATTATATGGAAAAGGAGATCGACTCGATCAGCCATGGGATCGGCGAAAGCGACACCATTCATCGCTACGGGACCCTGGTAGGATGCGCCTACTATGTCAGCAAGTATAAGAAATCCGCAATGGATAGCACCGTATTATTCATCGACACCACCAGCACGGTCCGCTTCACTGACTTTATGGATTCGTCCCTTCGACGGACAGTCAAGCTGTTGCGATAGATGACCGATCCCAATATGACCCCTCTTCCGGACGACGTCGTTCAGTGATCATCGATCATTGAGGGGCGTTTCGTCTTTGAGTAGTGCCTGGCTGCCCGCTTATTTTTCATAATAGTACCGCATTCTATTGTCGCCGCTATTCAAGGTGATTTCCAAAAGCTTGTCGGAGACCGAATTAATATATCCTTTCCAGGTTCCGTCCTGAGAAGAAAAATAGTTCCCGGTTAACGCGAATTTTTTGAATGTGCTTTTGGCATCGGACCGGTAGGTGTCGTCCCTGAACTCGAGCAGCAGCGGAGTAGTTAATGTCATTGAATTTACGGACCCATTAAATTTAAAGACACCGTTATAGGCTTTCCAAACCCCCCGAAGTGCCTCGATGCTGATACTGTCCCTGGGAATTTTCGATGTTGTGTCGAAGGCATTCCAATCGATATCGGTATGCGTCGTTGTTATCCTGTCGCGAATTGCCTGGACTTTTTCTTTTGGCGAGTTCTGGGCAAAAGCTCCTGTGGTGGTTGCGAAGCACAACAATCCGGCGAGAAAAAAATATCCTGCTTGTTTCATCATGCAGTTAAAGATAGATTTTTTTCGATCAAAAAGGCTGTAGAAACACCAGCGGTGCATTATTGTCACAATAAGAAAACGTATAAGGGCTAAAATCAATGCTTCGATTCGAGCCCGATCGGAACCGCATCGACGAGTTCCAACGACTTTACCATGTCTTTTACCGTTTCCTTGTATTTTAAGAAATGCGGCGTCTGGATGTGCAATTTGTAGGCGGCCTCGTCGGCGTATATCTCGAAGACGGTGATATGCGTGGGGCGTTCCCTGTCATAAACGGCATAGAGTGTGAGGACGCCGGGTTCGAGGCGAACAGCGGTCTCGATGCCTTCTTTGAGGGCGGCGCGATACTCCGTGAGTCGGACTGAGTCGACGACGATGCGGGCGATTCGTATCATAGGCTTTTTTTCCTGGGCGTTGGCCGAGTTGGCAAACGGGGCGATGAACAGGCCAAAGGCCAATGCCATAATTCTGGGTGTCATCATCTTTTATATTGTTCGTCGGTTACTTTTTCCATCCAGTCAACGACTTTTCCCTCGAGGTTCTCCTGGATCGCAATATGGGTCATGGCAACGGATGGCGACGCACCGTGCCAGTGCCGCTCGCCCGGAGAAAACCAAACCACATCACCGGGATGGATCTCTTCGACAGGGCCGCCTTCGCGCTGGGCCCAGCCGCAGCCACTTGTTACGATCAATGTTTGCCCCAGCGGATGAGTATGCCAGGCGGTTCGGGAACCCGGTTCGAAAGTGACGCATGCGCCGGCGCCGCGGGCGGGAGCTTCCGTGGTAAATAAGGGGTCAATCCGGACGGTGCCGGTGAACCACTCCGCGGGGCCTTTACCGGATGCCCGCGAACCTACACGTTTGATTTGCATGGCTTTTCGTATTGGTACATCGCAAAGATAGCGGGAATCGGTGACGAGCGGGAAATGGGTCGGGGATGGCGAAAGGAGAAATTTTTTTTTGGGAATTCGGGTTCATTTATCGTAATATTGCAATTAAACGATAAAGAATGGGCGTGACCAAATCCGAAATCTTCAGCGACAAACAAAACCGGCTCGCGGGTATGATGAAAGCGCTCGCTCACCCTGCCCGGATCGCCATCATCCAGCAATTGATCAAGTCGAATAGCTGTATCTGCGGTGGTCTTGTGGATGAACTGGGACTGGCACAACCCACGATTTCGCAACACTTAAAGGAATTGAAGCAAGCCGGTCTGATCCAGGGGACGATCGAGGGGACGAGCGTATGTTATTGCATCGAGGCGAAGACCTGGGCGGCATATCAAAAAGAGATCGGGGCCTTCTTTGCGGCGTATAAAGGGGACGGGAGTTGCGCTTGTTAGGGCAAACTCGCATCATCATCCGGGACCAAATAACAGAACCCACGGGATCATCACGCTAAAAAACATATCGCATGGAAACAAATGACCAACTCAAAGAAATTGTCCGGCAGAAATACGGTGAAATCGCTTTGCAGGACAAAGCTGCGAATACAGGCTCCTGCTGTGGCTCCGGATGCTGTTCCGACGAAGTGACGAACATCATGACGGACGATTACGGTACACTGGAGGGATATAATCCCGATGCCGACCTGGGTCTGGGCTGCGGCCTTCCCACGAAATTTGCGCGGATCAAAAAGGGAGATGTGGTGATCGATCTAGGATCGGGGGCCGGAAACGATTGTTTTGTTGCCCGGGCAGAAACAGGCGAAACCGGAAAGGTCATTGGCATCGATTTCACGCCCGCGATGATAGAGAAGGCCCGCGTAAACGCAGAAAAGCTTGGCTATAATAACGTGGAGTTCCGCCAGGGCGATATTGAAAAAATGCCCGTTACATCTGATGTCGCAGATGTTATCGTGTCCAATTGCGTGCTGAACCTGGCCCCGGATAAAACCGCGGTATTCCGGGAAATTTATCGCGTTCTCAAACCTGGCGGACATTTCAGCATTTCGGATATCGTGCTTGCCGGCCAGCTGCCGGCGAAAATCCGGGAGGCTGCCGAAATGTACGCGGGCTGCGTCGCCGGCGCCATCCAGAAAAACGATTACTCAAGACTCATTGAAATAACCGGTTTCGAGAATATCACCGTGCAGAAAGAAAAACCGATATACCTTCCGGATGATATCTTGTCGGAATACCTGACACCGGCAGAAGTACAGGGCTTCAGGGCATCCGGCACCGGAATTTACAGTGTGACCATTTTTGCGCAAAAACCGGATTCGGCCGCTTGTTGCGGGCCGGATTGTTGTTCTTAACGCTGATGACGCCATGATCCGAAAATCCGTCGCCGAAATCCTGGGTACGTTTGCGCTTGTCTTTTGCGGCACTGGGGCGGTCGTTATCGATAACGTGACCCACGGAGCCGTCACTCATGTCGGGGTAGCGATAACCTTCGGGTTGCTGGTCATGGCGATGATCTATGCATTGGGTGATATTTCCGGGGCGCATCTCAATCCGGCGGTGAGCGTGGCTTTTGCCGTCGCCGGACGGCTTCCGTTGCGGACGCTAGGCCTTTATATCGTCAGCCAGATCATCGGTGCGTTCCTGGCAAGCATAACCCTACGGCTGCTTTTCCCCTCTGATGAGCTCTTGGGTACGACGATACCGGCGGGGAGCGACATGCAGTCGTTTGTGTTGGAGCTGTTGTTGACGTTTTTTCTTATGCTGGTAATCATCCACGTATCGACAGGTTCCAAAGAACAGGGGCTTTTCGCGGGGCTGGCCGTGGGATCGACCATCTTACTGGAGGCGATGTTCGCCGGACCGATCTGCGGGGCGTCAATGAATCCGGCGCGTTCGCTGGCTCCGGCAGTGGTCGCCGGTCATCTTGAACATCTCTGGCTTTATCTCGCCGCGCCGGTAACCGGCGCGGCGCTAGCCATACCTGTCTGGAAATTCTTAAATCTGAAAAAATGAAAATTGCACTTTTTAGCGACATCCATGCCAATCTGCCGGCTCTGGAAGGTTTTTTTGCCAGTGTCGACGCGACGGAACCCGATGCGATCTATTGCCTGGGCGACCTCGTGGGTTACAATGTATGGCCGAACGAAGTGATCAATGAGATCAGGCGGCGCCGGATTCCCACGATCGCCGGCAACTATGATTTCGGGGTCGGCCGTTCGGGTGATGACTGTGGCTGTGCCTATAAAACGGACGAGGAAAAAGCCAACGGCGCCATATCTATCTCCTATACCAATCGTATAATTAACGCCGAAGAGCGCGCCTACCTTCGAACGCTGCCCACACATATCAAGGTTGAATTCCAACTTAATCAGGACAAATTGAACCTGCTCCTGGTCCATGGAAGCCCCCGGCGGATCAATGAATACCTTTTTGAAGACCGGGAAGAAAAGAGCATGATGCGGATCATGCAGGACGCCGATGCCGATATTATGTGCTTCGGCCATACACACAAACCGTATCACCGGGTGCTGACATCCGGGTTGGCAATGGAGGCACATTACCGGCACGCCATAAATATTGGCTCGGTGGGAAAACCAAAGGACGGCGATCCCCGCGGCTGTTATGTTGTACTGCATATCGACGAATTGAGTTCGGCCCGGAACAGGGATAGCATCGGAGTGGAATTTGTGCGGTTTGCGTATGATGTCGAAAAAGCGGCGCGTGCCGTGGAGGAAAGCCCGCTACCGGATGTTTTTGCGCAAGCCCTCCGGACGGCGTAATTTTATTGCATTAAAAAATGAGTACGATCGACATCCGCGCGCTGCTGCCGGAACACTGGCCGGCCGTCAAAACAATATACGAGCAAGGGATCGCGACCGGCGATGCGACTTTTCAAACCGGCGCGCCGAACTGGGACGAATGGGACCGGTCGCACCTGGATCATAGCCGGCTGGTGGCGCTGGACGGAAATGCCGTTGCGGGTTGGGTGGCGCTAACGCCCGTGTCCAGCCGCTGCGTATATGCGGGAGTGGCTGAGATCAGCATCTATATCGATCCCCGATACCGCGGCATGGGCGTTGGCACGGCCCTGATGCA
The DNA here is from genome assembly GCA_035501395.1 of Puia sp. Lineage (GTDB taxonomy): Bacteria > Bacteroidota > Bacteroidia > Chitinophagales > Chitinophagaceae > Puia. The sequence continues at coordinate 37,501 of DATJWK010000001.1, forward strand.
AGCCGTTATCGCCGACAGCGAAGCCAACGGCATCTGGACGTTGCAGGCGGGCATATTTCCGGAGAATACCGCCAGTATCCGGTTGCACGAGAACGTCGGTTTTCGGCGCGTAGGCTTCCGGGAGCGGATCGGGAAGATGGGTGATCGTTGGCGCGACACTATTTTCTTTGAGAAAAGAAGCGAAAAGACAGGGTTGTGAATAAGTCAAAAACCCCCGCATCCGCGGGGGTTTTTATTGCGGGTAGCACTTTTTATCTACTTATGGCAGCAAGCGCCACCCGGGCAATCCGGGCAGTGCGTTGGACAAGGGCAGGGCTGCGGGCATGCGCTGGCGCATAAGGCAGCCAGATCCAATAATAGCAACATTTGGAATGTTTTATTAATGACAAAATGTTTCGATCTGGTTAAGAGAGACCGGAAGTATCGGGCGGTTTCCAGTGAGGCTGATTGTAATCGGTGAGACGATTATCAGGGCTAACCGCAAATTCGGTGGTGGATTGGGTCGGGCCCGGCTCGAAGCGGATAATCGACGGGAACGTGATCAGCGCGCAGAGCGGGCAATTGAGGCAACAACCGGAGTGATTGGCTGATCGATCCTTCGGACAACCGGATTTCTCCTGTTTGGAACATGGCGTGCTACTCTTTTTGCAGCATTGATCGGACCCGTTTTGGCACGCCGGCTGCGGGGTTGAGGGGCAAATCGAGGAAATATTCAAAGCCCCGAAAAACAGAACGAATAAGGGAATCAACAATATGGTAGCACAGATCGTTCGCATGCCGGTCTAAATATACAAAATATTTCGCGTGGCATCGGAATTGCGGCCTAATTAACATGATTACTATCCATTCCGGCAACTCCGGACGGCGTTCTTTTTTAAAAAAGAGCATTCAGACAGGCATGCTCATGGGTCTTGGCGGCGCTTCGCTGCTGGCCGGGTGTTCGGGTAACGAAGAGGACAAAGAGGTTTCGCCACCGGAAGACCTGATGCAGGAGCATGGGTTGTTGAACCGCATCCTGTTGATCTATGACCATTGCCGGCAGGAGATTATTTTTGGGCGGGACCCGCAATTACCCGCGTTGAACGCGTCGGCAGTCATCATCCGCCGGTTTGTGGAGGACTATCACGAGAAACAGGAAGAAGATTATTTATTCCCCCGATTCCAAAAGGCGGCACAGTTGACCGACCTGGTCGATACCCTGCTGCGTCAGCACAATGCGGGTCGCAAGATCACGGATGAATTGCTGCAGCTGACAAAAGGCGGCTCGTTAACACCTGGAGAGACGGAAAAATTGAGTAGTTTGCTGGAGACATTTAACCGGATGTACCGGCCGCATGAAACCCGGGAAGACACGGTGCTGTTCCCTGCCTTCCGCAAGCTGGTTTCAAAACACGAGTACGATTCGCTTGGTGAGGAATTCGAGAACAACGAACGCAGGCACTTCGGGAAGGATGGCTTTGAGACGATGGTTGCGCGGGTAGCGGAGATCGAGAAGAATTTGGGGATCTACGATCTCAACCAGTTTACGCCGATCGGGTGAGGCGGGACCGACTCGATTTCGGCGACTTAGCATTGAGCGTTTATTCATTATCTTTAGCGAAATGACTAAACGCCATGAAAAAAGTCAACATCTTTTATTGGATCATTACGGGAATATTTGCTGCTTTTATGTTATTCTCCGGGTATGTCGATGCGATTTCCGCGCCTGATGCGCTGAAGGTATTCAGGGATCTGCAGCTGCCCGCTTATCTCAGCCCTTTTCTCGGGGTCGCCAAAATACTGGGCGCCATCGCCATTTTAATCCCGGGGCTTCACCGGATCAAGGAGTGGGCGTATGCCGGTCTTTTCTTCGATCTGCTCGGTGCAGCCTATTGCAATTGGGGATCGGGTCATCACGATTCATCGAGTTTGTTTTTCCTTATATTTTTTGCGTTCCTGTTCACCTCTTACGCGTTGTATCACCGCAAGTCGGCGCTTACAGTATAGCGATTTTCCAACTGTTCCAGCACCATCGGCCAATTGGCGCTGGACGGACAGCCGGAATGGGCGGGCACTGAGACCGGGCTGGCGAAAGAGGAAGGTTGGGTTGTCATAGCAATCAGTCAACCAAATCCTCTGCCGATGGTTATTATTAGATATGAGAAAAACAATCGAAAAAATCTTTTCCCGGCCCGATGCGCCGGGGATGGTCGGAGACGGGTTTAGGGTCTTCAACTATTTTCCGAACCGGGAAATCCCACAGCGTCGGGTGAGCCCCTTTTTGATGTTGGACTTCAATGCCGAGATCGACTTTGGTCCGTCCGATCATATTCGCGGGGTCGGCGTCCATCCGCATAAGGGTTTTGAGACGGTCACTATCGTCTATAAGGGGAGCGTAGCGCATCATGACAGTACCGGCAGCAGCGGCGTGATCCATCCCGGAGATATCCAGTGGATGACGGCCGGCGCCGGGGTCCTCCACAAAGAGTATCATGAAGAAACGTTCTCCAAAACAGGCGGTCCGTTCGAGATGATCCAGCTTTGGGTCAATCTGCCGGCGAAAAACAAACAATCCCCCCCTAAATATCAGGCGATCACGGCTGACCAGGTAACAAGGGTCTCTTTGCCCGGCGACGGCGGTGTCGTCAATATTATCGCCGGGGAGTGGAATGGGCATCGGGGGCCGGCGACGACGTTCACGGCCATCAACCTGTTCGACCTGCGGCTGAACGACGGTGGAAGATTCGAAGGCCACATCCCGGCCTCGCATCACACACTGGCACTGGTCGTCAGGGGAAGCGCGAAGGTCAACGGGTCCAGGGCTGACGAACACGACCTCGTCCTATTCGGCGGCGAAGGCGAAGACATCGTGGTGGAAGCGAATGGGGAGAGTACGGTGGCATTGCTGTCGGGCGAGCCGATCAATGAGCCGATCGCGCACTACGGACCGTTCGTCATGAATACGACGGCCGAGCTCGAGGAGGCCATGCAGGAGTATCGCACCGGGAAATTCGGATCGCTGAGATGAATGGGGGCCGGCGCCTGGCGGGAATCAATGTCAACGCCTGGCGGGGATCGCGGTCAGCTACCAGCCGATTCAGCCCGCTCCTTGTACAAAAGGATCTTGTCAGCCCTAAGCTCGCGGATATTGTTTAACAGCACATCGAGGTAGCGACCAAAACGGCGTTGGGCCATCCTCCGGGCCAGCCACGCGCATATGGGAACGAAAGTGACTACCACCGCGAGCAGCAGCAGGTCCAGTATCCGGTCACGTACCAGGACAGGGATCGGCTGGTGGGAAACAAGATATGCCCCGATCAGCCCGCCGCCGACGATACTAAACGGGTAGACAAAGATGCCCAGCCTCGTCTGAAGCCTGATCCATTTCCGGATCAGATGCAGGTGGCGCTCCATCTCTTCGAGCACGGGGGCGGGCGAATCAGCGGGAGAAAGGAGCCACCGGATCCGGAGGCAATTCAACATTCCCCACCCCGTGAACAAGAGTAAGATCAGCAGGCAAAGATTGACGGGCCAAAGCGGATACCATACCCATACCAAAATATAGAAGACCGAAAGAATGCCCGCCCACAAGGCCGAATAGCCGATGTTCTGCCTAAGCCGCGAAAGGGGATCGCCGGTTCTGGTTTTCTTTTGCAATGCCGCTCCCAACATCCGGGAGAGGTCTTTATCGGTGAATCCTTCGTTGTTCATATTGTATCAATTTCGTTAGTTGTTTTTTGATCCGCAGAATTTTTACGGCTACGTGGTTGTTGCTGATCCCGAAAACAGCAGCCATATCCGTATTGTCATAGCCTTCGAGGTGCATAATGATCATGGCGCGATCCGTTTCGCCCAGTTGACGGACGGCCCAATAGAGGGCTTGCCGCTCCGAGTCGTCGGAAGCGGCAATTACGGCCAATTCCTCCCGGAGATAAACCAACGGCCTGGGATATTGCTTGCGTTGGTGGGTAAGGATCGTATTCAGGCAGATGCGATAAAACCAGGTACTGAATTTGGCCTCGCCGCGGTATTTTGGCCAGGCCTTCCAGGCCTGCAGTAGGATTTCCTGGGCCAGGTCTTCCTGCCCGAAACGGTCCTCGGCATACAGGCCGGCGAGCTTCATCAACATCAGGCGGCAAGAACCGACGGCGGAAAGGAATTTATCTTGATCGGCCTTCATACCCTTTATAAGTAACCAAATTACCCCTGGAATGACAGGGCCGCAAAAATATTCTTTTGTTTTGCTAATTTATTTAGTAAATTTGGGTATTATGGGTGGGTCAAGTCCGGCAGTTTTCCATCAATTACAGCAGGAGATCCTGCTGCGGCAGGGTTTTAAGCCGCCGTCCGCCGCTTCGGTCGACATGGGGCTGGGGCCGGTGGCGGCCGCGTTTCCGCATGGGTCATTCCCGACAGGGGCGATGCATGAGCTGCTGAGCAAGGGACCGGAAGGTTTTGCTGCAAGCGGGGCTTTTACTGCGGCGCTGGTTGGGCGGCTGATGGAAAAAGGAGGCGCATGTCTATGGATCGGGCAACGGCAAAATTGTTATCCGCCGGGGTTTGCGGCATTTGGCGTGGAGGCGGACCGGGTTGTCTTTGTAGAGGTTCGAAAGGAGAAGGAGGCCTTGTGGGTGTTGGAAGAGGCGCTAAAGTGCGAAGGGTTGGCGGCGGTCGTCGGCGAAGTGCGAGAGGTTGGGTGGGTTGTATCGCGGCGATTCCAGCTGGCGGTTGAACAAAGCAGGGTGACTGGATTTCTCCTGAGGGACCGGCCGAAAAGCAGGCAGCCGATTGCGGCCGTGGCCAGGTGGGAGGTTCGTCCGATACCGGGGGTAAAGGAGGTAGCCGGTGCGCGGGGCCCGCGGTCGGACATGGCTATGCCGGGTGTTGGCTTTCCTCGATGGAGTGTCGAATTATTGCGGATGCGGAGTGGCAGCACCGGGAAGTGGGAACTCGAGTGGCGGGACGGGAGATTTTATTCGATCGGTGAAGACGTGGCAACTAAAAAGAGAGTACCATGGGTAAACGATTCTTATCATTATGGTTCCGTCATCTGACGACGGATTATATGACGATCCGAAGACCGGCCCTCCGGGTCGCACCGTTTGTGATGGCGGCGCCCGATCATGGACGGAAGATCATCACGGCTGTAAATGCGGCCGCGAGCAACGAAGGGATCGAGGCGGGAATGGCGGTGGCGGATGCGCGCGTCCTATACCCTGCCCTGGAGGTCGTTGACGAGCAGCCGGGTCTTGCCGGAAGGCTGCTGAAGGCGCTGGCGCTATGGGCGATCCGGTTTAGCCCGGTCGCCGCGATCGATCCGCCGGACGGGTTGCTGCTGGAGGCGACGGGCTGCGATCATTTATGGGGTGGCGAGGAAGCTTATATAGCGGCAATCCGGGGGCGACTGGAAGCAAAAGGATATCACATTCGCATAGGCATGGCCGATACGATCGGTGCCGCATGGGCGATGGCACGGTATGGCCCGGAAAATGGAATTTTACAAACCGGTTTCCAGCGATCGGCACTGCTTGCCCTCCCCCCCGCCGCATTGCGAATCGGGCATGAAACAATCGACCGGCTCCACAAGCTCGGCCTGTTGACGATCGGGCCGGTGGCCGGCTTCCCAAGGCGCGCGCTAAGGCGCCGGCTGGGACCCGAATTGCTGCTTCGGCTGGATCAGGCCTTCGGAATGCGAGAGGAAACCCTGATATCCGTGCAGCCGATCGAACCTTACCAGGAGCGCCTGCCCTGCCTCGAACCGATCGGTACCGCTGCCGGGATCGGGATCGCGTTGGAACGCCTGCTCGAACAATTATGTGCGCGATTGAGCGCTGACGGGAAAGGCTTGCGGGAGGCGGTATTCAAGGCTTTTCGGGTAGACGGTAAGGTCATGGAGGCCAGGATCGGCACGAATCGCGGGTCGAATCATTCTGCGCATCTGTTCCGGTTGTTCGAAGAAAAAACCCGGAATTTCGAACCTGACCTCGGAATCGAACTCTTTACGCTCGATGCGCCAAAAGTCGAGGTGGTGACGCCACTGCAAAAGACACTTTGGACCGGCGCCTGCGGAACCGATGACCCGCGGCTGGCCGAACTGGCCGATCGGATCAGCAATAAGCTCGGGGCGGGGCTTATCCATCGGTATTTGCCCGCCGAACATTACTGGCCGGAACGAGCCTATAGTGCGGCGGGCGGATTAGACGACAAACCGGCGACCGGATGGCCCACCGATCGTCCACGACCCATCCATCTTCTCCCCCGCCCGGAACGGATCGACGTCGCGGCGCCCATCCCCGACTATCCACCTATGCTTTTCCGCTACCAAAACCAATTGCACACCATCATCCACGCGGACGGTCCGGAGCGGATCGAGCAGGAATGGTGGATCGAGGGAGCGGAGCGTCGCGATTATTATATTGTTGAAGACGAAGCCGGCGCCCGGTATTGGTTGTTTCGTTCAGGCCACTATACCGGGAAACATGCGCATCAATGGTTCATTCATGGATTCTTTGGATAGCTATACAGAACTTCAGGTTACCAGCAATTTCAGCTTCCTTCGTGGCGCATCACACCCGGAAGAACTGGTGGAGCAAGCCGCCGAATTTGGGCATTCGGCGATCGCGCTAACCGACCGAAATACGCTGGCGGGGATTGTTCGCGCGCACGCGCAAGCTAAAAAGACAGGCATCCGCTTTATCCCTGCCTGCCGCCTGGATTTGCTGGACGGACCGAGCCTGCTGACCCTCCCTACGGACAAGGATGCCTATTCGCGGCTGTCGGCGCTCCTGACAACCGGAAATCTGCGGGCAGAAAAAGGCGATTGCCACTTATACCGTGCCGATGTATATGCGCACACCAGGGGGATCATCCATGTTATCGTTCCGCCGGACCGCCTGAATCGGCGTTTCGACTTTGACGATGGTTTTTATGCGGCCGCCCGCGAGTACCGGGAAGCATTTGGTGATTCCTGTTACCTGGCGGCCTGCCGCTATTACCGGGGTGACGATGCCAAACATCTCCACCGGCTTTCGGTATTGTCCGGCGCGCTTGGGATGCCGCTGGTGGCGACAAACGATATCCATTATCATCATCCGGAGCGACGCGAACTACAGGATGTGCTGACTTGTATCCGCGAGAAATGTACGATCGCGGAAGCGGGATTCCGATTGCATCCGAACGCCGAACGCCATATGAAGCCGGTCGTGGAAATGCGGCGGCTATTCCGGCAATATCCCAACGCCATTGTCCGGACGCAGGAAATCTCCGATGCCTGCCGCTTTTCGCTCGACAGCCTGAAATACATCTATCCCGAAGAGATCACCAGTGAAGGACGTACGCCAATGGAGGAACTGATCTATCTTGTCCGGGCGGGCGCCCGGCAGTTATTCGGAGAAAATATCCCGGCCACGATCGAAAAAAATATCCGGCATGAGCTGGCCTTTATCGAACAGATGAATTATCCGGCCTATTTTCTTACGGTCTATGATGTGGTGCGGTACGCCCGGCAACAGGGCATTCTCTGTCAGGGTCGCGGTTCGGCCGCAAACTCCACCGTCTGCTACTGCCTCGGGATCACTTCGGTGGACCCCACGAAGTTCGACCTCCTGTTCGAACGGTTCCTGTCCGCGGCGCGCAACGAACCGCCGGATATCGATGTGGATTTTGAACATGAACGTCGGGAAGAGGTGATGCAATATGTCTACAACAAATACGGCCGGGACCGCGCCGCGATCGTAGCCACAGTCACGCAGGTCCATCAGAAAGGCGCGATCCGCGATGTCGGCAAGGCCATGGGCCTCTCACTGGATACCGTCGACCGGCTGGCCAAATCGATCTGGCAACACGACGAGGTGCTGAATGACGCGCGGATCCTGGAGCAAGGGCTTGACGGATACGACCCCCATCTGCTAAAGGTACTCGATCTGACGCGGCAATATATCGGTTTCCCGCGGCAGCTCGGTCAGCACACCGGCGGCTTTGTGATCACCCAAGGTAAGCTCACCGAGCTCTGTCCGATCATTAATGCCCGGATGGAAGACCGGACAAATATCGAATGGAATAAAGACGATATCGATGTGCTCGGCTTTCTGAAGATCGATGTCCTTGCGTTGGGGATGCTCACCTGTATCCGTAAGGCGTTCGACCTGGCGGCGGGATATTATGACCTTCACTGGACGCTCGCCAATATCCCGCAGGATGACCCCGCGGTTTATGACATGGTCAGCACGGCGGACACGATCGGCGTCTTCCAGATCGAATCGCGGGCACAGCAATCGATGTTGCCGCGGCTCCGCCCGAAATGTTTTTATGACCTCGTCATTGAAGTGGCGATCGTCCGCCCGGGTCCGATCCAGGGCGATATGGTGCATCCTTATCTGCGCCGCCGGAATGGTGAAGAGCCGGTCAGCTTTCCATCGAAGGAGCTGGAAGATATCCTTGGGCGTACACTCGGAGTGCCGCTGTTCCAGGAGCAGGCGATGAAGATCGCGATCGTCGCGGCGGGATTTACGCCATCCGAAGCGGACGAACTCCGGCGTTCGATGGCTACGTTCAAGGCACAAGGCAAGGTGACGAAATTCAAACGCAAGCTGGTCGACGGGATGACCCGCAACGGATATACCCCGGAATATGCAGAACGGGTATTCAAGCAAATCGAGGGCTTTGGAAGTTATGGGTTTCCCGAGAGCCACGCAGTAAGTTTTGCGCTGTTGGTCTATATCTCCGCATGGATCAAGTGTTACTATCCGGATGTGTTTGTGTGCGCCCTGCTCAACAGCCTGCCGATGGGCTTCTACCAGCCGGCACAGCTCGTGATCGATGCACGGCGGCACGGCGTAGGCTTTCATCCGGTGGATGTCAACCATTCCCAATGGGACAATACGCTGGAAGCGGTGGAGGGAAAGTATTTTACCGTCCGGCTGGGCTTCCGGCAAGTGGACGGGGCCAGGGAGGAAGATATGCTCCTGCTGATTGCGGGACGGACACGTCCGTATGCCACGGTGCAGGAGCTGCAGGACGCAGGCTTGTCGGTGGCCTGTCTCGAAAGATTAGCCGACGCGGATGCGTTCAGGTCCCTCGGCCTCGACCGGCGGCAGGCGCTCTGGGAAGTGTCGGCGCTGGCCGACCGGCCAATAGGTCTTTTCCAGGGAACGCCATCGGAGAGTGCATTCGAGGCAGGAGTGGACCTTCCTGCCATGGCGTTGTCCGAACACGTAGTGCAGGACTATGCAAGCACGTCCCTGTCGTTGAAGGCGCATCCGGTTCAGTTCATGCGCGAACGGCTTCGGAGCCTCGGCACGATCTCCGCGGCGGAGCTGTCGTCGCGGCGAAACGGAGATTTTGTAAAAGTCGCAGGGCTGGTCCTGGTGCGGCAGCGCCCTGGGACGTCGAAGGGGGTCGTCTTTATCACGCTCGAGGATGAGACCGGTCATTTTAACCTGATCGTCTGGGCCAGCGTATTCGAGGAGTACCGGAAGGAAATCCTCGGTACGAAAGTATTGATGGTACAGGGACATTTACAGATTGAAAAAGAGGTTGTGCATGTGATCGTTCAGCGATGCCATAATATGAACCGGTTGTTGATGGCGGCGGCGCCGCCGCCAGGCGGCGCGGAGCAGGCGCGCGGACTGGAGCCGGTTGCAGGCGCCACAGGAAAAGCAGCCTCGGAGGCGAAGCAGGCGAGTTTGTTTCCGGAGGCGCGGAATTTTAAATAGGCGCAATAGCGGCGATTTTGTCCAGAAAACCGGTTTTGAACGCAGAATTTCACCGGTTGGTCGCAATGACCGAAAAATGCCGTATTTCCGAAATAGTTTTGTTGCGTCAAATAAATTACAAGACGCCATAAAACTGAATAACATGAAAAAGACAATCATCGCCCTCGCATTTGCAACACTCGGTTTTACCGCAAGTACATTTGCCGCAACACCGAAATCGGCAGCTCCCGTTCCTGTCCGGGTGGAAACAGAGTTCACCCACCATTTTGCGGGCGCCGTCGACGTTCGTTGGGAAGAAGGGAGGAATTTTTTCAAGGCCACTTTTGAAGATTGGGGCCGGACACTCTTCGCGTTCTTCAGCGACAACGGCGAACTGATGGGCGTAGCGACAAATCTTTCTTCTACCGGGCTGCCGGACCGCTTGCAAGCGCAAATAAAATATTCGTATTCTGGCTATTGGATCACCGACCTGTTTGGTTATCACAATGCGGCCGAGCGGGGATTCGTCGTGACGATGGAAAATGCCGACAAGATCCTCGTGCTGAAAGCAACGGACGAGGGCGACTGGAAAGTCTATAAAACGACTGTTAAGGGCTAGTTTTGAATGGCGGGTAGGTCGCTGATACCTGTTGAAAGTCAGAGTCCCTGAGGCCGGAACGACCTTTACTAATGATCGTCCGGCTTCAACCCCGTAGAGGCCATGCCGGTCGAAGGATCAAATGGCACCGAACTATGAGCGTGCACAATCTTCCAACGACCATCGACTTTCCGCCAATTCAACGTTTCACGCCAAAACATATCCAGTACCGCGCCATTGGTAAGGCCCACATGGACATGGTTCAGGGAATGCGTAAACCCAAGTTGATCATCCGCCCTGATGGCGCGGTCGGTGATCTCGAAAAGTATCTGGGCATCGGCCGCAAAGGTGGAAAACCAGTCTTCCAAACGTTTTCTGACCGACGCCTTGCCGTCGGGATGCCGCAGCGGTCCCACGACATCAAAAATGACCACATCGGACGCATAATTGGCCGTGGCTGCTGCGATGTTGCGATTGCAGATGGCCGCGGCCTGGTTATCTAACAGCTCGCCAAGGGTGCTGACGGGGGAAAAATCGTCCATATGGGTATGGTTTTCAATAACTACTCAAAAACTTTGCCACGAAATCCCGTTGATTTCGGTGGTTGATCGCAGAATTTTCCGGGTTGCCCGCACCGGTGAGCAGGCGAATGCCGATTCCGATATCTTTGCCCAAAACACATCGATCCATGATTCGGAAAATCATTCTTGTCCTTGGCGCCTTACTCCTCGTGATCCAGTTTGTCCGGCCGGCAAAAAACCTCTCCGCTAATTCCACCAACAACATCCACACCCGCTATTCCGTGCCGGCCGACGTCGACAAGATCCTCGCTACGGCCTGTGCAGACTGCCATTCCAACAAGACAACCTATCCCTGGTACGCGGAGGTACAGCCGGTCGGCTGGTGGCTGAACAACCACATCAAGGAAGGGAAACGCCATTTCAACCTCGATGATTTTACGGATCGGCGCATCGCGTACCAATATAAAAAAATGGACGATTGTATCGAGCAATTGAACCAGGGTGATATGCCGCTGGACAGTTACACGATGATCCATCATAATGCGAAGCTCAGTCCCGCCGATAAGCAAAAGCTGCTCGACTGGTGCGAGAGCGTGAAGGCGGATATCAAGTCGAAGTATCCGCCGGATAGTTTGGTTATGCCGAAGCGGGTGAGACCATAAATTGTTTGTTCACTCTTAAAATTTTTGCTATGGTTAGTAAGAGAATGCGAATGGCCGGGATCCTGGAGTGCCTTGCTTTTGCTGCGGTCGCCGCGAGCTGCGCGGCTCAGACCACGCCTGCGCCGCAACGGACGCTGTTGGCGCTTTCAAAGACCGATCATACCCTTGCGATTGTCGATCCGTCCAGTCTAAAGGTGATCGCCCGGTTGCCGGTGGGCAGCGATCCGCATGAGGTGATCGCGTCAAGCGACGGGACGAAAGCCTATGTGACCATTTATGGCGGCGGGAGCCTGCACGAATTGGATATTCTGGATCTGGTTGCCCGGAAGGCGATGCCGGCCTATGACACAAAACCGTTAATGGGGCCGCATGGAGTGGATTTTAGCGGGGGGAAAGTTTGGTTTACCGCGGAAGGTTCGAAGGCAGTCGCCCGGTACGATCCGGCGACAGGTCAGACGGACTGGATAATGGGAACGGGTCAGGACAGGACGCATATGATCTATGTGACGCCGGACCAGAAGCGGGTTTACACCACAAATGTGTCATCGGGAACGGTAAGTATCCTGGTGGATACGATGATTCAACCCAGAATGGGGCCACCGCCCGGGGCGCCGGCAGGTGCACCGCCTCAAGGGGCTGCCGCCGGTGGGGTTCCGGCTGGCGCGGGTGGACCGCCTCCCGGTCAGGGTCCACGGCCGCATGAAGAATGGCTTCAGACGGTCATCCCCGTGTCGCGCGGTTCGGAAGGATTCGATGTCTCGCCGGATGGGCATGAGCTATGGACAGCGGCGAGCGAGGACGGGACGGTCGCCGTGATCGACCTCGGAGCGAAGAAACTGGCAGCGACGCTGGATGCAGGCGTGCGGGGCGCCAACCGGTTGAAGTTCACGCCCGATGGGCGGCAGGTCTTTATTTCGAGCCTGGGGTCGGGAGACCTGGTTATTTACGATGCAAAGACACGGACGGAGGTTAAAAAGATGAAAATCGGTCATGGGGCAGCGGGAATTTTGATGGATCCGGTGGGCGGCCGGGCTTTTGTAGCGTGCTCTGCGGATAATTATATCGTGGTCGTCGACCTGAAGACACTGGAGGTGACGGGCAAATTGGAGGTAGGTGGTGTGCCGGATGGGTTGGCTTGGGCGGAACGTCGGTAAAGTGGGGGATCCATTGGAGCGGGTCATCCAAGGCCAGGGTGCCTATGCTGCACGCAGGTGGCGAGGAAATAAAAAGAAAAAGCACCAAGTCTATTTCGGCTTTCGGTTTAGCTTTTTTCCGCTTGCCTTTCGGCTTTTGGATCTCACCTTTGTCTTCCGGCTAGTGACTTTCGCCTCTTACCTTCTGATTTTTGGTTTTTGCCGCGTGCCTTTCGGCTCTTGGCTAAGCGTTTACCTTATTGCTTACTGACCCGATGCTTTTCTGAGTTGTTTCAGTCCCGTCGGACCTCCACCCCTCGGTGAGCCAGGTATCATTCTTTCGAACTTCCCCGTCTCGTTTGTAAATTGAAGATACGTTACCGATTCCCCTGTTTCCAAATTTTTACTGCAACAGTTATGCACTCGTTAAACACATAGTTATGCACATGGGTTCCCACAGGACCGGGCGGGGCATGCTTTTGGGTGGGACGAGCTGGCGCGGGGCACAGGAGGAGGGGCTTTTAACCGTTTAGAAAATCCGTGTGAACCCGATACCGAAACCCAGATTGTAAGGGTAGGTACGATAAGAGGTATGTGTATTGACAGGTCCGACCGAACTTTTAAACGTGGCCAGCATGGAGAAAGCATAAGAGGGGGAGAATTGGTACCGCAATTCGCCTTTGAGCAGCATCCCAAACGTAACCTTTTTCAGCCCATATTGGGTCAGCTCTTTTGTCGGATTATTGCTTGTCGGGTCTGCGAGCGAAGTCTGCACGGTAGCGCGGGTCAGGAAGTTTGTGCTTATTCCCGCGCCGGCAAGAAAAGTAATCCGCTTTTTGCTCCAGGATCGGGATGCGGCGAATGGTATCGAGACATAATCAAGCGTACCCGTGGTCTTGCCTGTCGTTACGCTATCGCCGATATTCGCTGCACCGGGTGATGCCAGGTAGCCGTAACCGGTAACAGTATTCACCTGGTAGGAAACATTTCCGGTATTATCCTTTACTGCAACCGCCTTCCCCGAATTTGCCACGCTCAATGACCGCGAAAGACCGACGCCGGATTCTATCACCCAGTTGTGCGCAAAGCTATAGGCTGCAAGCAGTCCAACCGAAGTGGAAAAGCTGGAGTTCTGTCGCTTTTCTATTTCGCGGCCGCTCGGACCAGTTGAGTCATGATCTGCAAGGCTGTAAGCTGCCAGTTCCTGGGAGAGATATGCGGTCAGAGTGAATGTTGAATGGCGTCGGTTAATTCCGGGCGGTCCCTGGCGCGCCGGCGCCGCGAGCCGGGTATTGAACACCGGTTTTCCAATCCAAATACCCGGTCGGTCACCAGGACTTGTATTTACAAGGCCAGGTAATCGGAGTGAATAGGAATCCGAACGATCGGAGATGGAATTATCCATGGCGGGGAGGTACTGCCCGGGAATACTGAGGTGACGCATTCGGCCGGAGAGCATGTGCTGGTCGATCCGCACCTGCGTAGCGACGGGATTTCTTTCTCCCGGCGTGGAAGGTCGCCCCATGTTTCCGGCCCGATCGCTGCTTTGAAGACGAATAGGGACAGATCCTTTCGATGACGGGCCTATCTTCAGGATAACGATCACGGCGACCGCCGCGAAGACAGGCAACCACCACAGCAGCAGTCTTCGTCGCCTGCCTTTATTAAGCTCGGCTTCGATGTTGGACCAAACAGGAGACACTGGTGTCCGCTCCCCATACCGGAGGGATTCTCTGAAAAGGCTGTCAATATTGTCTTCGTCGTATGATTCCGGCATATTATTTCGCCACTTTTAAATTTCCGGCCAACGCGCGGCGGAGGAACGCACGGGCGTCCGACAGATTTGACTTTGATGTGCCTTCACTGATGTTCAGCAACTGGGCAATCTCCCGGTGTTTCAGTCCCTCAAAAACATACAGGTTGAAGACCATACGGTACGCGGGCGGCAAAGTCTGGATCAGCCGGATGAGTTCCTGCTCTCCCAGGCGATCAAAAGAGTCCTCGCGGCTAGAAGAAAAATCCAGCCCGGGAGTAAGCGCTATTACCCTCAGCCGGGAGGCCTTTCCCCGGTATCGCATC
>DATJWK010000002.1:0-44160 GCA_035501395.1 Puia sp.
CGGTATGATACCATGATCATCGTTCCCTGCTCGATGGGCACGCTTGGCCGTATTGCCCAGGGCGTTTCCTCCGACCTCATTACCCGGGCCGCGGATGTCGTCCTTAAGGAAAGAAGAAAACTGATTTGTGTCGTCCGCGACACCCCCTACAACCTGATTCACATCCGGAACATGGAGACCGTCACGCTGGCCGGAGGGATCATCTGTCCGGCGACCCCTTCGTTTTATAGCCGGCCGGCTACGATCGAGGCTGCAGCCGCCACTGTCGTCGACCGGGTCCTCGATCTTGCGGGGCTGTCTATTTCTACTTTTCGGTGGGGTGGCGAAGCGGACTAGCTTGCCAAACTTCACTTCGCCGGTTAACCCGCGAAGACAGGCTAATTTCGCAGATCGACTTCTTCTGCGCCGGGAAATTTCGCCTTGCTATAGACCAGTTGTTCATCGGAAATCGGCGCACTCCCGTTGATCTTGCTCGTATCCAGGGTATACCGGTTCCCCCCTTTGTCAAACAGCTTCATGCTGACGGGCGTGTGGGTAGCCTTATCGATATACAATAAAACCTTAAAGAAGCTCTTTGTTTTGTCCACCGGGGTCAGTTCTACCTCTTCCACCGTCTTTGTCCCCATCTTGCTTTCTCCATTCAGCTTATATAGAAAATCCTTGTCGTAGAAATTGGTGAATACCTTGTCCGGCGAAATTGTCGCCGTTGCAGGATCGTTCTTTGTAATCGTCACCTCATTGGCGGATTTGTCATAGGTATAGACGTCTTTCCCGTCGCAATAGATCTCCTGTCCCCCCACCACGCTCACGTGATATTTATTCCCTTTGAGATAGATGACACCGCTGCGGCTGCCCTGCAGTTTCCCCTTTGAATCTTCTACTTTTAATGTAAAATTGGCTTGTACCGCTTTGTAGGAATTCAGTTTGGCACTCAGCGCATCCAGTACCTTTTTGGCATCCGGATCATTCTTGCCGATATACTTGGTGTTCTGCGCTTGCCCGGCCACAAACGCTCCCAAAACCAAGGCAAAACATATAGGTATTCTTTTCATTTGCGGCAAAATTAGGGTAAAACGATCTCATCCCTCCTTAAATCATCCTTAAAATCCCCTTAGGGATTCAAATATTGGTTCAGCTCCATTTCGGTCTTTATCAGCACATCCCGCGGCTTGCTTCCGGCGCCCGGCCCAACTACTCCCGCGGCTTCCAGCTGATCCATCAGCCTTCCGGCCCGGTTGTATCCCAGCTTCATTTTTCGCTGGATCAGGGAGGTGCTCCCCAATTGATTCAGCACGATCAATCGCGCCGCCTCTTCAAAAAGCGGATCCCGGTCCGCGAGATCGAAGTCTTTCCCTTCGAGCTCCTTTTCATCTACATACTCCGGCAATTTGTATGCCTCGGGATAACCTCGCTGCTGCCCGATGAATTCGGTAATTCGTTCCACTTCGGGCGTGTCGACGAAGGCGCACTGCAGCCGCGTGATCTCCCCGTTGTGAGAAATCAGCATATCGCCTTTGCCGATCAATTGATCCGCACCGCCCGCGTCGAGGATAGTTCGCGAGTCGATCTTGCTCGATACCTTAAAGGCTATCCGTGACGGGAAGTTGGCCTTTATCGTTCCGGTGATGATATTCACCGAAGGCCGTTGGGTAGCGATAATCAAATGGATCCCCACGGCGCGGGCCAGCTGCGCCAGCCGGGCGATCGGCATTTCGATCTCTTTCCCTGCCGTCATGATCAGATCGGCAAACTCGTCGATGACCAGCACGATGAACGGAAGATATTGATGCCCTTTCTGGGGATTCAGCCGGCGCTTGATGAACTTCTCGTTGTATTCTTTTATGTTCCGGGCATTCGCTTCCTTTAACAGGTCGTACCGGTTGTCCATTTCGATACACAAGGCATTTAGCGAGTGGACTACTTTTTTTGTATCGGTTATGATCGGCTCTTCTTCTCCCGGCAGCTTCGCCAAAAAATGTTTCTCGATCATCCGGTAGATGCTCAACTCGACCTTTTTGGGGTCTACCAGCACGAGTTTTAGCTGCGAGGGATGCTTTTTGTACAACAGGGATACCAGGATGGCATTGACACCGACCGACTTCCCCTGACCGGTGGCGCCCGCCATCAGCAAATGCGGCATCGATGACAGATCGACGATAAAATTCTCGTTGTCGATCTTTTTTCCGATCGCGATCGGCAGGTTGAAATTGCTGTGTTGAAATTTGTCCGACGCGAGCAGGGTCCGCATACTCACCACCGTCTTTTTGACGTTCGGCACTTCGATCCCGATGGTCCCCTTTCCCGGGATCGGCGCGATGATCCGGATCCCCAGCGCCGCAAGGCTCAGCGCTATATCATCCTCGAGGTTCTTTATCCGGGAGATCCGCACCCCGGCTGCCGGTACGATCTCATACAAGGTCACCGTCGGTCCGACCGTCGCGCTGATCTTGGAGATCAGAATATCGTAGTTTTTTAGCGTATTGATGATCTGGTTCTTGTTCGCCTCCAGTTCCGATGCATCCTGTACGATCTTCTCGCTCCCGTGTGCCTCCAACAGATCGAGCACCGGGTATTTATAATCGCGCAAGTCCAGCGTCGGCTCATAGTCCGGTAAGTTCTCGGGTAACAGGGACCCGACCGGTTGCGTTAGTTCTGCCGGCATACCCTGCTTGATCTCCAGGTCCAAAGACGGCGACACGGCCAACGGCGGCGCCGGTTCTTCGGCCGGCTCCTCATCCCAGTCTTCTTCCTCGTCACCCAGCCATACCGGCTCTTCAGGCGCCTCGGGCGGTTTATCCGCGGTGACGGGTTCGCGTTCGGTGATGGTGAACTCGATCTCCGGCTCCTTCTCCGCCGGTGCGATCGCCACGATGCCGCCTTCCTCCTTCAGGATATTCGGTTTATCCTGGCTAAACCGCTCGTCGATAAACAATTTTGCTCCCGGCGTTCCTTTCCCCGCAGGCTCGGTCTCCACCGGCGCCGCTAAGCCGGCTTTCTCCTTAACCGGCATCTTCGGAACCTTGAAACTCGGGTTGAACCGCCAGATAAAATAGGCCAGCCCGGCTACAAACAGCAGTGCCGCCATCCCAAGCCATCCGAGGAACCGCGTCAGCCAGTCGTCCACCATATTGCCAACCGCTCCACCCCAGGGAAATCCGCTGCCGCGGGTGACAAATGCCAGCGCGACCGAGAAATACAGGAGCCCCGTGATCACATACCGCAGGTTGCGGGAGATCGAGAAGATCTTTTTTGCGAACAACAGGTTTACGCCGACGATAAAGAAGAAAGAGCAAAACAGATAGCTCGGCAGCCCGAAGCCGTCAAAAAAGAAAAAATGCGACACCAGCGCCCCCAGGTTTCCCAGTAAATTTGACGCTTTTACGTTGGCAGAAGGCATGAGGACATGCCAACCGCGGGTGGTGACGATATGCTGATCTTCCTTCCAGGTGAAGAGATAAGAAGTGAATGCAACGAACAAAAAGGCTGCCAGCAGAAGGAAGACAGCCCCGGTGATCTTGTGGGTACGTTCATCTTTAGCGATCTGCCTGGCGGTAACCCGGGGCTCCTTTTCGGGCTTCAATTTGCCCGAAGCTGGCCCCTGTCCTTTCTTTGACTTCAGTCGGTTTGCCATGGCCACAAATATAATTATTTAGTTTACCTTTAAAAAAACTGCTGCCAAAAGCCATGCGGCCCTGCTCTCCAGCCCGACCTTTCCTCTTTTCGATCGCCCCGCTTTGCCTTCTGCTGGCACTTCAACTGCATACGCTCGCGCAGCAGGCGCCGGCCGACACGGCTGTCCTCGCCCTCCGGTATCCCATCGCCGACCTCGGACAAACCAATCTGCTGACCGATCTGTCGGACAGCATCTGGGTCTATAATGCAAACAGCCGCCACATCCCGCTGGATCGGCTCGACACGCTGCCCTACCATCGGGGGGTACGCCGGTCGGATCGTTTTGTCGCCCCGGCTGCCATCAATAAAACGACCGTGCTGCGCTTTACGATAACCAATAGCGGCAATGCGGCGGCGGCAGCGTTTTTTTGCCCCGGTTTTCTACTCGACAGTATCCGGCTTTACCAGCTTGGGGACACCGCCATCATCCCCGTTCCCTCTGTCCTCCCGGACGACCCCGATAGCCTCGGGTACCGCCGGATCACCGTCGCCCCGCATGACACGGTTAGCTTTTTTGCCGTCCTCGGGTTTATAAAAGCACCGACCAACACCATCAACCCTACGCTGACGGGGACTTCGCTCATCCGCCAGGCCGTCGCCATCAATCACGAGAACCGTACCATCATCGACACGATCACCAATCTCTTCGCGGGGATCATGCTCATGATGATCTTTTATGCGGCCAGTGAATACCTGCAAAGTGCAAAGCCCGAGTTCCTCTATTATATCGGCTATGCGATCTGTATCAGCGTGCTCCTTTTCCTGAAATCGACCCTCCATCATGTCACCACCGCCTTCAATTTTTACTTTGAAAGCTTTCTTGACAATATCCTGTTTTCCGCCGGCTACATCTCTTATATCTTCTTTCACCGCAAATTCCTCGACACGAGACGGTATTTCCGGGGTCTGGACCGATTTCTGAAATGGGGAGCGATTGCCATCACCGCCGTCACGATCGCCTATATCGCATTCTACTATCTCTCGGATGATTTCCGTATCGCCAACACCCTCGAAGACAGTATAAAGATCCTCCTGCTACTGATTTCCATCGGGTTTATCGCCAAAGGGCTGACCTATCACGACCGGCTGATGAACTATATCGTCCTCGGCAATATCTCGCTCTGCCTGCTGTCCATCGTTTCCCAGGTCATGATCAGCACCAATTTCAAACCCGTCAAAAGCAGCTCCGTCCTGAACCTCGCCCTTTTCTATTACGAAATAGGCATCACAATCGAATTGCTTTTCTTCCTGTTTGCCCTCACGTACAAAAACAAACGCGAGATCATCCTCAGTATCCAGAAGGAAGAGAAGCTCAAACTGGAGGGCGAACGAAAGGAGATGGAAAAGCAGGTGGCCGTGCTGGCTGCCAAGCAAGACGAGCGCAACCGGATCTCCGTCGATATGCACGACGAGCTCGGCTCAGGCGTGACCGCCATCCGTCTTATGTCCGAGATCGTCAAAAGTAAAATGAAGAACACCACGCTTCCCGAGATCGAAAAGATCTCCAATTCCGCCAACGAGCTGCTCACCAAGATGAACACGATCATCTGGACGATGACCAGTTCCAACGATACCGTCGAAAACCTGATCGCCTATATCCGGTCCTATGCCGTCGAATTCTTCGAGAATACGTCTATCGACTGTATCTTCAGCATGCCCGCCTCCATCCCCGCGCGGGAGATCAGCGGGGAGAAGCGCCGGAATATCTTTCTGTCCGTCAAAGAGGCACTCAACAATGTAGTAAAGCACTCGCAAAGCCCGGTCGTGCGTATCAACGTAACGGTGCAGGACCGGATGATCATCGAGATCCAGGATGACGGCGTCGGGATCGACCTGGATAAACTCCGCAAATTCGGGAACGGGCTCAACAACATGAAGAAACGTATGGCCTCGATCAACGGGGAGTTCCTGGTGGAGAACCGCCAGGGCACGCGCACTACTTTTTATCTGACGTTATAACGGCCAGCCAAAGGAATATCCAGCCGGCGATAAAAAATGCCCCGCCGACGGGTGTCGCTATCCCGATGAGCTTCATCGGGGAAACTTCCGCAGCCTTAAGCGCCGTGAGAGTATACAGCGACCCGCAGAAGAAAATGATCCCCATGATAAAACAATTCCCTGCCCAAACCGCCCAGCGGTTCGAGACCCGATCGGGCATCAACCCGACGAAAAGCAACGCAAATACGTGATAAAACTGGTAACGCACGCCCGTCTCGAAAATTGCGACCGCTTCCGGCGACACGATCTCTTTCAGCCGGTGCGCGGCAAAGGCCCCAAGCGCCACCGACAACGCCCCCAAAACAGCCGCAACCGAAAGAAAACTTTTATGCATAGCAGTTATTATGTCTTGTCGCTATAATTCCTCCTTCATCCGGTCGGGCTTTTCACTCTGGAACAATAGTTTGATCAGCTCGTCCAGCGTGACGCTCTCCTCGTTCACCGTCACGTCAGCCTGCTGGTAATACATCCGGCGCTCGCTTAGCTTCTTTACGATATACCGGTCGAGATCTGCATCATCAACCGCCTTGATCAGCGGCCGGGTCTTACGCTCCCGTTGTAACCGCTCCTTCAGCGCCTCGATCGACGTATTCAGCCAGATCACCTTCCCGCTTTTCTTCATGAATTCGATGTTATTGAAGAAGCAGGGCGTCCCGCCGCCACAGGAAAGGATGAAGCCGTCTTCCCCCTCCACGATCCGTTCGAGCGCCTCGGTCTCTTTATACCGGAAATATTCC
Organism: Puia sp.; assembly: GCA_035501395.1. Lineage (GTDB taxonomy): Bacteria > Bacteroidota > Bacteroidia > Chitinophagales > Chitinophagaceae > Puia. The sequence goes on from DATJWK010000002.1 coordinate 6,408, forward strand.
TCGCCCTTATCCGCGAAAATATCCGCCACCGATTTCTTTTCCTGCTCCACGATCACCGTGTCGAGGTCGAAGAAAGCGAGCCCCAGCTTCTTTGAAAGCAGGCGCCCCCAGTGTGTTTTGCCGGAACCCATAAAACCGATCAGGAATATTTTCATTTAAATGCATTAAACCCGGTAATATCCATCCCGGTGATCAACAAATGAACGTCATGGGTCCCTTCATAGGTCAGTACGCTCTCGATGTTCATCATATGCCGCATGATCGAATATTCGCCCGTGATGCCCATCCCGCCAAGCACCTGCCGCGCGTCCCGGGCGATCTGTGCGGCAATTTCGCAGCCGTTCCGTTTTGCCATCGATACCTGCGCCGGTGTTGCCCGGCCTTCGCTCATCAGCACGCCCAGCCGCCAGTTCAACAGCTGCGCCTTGGTGATCTCCGTCACCATTTCCGCCAGTTTCTTTTGTTGCAATTGAAAACTCCCGATCGGGCGACCGAATTGTATCCGCTCCCTGCTGTAACGAAGGGCGGTGTCATAACAATCCATCGCCGCTCCTACCGATCCCCAGGCGATCCCGTAGCGCGCCTTTGTCAGACAGCCCAGCGGTCCCTTTAATCCTTTTATGTTCGGCAGGATATTCGCTTTTGGCACTTTGACATGATCGAAAACCAACTCGCCCGTCGCGGAAGCCCGGAGGCTCCATTTCCCATGTGTCGTCGGTGTCGAGAAACCTTCCATCCCCCGCTCGAGGATCATTCCCCGGATAACGCCTTCCTCATCCTTCGCCCAAACCACCGCCACCTGCGCAAACGGGGCGTTGCTGATCCACATTTTGCTCCCGTTCAGGATCACATGATCCCCCGCATCTTTGATATTGCTCAACATTCCCGATGGGTCGCTGCCATGGTTTGGTTCGGTGAGCCCGAAACAACCCAGCCATTCCCCGCTTGCCAGTTTCGGAAGATACTTCCGCCGCTGTTCCTCGCTGCCATACTCATAAATAGGAAACATCACGAGCGATCCCTGTACGGAGGCGGTGGAACGGACCCCGCTGTCGCCCCGCTCCAGTTCCTGCATCATCAGTCCATAGCTGATATAATCGAGGCCGCCGCCGCCATACTGCTCCGGGACCGTGGGCCCAAAACATCCCAGCTGCCCCAGTTCGCCCACGATCTGCTGCGGAAACTCCGCCCGTTGAGCATAATCCTCGATGATAGGAGAAATCTTCTTTTTTACATAGTTTCGTACCGAATCGCGGATAAGCTTGTGCTCTTCAGTCAGTAACTCATCGAGTTGGAAATAATCCGGGCTTTGGAAGATGTCTGATTTCGCATTGACAGGCATGGCGATCGCGGTTTTTTTATTGATCCGATGCGAAAGTAAGAAATGTGCCGTCTCCGGCAGCTTTTTGGGCCTTTTTTCCGTAATCGTGCAACATGCCGGGAAAATGGGTGTACTTTATAAGTAGATGAACGCAAAAACAGTTTCATTGGAATTAACGGAACCAATACTACATGACGAGTTGGTGGAACGATGCAAACAGGGAGATAGCCGGAGTTTTGCAGAGTTGTACAAAAAGTACGCCAGGGCCATGTACAATACCAGCCTCCGGATCGTCAACCATACGGGGGACGCGGAAGACGTGCTGCAGGAAGCGTTCACCGATGCCTTCCGTTCCCTGGAAGACTTTCACTACAAGTCGACCTTTGGAGCCTGGTTAAAACGGATCGTCATCAACAAGTCGATCAACCTGCTCCGGAAACGTCGAATGGATCTGGTAGACATTGAAAAAACCAATATCGGGCATCTTCCCGACGATGAAGAGGCGGATGAGGAGGAAAAGGCGTTGAAGGTAGAAGAGATCAGGCGGGCCGTGGCCCTGCTGCCGAATGGCTACCGTACAGTCCTGACCCTTTACCTCTTCGAAGGATATGACCAGGAGGAAATAGCGGAGATCCTACAGGTCTCGCATGCGACGGTCCGAACGCAATATATGCGGGCCAAACAAAAATTATTGCAACTGATCAAACAAGCAGCATAAAATGAGCAACAGACTTGAACAATTTGTCCGCGATCACCGCGAAGAATTCGACGGTGACGAACCGGATAGCAGCGTATGGGAGGCGATCCGCAAGGATATGGGGCTTGGTGAAGATCGTGGAGAAGATCCCAACAAAAAAAAACCGGCCCCGGTGGTCCGGCTCTACCGGTCCATGGCCGTGGCCGCCGCCGTCGTCCTCCTGATCGCGGGAACAGTCTGGTTGATTAATTCCCGCCAGACGACACCGCGAACGGATAGCTCCCTCGCCACAACCACTTCAGGACCCAAAAAAACCGATTCGCCACGTACCCAGCCGGCTAACCAGGTAGCGCAGACCCCGGTCTCAAACCCGGACTCGGGTCAGGCGGTGGCAAGATCCTCGCCGGAGGATCAGAAGATCTCACCCGCGGACGAATTGGGCAAATCAGAGAACGAGGAGATGTACCATTATGCTAAACTGGTGGAAATCAAGCAAAAAGAACTTAAGACCATCGAGAAGGACGAACCCTTGCTATATCAGCAGTTCTCTGCGGATGTCAATAAGCTGGACAGCTCCTACCATGCTCTTCAACAACAATTGCCAAAGAACCCGAATCGCGAACAAATACTCGAAGCCATGTTACAGAATCTACAGCTGCAGATGGGATTACTGAATCATCAGCTCGACATTATCAAACAAATCAATCATTCCAAAAAATCAGAATATGAAAAGGCAAATAAGACTGCTACGCTTTAACGCAGTGCCCTTATTGCTTGTCTTATCTGCTCCCTTATTGAGCCTGGCCGCAGGCCGGGGTAACCCGGAAGATGTGAGGAAGACGAAGCTCATCAATCGTTCCTATAGCGTCACAGCCGAAGATAAGTTACAGATAGACAATCAGTTCGGAGACGTGACCGTCTCCACCTGGGATCAAAATAAAATCACGGTCGACATCGAGATCGGGGCCCGTGCCCGGACAGAGGAAAAGGCGCAGGACATCCTGAATCAGATCGATGTCCGGGAGGACAAAGGAGATCACCTTTACGCGTTCAAAACAAAAGTGGGCGAGATTCGCAGCCAAAACGGCTCCCGGCACGACGGCGGCGATGGTGACAACCGGACCTTTTATATCGACTATGTCATCCACATGCCCGCCGGCAACCCGCTCGATCTCCACAACGATTTCGGTCATACGGACATCCCCAATTTCACCGGTCATGTCAACCTGACCAGCAAATACGGAAGTCTTGTCGCCGGCAACCTTGCCAGCGTAGGTGCGATCGACGTCGAATTTGGCCGCGCCACGATCGGGGACATCACCAACGGAAAAGTTGTATTTCAGTATAACAGTTCTTCGCGGATCGGAAAGGTCAACGGCTCCGTGCGCATCATCAGCGAATTCTCCAGCCGGGTACAGATCAATGTCGGCGATGTCAAGGATCTGACGATCAACGAATCTTATTCCGGCATCCGGATGGTGGTGGACAAGAACGTCTCCGCCCAGATCAATATCCACACGAATTTTGGCGAGTTCCGCAACGAAAGCGATTTTACGATAAAAGAGCAGCATGAGGGGGACGACGATACCGGGCCGAAATTCGACCGCGACTATTCCGGCACGATGAATGACGGTAAGGCGCAGATCAAGGTGAAAAGTGAATTCGGCAGTCTCCGGTTAACCACGTTCGGCGAGAGCGACAATGATAACGATAACCATTACCGGAACAGGCAAAAGAATAAAGACAAGGACAAGGATAAGGATAAAGAAAAGGATAAATCGGAGGAATCGGTATCTTAGCGAATGCACGTCACCGCCCGCCGATCCTTTACCAACTGGCTTTCCCGACATCTGACCCTGCTCGTATTTATTGCCCTGGTAGCCGCCGTGCTGCTGGGGCAATTTTATCCGGCGACTGCTGTAAAGATGCAGCCGCTTGGCGAATACTTTATCGACGTTATCAAGGTATTTATTCCGCCTATTATTTTCCTCACTATCGTCTCGGGTATCAGCGGGATGAACGACCTCAGAAAAGTTGGCCGGATCGGAATTAAAGCGCTTGTCTATTTTGAAGTTGTCACGACGCTTTCGCTGACAATCGGCATCCTCCTCGCCTACCTCGTCAAACCCGGCCACATCGATAAGCATGGCCTCCCCGTCGGCGATGCCTCCAAATACGCCAGGGTTCAGGGATTTGACTGGGGGGCATTTTTTGCGCACAACACCACCCTGCAGGTCCTGCTGCTGGCGATTGTCGTCGGGATCGTTCTCAGCCTCCGGCCCAAACGTGAAAAGGTGCTTCCTTATATCCACCTCGCCACGCGCTGGGTCTTCGTGGCGCTCAGGTACTTTATGTTCCTCGCCCCGCTCGGTGCTTTTGGCGGCATGGCGTACACGATCGGCAAATACGGCATCCGGACGCTAAAGCCGCTCGCCATGCTGATGGGAACGGTATATGGCACGATGATCGTGTTCGTCTTTTTCGTTCTCGGGCTGATCATGCGTTATTTCAGGTTCAACATCTGGACCTATCTGAAGGATATTCGCGAAGAGATTTTGATCGTACTCGGAACATCGTCTTCCGAGGCGGCCCAACCGTCGCTGATGGCCAAGCTCGAGCGTATGGGGTGCAGCCAGCCCGTGGTCGGTCTGGTTGTTCCGACGGGGTATTCGTTCAACCTCGACGGCACGTCGATTTATCTATCCATGTCGGTGATATTCCTTGCCCAACTCTATAACGTCCAGCTCAGTCTTGGGGAACTGCTCAGCATCCTCGGCATCCTGATGATCACTTCAAAAGGCGCCGCCGGGGTGACGGGAAGCGGCTTCACCGTGCTTGCGTCGACGCTGACCGCACTTCAGAAGATACCGGTGGAGGGGCTTGCGTTTCTGCTCGCCGTCGATAAGTTCATGAGCGAAGCCCGCGCCATCACCAATATTATCGGCAATGGCGTTGCCACGCTTGTGATCGCAAAAAGCGAAGGAGAATTTACGGCACCCTGAGCACGAGGCCCACTGTCGGGAACTCCACGATATATTCGTATCGCCACTCCGCCCGGATCCACAGTATATGCACTAACCGCACTTCGATTCCGCAGCCCACCAGGAATGTCATGCCGTAATTTTTGTAGATGCCCCCCGCGTCAAGTAACGCAGGATTATTCGTCACCTCATTGACTTTGGCAATCGACAGGCCGGCAAGCACAAAAGGCTGCACCACCCCGCTGGTGAGGCTATATTGGACAGTCAGCGGCACGCTGGTGATCTGGTAGTTCTTGTAGTCATACAGCGTTGCCACATTGTAGTAGGGATCGCGCACCGTTGTGTTGACCTGGGAATAGCGGATACCGAGGTTGAACGAAACCTTTGGGTCCAGTTGCGGCCAGACTAACTGGAGCCGGAGCTCGCCGGTTGCCTGGCTTTGCGCGCCGAGCGGAATGCCGCCCGCATAAGCATATACGCTGACAATCGATTTCGCCTTGTGATAATAGGTCGCGACGGCTTTACCGGGGTTCACGCATTCGTCCAGTTTTTGAAAGAAGGCGATCATGGCCTGAATGGAATAATCGGCCCGTTCGATCTCTTTTCGCGCTGCTTCGCATGACGTCGCAAAGAAATTCAGTTCGTTGCGGAAATTGCCTTTCACATAGGGGAGCGAACGGAGGTCGTCGTCGTAGATCATGTAGAAGACGGTATCCCTTCGCACCAGGAAATACAGTTCACCGTCTTCCGTGAAGGTAAAGAGGTCATATTCGCCGGTAACCAGCAATTTTCCGAAATAGGTCCGGGTGACCGGCTCCTCTTTTCGCGTATCCGAAAAGGTGATTGCCCTGAAGAGGTTGCCCGCTTCGTATTGATAGGATTTTACGGCGTCATATGCGAAGACCTGGTAGTCGTTTTCTGCTGCCGACGCTTTGAAGGAGATGTGTTTTGCGGATTCGTCGGTGCCTTGTTCTTTCAGGAACCCGTGGACAGTGTCACCGGAAGTTCGAACGATGTAGCCCGGAAGGTCTTTGACTTGCGCCCGAGCGGCGGACAACAGGACGCACAGGCTTATGGCCAGAACAAAGGTATTTTTCATGCAACAATCGGTTTTAGTAGTTTAGGTGGCGTTAATGTATGAACTTATCCGAAAATTCGCAAGCGTTTTTCAAATGAATTTATGCATTTCATGGCGATACGCCGCCGCGACGCGCCCCGCGGCCGCGGCAAAATCTTCTCCGACTGACGCATAGATCACGGCCCGGCTCGCGTTCACCAATAGCCCCACGTCCTTATTCATAACCTTCCTTGAGATTTCCTCCAGATCCCCACCCTGTGCCCCTACGCCCGGCACCAGGAAGAAGTGGTCCGGCATCAGCCGCCGCACTCGTTCGAAGGCTTCCGCCTGGGTGGCGCCGATCACAAACATCATGTTGTCCGGTGAACTCCATTCCGCCGCGGTGGTCAGCACCCGCTCGTACAGGTGCTCCGCTTTGGCCGACCCCATACGCTGCAGTTCAAAATCCGCGGCTCCCGGATTGGAAGTGAGCCCAAGCACGATCGTCCATTTATCCTTGTATTCGAGGAAGGGTCGCACGCTGTCCTCGCCCATATATGGCGTCACGGTTATCGCATCGAATGGCATCGTCTCAAAAAAAGCGCGGGCATACTGCGCGGAGGTGTTCCCGATATCGCCCCTTTTTGCGTCGGCAATGCGGAGATGGGTCGCGGGGATATAGTTGACGGTGCGTTCCATCGCCTCCCAGCCTTTTACGCCCATTGCCTCGTAGAAGGCTGTGTTGATCTTGTAGGCTACACAGTGGGGCGCGGTTGCGTCGATGATCTGGCGGTTGAAGCCGACAATCGCGTCGGCAACGCCTTTTTCGTTATATCGATCGCGGAAGTGACGGGGTAGCTTATCGGGGTCGGTATCCAGGCCAACGGACAGGTAGGAACCTTTGGATCGAATGGAAGAAACCAGTTCTTGACGTGTCATTTATCCGGTTACGTTGTTGAAAACCATATTTTCTGTTTATCCCTTTGGGCCATTTCCCCGATAAGCGCACGTTTGAAAAACGGGTTCACCCAGTCGGCAAATTCGAGTGCAATGTCCCAGTGATCATACGTGCTGCCGTGCCTGCCCTCAATAGCGACCAGGCCGATTGCATTGGTCCGCTCTATCCAATACTTTACTCCCAATTTGAAATTCTTGGCCCCCGCCCATGTGCCCAATCTCTAACTACGGCGAATTCGCCGTAGTTAAAATTCTTATTTTGCTCCTCCTCCCATACACCCAACATCTCAATCGTCTTTTTTGTCCTGAGCCAATCACCCACCCGCACCTTGCTGAACCCGGCCTGGAGCATACTCGTCAATGAATAATAATGCCCCCTGCCCACCTTCATCACATAAATCCTGATATCATCGACCTCCAATATCACCGCCACCCGAATTTGCGGCAAAGATCCTATTTTTCCGGCGGTTTTTTTGAAGAAAATAGCTCCTGCTCCCGGTCCCGCATCTCCCCGGCCACAGCCCGCGCGGCCTCATCCCCGGTCTCCAGCTGGCGGATAACCTCGTGATAACTTCCTTCATCGCGGTTTTGCGACAATTTATACGCCGCCTGCATCTCGGTCACCAAAATGCGAAAGCCGACGATCCCGCGAAGCTCCGCCGCCAGCTGTTTATCCGGGATCTCCCCGATCTTCACCGGCGTCGGGAGACGATGCTCATAGTTGTCGACCAGGCGTGACAACGCCGCCTTCAGTTCCTCCCCTCCCATCACGGTCAGCGTTCCATATACATGGACGGCAATATAATTCCATGTCGGCACATTGATCCGGGTATACCACCGCGGCGACACATACGCGTGCGGCCCGGGAAAGATGGCCAGTACTTTTGTGTCGTCCGCGAACGAAAGTTTTTGATCATTGCCCCGGCTGATGTGCCCTACGAGCACATCGCGACCCTGACCATCCTTCTCCAGCAACAGCGGGATATGCGTTGCGATAGGGACCCCTTCCATTACGGTCACCAGGATCGCAAATGAATTTTCGCGGATAAACGCATGGATCTTTCCGGGATCTTTTTCTTCGTATCGTCCTGGAATATACATCAGGTTGTTTGTGCAAGCAGGGAGGCGCTGCGTTCCGATTGCACATTCGCATTGATCATGGCGATGCTTCGCGCCGCGTTACCCGCAAAATCGACAAACGCCTTTCTTGTCACCGCATCATCGCTCATCATGATCGGCACCCCGGTATCTCCGCCCTCGCGGATACTTTGCACCAAAGGGATCTGGCCCAGGAAGGGAATCTCATACTCCTCGGCCAACCGTTTACCGCCCTCCTTCCCAAAAATATAGTATTTGTGCTCCGGCAGCTCTGCGGGTGTAAAATAGCTCATGTTCTCGACCAGGCCGATCACCGGCACCTTTAGCTGCGCCTGACCGAACATCGCGATCCCCTTTTTGGCATCCGCCAGCGCCACGTCCTGCGGCGTCGTCACGACGATCACACCGGTAACGGGGACCAGTTGCAGCAAGGTCAGGTGAATATCTCCGGTCCCCGGCGGCATATCGATCACCAGGTAGTCCAGCTCGTCCCACAGGACATCCGTCACGAACTGCCGGATCGCACTGCTTGCCATCGGACCGCGCCAAACGACCGCATTCTTTTCATCCACCAACAACCCGATACTCATCAGCTTTATTCCATATTTCTCCAACGGCACGATCAGTCCCTTCCCGTTCTGCCCTCCTGTCGTCATCATAGGGCGCTCGCCGCGGACCCCGAACATGATCGGGACGCTCGGCCCGTAAATATCCGCATCCATCAACCCTACGCTCGCACCCCCCCGCGCCAGCGCCAAAGCGAAATTTGCAGCAACGGTGCTCTTCCCCACGCCGCCCTTTCCGCTCATCACTGCAATGACATTTTTGACCTTTGGCAATACCTCACGCGCATCCTTTCGTTGGGTGGTCGTATTGGCGGCAAACCGCACATTGACGGTCGCGTCCTTGTTCACCAGCAGTTTGACCGCATTGATACACGCATTTTTTATGAGATCCTTTAGCGGACAGGCCGGCGTCGTCAATACGACGGTGAAGGCGACGTAGTTCCCGTCGATCTCGAGGTCCTTTACCATGTTCAATGTAACGATATCCTTCCCGAGATCCGGTTCCTGCACATTCCCAAGGGCTTCCATCACTTTTTCGCGCGTCATTTCCAAGATTTTGTTAAAAACTCTAATTTGAAGCAAAATTAACTAATCGGCCCCTTACTTTGTCGGTCAATTAGGGCCCAAGTTCCTCATTTGGAGTTAAAAGTTTAATTTTGAACGGAATGAAAAAACTTGTACTGTACATACTACTGCTTGCCGCTCCCGTTGCCGTTCATGCCCAATTCGAAAGATTCAGAGACTCCGTCGTTGAGGTATATGGCGTCATCATGACCGCCGACAGTCTCAAGGCCATTCCCGCCGTCAGCGTAGTTGTCAAGGGTCGCAACCAGGGTATGTATTCCACCGATCAGGGTGTCTTTTCAATCGTCGTTCTGAAGGGTGATGTGATCGAATTCAGCAGCGTGGGTTATAAGACGGTGGATTATAAGATCCCGGATTCGGGCAATCAGGTCAGCATCATACAGTTGATGGTCACCGATGCCAAATACCTTCCGGCCACCATTATCCGGCCGCGACCCACCCGGGAGCAGTTTGAACGCGACTTTGTCAATACGAATGTACCCGATGACGATATAGAAATAGCGCGCCAGAACAACAGTGCGGCCAAACGCGCGATCCTTGCGCGCGGATTGCCTGCCAACGCCGGGGAAGCGGCCAGTACCTATCTGCGACAGAGTGCCCAGCGGTACTATTACCAGGGGCAAGCCCCACCGCAAAATATCCTCAACCCGCTGGCGTGGGCGGAATTTATCCAGGCGTGGAAGAGGGGTGACTTCAGAAACAATACTTCCACTTCCCAGTAACATGCAACAGATCTCCGTCATCGGGGCCGGTACGATGGGCAATGGCATAGCACATGTTTTTGCACAAAAGGGATTCCGCGTGTGTCTTATCGACACCCAGCCCCGGCAACTCGAAAAGGCCGTCAAAACCATTGCGGGCAACCTCGATCGCCAGATCGCGAAAGGATTGCTGACCGAACCCGATAAGGGTAAGACCCTTGCCGCCATCACGATGCATGACTCCATCCCCGCGGGTGTCGCATCAGCCGAACTCGTCGTCGAAGCCGCCACGGAAAATACCGAGCTAAAGCTTTCCATCTTTCGTCAGCTCGACGAACACGCGCCGGCAGGCTGCATCCTTGCCACCAACACCTCCTCGATCTCCATCACCCGCATTGCCTCCGTCACCCGCCGCCCCGGTTCGGTCATCGGACTTCATTTTATGAACCCTGTTCCCGTGATGAAGCTCATCGAGATCATCAACGGTTATGCCACCACGCCTGAGACGACCGACAGGATGATCGCCGTCGCCGGCCAATTGGATAAGGTACCTTGCGTCGTCAACGATTATCCGGGTTTTATCGCCAATCGCATCCTGATGCCGATGATCAACGAAGCGGTATATAGTCTCTATGAAGGAGTGGCCGGGGTGCGGGAGATCGATACCGTCATGAAGCTCGGCATGGCCCACCCGATGGGGCCGCTCCAACTGGCCGACTTTATCGGATTGGATGTGTGCCATTCGATCCTGAAGGTACTCCACGAGGGTTTTGGCAACCCGAAATACGCGCCCTGCCCCCTGCTGAGCAATATGGTCGCAGCCGGATACCTTGGCGTAAAAAGCGGTGAAGGGTTTTATCGGTATACCCCCGGCAGTAAAGAGCTGGTGGTGAGCCCGCGGTTTGGCGGCTGAATCGGGCCGGCCAAACCCCCACATGCTCCGCCGTCGCCGGCTGCCCGCTCGGATAGTACGTTTTTACCCGTCATCAGCAATTCCGGTAGTAGCGGACGGTATCGTTCCGCAGGCTTTCGGTGTACACCGGACGCAGATCCGGCAAGTGCGGCGCCGGCAATCCGGCCGGAAGGAGCATTTCGCCGTTTGTGATCACCCGCGCCTCATCCCAATATCCCTCATCGACAAACGATTGCAACAGTCTCGCGCCCCCTTCCACCAGGACGCTCTGGATATTCAATTGCCTTAACGCGACGACGATCTGGTGGATGAGGCTGGTGTCCGGCGACAATTGATAATACTCCACCTTCCTTAGCTCGCCACCCGACTCCGCCACCCCCTCGCCGGTAAATTGAATGGTGGCGAATTTGCCATAATTAGAATCCGCATGTTTAAGCAGGTTGAAGACGATCGTCCTCACCTTGCCGTCGAATAACCGAAGCGAAGCCGGAAGGCGGAGCTCTTTGTCGATCACCAGCCGGATCGGGTCGGGCCCGTTCCAATATCGCGCGGTCAGGGCCGGATCGTCAGCCAGCGCGGTGCGGGTTCCCACCAGGATCGCCGCCTCCTCCGACCGCCATTTGTGCACGAGGCGGTTGCTGTATTCATTGGAAATAAAGGCCCGGCCGCCCGCCGCGGGACCAGCGATCCTTCCATCCAGGGTCTGTGCCCATTTCAGCAAGATATACGGCCGGTGACGGGTATGAAAGGTAAAAAAACGCCGGTTCAATTCCACACAATCGGCTTCCGACACGCCAACCACCACCTCCACTCCCGCCGCCAACAACTTCTCGATGCCTTTCCCGTTCACCAGTGGGAACGGATCCCGGCAACCCACGACCACCCGTGGGATCCGCCAGGCGATAATCAGCTCCGCGCAGGGCGGTTGCTTGCCATAATGCGCACAGGGTTCGAGCGAAACATAGATAGTCGACCGGGCGATCAGCGGCAGGTCCGCCTGCTTAACAGACGCGATACAATTCGCTTCGGCGTGTTGCTCCCCGTACAACGCATGATAACCCTCGCCGATGATCCGCTCCTCGCCCGTATCCGGATTCGAATAGACGAGGACTGAGCCCACCATCGGATTGGGCGCCACATGTCCCGCTCCCAGTCGGGCCAGGTCCAAACAACGGCGCATATATGATTCCGGCGAAGGCAAGGCGCAAATGTAAGTAAACTCAAGTATTTTCGCGGCATGGATCTCGGGCAGGCACAACGTCAATTGACTTCCGATCTGACGCCGCTCTATGACAGCCGCGAAGCGGGTTTGATCGCCGACTGGGTCATGGAACACCTGACCGGGCGGTCCAAAATGGAACGGCTGATGCGGCCTGCCGAAGTGCTTGCGGACCCGCTTCTCCGGAAATACTATATCTATCGCAGCGAGCTTCTTGCCCACCGGCCCGTTCAGTACGTCCTCCGTGAAAGCTGGTTTGCCGGGTTGCGTTTCTATGTCGATGAGAACGTCCTTATCCCGCGGCCTGAAACAGAAGAGTTGGTGGAATGGGCTTGCCGGACGATCCCGGCGGTCTCTTCCGGCCCCCTCCTGGATGTCGGAACCGGCAGCGGGTGCATAGCCATTGCGCTTGCCCTGAAACTGCCTGACCTTTCCATCCATGCCTGCGATATCAGTGCCGGCGCACTTCACACGGCCGGACGCAATGCAGCCAGCCTTCGTGCCGATATCACCTTTCACCACCTCGACTTCCTGGACCGCGGTACATGGCCCAGCCTGCCGGCCGTCCGGTGGATCGTCAGCAATCCGCCGTATATCCCGGCAAGCGAACGGTCGTTGATGGCCCCGCACGTCGCGGGTGCGGAACCGTCGGCCGCCCTCTTTGTTCCCGATTCAGACCCGTTTGTCTTTTATTATGCGATCGGTGAATTTGCGCGGCAGCGGCTCCTGCCCGGCGGATCGGTATGGGTGGAGATCCACGAAAATCTGGCCGCGGGCGTTGTGGACCTATTCCGGTCGGCCGGCGCCGTCGAAGTAGAAACCCGGAAGGATCTTATGGGGAAAGACCGGATGGTGAAAGCCGGGTTTATTTGACGCCGTTCTTGTCCACCGCCAGCACGGTCCTCGCGCCCAGTTCCCGCGCCACGCGCATCACCGCCACCACATCGTCGACCGGCACCGACTTGTCCGCGTTGATCACGATCGACGGCTGATCGGTTTCCTTTGCGAGGAAAGGCTGCAGTTTCGCCTTTAGCTGATCGATCGACACCTTCGTCGTGCCGACATAGAATTGTTTGTTGGCGTCGATCGATACCACCACGGTCTGCTTCGCCTTTGTATCGCTTTTTGATTTGGGCTGCGTCAGCTTTACCACATTCGGATTGGCGAGCGTGCTTACGATCAGGAAAAAAAGCAGCAGGATGAACAGGATATCATTCAACGGGCCGGTATGGACTTCCGTTTCATCTCTATGTCTCCTTCGTAGATTCATATTATCTCGCCTCCTCCTGAAGGATATCGATAAAATCCGCGCTGGCGGCCTCCATTTTATTGGTCGCCTTATCGATCTGTGAATTCAGGAAGCGATAGCCGATATAGGCGATGATCCCGATGATCAACCCCGACGCAGAGGAGATCATCTTTACATAGATACCGCCCGCAATGTTGGAAATGCTGTATTCTCCCGTACTCGCGATGTTATAAAACAACTGGAACATGCCGAATATCGTTCCCAGAAATCCGAACAACGGTCCGAGGTATGCGATCGCCGACAAAACGGCCAGGTTCTTCTCCATCTTATACAATTCCAGCTTCCCGATGTTTTCCATGCTGCGTTCGATATAGGGGATGTCCTTTCCCACGCGCTGGATCCCCTTGTCGATCATCCGCGCCACAGCCGTCGGCGTATTCTTTGCCAGGCTCCGGGCGGCGGAGACATTCCCCGTTATGATATTGTCGCGGATGATGTTCATGAAGTTGTCTTCCAGTTTCGCCGCCTTTGAGATGGCGATATACCGCTCGAAGAATACGAAAATGGCGATTACCAGCAGTACCGCCAACGGGATCATCAAGGGTCCCCCCTTCATGAGAATGTCGAATAGGGTTTCCTTTTGTTGGGCGGCCAGTTGTGCAGCTCTGGCCAGGCTGTCCCTGATCTGTGTGGAGTCTGCAATGATCTGCAGGAGAAATAGATTCATTCGGTAAAAATAAAGATTTGTTGCTATAACGTCTCCCGGCGTTTTCTATTTATTAACAAAATGCTAAAGTTTGCCATGCAGCGCCGCTAATTCGTGCCCGATGGTCTCACCATCAGCGACTGGATCTGCCGCATGGTGGTCTCCATGCCCTGGCTGCTTCCATCGAGGAAAATGACATTTCCTTTGCCCACTTCCGCAAAATTCTTGATCGCTTCGGTCCACATGCTGAAGAGGATGACATTCGTATCGAGGTTGGCCTTCTTCATTTCCTCCGCGGCTTCACTCATCCCATGGGCAACTTCCTGGCGGAACAACGCTACGCCCTGGCCGCGAAGCCGGGCGGCCTCCCGTTCTGCACCGGCAGAGATCTTGATTGCATTCCCCTCCGCCTCCGCTGCCTTCGTCTTTGTGATCAGCAATGCCTGTCCTTCATTCTCGGCCGCGGCCTTCAGGTTATTGCTCGCCACCACCCTGCTCATCGATTCGAGGATGGCCTTATCAAAGGTGATATCATTGATCTGGAGGTCCATCAGGTGATAGCCCCAGTCTTCGAGCGACCGGTCGATCTGGTCTTTTACGAACTCCACAATATCCTTCCGTAGTCCCAGGATCTCCGCTTGTTTTTTTGTCGCCACGAATGACCGGATGCTGCCTTCTATCGTGCGCGTCAGGGCCTGCATCAGGTCGCGGTCGCTGATGAACTTGAAGGCCACTTTTTTGATCGTTTCCTCATCGGCGTTCTGCACCGCATACAGGAGCATGCTTTTGAAATACACGTTCGCCTGGTCGGCCGTGACCGCCTGGAACTCCAGTTCCACGGACCGGTTCTGAATAGAGATCTTCTTATTCACCTGCTCGAAGAAAGGCACTTTGAAATTCAATCCCGGCCGTAGGATCCGCCGGTATTTCCCGAATAGGGTAAGGACGTAGATGTAACCCTGGTTGACCGTGACCCAGCAGCTCAACAGGATAGCTAGCACCAGCACAATGGCGGCGATGCCGAAAGCATTGATTGAATCCATAAAATAATATTTCCCGGTGAATGTACGCTTTTTCCCCAATCGCCCGATTCGCCGGTATGTGGTAACTTCGCGTCAAATGACCACGAATTTCGACCTGATCATCGTCGGTGGCGGCCCCATCGGCATCGCATGTGCCCTGGAGGCCCGGCGCGCCGGGCTTCGGTACCTGATCCTTGAAAAAGGCTGTCTTGTCAACTCCCTCTACAACTATCCCGCAAACATGACTTTCTTTTCGACTTCCGAGCGGATAGAGGTCGGCGGAGTGCCGTTTGTCAGCAATAACGTCAA
Source organism: Puia sp. (assembly GCA_035501395.1). Lineage (GTDB taxonomy): Bacteria > Bacteroidota > Bacteroidia > Chitinophagales > Chitinophagaceae > Puia. The sequence continues at coordinate 21,789 of DATJWK010000002.1, forward strand.
ACCCAACCGCGCCGAGGCGCTGGAATACTATCGGCGGGTGGCGACCTCTCATCACGTCAACATTCACCTGCAGGAGGCTGTCAGGGATATCCGGCCGATGGCCGACGGCCGGTCTGCGGAGCAACGCTTCGAAGTCATCAGCACCCAACGGACCTATCATGCGGCGAATGTCATTCTTGCCACCGGCTTTTACGATATCCCCGTCCTGATGAACGTCCCCGGCGAAAACCTCCCAAAGGTCACGCATTATTACAAGGAGCCCCATTTTTATGCGATGCAAAAGGTGGTCGTCGTCGGCGCCAGCAATTCCGCGGTGGATGCCGCGCTGGAGACCTGGCGTAAAGGAGCGGAAGTGACCATGGTTATCCGTGGCGAAGGGATCGGTCCGCGCGTCAAATACTGGGTTAAGCCGGATATCGAGAACCGGATAAAGGAAGGGAGCATCAAGGCGTATACTCACTCCGGCCTGTCGGCCATCCGGGCCCATGAAGTGGACATCGCCACGCCCGGGGGGATCGTCACCGTTCCGAACGATTATGTGATCGCCCTCACCGGGTATCAACCAAACTTCGATTTCCTCCGCAGGGTCGGCATCACGCTGTCTAACGACGAGCGGCTCCAGCCCTTTTACAATCCCGAGACCATGGAGACCAATATTCCGGGTCTGTATCTCGCGGGAGTCGTCTGCGGCGGGATGAATACGCATGTCTGGTTTATCGAAAATTCCCGGGTACACGCGGGGATGATCGTCCGCAACATCATGCGTTCTGTTCCCACACCATGAGTAAATGAACGCAAGTCTCCACCGACTTTTGCATGTCCTGGATGCTTACATACTCGTGTTTGCCGTGAAAAGCCATTTCGCCGGTAAAAAGATTGGGACACGGCAATCCCATGAATGAAAGTCTCGATCCGTCCGTTCCGCCGCGGGCGCTGCTCTCCCGCACTTCCAGACCCGCCCGGCGGATCGCCTCCCGTGCGTATTCCGAGACATGCGGATACCGGTCCAGCACCTCCTTCATGTTACGGTATTGTTCATTTACCGTGACCTCCGCCGTCGCGCCGGGCCAGCGCCGCAGAGTCTCTTCCACCTTGTCCCGGAGGTGTGCTTCGTATGCCGCCAGGCGCGCCGTCACAAAATCGCGGACGATGAATTCCACTGTCGCCTTTTCGGCGATTCCCGACATCCGGACGGGATGCACGAAACCATATCTGCCGTCGGTCGTTTCGGGGGACCATTCGTCTTTCGGAAGCGAATCGACCAAATCGGACGCTACCTTTATTGCATTGACAAGCTTGTCTTTTCCATAGCCCGGGTGAGCGCTGATGCCGTAAAACGTGATTACCATCGCGTCCGCGGAGAACGTTTCGTCTTCGAGGGTTCCCCGCTCGCCGGCGTCCAGCGTATACCCGAATTCCGCTCCCAGCCGTTGCATGTCCAGCCGGTCCACGCCCCGGCCAATTTCCTCATCCGGCGTAAAAAAAACCCTCACTTCGCCATGCTTTATTTCCTTGTTCGCCATGAAAAAGTGCATGGTATCCATGATAACCGCCACCCCGGCCTTATCGTCGGCTCCCAGCAGGGTGGTACCCGAAGCGGTGATGATGTCGTCGCCCTTCCGGCTCGCCAGGTAAGGATGTTCCCGCGGGCTGATCACCTGGGCAGGATCATCGGGGAGCACCAGGTCGCCGCCATCATAGCGGGAATGCACGATGGGCCGGACGCCGTTGCCGCTGCAGTCCGGAGCGGTATCCATATGGGCACAAAGGCCGATCACCGGAACGGACTTTGCGGTATTGGCTTCCAGCGTCGCCATCACATATCCATATTCATCCATCGCCGCATCGCTCAGACCGATGCTCCGCAACTCTTCTACCAGCAAGCGGCCCAGCTTCTTCTGTTTGTCGGTGGAGGGGTGGGTGGGAGACTGGGGATCGCTTTGCGTATCGATCTGTACATAGCGCAGGAATCTTTCCGCTACGGTAAAAGCATAGTTTTCAAACATGTTCGTAAATTAACAGGCGAATATACCGACTATGGCCGATCCGACTTTAAAAACCCCGTTGATTCCCCAGGCCTGGCTGCGGCTGGTACTCTTCGGCTTTGCCTTTTGTCTCGTTGCAATGCTGATCGGGATTCCGGCGATCATCTTCGTCACCGGCACGCCGCTGGACGCGCTGGAAAGCGACATTTTTCCGCTGCTCACCGGCCTCATGGCCGGCGACTATCTCTGGCTGATGCTAGGGGTGGAACTCCTTGCAGCCGTTGTCAGCGTGGGGGTATTCCGGTTGCTGATTGAACGCCGCGGCCTGGCCGGTCTCGGCTGGACGCTCGACGGCTTTGCGGGCGAAGCGCTGACCGGGTTTTTTCTTGCGCCTGCGCTGCTTGGTCTCGCGGCCCTGGCGATCCTGCTTGCCGGCCACCTGGAATGGACCGATGTCATCTGGCAACCGGCTGCGCTCTTTATATCCTTTGGCTGGATGGTGGTGATCGCCTTTAGCGAAGAACTGGTTTTCCGGGGATACATACTTGGCAATTTAATGGAATGGGTACCCAACAAATGGATAGCGCTTGGCATTTCGTCCGTTCTGTTTGCGGCATACCATGCCATTACGCCCGGTGTCCACACCCTTGCTTTTGCCAACCTCTTTCTTGCGGGAATGCTCCTCGGTCTCAATTATATCTACACCAAAAATCTTTGGTTCGCCTTTATGCTTCACCTCGGCTGGAATTTTTTCGAAGGCCCGGTCCTGGGATTCCATGTCAGCGGCACGACGTTTCCGTCGTTGTTTCAGGCCGAACCAACCGGCGATCTGTTTATAACGGGAGGAGATTATGGATTGGGGGGATCGATGCCGATGTCTCTACTGCTCGTTGTCGCCATTCTCCTGCTTGCCTGGGCATTCGAACGGAAATACCAACGAGTCAACGTTACTCTCAGCACCCCTTAGCTTCTCGGATCACCTCTACGGCATAATGATGCGGGAGGCGCCTTTAATCTCGACCAGTTCGAGGTCAAAGATCAGGTCCTGACCCGCCAACTGGTGATTGGCGTCCAATAGCACGGAATCGGGTTTAACTTCCAATACCAACACGGGGATCTGATTCCCTGAATTATCCGTCATAACGAGTTGCATGCCGACTTCCGGTTTCATTTGCGGCGGGAACTGGTCGATGGGGAATTCTATGACCGCTTCGGGATCCCGGTCACCATATGCGAATTCCGCGGGGATCTCGATGGTTTTTTTTTGACCTACCGTCATTCCCATCACGCCGTCGTCGAATCCTTTGATCACCACTCCGGTGCCTACCTTAAACTCCAGCGGCGGGCGCCCTTCCGAAGAATCGAAGGTCGTTCCGTCCACCAACCTGCCCCGATAGTGAATTTTTATCGTATCTCCTGCTTGAACTTCCTGTGCCATTTCTGCGAATTTTAAAGATTGGTCCCGATATCGGGGTGTTGTGCAAGGTAGCATTAAATAATTAAATTGCGGGCGAATCTACCTGTCTCTACCGCAAATTACCGACCATGCGAGCTGCTTATCTTTTTCCGTTCTTTTTGCTGCTCGCCGGCGCCGCCGGCGGCCAATCCACCGCATCCCGCGTCCTGACCGGGGCGGAACATACGGAGCAATATATTCCGTTGCTGCAAGGTCAGTCCGTTGCCGTATTTGCAAACCCTACCTCCACCATCGGCAACACCCATCTTGTGGATACGCTTATCAAGCTGGGTGTCCGCATTCGAAAAATATTTTCTCCGGAGCATGGATTCCGCGGCGACGCCGACGCCGGTGCAACGGTCGGGAACTCCAGCGATCCGGCTACGGGAATTCCCGTCGTCTCCCTGTATGGCAGCAAAGTCAAACCCACCGCCGATGACCTCAGCGATGTGGACGTCATGTTATACGATGTCCAGGATGTCGGTGTCCGCTTCTACACGTATATTTCGTCGATGCAACGATTCCTCGAAGCGGCCGTCGAGAACAATCGACCGCTGATCATCCTGGACCGGCCCGACCCCAATGGCTCATACGTCGATGGCCCCGTCCTCGACACCAAATTCCGCTCGTTTGTCGGCATGCAGCCTATCCCGGTCGTTTATGGGATGACCATCGGCGAATATGCCCGGATGCTCATCGGCGAGCAATGGCTCGATCCGGCGGTTACCAACCAGCTCAACACCATCCATGCGATCAATCAGTCCGCCGAACATATCGATTCGCTGATGCGTGCGCTTCGCAAGCGTCCGGTCAATATCCGCCTTAACGGCTTCCGGTTGATCGTCATCCCCTGTAGCAACTATACCCACAAAAGCAAGTATACATTACCGGTAAGGCCTTCTCCCAATCTTCCGAATATGCAATCCGTGTACCTCTACCCGTCGCTATGCCTTTTTGAAGGCACGGCTGTCAGTCTCGGCCGCGGCACGGAAAAACCCTTCCAGCAATTCGGCAGCCCGGATTTCCCGCCGCAGGCTTATCATTTCACTCCCGTCAGTATGCCCGGGGCCCGCAACCCACCGCAACTGGGGCAGCTTTGCTACGGTTTTGACCTCAGCCAGGTCAATGTCGCAAAGGAAACCGGCAACCGGTGGAGTTTGAAATGGATACTCAAAGCCTATTCCCTTTACCCGGACAAGACCCATTTCTTTAACGGAAACGGAAGCGGATTTGACCGGCTGGCCGGGACGGCCATCCTGGAGCAACAGATCCGGCAGGGGCTAACGGAAGAGGAAATACGAAAAAGCTGGGAGCCTGCCCTGGGCAATTTTAAGAAGATCCGTAAAAAGTATTTGATCTATGCCGACTAGCCCGCGTATTGTGTTTATGGGCACTCCCGAATTTGCCGTAGCATCCCTCGACGCGATTTACCGCGCCGGATACCCGATCGTCGCCGTGATCACGACCCCCGACAAACCCGCGGGCCGGGGCATGCAGCTCACGGAAAGCGCCGTGAAAAAATATGCGCGGGAAAAGGGGCTTCCCATCCTCCAACCCGAGAAGCTGAAAGCCCCCGTTTTCGTCGAAGAGCTCCGTTCCCTCGCGGCGGACCTCCAGGTCGTCGTCGCCTTCCGGATGCTACCGGAACTCGTCTGGAACATGCCGCCCATGGGCACGGTCAACCTGCATGGTTCGCTCCTGCCACAGTACCGTGGCGCCGCGCCGATCAACTGGGCCATTATCAATGGTGAAACCGAGACGGGGGTGACCACCTTCAAATTGCAGCACGACATCGACACCGGTAACATCCTTCTTCAGGAGAAAATGCCGATCGGTCCCGATGAAACAGCCGGCGAACTCCACGACCGGATGAAAGAGACCGGCGCGCGGTTGCTCGTTCGCACCATCGACGGGATCGCGGCGGGCACGTTGGCGGCCAGGCCCCAGGAAAATGTCCCCGGTCTCCGGCATGCCCCCAGGATCTTCACCGAGACCTGTCGCATCGACTGGACCAAACCCACCGCAACCATCTACAACCTGATCCGCGGCCTTTCTCCCTTCCCGGCCGCGTTTACCGCGCTGGATGGCAAGCTGCTCAAGATCTATCGCGCCAAACAAGACCGTACGCCGCCGGCGGTCGCCCCGGGTGAAACGGAGACCGACAATCGAACCTATCTACGTTGGGGTACCGCGGACGGCTATATCCGCGCGACCGAGCTCCAGCTCGAAGGTAAAAAGCGCCTGAACGTCGAAGATTTTCTCCGCGGATATAAACCCCGGCGCCACACACCCTGACCCGGCCAATCGGAACTGAGGTCGGGATCGCTCACCGCAGTTGATGTATCAGTAACTCACCCCCACTCCGAATTTCCCCTCCCCCTCGCCCAATTCCGACGCGGCCGCATTGCTGATCCTCACCGTCAACCCCGCGCTTTCCTTCATATCCGGCAATTGTCCCAACACTTTTGCAAATACGCTCTTTCCTGTCCCCTGGTCCGTGATCTTGACGATCGTTCCCACGGGAACGTTGTTCATCAACGCGTAATATTTGCCATCCTGCCACCCGCTCGTGCTTTTAAAGGTCCCTGCCTGGCCGGTGACCGAATTTCCTCCGTCGCTAAATTCGGCTTTGAATTTTCCGCCGTTGAATTTCGGGGTGGATTCCGGTCGCTGCTCCTGCGGTCGCGGTTCCGGTCGCTGCTCCTGCGGTCGAGGTTCCGGTCGCTGCGGTTCCGGCTTTTCGGTCTCGGGGCTGATCGCATAGGCGGGCGGCGGCGAAGCCGCCGCCGTGTCGGGCCGGTCAGGGGATGCAACCTTTGCTTTCGCCAACGCCGACAACCTTGTTTTCACCTTTAAATACCCGACGATCATATGTAGCCCCGCGTGCACCTGGTCACCCGTCACCTGGTTCCACTTCTCCAGCACGGGTATCGGAACCTTGTTGTGGTTTACGCTGATGCGATACAGCCACTCCTTCTCCCGGACTATGTGATAAACGGGCAAAAGGCTCTCGCCCGCCGTCTTCTTTCCATCCTGGGAAAAATTCAATTTGGTCAGCGGCACTTTCAGCGTCTCTCCGATCACCAACGGGTGCGCGAAAGTCAAGTGATTGTATTGCGCCAGCGCTTTGGCGTCGACATTATACATCCTTCCCACACTATACCACGTTTCCTTCGCCGCCACGGTATGTTCGAGATACAACCCGCCCGTTTGGCCCTGAATGAGCAACTCATCCGGCTGTGCGGCGGCGCATACAACGGAGAAGAGGAGCAGGACGCTGATTAATGATCGCATAGCATGAAAAATAGGGAGTAAAATGTGCGACAAAGATAACACCTCTTATGGTTCCCGCCGGAGGATGCGCCACTCCTTAGGGTAATAATTATTGATCCGCCCGGGCAGCGCCTTTATCCAGCCGAGATTCAATCCTTCATACTGTACCAGCATCCAGCCGCGATGATCGGAGACCGGCGGCAGCTCTTCTTTCCGCAGATAGGAAAGCGCCTGTTCCCGTGTCAGGGGGATGGACGGTAGCCCGGGGGCGACCAGCGTGCTCATCGCCAGATCGTGCTCCGGAATAAATTCCTTTGGCGATAATTTGCCGATCGGTATTCCCGCACGCCTGAGATAGCACGCCGACCGCAGGACCGAAAGATCCGCTATCAATTCCTCCGGGATCACATGGATCAAATCCTGATGATAGAAGTTCGCCAGTCCGGTACTGCCGGAAACCCAACCCGTTATCCTTTCAAGGTCTTTTCCCGGTACGCGCTCCACGTTACCCTTCTTACGGGGAGCTGCAAACGCCCCTCCGTCCGTCTTCCGCAGACATGCCATAAAAAGCCCCTCCCCCCTTAACCGGTCGGGATAAAAACGATACCCGGATGCCCCCGTCCGCCCCGCGGTCTCTACGATCATCCACTCCGCCCGGACCCGCAGCCGGCAGGTGATCGCGCCCAGATCTTCCACCAGCCAGTCCACGATATCTTCATTTTCCTCCCGGGAATAGGCGCAGGTGGAATAGATCAGCAGTCCATCCTTTCGCAGCGCGGGCCAGCTGTCCGCGAGTATCCGCCGTTGACGCTGATAGCAGAGCCTGACGTTGTCGGGGCTCCATTCCCGGATGGCTTCCGGCTCGCGCCGGAAGAGACCGCTCCCGCTGCACGGTGCATCCACCACCAGGACATCGAAATAATTTTCCAGTCTGCCCATGTCGTGCGGATCGTTGCTCGTGACCACCACATTGGCCGCTCCCCACTTGACCACATTCTCCTGGAGGATATTCACGCGGCCCCGGATCACCTCGTTGCTGACCAGCAGGCTTTCCCGCGAAAGCAGCGACTGCAGCAGCGTCGACTTCCCTCCCGGCGCCGCGCACAGGTCGAGCACCCGCAGGGGACGCGCCAGATCGGCGGCCTGGCGCATGGCTTGCTCAAGGAACATCCCGGAAGCCTCCTGTACGTAATAGGCACCCGCGTGAAAGAAGGGATCGAAGGTGAAAGACGGCCGATGGGGCAAATAAAATCCCCACGACGACCACGGCACCGGCACGGCACCCGCGAATTCCCCGGCCCGCTTTCCCGGATTCACGCGGACCGAGGTGACCGGCGGGCCGGCCGTATGTATGGCTTCAAAGGCATCGCGGTTAAATCCGGGAAGCCCTTCCAGCGATCGCAATAGATCCTCCGGTAAACTTGTCATAACACCACGTCATCTAAAAGGTTCTCCTGCCCCCCGTCCTCCCTGTCGGGACCCGGGTTCCGCAGACAATTGGCCAGCACGGCAAAAAAGGCCAGGTGTGCAACGATCACCAGCCCCCAGAAAAAATACTGCTGCTCGTGCATCATGATCTGCCGGTTGACTCGCGTTTCCGCGACCGCAACCATCCGATAGTGAAAGATCAGGATAGCCGAGAATAAAATGTTCAACAGAAATGCCAGCATGAATATCACACAATGCGCCCAGGATAGTGCCCGGAAACGGTTCCGCCGGCGGATCAGCCAATAAACCAGGGACTCCGCCAGAAATATCGCCGGCCAAATCAAGATCCTGGTCAGGGCAATCGTCGACAGCGGCGACCGGCCGCCTTCATTGCGGGCACTTTGAATATAGGTGTTAACATAAACGGCGGTTGTCAGCAGCAGCAGCAGTCCGAAAACCAGCAGGACCCAGAACGGTCCGGTGAAAGCTCTTCTCATACGATAAAAAAGGTACACAATTTATTTACATCCGGATCCTAAAGTCCTGCCTGACCCTGAATTCATCCCGTATCACGACCAGGCCAAAAAAGAACAGGTCGATCGTGAGCATGACACGCGGATCGGTCTTGATCTGCACCCACGCTTTTTCCATCTCCCCGCTCCAGTGAATGTCGTCAAAAATCAGCATCGCAGACCGTCCTGAATGGCGAAAAAACAGGTCGAAATAGCGGATCGTTGGTTCGCACCGGTGGTTCCCGTCCACGAATGCCAGGCCGATTGGCCCGAGTTGCTCCAGCAGGGGTTCCAGTACCTCGTCGAAATTCCCGGTTATGACCGCTGCGTTTTTGGACCCGAGCTCCATCAGGTGACCCCGCGCCCGCTCGGCCACCGCCGCCGAACCTTCGATCGACCAGATTTTCCCGTTCGGGTTCCCTGCCGCCAGGTACGCGGTCGACAACCCCAGCGAAGTACCCAGCTCGATCATCACCGATGGTTGATAGTGTCTTGCAAGTCTGAACAACAACTGGCCCAACTTTGCCGGCTTGGCGACAAGCCGGGCAATATCCTTTACGCTTCGGGTCTGTGACGCACCCCGCACCGACCCCGCACCCAGATCTTCCACGTTCAGCAGCGATCGGTCCCGCAGCAGTCGCCGGCGCAGCCCCTCGATCGACGCATATTCCGCATATACCGAATCGTCCATCAGCACGCTGCGCACCAGCTCATAGACAAACGGGGAATGCACTCCATGCCCCTTGCGGTTGGATGCCGTAAGGAAGTACCGAAGATATTTTTCCGCCAATTGTATGCGCGAATACATTGGACTATTTTTTGCGCTGCCACACCTGGAAGCTATACGCATAGGCATGCTTTTCGTCAGCCGGCCTGTCGATATTGCTGACGAGTTCCCATTCGCTGTCGGAGAACGCAGGAAAATACGCATCCCCGTCAAGGACAGCATGAACCCGTGTCAAATAGATCCTGTCCGCAATGGGCAACGCTTCGGCATAGATCTGTCCTCCGCCCGCGACAAAAATTTCCCTGCAGTCCGTTGCGCCCGCCAGCCGGATCGCCTCCTCCAGGCTTGGCGCCACCCGCACGTTCGGATTTCGGGGATCCCATTCCCGCCGGCGGGTGACCACGAAGTTGAATCGTCCGGGCAACGGCTCGCTCCGCATCGACTCATATGTCTTCCTTCCCATGATAACCGGCATTCCCCAGGTGGTATTCTTGAAGTATTTTGTGTCATTGGGCAAACTCCACACCATGCCGTTTGCTTTACCGATCACGTTGTTGGTGCTGGCAGCGACGATAAGACTGATGATCATAGATAAAAATTAGATGGCCACTGATGCCTTTATCGCAGGATGGAACCGGTAACCCTCCAGGGCAAAGTCTTCGTATTTGAATCCGAAGATATCCCGGACCTCCGGGTTCAGTCGCATCACCGGCAGCGGGTATGGGTCACGGCTAAGCTGCAGCTTTGCCTGCTCCACATGATTGCTGTAGAGATGGACGTCGCCGAAGGTATGGATGAACTCACCCGGCTCCAGCCCGCAAACCTGGGCCACCATCGTCGTGAGCAACGCATAGGAAGCGATATTGAACGGCACGCCCAGAAAGACGTCGGCGCTTCGCTGATACAACTGACAGCTCAACCTGCCCGCTGCCACGTAGAACTGGAAAAGGACATGACAAGGCATCAGCGCCATGTCCGGCAGTTCCGCTACATTCCATGCGCTTACGATCAACCGGCGGCTGTCCGGCGTCTTCCTGATCTGCTCGACGACCTGCGAGATCTGGTCGATCGTCCGGTTGTCCGCTCCTTCCCAACTGCGCCACTGCTTACCATATACCGGTCCCAACTCGCCATCGGCATCCGCCCATTCGTTCCAGATACTCACTCCATGTTCCTTCAGATACCGGATATTGGTATCCCCGCGCAGAAACCAAAGCAGCTCATAGATAATGCTTTTCACATGCAATTTCTTTGTCGTCACCAGGGGGAAACCATCGGACAGATTGAATCGCATCTGGTAACCAAAACAACTCATCGTACCGGTACCGGTCCGGTCCGTCTTTGCGACCCCTTTATCCAAAATATGTTGTAAAAGATTGAGGTATTGCTGCATGGCTGCAAATTACGTATTTTAGGTTATCTTGGGAAGCCATGCGGGCATCGTCCTTTAGCTATTCCGACAGCAGGTGGTTCACCTCATCATAGATCTCCTTTTTCTGTTCTTCATAGTGTTCGCCCGTCCCGGGTCCGCTGAACCCGGTGTGGATCTTTTCGATCTTGCCCGATTTGCCGACGAATATAGTTGTTGGGAAGTTGACGATATCCTCCAGCTGGGGGAGTGTTTTGGCGGCCTTTTGGGGATCTCCGGCAGTCGCACCGGTTATCAGCATCGGGTATTTGACGTCGAATCCCTGCTGGAACAATCGGACGGCTTTTGCCGACCTCCCGAAATCCGTGCTCCGCTCATAGGCAAGCGACACGATCTCCACTCCCTTGCTGTGATAGTCATCATAGAATTTGCTTAAGAATCTGGTTTCATCCAGGCAGTTCGGACACCAGGACCCCATGATCTGCACCAGCACCACCTTCCCCTTGAACCGGTCGTCGCTGAAGGATACCGGGTGGCCGTCGAGGTCCTTGAACGTAAACCCGAACGGCATATCCTTTTTCCATTTCGTGATCGCATACTGATCTTCGAGGTGCGCCGCCGAATCCTTCACGGCACTCCAGTTATAATAATTTACCGGGCCGGCATAATACTTTCCATCCACCAGGGAGTCGCCGCGTTTGAGCGCCGTAAAATAGTACGCGTGCGTGCTGCCGTCCCAGGTCGACAGCTTTAGCGTATCGCCGTCCATGATGCCTTGCAGGTACCGAAGGTCCCCGCCGGCGTCGAGGAAGGTACCGGTGACGTCCGGGCCCCGCTGGGTAAACTCGCCCACCCTGAAGACCGTATCCTTGCCGTTTGATGAACGGAAGACCGCTGCCCATCTGCCTTCGGCGGATGAGAACTTTATCGCAGGATCAGCTCTGAACCGGAAGTCTTCTCCATAAAAGGCCTTGAAAGGCATGGCGCGAAAGGAGTCCGCGAGGTGAATGAGCCAAACTCCGGCCAGGTTACCGTCCGCCGTCAGGGCGCCGCGCAGTTGCGATTCGAAGAACGGGAACCGGACCAGGACGGAGTCGCCGTCCATCGTAACGCTGTCTACTCTTACCCGTTCTCCGGCGTTCCGCAAATAGAGGATCTTGCGGCCGCCGCTATCGCTTACATCGAAATTGAATGCCACATTGTTGCCGTCCTTTCGCTCGAGGTAAGCGCGCCAGTGCCCGTCGCGGAATTCCTGCCTGCCGGCGCAGCCCGCGAGCAGCGCTATCGAAATAAGACCTGAGACTATTCGTCGTGTCATCATACCGCTAATTTACGCCGCCTATTCGAGATTCTCCAGCATCTCCGTCGTCATCCTGGCCAGGTCGTACTCCGGTTTCCATCCCCAGTCCGCCCGCGCCACCGAGTCGTCGATACTTTGCGGCCAGCTGTCGGCGATCTGTTGCCGGTAGTCCGGCGCATAGCGTACGGTGAAATCAGGGATATGCCGGCGGATCTCGGCGGAGATCTCTTTTGGCGAGAAACTCAGTGCCGCCACATTGTAGGAAGTCCTTACGGTGATCTTGCTCGCCGGCGCCTCCATCAGCTCGATCGTCGCCCGGATCGCATCCGGCATATACATCATGGGCAGATAGGTATCCTCTTTTAAGAAGCACTGGTAGCTTCTGCTCTCCAGGGCCTCATGAAAGATCTCCACGGCATAATCGGTCGTGCCACCTCCCGGCGCCGACTTATAGCTGATCAGGCCGGGGTACCGGATGCTGCGGATATCCACTCCATAGCGGCTATGGAAATAATTGCACCAGAATTCTCCCGCATATTTGCTGATCCCGTATACGGTGGAAGGTTCGATGATCGTCCGCTGGGGACAGTTTTGTCTTGGCGAGGTCGGCCCGAACACGGCGATGCTGCTGGGCCAGTAGACCTTTTGCAGTTTTTCCTCGCGGGCAATATCGAGTACGTTCAACAGCCCCTGCATATTCAGGTGCCAGGCCAGGTGAGGGTTCTTTTCCCCGGTTGCCGAAAGGATCGCCGCAAGCAAGTAGATCTGCGTAATATTCTGGCGGATCACCTGCACGTGCAACATTTCTTTGTTCATCACATCGAGCGACACATAGGGGCCGGTGCCTTTTAAGAGTTCGTTCTCTTCCCGAAGGTCCGAAGCAACCACATTGGCATTTCCGTAGATGCGTCTCAAGGCGAGCGTAAGTTCGACGCCGATCTGGCCGCTCGCGCCGATAACCAATACTTTGTCCCTGGTCATTGTGTGGGGTTTGGGGAGCAAATATAGATTTTTGCCTTAGGTTTGCAGTATGCAATTTCTATCCGACTTATTCCGCCATCAATCCTACGATAAGCGCAGCTTTTTTCTGATCGCGGGTCCTTGCGTTGTTGAAAGCGAAGAACTCGTGATGGAGGTGGCGGACAAGGTTACGATCATCTGCCGCAACCTCGGAATCCCCTATGTCTTTAAAGCTTCTTACCGGAAAGCCAACCGCACCAGTGCCAGCTCCTTCACCGGCATCGGGGACGACAGCGGGCTCGAGCTGATCAGGAAAGTCGGCGACACCTATAAGATTCCCACGACTTCCGACATCCATGCGCATGACGAGGCCGCACCCGCCGCCCGGTGCGTGGACATCCTCCAGATACCCGCTTTCCTTTGCCGGCAGACCGATTTGCTCGTGGCTGCCGCGGAGACGGGTAAAGTCGTCAACGTGAAAAAGGGTCAGTTCCTGAGCGGCCCGGCCATGAAGTTCGCGGTAGATAAATTAAAGAAGGCGGGAAACGAAAAAATTATCCTTACAGAACGAGGCACGACCTTTGGTTACCAGGATCTGGTTGTCGACTATCGCAACATCCCCTGGATGAAGGAACACGGCACGCCCGTCGTAATGGACTGCACCCATTCCCTTCAACAACCAAATCAGACCAGCGGGGTCACCGGCGGCAATCCACAGCTCATCGGCACGATCGCAAAAGCTGCTATTGCCACCGGTTCTGACGGCGTCTTCATAGAAACACACCCCAATCCTGCCATCGCCAAAAGCGATGGGGCCAACATGCTACGGCTGGATCTTCTTCAGGGTCTGCTGGAACAGTTAGTGATGCTCAGAAAAGTAGTAGTCGATTTTTAGAGGGACGAACAGGATCGGTCTTTCTGGAAAATAAGAATTAAAAACGGGACATGCAGATTACCCTCGGGTTTGCGCTGCAAAGATACGGAGCGCATCGCAAAATTCGCTAGCTGAAAAAGGGACGGGAATAGCTGCAATGTCCATTTCCAACAATTTCAATTAGTTGCCAGCAATTTGCTGGGCAAAAGCCCGAATTCCTTTTTGAATGCGATCGTGAAATTGCTCAAATTCGAATAGCCCAACTCCATGGCGACTTCCTTTACCGAGTGCCCCCCGGACAATAATTTGTCTTTTGCCGCCTGCATCCTCACCTTTTGGAAATATTCATATACCGGCACTCCATAGATCATTTTGAAATCCTTTTTAAGCTTGGATTCGCTGATCGACACCATCCTCGCCAATTGATTGATCGTGGGCGCGGGCTCGAAGATGTCCTTTGTCAACGCCGCCTCCACTTGCATGACGCGGTCGATATCCGTTTTTGACAACGGAACATGGAAAAGTGCATTCCGTTTCCGCTCATACAGGCGCAGAAAGAATCGTTCGACAAGCAGCATAATCCTGTTTTGTATCACCGCCAGGCGCATCGGGTTGTCGTCTTCCACTTCAACCACCTCCTGCATCAGTCGCCGGTACTCGCTGTCGAGGGGCTCCCGGTGGATGTTTTCGATCTGCAGGGACAAATAGGCCGACAGGACGTCGTCGATACTCGCTACTCCCAGGTAGTCCCCCAGCCACTTGGCGCTGAAAAGGACGTCGATGCCTTTGTAGACCGTGCCTTCTTCCATCAGGTAGGCCCAATCGACCAGCGCATTTGTCAGATAGGCAGTCGACCGTGTCGTATGCGATTCGCGAAGCCGCTCGTCACCGATCCGGATCTCCAGCGTATTGGGGATCGTCAATTCGTGAAACCGGAGGGTGTAGTATTGTTGTTTGATCTTCCGCCGCGTCAGCAGCCAACCGGTATTGACTTTGCAATTGACGATGTTGACGTGCGCCCCGTTTGGAAGCCGCACAAAATTCAGGCTCCCGGAAGCGACTGCATCGGGAAAGACCAGCCGATGATTGACTGCCGGCACATGCAACTGCTCCGCCAGATCGTTCATCAGTTGCTCGTAATCCGTAGTCGAAAAGTCGAAATGGAACAAGACACCCTGTTTTGAGAAAAGATACGAAAAAGCCGGCAGCCGTCAGTCGCGGAAATGGGTAGTTCGGAGCGCTTCGAAACCGGTTGCAACCACTTTAACGGGGTTCGCCGGTTATAAATACTTTAACGGGTTTCTTCGGGCGGAAAGAATGTACCTTTTTATATTCATCCAAAAGGCCAGGATGAAATAGATGATCAGCGGCGAGCCCATTGTCAGGAAGGAAATATAGATGAACCAGGTCCGGATCCGGGAAGTGGCTATACCCATTCGCTCACCGATTGCCGTACACACCCCGAATACCTGCCACTCGATGAAGTGCTTGAATCTGTTCATGCTACTAAAGTACTGAATTGAGCCAAAAAATGCTAGCGCAAAATGATTTTTTAACCTGCTGCGCCCGGTTCCCTTTCAGTCAGAAATGGCGAACCGGATTACGTCCCGTTCTGAAATTCCTCAAAACCCACTAATTTTACACCTCCAATTGCAACGCTGCGCGCGCGCAGTTTCTTGTCTTGGCTCTTTATCAGGAGCTTACACAGAACACATAAAACAAATTCGTTATGGTCTTCGATTTGGATTTAATTAAAAAGCTTTATGGCGCGATGCCGGCAAAAGTAGACGCCGCCCGTAAGCTGGTAGGCAAACCCTTGACCCTGGCCGAAAAGATATTGTATGCCCATCTTTTTGAAACACCGACCCGTGCGTATGGGCGTGGGAAAGACTATGTCGATTTCGCACCGGATCGTGTCGCCATGCAGGATGCCACCGCGCAAATGGCGCTTCTGCAGTTTATGACCTGCGGCCGTGACAAAGTCGCCGTACCTTCCACCGTCCACTGTGATCACCTGATCCAGGCCAAAACGGGGGCAACCGCCGACCTCGCCGCCGCGCTCGATGTCAACAAGGAAGTCTATGATTTTCTCGCATCTATTTCAAATAAATACGGGATCGGATTCTGGAAGCCCGGCGCGGGGATCATCCACCAGGTCGTCCTCGAGAACTATGCGTTCCCGGGAGGAATGATGATCGGGACGGACTCCCACACGCCAAATGCCGGCGGCCTCGGTATGGTCGCTATCGGCGTAGGCGGTGCGGATGCCGTAGACGTCATGGCCGGTCTTCCCTGGGAGCTGAAAATGCCCAAGCTCATCGGCGTCAAGCTCACCGGCAAAATGAGCGGCTGGACTTCTTCAAAGGACATCATCCTCAAAGTGGCCGGCATCCTTACCGTTAAAGGCGGAACCGGCGCCATCGTCGAATATTTTGGTGAAGGCGCCGACAGTCTCAGCGCCACCGGTAAAGGAACGATCTGTAACATGGGCGCGGAGATCGGAGCCACGTGTTCGCTGTTCGCCTACGATGCAAAAATGTCCGCTTACCTCAAGGCGACCGGCCGGGAAGAAGTGGCCGCATTGGCGGACGGGATCAGGGAATACCTGCGACCCGACGCAGCGGTCTACGCGGACCCCAAACAATACTACGACCAGATCGTCGAGATCAACCTCAGCGAGCTCGAGCCTCATGTCAACGGCCCCTTCACGCCCGACCTCGCCTGGCCCATCAGCAAATTTGCCGAAGCCGTCAAGGCCAATAATTGGCCGGAGCGCCTTGAAGTTGCGCTGATCGGCTCCTGCACCAATTCCTCTTATGAGGACATCAGCCGTTCCGCGTCGCTGGCCAGACAGGCTATTGACAAGAAGCTCCGGACGAAGGCGGAATTCACCATTACGCCCGGCTCGGAGCAAGTTCGGTATACGATAGAAAAAGACGGTTTCTTAAAGACCTTCGAGCAGATCGGCGGTGTTGTTCTTGCCAACGCCTGCGGCCCGTGTATCGGCCAATGGGCCCGGCATATCGATGACCCGAACCGAAAGAATTCGATCATCACGTCGTTTAACCGCAACTTCGCCAAACGCAACGACGGACTGGCCAGCACGCATGCCTTTGTAGCCAGCCCCGAGATCGTCACCGCCTTCGCCATCGCCGGTGACCTGACCTTCAATCCGCTTAAGGACAGGATAAAGAACGATAAGGGAGAGGACGTGATGCTCGAGGAGCCCACCGGCCTGGAGCTGCCGCCCAGGGGTTTTTCGGTCGATGACCCCGGGTACCAGGCGCCGGCCAAAGACGGCAAGAACGTACAGGTCGTGGTCAAACCGGACTCACAGCGTCTGCAATTGCTTGCTCCCTTTGCCGCCTGGGAGGGCACCGATCTGAAGGGGCTCAAACTCCTGATAAAAGCCAAAGGCAAGTGTACGACGGACCATATTTCGATGGCCGGCCCGTGGCTGAAGTTCCGCGGCCACCTCGACAATATCTCCAACAACATGCTCATCGGGGCGGTCAATTTCTTTAATGACAAGACCGACTTGGTAAAGAACGAGTTAACCGGCCAGTATGGCCCGGTGCCCGCCACGGCACGCGCGTACCAGGCCGCAGGCGTAGGGACGGTCGTCGTCGGGGATGAGAACTATGGGGAGGGCTCCTCCCGCGAGCATGCGGCCATGGAGCCCCGTCACCTGGGTGTCCGTGCCATCGTGGTTCGCAGTTTCGCCCGGATCCACGAAACAAACCTGAAGAAACAAGGGATGCTGGCGCTCACTTTCGCCAACAAGGAGGACTATGACAAAGTGCAGGAAGGCGACAGCATCGATATTACCGGTCTCACGTCTTTCGCGCCGGGCAAGCCGCTGACGATGGTCTTGCATCATAAGGACGGAAGCGCCGATCATCTTACGCTCAACCATACCTATAATCAGCAGCAGATCGGCTGGTTCAGGTCCGGTGGCGCGTTGAATGTTATCCGGGCTGAGATCGCGAAGAAATAATGTTTTTTCGATATTGCTGAGCATGAAGCCGGAAATCAAAATTGGTGACTGGGTAAACTCTTATCAAAAGGGCATTTTTCGGGTCGAGCGAATCATTGACTGGTATTACGACGAAAGTTGCGTGCTCCTTCCGGGGAAGAAAATTGGCGACCCTTATGACCACCCGATTGTTATCTCAAAACGGCTGCTGAATTCGAAATATAAAAAATCGATCAGCTGGGATTCCTGCAGTGCTTTTTTCGTTAAGCCGCTGGACACGGCTCAACGCTTGGAACTTGAGAAAATCCTGGCTCAAAACCCCGGGTTGTTAAAGGACCTTGACAACTACAAGATCCCGGCGCTTCAATCTCTCTATAATGCCGAATTACAAATCGACAACGAAGTAGATTTGCGACAAGTGCATAAATTGATCGAATTTATTCGGTCGGGCAAAACGTTCCTTGAAATTGAAACCGAGATGGGCCGGCTTGATATTTTAAGGCTTAAGCCGAAATATTATGGCAACTACGATTTTCAGCTTATCAATTTCGAAGAGGAATGCGTCGACCGGAGAAAGATCTGGCGGGAAGCGAAGCTTACAAAAAAAGAATAAGATCAGGTACTTTTGCAATACAAACCGATGATCATGAACCCGCGATTACTCCTGTTGATCCTAACGACCATCGCGCTCGCCTTTCGCGGTCAAGCCCAACGCCGGCCCACTCATCCGCTTGCGGTCATCGGTTATTTTGCCGGCCGCGGCACGGCGATCGACTCCTTTCCGACCCGGGAGCTCACGCATATCATATTCAGCTTCTGCCACCTCAACGGCAACCAACTTTATGTCAACAATTCCCGCGACACCGAGACCATCCAAAAACTGGTCGCGCTCAAAATGACCCACCCCGGCCTCAAGGTTCTTTTGTCGCTCGGCGGCTGGGGCGGTTGCAAAACATGTCCCGAAGTTTTTGCGACGCAGAAGGGTCGCGCCGAATTTGTCGAGTCGGTCAGGCAACTCACCGGATACTTCCACACCGACGGGATCGATCTGGACTGGGAATATCCGGCCCTCGTCAATGTTCCCGGCTATCCTTTTTTTCCTGAAGACAAGGATCATTTCACCGCGCTTATCCGCCTGTTGAGAAAAGAGTTGGAACCGGATAAGCAAATCACTTTTGCCGCCGGTGGGTTCACCGACTATCTCAAGACTTCGATCGACTGGGCGAGTGTTGCGCCGCTTGTCGACTACATCAATCTGATGACGTATGACCTCGTGAACGGCTATGCCACGACAACAGGACACCATACTCCGCTCTATTCGACTTCGCGGCAGGTGGAATCGACCGATCATGCCGTCCGCTACCTGGACTCGATCGGCGTTTCCCGCGATAAGCTGGTGATCGGCATGGCCTTTTATGGCCGGGTCTTTAAAGACGTCGATAGTATCGATAACGGGCTTTACCGCCCCTGCCAATTTTACCGCGGCGTTTCCTATCGCGATCAGGCCACCTGGCTTTCAGCCGACAGCGGCTGGACCTATCATTGGGATCCGGTCGCACAGGCGCCCTGGTCCTATAATGCGCAGAAAAAACTTATGGCGTCGTATGATGATACCGCCTCTGTCCGGCTAAAGACGCGATATGCCCTGCAACACGGGCTCGGTGGGGTTATGTTCTGGCAGCTGACCGAAGACCATTTCTTTTCGGGCGGGCTGCTGGACGTCATCGACCGCACAAAAAGGTCTGTGGATCAATAACATAGGACAGGCCCTCGAAAAATGAGGTGAAACCGTTGATTTCCACGGCGAAATAGGCAACCATTAACATTTCATTATCGTATTGTTGAGCTTGGTAAGAGTAGTTTGCGCGTTCATACTATTATCATCTACCACTTAATATCGTTCACCGGATTTTGATCTCAGGAAACACGCAAATACACGCCTTGATAGCAGGCTGCCGGTCCAATGACCGGGCGAGCCAAAAAGAGCTGTACACTATGCTCAAGGATTATGCTGTGAAAATCTGCTACCGGTACCAAAACAATCTTGAACAGGTGGAGGAGATCATGAACGAAGGATTTATCAAGCTCTTCAAAAGTATCCACCAGTTCGAGGAGTCACGCCATGCCGATGTATTGGCTTCGCTAAAAGGATGGTTTAAACGCATCCTGGTCAATACCTGCATCGACCATTACCGAAAAAATGCCTCTTATGTTCATGGTCAAATGCTCTCAGAAGACACGGAGAACATCGCCGACCGGCAGGAGACGGGGATCGACGTCCTCTCTTACAAAGAGATCATTGAAGCGATCCGACAGTTATCACCGGCTTACCGGACCGTCTTTAATCTATTCGTGATCGAAGGGCTGACACACGAAGAGATCGCCAAACATCTGGGGATCTCGGTCGGGTCTTCCAAATCGAATTTGTCGAAAGCACGCGAAAACCTACGAAAAATATTAACAAAAAAAACCGACCAGACAGCGTATGTTGAACCTATCCGATAAAGACTTGGACCGCCTCAGCCAGGAGGCGGCTCAGCAACACGAGCCGGGGGATATCGTCGGCCCGAAGTTCTGGGACAAGTTGGAGGCACGGCTGGATAGGGATTTGGGGAAAATGAATCCGAATCCGGCACGCGGTATCCGTCGATTGCCTTACTACTACGCGCCGGCGGTGCTGGTGCTGTTGGGGGTAACCTATTATCTGGTGAGGCTGAACAGCAAGTCGCCGAACAACTCGTCTTCCACGAGCCCGCCGCTGACGATGAGCAAATCGGCCCCGGTCGAACCCGTTAACGCTGTATCGTCATCGCCAAACGCTCTATCATCATCACCAAACCCTGTATCATCCGATAAGTCAAATTCTACACCAACCGCACCATCCGCCACTGTCCATTATACCGGCTCCGGCGCAGCGGGGTCCGATGCCAATGCGCCCGCAGCTGCGGCGACGAGGCCTAATGCGCGCGGGGACGAGGATGCCGGTGCGGCAGCCGAAGCGGCCGCCAACCGGGTTTCGGCAGGCGCCACGCATCATCACCGGAGAAACCACGAAAATTTACGCGGAGCTGCGGGCAACGGAGCCGCCGCTAACTCAACGGGAGCTGCGGGCAACGGGATCGCAGCTTATCCAACGGGAGCTGATCCGGGCGCGGCCAATTCATCGGCGGTAAATTCAGATGAGGCCGCCACGGGTGCGCCGGCCACGGCGGTCGCTCCAAATGCACCGCGTACTGCGCGGGAACTAATGTTGTCGGCTGTCCGCGGACCCTTCAGGATGAGCGGCAAACCAAGGGTCGACGATGCCGGCTTGCGTGCCGTTGACCCAAACCATATCCGTGAACCGATCCATCACGGGCTTCGCATCAACCGCTCCCTTACGTTTGGTTTGCTGGCCGCTCCGGACTACGCTTCCGTCAATTCGCTCAGCGGCCAACGGCCCGGTTTCACCTTTGGGCTGACCGCCGAATATCAGTTTGCCAACCATTGGTATATCGGCACCGGCTTGCTGCTGTCACGGAAGGTCTTCGCCGCAACTCCGCAGGACTACCATACTCCGCCCAACTACTATCGAAATAACCTGGCAGTAATGGGCAACACGGACCCCGCCTATGTGAAGGGAACATTTGATATGCTGGAGGTCCCGGTCGACCTTCGGTATGATTTCAACACGGGCGGCAACCTGCTCTTTTTTATAAACGCGGGCGTCTCCTCGTACTTCTTTACCCGCGAAAGCTGCGGTTATTATTTTACCTGGTACAATACCCGGAATGTCCTCGACAAACAACGGACCTACACCGACCCCGACAATCTTTTCGCATCCCTGAACCTCTCGCTGGGCGCTGAATTGGGCATCAGCAACAGCCTTTCCGTTATGGTGGCGCCATACTACAAGATCCCGATGCGGAACCTGGGATTCGGTCAGATACAGCTCAGCAGTGTCGGGATAGATTTCGCGATCCGCTTTGCGCCGATCATCAGCCGCAAACGGTATTAGACGCTATTTGCGTTTATCGAACCAGACGGGTTTGGGATCATTCCAATCCCCATTGTAATTTATTAAGACTTCCTCCCCGGCGCCGATCCGCCGGACCGATCGCACGATAATCACCCGTTCCCCGAAATCCATTTCATATTCGCAATTTGACTTGTACGAATGGTTGTACAATGGGACATATCCCAGTGCCATACAGCAATCCTTTCGGCCGGGCCCCCACTCGAAAATATAATCATGCAGGAGGGTCTGATCCAGTAATTTTCGTTCGGCGCCAGTCATAACGATCACGGGTGAAATCTCGATCACCGTATCCCGATCGATCTTCTCGGAGGTGAAAACGCCTCTCCCCATCTTCGCTGTCGGCGCCACATACAAACATGGTAATATCATATATCAACATTAGCATTATTTTTTATCTTCGCGGCGCCAATCATGCCTTTCGATCCTGACTATATCGACCAGTTCAATGAGATCATCCATTCGGAGGACGTCCTGAAGATCAGGGAGTGGCTCAA
>DATJWK010000003.1:0-14392 GCA_035501395.1 Puia sp.
TTGCACATTCTATGGCAATGACGTCTCGGGCAATTATTGCGTCTCTAGGCTGGATACCCAGTATATCGTGGAAGTGAGTTCGATCGGGCCGATCTCCAAATTGCCCACCTATGAGAACGCGCACAATAACCATTTTGCGCAGTTGAGTTCGGGCAGTTATATGTATCTGATGGCGATGACGGATTATTATGGGAAGGGAACGTTTGGCGCCTGGCAGAGCACATACCATATGGATGTGACACAAACGAACTACCTGCCGATCAATTTCCTGCCGTATACCATCAATTCGTATATCGGATCGAATAAATATACCAAGGGAAATATCATAACGCCGTTTTTGGACGCGGTGGCAGGCGTGCGGGTGATTACGTCCTCGGGAGTAGGGGCCATTACCGCGGGGGCATATTATGTCCTCAACTACACGATGACCGCTACGGACAATGCGCATACGATGTTGAATTTTATCGAAGAAGGCGTCGTGCCTTATCCGCAGCTGACACCCGTGACCGCTACAGCGACGGCATCGCCAAGCAATACGAATACGATCATCTGGCAGGCGAACGCCAGTTACGCCAGCGGGCTATTGGTGTTTCAGAGCCCTGCCAACATCCCGTCGATGACGATCAGCAATATCTCCCTTTATCAGGCGAATGTGACCGCGAACGATCCGTCAAGCAATTATATTTTCCAGTACAATGTGTCGAAGTCGGCCAAGAAATTCTCTTTTAGCGGTACTTACCAGGATGCGGCCGGCGTTTCCTACACCGGATCGGTTACTATCCCCGCGTACGGTTCGGTGATCCTTATCAAAAAAAGCTAATACATCCGGCGGCTATGGTTGATAACTTGGACGGTTAGGAGCCGGCCCGAAAGGAATTTGGCCTCATATTGGTTGTATATCGGACTCCTAACAACAGTGCGTATGAACGTGAGAAATCCGATAGTCGTTATCCTCCTCTTTTTGTCTGTCGGGATGCCGGTCCGCGCCAATATCTACTACGTATCGTCCACCTCGGGAAATGATTCTTACACGTCGGCGCAGGCGAAGAATCCCGCAACACCCTGGCGGTCGATGGGAAAGGTGAACAGCTTCTGGAGCAGTCTCGGCCCCGGGGACACCGTCAAGCTGCAGGCGGGAAGTATATTCGATCAGCCTCTTGCCATTACGAAGTCGGGGATTGCGGGTAAGCCCATCGTCCTTACCACGTACGGTTCTGGCAATGCGCCGTTGTTAACGGGATTTCTGACGCTCAGCGGATGGGGCGGGGGAGGAGGGAACATCTGGCAGACGACCTGTGCCAGTTGTGGCGCCAGCGCAAATATGGTCCAGGTCGGGGACAGCTCGCAGCCAATGGGACGTTGGCCCAATTCGTCCAATGCAAATGGCGGTTACTCACAGATCCAATCCTTCAACGGGACGGTGAGTATTACCGACGCCAATATCGGCGCCTCCGGTCATAACTGGACGGGGTCAAATATTGTCATCCGCAAGAACCGTTGGATTATCGAGAACGACCCGATCGTTTCGCAAAGCGGAAATACCATTACGTACAAGACCGCTACCACTTTTGCGCCGGGTAAGAAATTCGGCTATTTCATCCAGGGGAATGCGTATACGCTGGACAGGCAGGGTGAGTGGTATTACAATCCCGCAAACAAGGTCGTGCAGGTATATTCGGCCGGGAACCCTTCCACGACGATGAAGATACAGATCGCCCGGATCGACACGCTGATATCGGTCAATAGCGCGCAATATGTTACGATAAACGGCATTGCCTTTTCGGGGGCCAATAAAACGGCCATTTCGATCTTCCGATCCAACTATGTCACGGTGCAAAACTGTTCGATCGACTGCTCGGGTGTCGATGCCATCGATCTCACGACAAGCAACTATTGCAACATCAACAATGTAGTGATCGACCATTCGAACAATAACGGCTACATGGCTTACGGCAATGGAAATACGATCCAGAATTGTACGATCCGGCGGACGGCGGCATTTCCCGGCACTTGCCTGCCGGCGAATTCCGGGATGGGGGTTTACATAGTCGGCAATAACAACACGGTTGCTTATAATTCGATCGATACGACGGGGTACACGGCCATCTGCTTCCAGGGCAACAGCAATACGATCAAGAACAACCTCGTCGACTATTTTTGTTTTGTCAAAGATGACGGCGGGGGGATCTATACCTGGAACGGGAATACGGACAGTACAAATCTCCACACGACCGGCTGGATCACCAACAATATTGTCATCAACGGCATAACGGCGCCCGCCGGCACGGACAGCAGTCAGGCGCCGATCGCGATCGGCATCTATCTCGATGAAAATACGACGGAGTGTGTGGTGACGGGAAATACGGTGGCGCATTGTACGGCGGCCGTCTTTTTTCAGGATGCGCGCCATTGTTCGATCCAGAACAACGCGCTGTTCGATTGCATTGGACAGCTGGTTATGCGGCATGCCTTGTCGAACTGTACTTTTTTTGGGAACGATGTGTCCGGAAACTATTGCGTGACGCGGCTGGATACGCAATATATCGTGGAGGTAAGTTCAATTGGACCGATCTCCCGGCTACCTTCCTTTCTAAATCCGCATAACAACCATTATGCGCAGCTGGCTTCAGGCAGTTATATGTATCTGATGGCGATGACCGATTATTTTGGTAAGGGAAGTTTTGGCGCCTGGCAGAAGACCTATCATATGGATGGGATGTACTCGAATTACTTGCCTTTGAATTTCCTGCCGTATACCATCAATTCGTATATCGGGTCGAACAAGTATACCAAGGGGAATATTGTTTCGCCATTTCTGGACGCCGCGCCGGGAACGCGGGTAATCGCGTCGGCGGGCGTGGGGGCCATTATTTCGGGGCAGTACTATGTTCTCAAATATACTATGACGGCGACGGACAATGCCCATACGATGCTGAATTTCCTGGAGGAAGGGGCGGTGCCGTATCCGCAGCTAACTCCCGTGACTGCCACGGCAACGGCATCTCCAAGCAACAACAATACGATCATCTGGAAGGCGACCGGGAGTTACTCCAATTCGTTGCTGGTCTTTCAGAGCCCTGCCAATATTCCATCGATGACGATCAGCAATATCTCGCTGTACCAGGCGAATGTGACGCCGAACAACCCGGCAAACAACTATATTTTTCAGTACAATGCATCCAAGTCGGCAAAGACGCTGAGCTTTAGCGGCACCTACCAGGATGCGGCCGGCGTCAGCTACACGGGTTCGGTCACCATACCCGCGTATGGCTCGGTCATATTGATCAAAAAAAGTTAGGGCTGTCAGGGAACCGCGACTGAAACAGGATATGCGGCGCCGGTACTGTCGGCAATAATGACCATGGGAAACGAAGTCCCGACCGGGGCAACCTTCCAGGCTTTTGCAAGACCCGACCCCGAGGGTAAAGCGGGATTGAAATATGTCGCATCTATGTAGCCCGGCTGCGCGGTCAGGCAGGAATCGAGATAGCCGGACCCCGGGTGTCTCGGGGTGGATTGGGCAAGACCGCCGCTTATGTCTACTTTCATATAATTTGCCTGGTATATCCTGCGCAGCGATTCGAGGGATTGACGAAAGCTCGTGTCGGGACCGGGGACTGATCCGTGGTAGTAAAACGATCCTGATTGCAAAACGCCGTTATAGAATACGAAATAGTCATTCCACATAAAAACAGGCAGATGGTTGACCCAGCGATAGGCACCGATGACCACCTGATCCACAGAATCGGGGTAACCGGGGGGCTGGTAGCGGTTGCTGTCGAGGTTCGAGAATTGCTCGCCGGAGGTGGAAAGGTTGTTCGCTGCGAACAGGTTTGTGATGACGGCCAGTTGAGATGGGGTGACCTGATTTGCCATGGAGGATGCATCGACGGTCACTTCGGAAATACAGTCGGCGTCCATATCCGCATGCTTCGAGCAGGAAATGATAAAAAAGAGACATATCGCCAGATGGCCACGCGGTTTTAATCCCATTTTCATGTCCCGGGCTTTGCGGTGAGTGACAATCGGATTTGCCGGATCGTTGCATCCCGCGCGGTTCGAAGGAAATAATAAATTGTTAAATGGGGGTGGGGCGCCATATTTTCCTCGAGGTGTCTTAGGGGGAATGGTTTCCAGAGGATTGCGCTATACTACCAGGCGGCCATCGCTGAGTTCGAGGACGCGATCACAGTTGGCGGCGAAGTCCTCGTCATGGGTGACCGCGATGATGGTTTGGTCGCCCTGCCTGGCGATATCGCGAAAGATATCAAATACGATTTGGGAGTTTTTGGAGTCCAGGTTACCAGTCGGTTCGTCACCCATAATAATCGAAGGGTCGTTGATGAGCGCGCGGGCGATGGCGGCGCGCTGTTGCTGGCCGCCGGAGAGTTTGCTCGCCAATTTCAGGGCCTGGTCTTTTAGCCCCAGGGTTTGAAGGTGGTTATAGGCTTTCTGCTCGATCTCGGTGCGGGAAAGGCGCTTCAATTTGAGTGCCGGGATCATAACGTTCTCCAGCACGGTAAATTCCGGCAGCAGGTAGTGAAACTGAAATACGAAACCGATATGTTGATTGCGGAAGGCGGAAAGGTCGTTTTGGGTCTTTCCTGTCATTGTCTCGTCGTTGATGATGACCTGACCTTCGTAGTCGGTGTCCATGGTAGAAAGGACGTATAGCAGGGTAGACTTCCCACTGCCTGATTTTCCAACAAGGGCGAGGAACTCCCCCTTGAATGCAGAGAATGTTACGTCTTTAAGCACCTGGAATTTCTCGGGCTCGTAGAAATATTTTATGATATTATTTACCTGTAGGGTTTTAATCATATTCATAATTTATCCTCTTATGATGGTGACCGGATCGACGCGAGACGCTTTCCGCGAGGGAAAGTAACCGGCGACAAAGGTGGTGATGAGGCCGAAAAAAAAAGCTAACGCGTAGTCTTTGGGGTTATAGTCCATGGGTAAGGTGGCCAGACCGGCAACGTTGAAGGGCACCTGGTTGACGATACGGGAAACTAGATAGCCAAGACCCATCCCGATGAAGCCCCCGACGAGGCCGATTACCGAGCTCATCGTAAGAAAGATGCGGCGGATGTCGAAACCCGAGAAACCCATGGCTTTCAGAATGGCAATCTCGCGAATCTTCTCGTTGATGGTCATCAGCATGATATTATAGATGCCAAAGCCGGCCACGATCAGGATGGTCAGGGATACCGCAACGGCGATCACGTCGCGCAGGTTGGAACCGGCTTCCAGCTGTGCGTTGGCCATCGACCAGGACTCCACTTTATAGGGAAGCAGCGGGGCAAGCTGGTGGACGAGGGGATTGGCGAGCTTAAAGTCGACCACGTTTACCTGGATGTCGGTGACATAGTCCTGGTTCTCGGCCAGCAGCTGCCGGGTGGCGGCGATAGAGAGGTAGGCTTTCGATTTGTCGACGGATGAAAGATTGGTCCGAAAAATGCCGATGACCTTGTAGGTATGCGAGACGCCGTCGGCGGTGAGGATATTGAGGTTATCGTCCACTTTCAGGCTAAGGCTCTTTGCCAACTCCACGCCGACGGTGATACCGTCCGGGCGGAACGCCAGGTCTTTCCAGTTGCCCTGCACCATCAGCTCCGACAGCTGGAACAGCTTGTCTTCGCTGGCGACGTCTACCCCCGAAAGGGTACCGTTGACCTTATTACCGGCATTTTTGAAGAATACATTGATATTGACTTCCGGTGCGACGGTCTCGACGATGGGGATTGTATGGAGCAGATGGATGATGCCGGCGGAATTCTTTATTCCCTCGGTGTACTTGATGATCTTACTGTTACGAATATTCGCGATCGTACCCGGGTAGGCACGACTGACGATATCGCTACGGTCGGCCGGCCGGTCATTATATATTCGGACGTGGGCGAGCGTGCTAAAGGCAAGGCGGTTTTGGGCCAGGTTGACGCCGCTCATAAAGGAATTCATGAATACATACATCGAGATGCCAAAGGTCACGCCAAGTACGGCCACGATGGTCTGCTTCAGTTTAGTGCTGAGATAGGTGGCGGCGATCTGGTAGTTGACGGGAAGGCGGGTCATTGATGGGCGGGGTTGATCGGTTGGATAGGCTGGTTGTCACGGAGGCCGTCGAGGATCTCAACCCACTCGAGGGTTCGAATACCGGTCCTGACAGGGATGCGGGTATGGTCGGCGGCGAGGATGACACTGTCGCCCGGGAGCAGGAAGCTCGTTGGAATTACCAGAGCGTGTTTCTTTTCGCTCAGGAGGATATTCGCCTGCAGCTGGGTGCCGTCACGCAGGTTTGGCGGCAGGGGATCGAAGGTAGCTTCGGCGATAAAGGCCTGATCGTTCGTATTGAAGGAAGGATATATTTTAGTGACGGTCGCCTTGAAGACATGGACTTTATCGGTGTTAAGGGAAACCAGCACGTGTTGGCCAAGCCGGACACGGTCGATGTCTTCTTCGGCGATGAGGAGCCTCGCGACCTGCAGGCCCGCGCCGAGTTCGGCGATGATATCACCTTTTCGAATGAGGTCGCCGTTCTTTTTATAGACGTTTTCGATCCGGCCGTTGGTTTGGGCGGTCAGCCCGAAATAGGTATTGTTTTCTTGCTGGATGCGGTATTGCGAACGGGCGTTCTCCACGGTCAGCGAAAGATTGGTGCGAAGGTCCTCGAGGGCTTTCTGCAGCTGGATGAGGCTGGCGGACGAAGCTTCGGCGGCGAGGCGGGCATTATCGTAGTCTACCTGTGCGACGGCGTGGGTCGGCAGGAGGCGTTGGTAGCGCTGGAAATTCAGCGAGTCGGTGGTCTTCTTTTGCCGGGCCTGGGCGATCTGGGATTCGAGCTGTTGGATTTGCGGGCCCTTGTCGGAGGCGTTGCGGGCGGCGTAGTCATAATTGGTGGCGGCGTTTTGGACCTGGGTGCGTTGGATATCGTCGGCGATGCGGAAAAGCAGCTGGCCTTTATGGACGCTGTCGTCTTCGGCAACGAGGGATTGCTCGAGGTAGCCGTCCGCGTATGCGGTGACGTGATATTGGTCTTTTGCCTGAGTGCTTCCGCTGGCGAATACGGCATCGACGATGTCCCGGTATTCGGGGTTCGTCGATGAGATATGGCGGCACCCGGTCAAAGCCAGAAGAACAGCGAAGGGGGGGATGACTTTCATGGTTCTAGTTTCTTGAGATGATGGAGGCGAGGGCGTAGTACAGGGTTGACAGGTTATTGAGGTGCGTATTTTCGGCATGGAGATAGTCTTCGAATGTTTTTTGGAAGGCGTCGATGCTGATCAGCCCTTCCGAGAATTTTTGCCGGGAGAGTTCGACATTGTCGCGGAAGAGCAGCAGGTTTCGGCCGGATGCGGCGACAAGCTGTCGGTAGTTATCGTAGGTTTTCAGCAGAAGGCTATCGTTGATCTGACTTTGCCGGATCGCGTCGCGGTATTGTTCGGCGTCGATACGGGCCAATGCCTGGGCGCTGCGGTATTTGTTATGGTTATAGAAGCCGGTGAATAAGGGTACATTGAGGTTGAGCTGCAGGTAGCGGTAGTCGTTCCAGGCGCCTTTGCCGAAACCAAGGCCAAAGTTGTCACGGAATTGTTGGGAGCCCGCGAATCCGCTTATGGCAAGGGTCGGGTAAAATGCGGCTTTGGCGAATTTTGATTGCAGGTCCGCGAGCCTGGTAGTAGCGGTGTAGATGTCCAGGTTTTTGTCAGGGCCGATTGGCGGTGCCGTGCCCGCATTCACGAGGGATCCGGCGGGCAAGTCGGTTGCGATCGAGTCGGCGGTCAGTTGTTCGTCGAGGATAAGCGATTGTCCCGCAGTGGCTCCGGTGAGGAGTTTGAGGTTCTGGATCGCCTGGTCTAGGAGTTGAGTGCTTTGGAGAATGTTCTCTTGCACATTGTTGACGTTGATTTCCGCGCTATGGACCGCGCCTAGATCGACGAGGCCCTGGGTGTACCGGTTCTTTACGGCGGACAGGATGCTGTCGGCAAGCCCGAGGTCGCGGCCGGCTATCCGGAGGGAAGAGGAGGCGATGAGGCCGGAAAAATAGTATTGAGCGGCGGAGGCTTTCAGGTTTTGTTCATAGGCCTTTTGTTGAAGGCTGTTGAGCTTGACGTTTTCGCGCGCGATATGGGAGGCGAGGACGTATTGCCAGTTAAAGATATTTTCGGTGGCGTTGACGCCGGCGTTATAAACATAGTGTTTGCCGAAGGTCAGGTACAGGGTTTTGCCCGGCTGGCCGATGAGCTCACCGGGGACGGGTGTTACGGAGAGCTTGAGGTTATCCTGGCCCGAGAGGGCGGCGCCGACCTGTGGCAATAGGTAGGATTGATTGGCTTTGTATTCGTCGGTGAGCTGATTGGTTTTGAGGCCGTACACTTTTTGGGTAGGGTTGTCTCTTAGCGCGGCGTTCCAGACTTCGGGGAGGGAATGGAATACGATTTGGGCGTTGCCGCAGTTCGCGCTGAGGGTGAGGATGAGGATGGGGAGGAGTGCTCGTCGCATAGGCTTGGTTTAAGGACGGAGCAAAGGTCGGCGGGGTGTGGGGGTGGGAGGGAGAAAAGGCGGCGAATTGGACAAAATCGGGGTTGGAATGACCTAAGCTTTCTCGACCCATTCCAGGAAGGAAGAAACTTTGAGGCGGCTTACGAGAGGGCGATCGGTGGTGGGGACCTTTAGCGTGACGATGACGCGGCGATTGAAGAAAGGCTCCATTTCGAGGATGGCTTCCCGATTCAGGATCATCTGGCGGTTGACCCGGAAAAAAGTTTGGGGGTCGAGGGCGGCCTCGATCTCGTCTATGGGGCGAAAGACAGCGTGTTTTTCCTTGCTAAACGTGTATAGGTAGACGATCTCGTTCTCGAGCGCGACGGCTGCGATGTCCCGGACGGCGACGGGGTACATTTTTTCGCGAAATTTGACGAGAAACGAGGACTGGGTGCGGGTGGAGAGGGCTTGTTCGATGCGGACGGGGATGCCCGGGGCGAGGAGCAGCGACTGGCGGATCTGGTCGAGTTTGCGAAACGCCTGTTCGATGTCCTTCTCGTGGAAGGGCTTCAGGATATAGTCGATGCCATTCGCCTTAAAGGCTTCGAGGAGGTGGTCTTCATAGGCGGTGCAGAAAATAACCGGGATATAGACCGGGGCTTTCCGGAAGATTTCGAAGCTGTTGCCGTCGGCGAGCTGGATATCCATGAAGAGCAGGTCTATGCGGTCGGCGGTGGTTTGAAGGAAGTGGACGGTGCTTTCCACACTGTCGCAGATGTCAAGTACGGTGTGGCTGTCGTCTACGGCAAGAATGAATTCTTTCAGGAGCCGGGCGGTGCGGGGTTCGTCTTCGATGATGAGGATATTCATGGCTCAAGAAGTTGAAGGGTGACGGAAAACGTTGTATCGGTCTTCTGGATGTTGACACCGTCGGGGACCTGGAGCAGTTCGTAGCGTTTGCGCAGGTTGTCGAGGCCGATGCCGGAAGATTCGTCGGTTGAGGGTCTTGTCTGCAGGTTGTTCCCGATGATTATAGTATCTTCCTTTTGTTGGAAGATGCGGATGTAGAGCGGTTTCGCGGATGAAATAATGTTATGCTTGATGCAATTTTCAACCAGTAGCTGGAGGCTAAAGGCCGGGATTTTGCGGGACAGGCTATCCGGCCTGATGTCGATGTCGATGTGAAGCAGGGTCTCGAACCGGGCCTGCAGCATATAGATATAAGATCGCAGGAATTCCAGTTCTTCGTCCAGCGTGACCGTCTGCGTGGTGTTCTTGCCCAACAGCTGACGGTAGAGATCGGATAGTTTGAGGATAAAGGGCTCGGCTCGTTCGTCCTTTTCGCGAACCATGATCCGGAGGGTACTGAGGGCGTTGAAGAGAAAATGGGGGTTCACCTGTTGTTTGAGGACTTCGAACCGGGTGCGCAGGTTTTCGTTTTGTAGCTCCGCGTTTGCAAGCAGGATATCTTCTTTTTCCGCCAAGGAGGCCAGGGTGGCCTGGACGGAGAGGATGATCAGGGAGGCCAGGGCCAGCTTTATAAAGGCCAGGGCGAAATTGGAGCGGATATTGATGTGAAAGTCGTCAAGAAGGTTGACGAAATGGATAAAGCCCGTGATAAGGATCAGGTTGACCAGGGTTTGGATGGTAAAGCGAAGGGCGGCGTTTGCCTTTGTTGGAGTTCCGTCGGGCAGGTCGCGGCGGATATTTTTAAAACGATCGGCAATCCACTGGTCGACGGCCCATAGGAGCAGGAGGAAGAAGAAGCCCATGATCCAGGAGCCGATGACGCGTCGTGGTTCCACATTCGCCGAGAAGACATTGTTGTTCAGGAGGCTGATGCCCGGCATGAGAAAGGCGCAGAGCAGCGGGAGGAGGATCTTCCTGCTGGTGGATTTGTGTTTGGCGGTGGGCAAATGTGTTGTCACGGCCCGAAGGTAAAAAAATGACCCGGGAGTGTCCGGGTCAATCTGTGTCAAGGCTATTCAGAAAGGTTGCTATCGGTTCCGAACGTCGACGTCGACGCTCCAGTTCACTCCGGCCGGCTCGGGCTGATGATGTGCCGGGTACCACTCCCGGTGATGGTGGCCATAGCGATGATAATAACGGCCTTCGTAGCCTACATAGCAGCTACTCAAGGCGAATATCATGGTGCCCAGGAGTGAGACGAGGCTCAGCACGTTTTTGATCGTGTGCTTCATAAAAGTGATTTTTTAAAGTATGTTTATTCTAAAATCCTGCCAATCGCAAAACGCGGGTAGACAGTGGCTTATTATTATGAGCGCGAATATTAACAAAAAATCTGTGGATAAATTGCCCCTGTGGGTGATGAGGGTGTTTGCCGGGTGACTGTGCAGTCAGATCCCCATCCGCATATTGATCAGATAAGGAGTGAAGCCCGCTTTTTCATAGGCGCGGATGGCGGCGTCATTGGTAGTATATACGTCCAGGCGGAGTTCGGTGAGGTTTTGACTTTTCGCCCAATTTTTTAGTGCATCGATGATTAGTTGGTTGACTCCCTTGCCGCGATGCGCGGGTTCGACGTACATAAAACCGCAGTAGGCATGGTGGCTATGTTTGAGGTAAAAGCGGGAGGGATCGATGCGGGCGTAGCCGGAGCCAATGAGTGTACCGTCACCGGTTTCAGCGACAATGAGGTAGATGTGGGGGGAGGACAGCATCATGTTGAGGTCGTAGTAACGGATGGGTCCGTCCTGAATGGTGGGATCCATGGGACGTTCGGCGGCGATGACTCCTTGTTCGAAGCGCAGGAGGGTGGGGAGGTCGGCCGGGGTAGCTTGTCTTACGGTTATCGGCATGTGGCGAAGGTACGGATTATGGTGCGACGGGGGCCTTCGGGGAGCGGTTATGGGTGTGGTTGCATGAGTTGATATTCGAAAGGGGTGATGTCGGTTAGGACATAGTGGTGGATCGCGTCGATCTTCATTTCGTCGAGGATGTCGACGGTGTTACCGTAGGTGGCGTCCCGGGAAGGTTTGAGGATCACCTCGAACCAGGACGTGTCGGTGCGGTATTTTTTGTCGAGGAGGATGGAGCGGATGGCTTTTTGATCGACGATTTTTCCTTTATTGGGGTCTATTCCTTCGTAATAATAGATGCTGTTGTTTTTGCCGAGGAGGAGGGTGATAACGGAGGATTCGCGGTAATTGACGGGTGTGCCGTCGGCGGGGAGGATGAGGCGCATGGCGGTGGGTTTCGTGAGGGTGGTGGAGTAGATAAAGAAGGTGATGAGGAGGAAACCGAGGTCTACCATGGGGGTGAGGTCGATGCGGGTCGAGAGTTTTTTGGATTTTTTTACGCCGCGGGTTTTGCGACGTGGCGCCCCGGTGGAAACTTCGGCCATGGTATATGGTTTTGGAATGAGATGCGGGCGGGGAGGTATTCCACAAACAAAGGGGAAGGTCATTGGAATTGGTATCTTTGATAGTATCATTTGATACTATCACTTGGTGGATTATGCGGGCTCCTTATACTATTACTCCCGGGATACTTGCCCTTGTGGCCGACATTTCCGAGAAAATTGGCGAAGTAAATGCGAATCATTTGGCCAGGCCACCGGCGGAATGGAGAAGATCGAACCGGGTCAGGACCATTCAGTCTTCTCTGGAGATGGACGGTGTTTTATTATCAACGGATCAAATAGCCGATATGCTGGAGAAAAAGCAGGTATTCGGCCCTGCCGGGAGTATTCGGGCGATAAAAAACGCCATTGAAGTCTATGACAAACTGCACAGATTCACGCCGGCGAGTCTGCCTTCATTCCAAAGGGCTCATAAGCTACTAATGACAGGGTTAATGGAATCACCCGGTAAGATCAGGACGAGGCTGATCAATTACGTTAGGGGCGACGAGATCAAGTATTTTCCGCCGGATGGCAAAATCGTAAGACAATTGTTGGCGTCGTTGTTTGAGTACCTAAAGAACTCCAGGGATATCGCGCTGATCAAAAGTTGTGTTTTCCGGTATGAACTGGAATTCATTCATCCGTTCATGGAGGGAAATGGCAGGCTGGGCAGGCTTTGGCAAACCGTTATTTTAATGGATCAGCATCCTGTATTTGAGTTCCTGCCCGTGGACTGTATTATAAAGAAAAGACAAAATTTTTATTACAATTCGTTTGGCCAGGCCGGCGGATGGGGAGATTCGACGGCGTTTATCGAATTTATGCTTGGCGTGATCCTTGAATCATTGCAGGAATTGTTGTCTGGCCCGGTCCCTGTACTGACGGCATTGGAGCGGATAGAACGGTTCGGGGCAGATATTGGCACCCGGTCATTTTCGCGAAAGGACTATTTAAAAATGTACAAGGCTATTTCTACGGCCACCGCCAGCAGGGATCTCCGGGAGGGGGTCATAAAAAAAATATTGAAGAAGGATGGGGATAAGCGAGCGGCCAGCTATTGCTTCATTGCGAAGTGACCTCAGAGACGCGGCAGACAAATCCTTCAGTTGCGGGTATAGTTCAGCATCCAGGTTATGCCGAATTTGTCACGGAGCTCGCCATAGGTGGCGCCCCAGAAGCTCTGGTGCAGCGGTGTTTTGACTTCGCCGCCGACGGAGAGGCGATCAAAAAGAGTATTGATCTCCCCGTCACTGCTGCAGTTGAGGCAAAGGTACATGGCGTTGCCGGGTTGGAGGCTATTTCCGATCATATCGGAGCCCATGAGGAGGATCGTACCGTCCTTTGACAGGGCACCGTGGAGGATGAGGGGCCCCTTTTCGGAGGGCATTTTTGCGGCCATAGGGGATTCTGCGACCTTTTGGAGCTCGAGGTCGCCTTCGAGGCACTGCTGGTAGAAAGTGAGCGCTTCGCGGCATTGGCCATTGAAATTCAAGTAGGGATTCAGGTGTGACATGGCGGTGAATGGTTTGTCGGGTAAAGCTAGCCGCCTTTTATCGGAAGGATGGTGTAGACTTCCGTCAATCCGAGGGGTTGTTTGCGACAGGGAATGGGCTTATCTTTAGGGCTAATCAACTGACGATATTGCGCCATGAAAAATATTACGATCCTGGTTCCCGAAACCGCGGTGGTCGAAGCGGTAGCTGATCCGCGGTATGCTTTTACAGCAGTGAACGAATTCCTGAAGAGCACAGGCGAGATGCCGATGTTCCACGTACAGTTAGTCGGGTTGACGAATGATGTGCGGGTTACCGACGGGATGTTCACGATCCACGCGGATGCCACGCTCGCCAATGCACGAAAGCCCGATCTTGTCATCATACCGGCGTTGAGCGGTGATTTGAGCCGGGCCTTGCAGCTCAACAAAGACTTTGTTCCGTGGATCGTGCAGCGATATAAAGAAGGGACGGAGATCGCGTCGCTTTGTCTGGGGGCGTTCCTGCTGGCGGAGACGGGTCTGCTGGACGGGAAGACCTGCTCGACGCATTGGCTATTCGCGAACGAGTTCAGGAGCCGGTTTCCTGAAGTTGAACTGCTGGACAACAAGATCGTCACCGACCAGCTGGGTCTTTACACGAGCGGCGGGGCCACATCTTACTGGAACCTGCTGTTATACCTGATCGAGAAATATACGACCCGGGAACTGGCGGTGCTGGCGGCGAAATTTTTTGTACTGGATATCGACCGTCACAGCCAGTCGCCCTTTCATATCTTCAAGGGACAGAAGGTGCACAACGACCCGGAGATCGTGAAGGTGCAGGAATATATCGAAACGAATTACCAGGACAAGATCACGGTAGATGAGTTGTGTCGAAAATTCGGGATTGCGCGGCGGACATTTGAACGGCGGTTCAAGCGGGCGACACACAATACAGTGCTGGAATACTGGCAGCGGGTGAAGATCGAGGCGGCGAAGCGGCAGCTGGAGATGAGCCGGAAGACGGTGGGTGAAGTGATGTATGAGGTGGGGTATAATGATACGAAGGC
>DATJWK010000004.1:0-45073 GCA_035501395.1 Puia sp.
ACTTGATAGCGGGCTCTTTTGTAGCCGGGTCATACTTCAGCGCGATCTTGATCACGCCCTGCTTGTTGTCATCCTCGAACTTGTACTTCAGGATATAGCCCTTGTCATACAGGATCTCGGTCATCCGCTTTTTCAGGTTGGATGCAGGGATCTCCACGATCCGGTGATTCGCCAGTTGCGCATTCCGGATTCTTGTCAGAAAATCTGCTATAGGATCAGTAACCATTTTATATTCATTTTTGCGTTCGCGGACCACAAGCCCGCGTGATTAATATCGAAACAATTTACCAGCTGGCCTTCCGGACACCCGGGATCTTACCCTGAAGCGCCATATCCCGGAAGATAACCCTGGAGATGCCGAAATACCGGATATATCCCCTGGGCCGCCCCGTCAACTGACACCGGTTGTGCAGACGCACGGGTGACGCGTTCCTCGGCAATTGGTCCAGCGCCTTGTAATCACCGGCGGCTTTCAAAGCGGCGCGCTTTTCAGCATATTTTGCTGTCATCGCTTCCCTTTTCCTTTGTCTCGCCTTTACAGACTCTTTAGCCATGTTTTATCTTTTTTTAAGTTTAATCTTTTTTCGCCCCGCGGAAAGGCATGCCCAGCTCTTTCAACAGCTCATATGCCTCTTCGTTGGTCCCGGCGGTGGTCACAAACGTTATGTCCATGCCGGTGATCTTGTTGACTTTGTCGATGTCGATCTCGGGGAAGATGATCTGCTCGGTGATCCCCAGCGTATAATTGCCGCGGCCATCGAAGGATTTCTCGTTGATCCCCTTGAAATCGCGGACCCGGGGCAGCGCCGTCGAAACGAGCCGGTCCAGGAACTCGAACATTTTCTCGCCACGCAGGGTCACTCTTGCGCCGATCGGCATGTTCTTCCGCAGCTTGAAGTTGGAGATGTCCTTCTTCGACTGTGTTGTCACCGCCTTCTGGCCGGTGATCTGCGACAGCTCTTCCACCGCCACTTCCACCAGCTTTTTATCGGTGACCGCGCCGTTGACGCCGCGGTTGATGCAAATCTTCTCCAGTCTGGGCGCCTGCATCACCGTGGTATAGTTGAACTTCTTCATGAGGGCAGGTACAACTTCTTTCTTGTACTTTTCTGCCAGCCGCGGAGTGTATTTTACCGTGCTCATTTGATTACCTCCCCTGATTTTTTAGCGATCCGAACTAATTTTCCGTCTTCCCGGGAGCGCGTTACCTTCGAGGGGCCGCCGCTCTTGGCGTCCCACAACAGTACGTTGGAGATATGGATCGGCGCTTCTTTTTTCACGATCCCGCCCTTGGTGTTCTGTGCCGAAGGTTTTGTGTGTTTGGTCACGATGTTTACCCCTTCCACCAATACTTTGGCTTCATCGGGATACACTTCCAGGACTTTACGGGACTTTTTCGGGTCCTTGTCGTCACCGGTGATCACGACCACGCTGTCCCCTTTCTTGATATTAAACTTCGGTTTGAATCTGTTGCTCATTGCTATATATTTTGTCTCTCCGAACTAAAGCACTTCGGGAGCAAGTGAAATAATTTTCATATACCCCTTGTCGCGCAGTTCTCTGGCGACCGGTCCGAAGATGCGCGTACCCCGGGGTTCGTCGGATGCAGTCAGCAATACCACCGCATTGTCATCGAAGCTGATATAGCTGCCATCCTTCCGACGTAATTTCTTTTTGGTCCGGACGATCACGGCTTTGGCTACGGTACCTTTCTTGATCCCGCCGGAAGGTAGGGCGTCCTTAACAGTGACAACGATCTTGTCCCCAATCCCCGCATAATCCTGGCCGCTATTGCCCAATACGCGGATGCACAACACTTCCTTGGCGCCGCTGTTATCAGCCACATTTAACCTGCTTTCTTGCTGAATCATATCATTTAGCTTTATGCGGACGCGCAGCCCGCCGGTTCATCAATATTTTATTTGGCTTTCTCGACCACCTCTACCAGACGCCAACGCTTGGTCTTGCTCAGGGGACGGCTCTCCATGATCCTCACTACATCGCCAACACCGCACTCATTCTTTTCATCGTGAGCGTGGAAGCTGGTCGTCTTTTTCACGAACTTCCCGTAGATCGGGTGTTTCACCTTCCTTTCGACAGTGACGGTGATGGTCTTCGCCATTTTGTTGCTCTTTACCACCCCGATCCTGGTCTTGCGCAAATTTCTTTCAACCATTGTATTAGCTTTTTGCATTATTAACTTGGTTCAGCCGCGTCCTCAGCCGGGCGATATCCTTCCGCAAGGCACGGATGCTCATCGGGTTCTCCAGCGGAGAGATCGCGTGTGCAAACTCGAGCTTCTTCAGCCGCAATTCATCTTCCTGGATGCGGGCTTTCAGATCCACCTCATTCAGATCCTTCAGGCTGTTGACAAATTCGATTTTCTTTGACATCGTATAACTTTTTTCTGTTCTGTTTATTTTTTCACCACAGCCACCTCGGCAGCCACATCCCGCCGCACAACGAACTTCGTCTTAACCGGGAGCTTCTGTGCCGCGAGTTCGAGTGCTTCCTTCGCCACCGCCAGCGGTACACCGTCTGCCTCGAACAGGATACGCCCCGGTTCAATCACCGCCGCCCAATATTCAGGGTTACCTTTACCTTTACCCATACGCACTTCCAACGGCTTCTTCGTGATCGGTTTGTCAGGGAAAACACGGATCCAGACCATTCCCTCCCTCTTCATACCCCGGCTCAACGCCTGACGGGCCGCTTCCAGCTGACGATTGGTAAGCCAGATCGCCTCCAGGGTCTTCAAAGCATACGAACCAAACGCAATAGTGGTTCCCCGCTTGGCCACCTCACGGATCCGGCCTTTCTGTGCTTTCCTATGCTTGGTTCTTTTGGGTTGTAACATCTTAGAATTATTTTCTTGTTATCTCAAACTTGTATTCTTGTTCCCGTCGACTAACGGCGCCCGCCGCTGCCGCCCGGTCTGCGATCTCCGCCGCCCGGTCTGCGGTCCATGCCACCGCCGCTGCTGCGGCGATCACCACTGCCGCTACGACCCCGGTCTCCGCCCCGGTCACTTCCACGACGGTCGTCGCGATGATCGCGATGATCCCGGTGATGACCGTGATCCCCGTCTCTCCGATCTCTTCTGTCGCTCACGTCGCTCTTGCCGCCGACGAAGTTGGGGTTCAAATCCCGCTTGGTCAGCACTTCGCCCTTGCAAATCCACACCTTGATACCGATCTTGCCATATACGGTCAGCGCAAATACGTTTGCATAGTCGATGTCCATGCGAAGGGTATGCAGCGGCGTCCGGCCTTGCTTGATCTCTTCGGTACGGGCAATTTCAGCGCCGCCCAGCCGGCCGGATACCTTGATCTTGATCCCTTCCGCACCCATGCGAAGTGCCGAAGCGATCGCCATCTTGATCGCCCGCTTATAATTGATCCGGTTTTCGATCTGGCGGGCGATCGTATCCCCGACAATATTCGCATCCAGCTCGGGCCGGCGGATTTCGAGGATATTGATCTGCACGTCGTCTTTCCCTGTCAGCTTCTTCAGCTCTTCCTTGATCCGGTCAACCTCGCCACCGCCCTTGCCGATGATGATCCCCGGCTTGGACGTGTGGATCGTCACGATGAGCTTGTTCAGCGTCCGCTCAATGACGATCTTGGCAATGCCACCCTTATTGATACGGGCATTCAGGTAGGTCCTGATCTTGTTGTCTTCGATCAACTTGGAAGCATAGTCTTTCTTGCTGCCATACCAGTTGGATTCCCAACCGCGAATGATCCCTAACCTGGCCCCAATAGGATTCGTTTTCTGACCCATAGTTATTATTAATAAGTTTTTTTCAATTAGTTTTCCTGCGCTTCAGCGACAATTAAGGTGTCAACGATGATGGTGACGTGGTTGCTGCGCTTGCGCACGCGGTAGCCTCTTCCCTGGGGCGCCGGCCGCATCCTTTTCAGGGTCCGTCCGCCATCCACAAAAACCGTCTTTACGATCAACGCCGCATCGGCCGCGCTCTGCCCTTCGTTCTTTTGCTCCCAGTTCTTCACCGCCGACCACAACAGTTTGTGCAAGGGAGTGGATGAATGCTGCGGGTGATGCTCCAGCAACGCGAGGGCCTTCTCCACCTGCATCCCGCGGATCTCATCGGCCAGCAGACGCATCTTGCGCGGAGAGGTCGGGTAATTTCTCAATTTAGCTACTGCTTCCATTTTTATCGTTTTTTGCTAAACAGCTATCTTTTTACTTGAATGTCCTTTGAAGTTGCGGGTAGGGGCGAATTCGCCCAGCTTGTGACCCACCATGAACTCCGTCACATACACGGGGATGAACTTGTTGCCATTATGCACCGCCAGCGTATGTCCTACGAAATCCGGTGTAATCGTGCTCCGGCGGCTCCAGGTTTTGATCACCCCTTTCTTTGCGGACCCGTCGTTGATCGCCGTGATCTTTTCCTCGAGGTTCGAGTCTACGTAAGGACCTTTTTTAATTGAACGACCCATAATTGATAGTTATGACGGTTAAATTATTTCGTTATTTTTTTACCATTCTTTCGTTGAATGATCATCTTGTCGCTGCCTTTCCCCTTCTGGCGGGTCTTCAGACCGCGGCTATACTGACCGTTCCTGCTGCGCGGCTGACCACCGGAGGCCTTGCCTTCGCCGCCACCCATCGGGTGATCTACGGGGTTCATCGCTACACCGCGATTCCGGGGCCGGATACCCCTCCACCGGTTGCGGCCGGCTTTACCCATGCTTTGCAGGGAGTGATCGCTGTTGGAGACCACCCCTACCGTTGCATAGCAGTTGATCAACACCTTCCGCAGTTCGCCGGAAGGCATCTTCAGTACGGCGTATTTTTCTTCCTTGTTCGTCAGCTGGGCGGATGTGCCGGCGCTGCGCACCAGCTTGCCCCCCTGACCGGGCTGCATCTCGATATTATGTACGTTGGTACCCAACGGCATGTTCTTCAGCTGAAGCGCATTCCCCAATTCGGGAGCGACATCGTCGCCGGAAGAAACGGTTGCGCCAACCTGTAAACCCTGGGGCGCCAGGATATAGCGCTTCTCCCCATCCGCATAGTTCAACAAGGCGATAAAAGCGGTACGATACGGATCATACTCGATCGTGGCCACCGTGGCGTTAATAGCCTTCTTGCTGCGCTTGAAGTCGATCACGCGGTACATCTTTTTGTGCCCGCCGCCCATATAACGCATCGCCCGGCGACCCTGCGCATTACGACCCGCGGTAGACTTTACTTTCTCCAGCAGCGACTTCTCCGGCGTATCGGTCGTCAGTTCGGCATAGGCATTTCCAATCCTCCAGCGCGTTCCGGCAGTGATCGGTTTGTATTTCTTTAGTGCCATTGTTCTTGTCTTATACGTTTAATAATTTATATCGGACTAGATGCTCGCGTACAGGTCGATCGTCTCGCCTTCGGCAACCGTTACGAGCGCCTTTTTGAAAGCGGGTTTGCGTCCCTGCACATAGCCGGCTTTGGTGAAACGGGTTTTGTTCTTCCCGGGTACCACCACCGTGTTGACATCCACAACGGTTACGCCATAGAAATCCTCCACCGCTTTTTTGATCTCCAGCTTGTTGGCCTTACGGTTCACCCGGAACGCATACCGCCGCAACTTGTCCTGCTGGGCATTCGCTTTTTCGGTCAGTATCGGTTTTATCAGAACTTCAGCGAGTTTCATCTCGTACTTTTTTTTTTATTTAATTATGCTTTTTCTTCTTCCGCCACTTCGTCCGCAAACACTTTGGCGGCAGTCTCCGACAGCACCAGCACCTCTGCATTGACGATATCGTAAGTATTGATGTCCGCCAGCAGCGTGCCTTCCACCGAAGGCAGGTTGCGCAGGCTCAGGAACAGGTTTTCACTGTCGTCGGGCACGACAAACAGCACTTTCTTATCGTGGATATTCCAGCCCTTCAGCGCATTCGTGAACTCCCGGGTTTTCGGCGCTTCCATCCTGATATCCTCAACGACGACGATCTTGTTTTCCTTGGCTTTGTATGCCAGGGCGGACATTTTTGCGAGGTCCTTCACTTTCCGGTTCAACTTGAAATCATAATCGCGCGGCTTCGGACCGAAGATCGTACCACCACCTTTGTACAGCGGGTTACGGAGGTTGCCCTTACGGCTGCCGCCCGTGCCCTTCTGACGATGCAGCTTTTTACTGGAGCCATTCACCTCCAGCCGGGTCTTCACCTTATGCGTGCCCTGACGCTGAGCGGCGAGGTATTGTTTTACGGCCAGGTAGATCACATGGTCATTCGGTTCGATCCCAAAGATCTCGTCCGGCAATTCCACCTTCCGGCCGGTCTTTTTTCCTTCTATATTTAAAACTTCTGCTTGCATGATAATTCGGTTTTGAGCGGACCCGGTCCGCCGGTTTACTACTTACTTCTGGATATAGACTATGGAACCAATGTGGCCGGGAACGGACCCGCTGATCAGGATATAGTTCTTTTCCGGGAAAACCTTCACCACTTTCAGGCTCTTCATCTTCACCCGGTCGCCGCCCATCCGGCCGGCCATCCGCACGCCCCGCATAACGCGCGAAGCATCGGAAGAGTTACCCAGCGAACCCGGAGCGCGCTGCCGGTCATGCTGACCGTGCGACTGCGCGCCTACGCCGTGGAAGCCGTGACGTTTTACGACCCCCTGAAAACCTTTGCCTTTCGAAGTACCGACGACTTCGACCTTATCGCCTTCGGCAAAGATGTCCACGGTAATCGAGTCACCTAAATTCTTTTCTATGGAAAAATTGCGAAATTCTTTTAAAAACCGCTTGGGAGAAGCGCCGGATTTGGCGAAGTGATTTTTTTCTGCGGCAGTGGTGTGCTTTTCTTTCTTGTCGCCGAATGCCAATTGAAGGGAAGTGTAGCCGTCCGTCTCTTTTGTCTTTACCTGTGTGACCACACAGGGACCGGCCTCGATGATCGTAACGGCCGTTTGTTTGCCGTCAGAACTGAAGACGCTGGTCATCCCGATTTTTTTACCAATAATACCTTTCATTTCTTTAAAGTTTGTACCATCGGGTATGAGACGCAGCGGAGACATACTGCTTTGGCGTTGCAGCATCGATCTACCCCTTCAATCCCTCGTTTGCAGCCGACCTTTTCTTTTTGTCCTCTTTTGTCTGCCTTGTGCAGATCCCGGAAGCCAGAAGTACCGGCAGTAAACAAACCCTGAATGGCTTGTTCATATTTATCGGCCGGAGCCTTTCAGCTTCCGGCGATTGTACTTGTTGTAATCCAGCGCTATTTTGTTCGGGCTGCCCGCGGGCGGCCCAAAGTTTATAGATGGATGTAAAAGAGCTAGGCCTTGATCTCAACGTCCACACCCGACGGCAAATCGAGCTTGGACAGCGCATCGACCGTCCTCGAAGAAGACGTATAGATGTCCAGCAACCGCTTGTGCGTGTGCAGCTGGAACTGCTCACG
Organism: Puia sp.; assembly: GCA_035501395.1. Classification (GTDB taxonomy): domain Bacteria; phylum Bacteroidota; class Bacteroidia; order Chitinophagales; family Chitinophagaceae; genus Puia. The sequence continues at coordinate 7,419 of DATJWK010000004.1, forward strand.
AGCCTTTTTGTTGACGTGCGGCGAACGAAGTACCGTAAAGACTTTCTTACGCGTCGGCAGGGGAATGGGGCCCGTTACCACCGCGCCGGTACTACGGACGGTTTTGACGATCTTTTCGGCGGATTTATCCACCAGATTGTGATCGTAAGACTGCAATTTGATTCTGATTCGTTGAGACATAAGCCATTTCCCATTTTTCGAACGGGGATGCAAAGGTATGTATTAACTCAATTATTACCCAAAGAATCGGGGCTTTTTTTTCACCAAAGCCAGCCTCGCGTTATTGCCGGCCGGCCAATCGGTCATCCGCCGCTGGCCCATTTAGGCCGCCTGCGATCCAGCCTAATGACCACCGGCCCGGGTTTAATCCGGCTTTTAACCGGTTCTTTCTATCTTTTCCACATCGGCAAACCCCCATTTAAAAAACTGGTTAACAAATCATTAAAACCGAATTAATTCCATGAAAACACTCCTGATCACCCTCAACCTGGCCGCCTTTTTCACCCTGTCCGGCCGGAGCCAGGATTCCCTTTACTATGTCCATCTTCAGAACGGCACCACCGTCTACAGCAAGAAAGTCACCCTGGTTAATTCACTGAACAGGGCCAGATACCTCCTTCTGGACAGCAACCGGCACATCGCCCTCGGCGATGTCAGGGACTTTAAAGGCTGGGAAGGGACCTATGCCGTCGGGGTGATCGGCGGCTATTATGACGTCTTCCGGCTACAAAACGAAGGCCGCCGCATCTCCCTCTACTCAAAATGTTACTATGAAACAGAGACTTTCTGGTCGTCGGCCGCTCCCGGGGAACCCCAGACCCCCACGACGATCACTACCCGGGAGAAAGCGTGGTTCTTTCGCAAGGAGCCCGACGGGGCCGTCGAGCGGGTTACGATCCCCAACCTGCGAACCGCCGTGGCCGATAATGCCGCCAGTCTGGCGCAAGTGAAGGTCGCCGGCACGAACCTTCATGTTGCCATCGGCCTGTTGGCGGCGGGGGCTGCGACGACCATCGCGGGCGTGATCGTGACCCATCAGCGGAACACGGATGCGTACAACAACTATAAGCAACAGTCAGCCGCCTGGTACGCCAGCGGGAATGCGAACGCCCCGATGCCGACGCTTCCGCACTATGGGCTATCCCCGCTTTTCTATGTCGGGTCGGCCATGGTACTGAGCGGGTTCATCCCTATCCTCAACGTCCGGAAACATCTTGTCAAAGCCTTGGACATCTATAATGGCAATGAGTGACTGAGAATCCGGAGCGACCCGCGATCGCTGCAACTATCGTCCCCCGCCCGGACAATGCGTCCGCAAATAGTCCGTATACAAAAGCGAAAGGTGCGTACGCGTCCCTTCCCCCTCAAAGATGCCGTGCGACCGGTTTGGATAGCTCATAAACTGGAATAACTTTCCGTATTTGACCAGCGCGTTCACCAGCCGTTCGGCATTCTGGTAATGCACGTTGTCGTCGCCCGTACCATGTATGTACAACAGGTTGCCTTGCAAATTCTTCGCATAGGTGATCGGGCTGCCTGCATCGAAGTCCGCTTTGTTTTCCTGGGGAAGCCCCATGTATCGCTCCTGGTACAGGTTGTCGTAGCTAAGCTGGTTGGCCACCGCAGCGATCGCGATACCCGTTTTATAGATCTGTGGATATTGGAAGAGCAGGTTTAGCGTGCTGGAACCGCCACCGCTCCAACCCCATACGGCAATCCGGCTGCTGTCGACAAAAGGCCATTTCAATATTTCCATGGCGCCCATCGCCTGATCGCGAATATTGATCCGGCCGATGTGCCGGTAGATCGACTTGCGCCATGTTCGCCCCTTCAATGCCGGCGTGCCCCGGTTGTCCAGGCTCATATAGATATACCCGTCTTTGGCCATGTCGCCGTTGTACAGGAAGTTGAATCCGGTATAATAGCTATCGGTCACCGTCTGCGCAGCCGGTTCGCCGTAGACATAAAAGACAACGGGGTATTTCTTCGTACTGTCGAAGGGCACGGGCTTGATCATCCAGCCATCCATCTCGACCCCATCCTGTGTCCGAACCTTGAAAAACTCGACTTTCTTTGGCGGGAAGGCCGGCCCCCCGTCGCTTTCCGCTTTCGCGAGGGACTTGTGTTCCGGCAGATCGACCCAATCCTGCTTCTCGGGCGTATTGGCATTGCTGTAGGTGTGTAACGCGAATTTGCCTGTTGGACAAATATCATATTCATGCTCGCCGGTCTCCGTAGCCGGCGTCATTTTTTCCAGCTTGCCTTTTCCGTCCAGCCGGATGCGGTAGAGGTACAGTTGCGTGGCATTCTCCGGTGACGCCATAAAATAGACAAAGCCGTTCTTTTCGTCCACCAGTTTGATCCTGGTGATGTCGTAATTTCCCTTTGTGATAAGGGTTTCCTGCTTGCCGTCGCGGCTGACCAGGTAGATGTGCCGCCAGCCATCTTTCTCCGAGACCCACAGGAAAGCCGCCCCGCCTTTCAGCCAATCCCATCCACCGATCACGCCGTCCTGCCAGGCACCCTTTACTTCGATATAGGCGCTGTCGGTCTCATCATAGATCGGCGTCGTCCTTCCCGTGGCGATGTCGCTGAGCAGCAGTTTGCTTTCATTCTGTTTGCGGTTGAGTTGCTGCAGGATCAGCTGACTGGAGTTGGCGGCCCATTCCATCCGGGGCAGATAGGTTTCCCGCGGATCGCCCGGAATTTCCATCCAGCGGTTTGTCGCAGATGCCACATCGATCACGCCGATCTTGTAGGGGGACGGCGATTCGCCGGCAACGGGATATTCGACCGGAACGACGAAGGGATAAGTAGAATCTGTCGTATTCAGCATGAGATAATCCTTGACCTGGTTGGCGTCTATCTGCCAGTATGCGATATGCCGGCCGTCGGGGCTCCAGCGAAAGCCGTCGCGACAGTCCAACTCCTCTTCGTAAACCCAGTCGAAGGTCCCGTTGATGAGTTTCCGGGTGCCGTTCGTACTGGTGAGACATTTTCCCTGGCCGGTAGTCAGGTCTTCAACATATATATTATGCTCGCTTACATAGGCCACCTTCGAACCGTCGGGGGAGAACTTCGCAAATTGAAGCGATGCGGCGGGCCGGTCCCTGCCCACCTGGGTCAATTCCCATGTGGCCAGGTCCAGCACCCAATAGTCCCCACGGGTGTCGTAGCGCCAAACCCGCTGGGCATTCGTATAGATCAACAGTTTTTTCCGATCCGCCGAAAACGCAAAATTCCGGATAGCCAGCGCCTGTGCCTTTCCTGCCGGTTTAAGCCGCTCCTGGGTAACCACCACGGTCTCCCGGTCATCCGGGATGGTGACCTGCACGATATTTCCTCCTTTGGCCGCGAAATACGAATTGCCGTCGTTCGCCCAATGGAGCAACGTGGAGCCCGGCTGCGCGTACAGCGGTCCGGCGTTCGCAAGTACAAACAGGAAAACGAGGACATAAAGGCCGATACTTTTTACGATTGCCATGGCTGTTTTTTTGGTGCGGCAAAATAGGTACAATATTGCCCATAAAAAAGCCCGGCATCCTTGCCGGGCCCCGCTCAAACAAAATTGTGTTCAACCATACTAGCGCCGTGCCCAATGGCCGGGATGCCAAAAATGACCTCGGGCTCCGTGCGACCAGTGGCCAGGCACCCAAATCCAGCCCGGATGCGGCGGTTCGGCCCAATGGCCGCCGACAGCTACATAGGCGCCGTCCCGATAAACCCAGTCTTCGTCGATCCAAACGTGCCGCGGGCTGGGAGCGACAGGTCTTACGATAGGATGCCAAACGGGGCGTACCGATACGTAGACCTGTGCGGAAGCGGTGTTGGTGAAGGCGGATGCGCCCACCATCAACATTGCCAGAAAGGCCAGTTTTACAATTTTCTTCTTCATATGTTGGTTTTTAAGTTCATCGATTGGACATCGGATGCGAACAAAGGTTAAAACACAAATGGTTAAAAACAAAAGCTGCCTCCGCCAGCTAAAACGCAGACCCCGCCATGAAATCGTGGCGGGGTCCTATTTTAATGCTATTTTAATCCAGAATATCCTCGAACCGGCTACGCGTTCACCTTCTTTCCCTTCACCTTCGCAATCACCTCTTCGGCGATATTGTTCGGCGCCGGAGCGTAGTGGGAGAACTCCATCGTCGAGGTGGCCCGGCCGGAGCTCATGGAGCGAAGCTCGGTCACATAGCCGAACATCTCCTTTAGCGGAACCTTGGCCTTGATGACCTGCAGGTTGTTCCGGGTGTCCATCCCTTCGAGGATGCCCCGGCGACGGTTGAGGTCACCGGTCACATCACCCATATACTGATCGGGGGTCAGCACCTCCACCTTCATGATCGGCTCGAGCAGGACCGGCTTGGCCTTGGGGCCCGCTTCCCGGAATCCACTCTTGGCGCAAAGCTCGAAGCTCATCGCATCGGAATCCACGTCGTGGTAGCTTCCGTCAAATATCCGGACCTTCATATTGGTCATTGGGTACCCTGCGAGGACGCCGGTGCCCATACAGGATTCGAAGCCCTTGCTGATCGCCGGGATAAATTCCTTCGGAATGGAACCGCCGAAGATATCGTTGACAAACTGGAATTCCTTTCCTTCGTTCTCCTTCAGCCATTCTTCGTCCGCCGGCCCGATCTCGAACTGGATGTCGGCGAACTTACCACGGCCACCGGTTTGCTTCTTCAGCACTTCGCGGTGCTCGACGGATTTGTTGAAGGCCTCCTTATATGCCACCTGTGGCGCGCCCTGGTTGACTTCCACCTTGAACTCCCGGCGCATCCGGTCGATGATGATCTCGAGGTGAAGTTCGCCCATGCCGCGAAGGATCGTTTGACCCGTGTCTTCATCGGTATTGACCCGCAGGGTGGGATCTTCCTCAACGAGCTTGGCGATAGCCATACCCATCTTGTCCACGTCCGCCTGGGTTTTCGGCTCGACGGCGATAGCGATAACCGGCTCGGGAATGAACATATTCTCCAGCGTGATCGGATGGTCTTCGTCGCAAAGGGTGTCCCCCGTCTTTATTTCTTTAAATCCCACGGCTGCGCCGATATCACCGGCTTCGATGAAGTCGATCGGGTTCTGCTTGTTGGCGAACATTTTCAGGATGCGGCTGATCCGCTCCTTCTTCCCGCTGCGGACGTTCAACACGTAAGAACCGGCATCCAGGTGACCGCTGTAACAGCGGAAGAACGCCAGGCGGCCGACGAAAGGATCGGTCATGATCTTGAAGGCCAGGGCAGCGAACGGTTCCTTAGGGCTTGGCTTGCGGATGATCGTCTCGCCCGTGTTGGGGTCGGTGCCCTGCATGTCCTCCAGGTCGACCGGTGAAGGCAGGTATCGGCAAACCGCATCCAATGCTGTTTGTACGCCTTTGTTCTTGAAAGACGATCCGCACATCATCGGAACAATGCTCAGATCGATAGTGGCTTTGCGGATCGCCTCATGCATCTCCGCTTCGGTAATGCTATCCGGATTTTCGAAGAATTTTTCCAACAGCTTATCGTCATACTCGGCAACGGCCTCCACCAGCTTTGCCCGCCATTCGAGCACGTCCGTCATCATATCGTCGGGCACCGGAATCTCGTCAAAGGTCATCCCTTCGGTTTCCATGTGCCAGATGATACCCTTCATCTTGATGAGGTCGACCACACCCTTGAAATCATCTTCGGCCCCGATCGGCAGTTGCAACGGCACCGCCTTGGCGCCAAGCATCTCCCGCACCTGGTTGACGACCATGAGAAAATCGGCGCCGGAACGGTCCATCTTGTTGACAAAACCGATCCGGGGCACCTTATACCGGTTGGCCTGACGCCAAACCGTTTCCGACTGCGGCTCTACGCCGTCGACGGCAGAGAACAGGGCGATAAGCCCATCCAGTACGCGCATGGAGCGTTCCACCTCGATGGTGAAGTCCACGTGGCCCGGGGTATCGATAATATTAAAATAGTAGCTCTTCGTTTCCGGCGTCTTCGCACCCTTGTCGGTCGGAAAATTCCACTGGCAGCTGACGGCAGCGGAGGTGATGGTGATACCCCGCTCCTTTTCCTGTTCCATCCAGTCGGTGGTTGTGGCACCGTCGTGTACTTCCCCGATCTTGTGAATCATCCCCGTATAGCGCAGGATCCGCTCCGTGGTAGTGGTTTTTCCGGCATCGATATGCGCCGCAATACCAAAGTTTCTTTGAAGTTTTAAATCTGCCATTTGTATTTATTGAAAAGTTGCGCAAAGGTAACTAAAAATCGCGAGGAAATTATGCCGGAGATGCGCTTTCGCTAAAAATTGGTGTCTCCGGCAAAACAAAAACCCCGCAGGTTCTGCGGGGTTTCATATATGAAAAACTATTTAACTATACCTTAAAGTGGGCAAAAGCCTTATTGGCCTCGGCCATGCGGTGGGTGTCCTCCTTCTTTTTGAACGCGCCACCCTCTCCTTTGCTGGCGGCTACGATCTCGCCGGCGAGCTTTTCGGCCATGCTGCGACCGTTGCGTTCACGGCTGTAGCGGATGAGCCATTTCATGCTCAGGGAGATCTTCCTGTCCGGACGGACTTCGGAGGGGATCTGGAAGGTTGCCCCGCCGATGCGGCGGCTGCGGACCTCTACGGCAGGGGTAACGTTTTGTAGCGCTCTTTTCCAGATGTCGTAGCCCGGCTCATTGGTTTGCTTCTGAACCTTGTCCAGCGCATCATAAAAAATGTTGTAAGCCGTATTTTTCTTACCCTCCCACATCAGATTGTTGACAAACCGGGTTACCAGCGTATCGTGGTACCTGGCATCGGGAGCGAGCGGTAATTTCTTGGCCTGGGTCTTCCTCATTCTTTTCTATTTATAATTATTTTTTTGCGGCTGGTTTAGCGGCTCCACCCTTTGAGCCGGCCTTCTCCTTCTTTGTACCATACTTGGAGCGGCTTTTCTTGCGGTCCTTCACCCCGGCGGTGTCGAGGCTGCCGCGAACGATGTGGTACCGCACACCCGGAAGGTCCTTTACACGACCGCCGCGGATCAGCACGATCGAGTGTTCCTGGAGGTTGTGGCCCTCACCGGGAATGTAGGCGATCACCTCTACCTTGTTGGTCAACCGAACCTTTGCCACCTTACGCAATGCAGAATTGGGCTTCTTCGGGGTCGTCGTATAGACGCGGGTACATACCCCCCGACGCTGTGGACAGGCATCCAGGGCCCTGGATTTGCTCTTGGCGCGAATGATCTCTCTTCCTTTTCGGACTAATTGCTGTATGGTAGGCATTCTTCGACCTGGTTTTTTTATGTGCGGAAGATACGCTTACCAGTAAAATAGCGCATCTCCCGCAAAGCGCTAATGTCTGGTCTTCGACCAAACGGACCGGAGGTCCGTTTAATTTGGACGGCAAAAGTACCATGCTTCACCGTAAAATCCAAATAATTCATGTTTTTCGGGCGGGTGGCGAATTTCGTCGGACCTGCCTCGTCACGGTCCTCCTTATTCCTAACCTTCGCTGCGCTCGGTTACTTTGAACATCCAGCCCCTCGTGTCCTTCCTCCTCCCTTCCCGGATATCGGTCAGCACCCGTTTGACCGTCGGAGCCACCGTCCAGGTGTCGGTATTAAACTTTATAATAAAGTCTTCATACTTAAGCTCTTTTATCATGGAAATGGTGGCGGCGGTCCCGGTACCGAATACTTCCTTCAACTCCCCCGCCTGGTAGGCCCGGATCACGTCATCGATATGGATCGGGGTCTCTTCCACTGCATATCCTTCCTGCCGCAACACTTCGATCGCGCTATCCCGGGTAACCCCTTCCAGGATGGTGCCCGATTCAAGGTCGGGGGTCAGCACTTTTTTACCGATCACAAAAAAGACGTTCATCGTTCCGATCTCCTGGACGTACTTATGTTCGAAGGCGTCCGTCCACAGGACCTGATCGTAGCCCTGCCGTTTTGCTTCGGCCGTGGCGAGCATACTTCCACCATAGTTGCCGGCCGCCTTGGCGAATCCCACCCCGCCGCGCGCCGCCCGCGTATATTTTTCTTCTACATAGATCCGCATCGGCGCCGAATAATAAGGCCCGGTCGGGCTCAAAATGATCATGAATTTATATGTATCCGACGATTTGACCCCGATGACCTCATCCGTCGCAAACATAAACGGGCGGATATACAGCGAATAATCGTTTCTCATGGGGATCCAATCCTGGTCCAGTTCCACGAGCCGACGCATACCTTCGATAAAGATCTCCTCCGGTACAACCGGCATATTCATGCGTTCGGAGGAAATATTAAAGCGGCGAAAATTATCCAGCGGCCGGAAGATAAAAGGATGTCCCTCCCGGTCCTTATATGCCTTGATCCCTTCGAAAATCGCCTGCCCATAGTGGATCGCCGCGTTTGCCGGAGAAATACTCAAATGCTGATACGGGCGGATCAGCGGCTTCTTCCATGCTCCGTTCACATAATCCACTTCTAGCATATGATCCGTAAAGTGCTTGCCAAAGGGAAGATTGTCAAAATCGATCTCGCTCAACCGGCTTTTCGACGCCTTTGTGACCTGGATCTCATGGGTGGCTATCATAGTGACTTTACATTTTGTTGAGGCAAAGAAACAAACAATCCTCTTGCCTGCAAAATAAAACTAACGAGTGTTAGTCCGCAACCGGACACTATCGATAAGCATTCCGGTTAGAAGATGGGCGCCGGAATCATTCAGATGACCGAAATCGTGGAACAGCAGCCGGTGGTTGTTGAACATATCGCTGCCTGAAAAGTCAACCACCGAAACGCCGCCGCTATCGCAGATGGTTTTAATTTTCCGGATCATCGACGCCTCAAAGAAATCCGGCTTTACCAATTCGGGAGAAAACACAACATAGAGCTTAACCCGGTCCCGTTGTATTTCGCCGATAAATCGGGAAAATAATTCGAGAAGACCGGTATCGGGTCGCGGCGGCGTGCGATCGGTCTTTGCTTCCTCCGCCCCGAGCGCCTGCGCCAGTTGCAGCGAATCCACCGCCCCATACAACGGCTCGTACCCATCGAAATCGACCTGCGGTTTTAATTTGTATTTGATGACATGGACGATGGTCGAATTATAGGGAAAAGTACGGGACAGGAACTTCAACCGCCCGATCAACCTGTCCTTTCGGTCGAAATCACGAAAAATGATGTCGCCGTCGCTGCCATAATACGGATAGAGATCGGACATCCGGTCCTGCTGGTTATGCCGATCGAAGAACCAGTCGGCATCGACGTTCAGGATGATCATTTTTGGCGTCGACCGCTTTTTGCGGATTTCGTAGATCGCACGGGCGAACAGGAGCTTTTGCCCATTGGCGCCATAGTTGTACGCCGATTCATGGAGGGAGTCCCGGATGACTGCCGGGATGAAATGCGCCATCACGTGGGAACTGCCCAGCACAATTATTTCCGCGGTGTCGGTCTTTACAATGGTTGTCAACCGCGCATACTTCCCGCTTTTTTGCGAGTAGAAAAGGGCTTTAGCAACTGCGCCGGCAACGGCATCACATACAACAAAGGCAATCAAAAAAACAAAAACCCGGTACATACCCTTTTTGCGCATAGGCTAGAATTGAAAATAAATAAACTGTCCGCCATCAAAGACGCCTAAATAAATAATGGTCAGGGCCAGCGAGATATAGAACAACATGTTCAGATAAGGGAACGCCGGCCGGCCCGGCAGCGCCAGCCGCGTCGCGATCCGCGAGCGATTCTCCAACAGCAGCAGGATGGCAATGCCGATCAGCGCATATATCGGCGCGGTGACATCCTGGTTTCCCGGAATAAACAGCTTGCCGGGATGGGTAAAAATAGACTTGACGATAAAAAAGGAGTCCTGAACGGTGTTCGCCCGGAAAAATATCCAGCCGAAACACACGACGGCAAAAATCCAGACCTGCGGGAATTTGATCTTTTTCCCCTTTGTGAAGGCATTCTCGACGATCAGGTAGAGGCCGTGAAATCCGCCCCAGATCACGTAGGTCCAGTTCGCGCCATGCCAGAGACCGCTGACCAGGAACGTAATCATCAGGTTCCGATATGTCCTGAGCTTCGACCCGTGGCTGCCGCCGAGCGGGACGTACAGATAGTCTCTGAACCAGGTCGACAGCGAAATATGCCACCTCCGCCAGAATTCCGACAGGCTCCGCGACGCATAGGGCGTTCGAAAGTTCGTCATGAGTTGAATGCCCATGGCCTGGGACGCCCCGATGGCGATCAGCGAGTATCCTGCAAAATCGGAATAGATCTGGAAGGCAAAGAAGAACGTAGCCACGATAAAAGTGATCCCCGAATGCGAGTGAACATGATTGTAAACGGCATTCACGTATAGTGAGCAGCGATCTGCCACGACGAGCTTCATAAAATAGCCCATACACATCAGCCGCAGCCCCTTTCCTATCACATTCCAGTCGAACCGTACGTCCCGCCTGAACTGGTGCAACAGATTCTGCGGCCTCTCGATCGGGCCGGCGACCAATTGCGGATAATACATGACATACAAACAATAGATCCCAAAGTCCTTTTCCGCCTTTTGATGACCCCGGTACACTTCGATAACATAACTCAAACTCTGGAACGTGTGAAAGGACAATCCGATCGGCAATATGATCTTCAGGATACCGATCCGGTAATTCCAGTGCAGGAATTTTGCTATTTCGTTATAGTTGACGACGATGAAGTTGTAGTACTTGAAAATACAAAGGACCAGGCAGGTGCTCAATATGCTGACCGTGAGCAACGCCCGCCGTCGCAGGCGGGTTTGTGATTTCTCTATGTATATCCCCGCGAAATAATCGATAAGAATGGTGATGATGAGAATGAAAATATAGATGGGGATAAAGGCCATGTAAAAGAGACAGCTGGCCAGCAGCAGCAACGCCCAGCGAAATTTGAAGGGAAGCAGGTAATATAGGGTAGTGACAATAAGAAAGAAAAAAACAAAATCGAATGAGTTAAACAACATAGGCAACAATACTAAAAAAAATTTGGGAAATAGCCAGTACTTTTGAGAAATGAGTCTCAACACGATTCAACTTCCTGATTTCGTCGTTCGCGAATTATACAAGGACGCGTTGCTTCCGGCGGAGGCCCCTGCGTTAACCGCGCCCGGGGGCGGCGGACAAACCCCGGCGGTAGCCGGTATCCGGTATCTCGGCGACAATCGCCGGCAGGTCACGCTGGTCGTCCATGCGCCCGGTTCATCGTTCCTTCCCGATGCGCAGCTCAGCTTTGTCGCCAAACTACTGCAAGCCTGTCAAATGACCCTTGCCGACGTCGCCATCGTCAACTACGCTGCAACCGAAGTGAACATCGGCGTGATAAAGGATCAGCTTCATCCAAAGACGGTCCTCCTCTTCGGTACCGATCCGACGGCGATCCGGCTGCCGCTCCATTTTCCCATCTTCAAGCCCATCGACTACGACTCCTGTAAATTCCTGTCGGCGCCCGGTCTCGAACAACTGGTGGCCAACACGGAAGAAAGCAGGCTGCTGAAGAGCAAACTGTGGGTCTGCCTCAAGACAATCTTCGATGTATGAATTCTTCCATCATCTTTGCGACCAACAACGCGCACAAGTTGGAAGAGATCCGGGCCGCCATCGGCGATAAGCTGCAGGTCATCGGCCTCCGGGATGCCGGCATCGATATCGAGATCCCCGAACCGCACGACACCCTGGAAGCAAACGCGATGGAAAAATCCGCCACGATCCATCGGCTTACCGGCAGGGATTGTTTTAGCGAGGATACGGGTCTTGAAGTCGCCGCCCTTCATGGGGAACCCGGCGTCCACAGCGCCCGCTACGCAGGCGACCAGCGGTCCGACAAGGACAATACCGCGCTCCTCCTGCAAAGATTGGGCCCGCATGCCGACCGTCGCGCGCGGTTTCGCACCGTGATCTCGCTCATCCTGGAGGAGAAGCAATACCTCTTCGAAGGGGTCTGCGAAGGTTCGATCCGTTCCAGCCCCGCAGGAGCGAACGGCTTTGGTTATGATCCGGTCTTCGTGCCCGCCGGTGAAACGCGTACCTTTGCCGAGTTATCACTGGATGAGAAAAACCGTTACAGCCATCGCCGTAAGGCTGCCGACCAGCTGGTGGCGTTTCTGCGGCAGGCCAAATAACCCTTGCATATGCCAAAGACCAAATTAGTTCTGCCGGATCGTTTCCCCTTTACCACGCATCTCCCGGTTCGCGTGACCGACCTCAACTATGGCGGCCATGTCGGTAACGACTCCATTCTTTCCCTGATCCACGAGATCCGGGTCCAGTTCCTCGTGCACCACGGCTACGAAGAATTCAACCTGGCCGGCGCCGGTCTTATCATGACGGATGTGGCGATCGAATTCAGGAACGAGCTCTTCTATGGCGACGTCCTTTGGGCCTCGGTAGCCGCGGCAGAATTTTCGCGGGTGGGATTCGAACTTTATTATAAGCTGGAAAAGAAATCCGGCGAGAAGATGCTCACCGTCGCCGTCGCCAGGACTGGGATGATCTGTTATGATTACAAGGCGAAAAAGATCGTTTCCGTGCCGAAAGAAGTTTGTACGAAACTACTGGACTGACCCTTCACCGGCCTCGCCGGCTATCGGTTCCAGATGCGCCAGCTTTCCTCTGCCTGCAAGACCAACATGTCATGACCGTTGGCAATCGCCGCGCCGCGCCCGGCGCCTTTTTGCAGGAACAAGGTCTTCTCCGGGTTGTAAATAAGATCGAACAAATAGTGGCGGGGGGTTAGCGCCTCATACGGCAGGGGCGGACAGACATCGACATTCGGGTACATGCCGATGGGGGTGGTGTTGACAACGAGCGTTGCTGCTGCGAGTACGCCGGCATCGATGTCGGCATAGGCTAGGTCCCCGGTATCCGGTCTGGGTGTCCGCGATACGAGCCGGTAGCCGATCCCCAGCTGATGCAGAACATATTCCACCGCTTTTGAAGCCCCACCCGTACCCAGGATCAGCGCCTGACGATGATGCGGTTTCAACTGCGGGAGAAGCGATCGTTCAAAACCGACAACGTCCGTATTGTGACCGACCAACTGTCCTGCGACGATCCGGATGCAGTTACAGGCGCCAATGGATTCGACTACCGGAGTTAGTTCGGAAAGGAAAGGAATTATTTGCTGTTTGTAAGGGATGGTCACATTGAGGCCACACAGATCCGGATCGGCCAGGATGGCGGGGAGTTCGCCGATGTCGGTCAGCGGAAAATTGGAATACGAACAGTCCCTTATCCCTTCCCGCTCGAATTTTTCGGTAAAATAGCGTTGGGAGAAGGAATGGGACAGCGGATATCCGATCAACCCATATCTTTTCATGCTTCTTTTTCCAGGAACAAATGGAACGTATCGCCGCGCAACCCAACCCGCATCGCCTCCATCGCGATCACCTCCGTCGGAGCGATATTACCCAGGTTGACGTTGCAACCGATCAGCTCGATAAAATAAAGCTGCTGAGCTTTTTGCGGCGCCTCCCACAGGATCTTTTCCGCCGGGATCTGAGTCAGGATCTCCTGCACCAGCCCTTCCCTGACTTCGCCGCTGCCGCGGTAGATACCGACATTCCCCGCTTCCCGCGCTTCGGCAATGACATAGGATGCGCCCGCACTCAATTCGGCTGACATCAGCTCGATCCATTTGTAGGGCGGAATAATGTGTGCGGCATCTTTACTGCCGACCTCGCTCAGGACGACGCCATGTCGCGTCAGCTTCTCGATATATCCGCACTTTTCGGCGTGCGGGATCGTGATCGATCCGTCGCTCACCTCGATATAACCGATGCCATAATCCTTGAGAATCGCAAGATAGTCCTCGAATTGGTTGCGGATCAGGAACGCCTCGAAGAGAGTGCCGCCGAAATACACGGGCAGCCCGTACGATTGATATACCGATATCTTCTCGCGAAGGTTGGGGGTTACGAATGAAGTGCCGAAACCTAATTTGACAATGTCCACGTGCGGGTGGGCTACACTCAAAAAATTCTTTGCTTCCTCGATGCTCAGCCCCTTATCCATGACCATGGTAATTCCGTGCTGACGGGGCTTTGAGAGCCTGTCAGGCATTTGCGATAGTTTGAAGTTCATCCTCGATTGATTAGGCTGTTAAACAATATTTCCGGCGCAAATGTAGGAAAAACGCCAATACTAAGTAATCCCGTAGTTAGATAGACTTGTTCTTTTTGTACCGCGCGACGATGTCCACCACCGGTTGATATTGCAGAATGGCGGGGTTGAGCTCCAGCAGCTTCTTTAACAACCGCGGCGCCTTCGACATGGCGGTCTCCAATTGGATCAGCCCGTCCCGGGTGCGGCCGAGCGCAAACTGGATGGCGGCGAGATAATACAGGAAGATCGGCTTTCCGCCCGTCATCCGGATGGCCATATCCACCTGCTTGAGCGCTTCGTCAAACGCCTCGGCGTTGTACAGGCAGCGGATGAGGGCTTCCCAGCTGGAAATATTCCTCGGCCGGATGCGGACCACGTTCGAAAAGAATTGGATCGCCTCCTTGAATTCACCCTGTTGCATCTTACACTCGCCCATCGCAAGATTATATTCCGGCTGCATGGGATGGATGCGCATCGCGGTCTCCAGCTGTCTTACCGCCTGGTTCCATTGTCCTTCGTTGATATAGGTACAGGCCAGCTTGTAATATAGTTTGCTGTCTTCGGGAGACAGGTGCGACGCCTTCCGGTAGTAAAACCTCGCCTGCGCGTAGTTGTCCTGCTTGTCATAACAATGCCCGATGGCCTCATAGATCACATCTTCCGGCCGCGAAAGCTCCAGCACTTTCTCCAGCGAGTCGATCGCATCCTTATACTTACGCAGCCGGATATACGCATCGCCCATGTTGCGGTAGGCATAGTCGAATTTTTCATCGATCGCCAGCGCATATTTGTATGCGTCTATCGCTTTTTCGTAAAGCTTCAGCCCCTGCAAAGCGGCCGCCAGGTTGAACCAGGCCAGTTCACAGTAAGGCTTTTCTTCTATGATCTGCTGATGCAGCCGGATGCTTTCTTCATTCCTTCCCGTAAAGTCCGTCCAGAAACAAATCTTATACAACGCTTCTTCGTTGTCCGGCTCCTGTTCGAGGATCAGCTTCAGACAATCAAAGATCTTGTCGAATTCCTCATAGTCGTCATAGACGTCGGCCAGCTCGAATAGCAACTCCAGTCGCTCCTCGTTCTCAAAGTGCAGCAACGCGCTTTCCAGCAAGGCCGCGGCTTTTTGCGGTTGATCCAGCGCCAGGTAGGCGTCCGTCTTGAGTATGTAAAGATTGATATCGGAGCTGTCCAGCAACTCGACCTGCTCCAGGATGGACAGCGCCTCATGATACCTGCGCGTCGCGATCATCAGGTCCGCCTTTTTCACCATCAGTGCGGAAGAATACGGATACTGCCCGATGCCGAGTTCGACTGCTTCAACCGCCTGTGTAAGATCCTCCGTGTCATCAAAATAGTCAATGATCCGTTCAAAAGCCTCTTCTTCCAAAAAAGTATGCTGCCGGCCATTCTTAAGATCCTGATACTGCTTCAACAACTCCTTTATTTCTTCCCGGTCTTGATGGTATGGATTTTCTTGCATGTGTTAAAGGTTATCGTAAGTTACGCTATTTATGCAAATGACGAACACGCGGAGCGGAATTCGGGCTCCCCGGGGGCAAGCCAGCAACCCATGGCGCTATTTTTGCGTATTTACCGGTAAGAAAGGGTTAATTAACGAAGCCTAAAAAATGTATAAAATGTAACATTTTAGGTTTCAATTAGTTAAGACTTTATTAAAATTAGTGACGAACGGTTAAAAATTACCCAAAATTATTTACTAACTTTGTCGTAGAATGTTAAATCTGAGTACCATAGAACTGCGGAAATTGATAAGGAAGGCGTTGATCAGCACTTGCCTGGTGGCTGTCGTTGGTCTGGCATGGGCCAGCAAGGGCGGCGGGGACAAAGGAAAGGCTAACGCTACCCTCAAAACGAATTTCGTTCCGATCCGGACGACTACCGGTTTCACCCTCAAAGCAGGTCCTGCTTTCACGGGCACCACGATTGTCGGCACCGAAAAGACCCGCGAATATGTCTCCTTCAATACATTGATCACCTACCAGCATGGGAATATGACTTATGTAGTGCCCCGCACATTCAAGGTCAACAGCAACATTTACATGCGGAATACGTCCGGAAGCAATCTCAGCCTGCTGGATCTCCGCATCAACATGCACTAGTTCAGGTTCATCTTCTTACTTTCCTCATAATTCATTTCGCGGTATCCCGAGCCGGGTACATCGAATTTTGATACCGGAACCGGGTTGAGGTTGATCCGCTGTATCCGATACCGGAGGTGGACATTACCGCTTGTCAGTTCGTATTCCAGCGGCAGTCCGTCGAGGTTGCGAAAGAGGGGGTCGTATTGCCGGTTCTCCGGAATAACCTCCCGGGTGTAATAGACGGTGATCACTGCGCCAAACCTTGTTTGACCCACTGCCTTGACGCATTTATAACCGGCGATCTCCTTTGTCTCGCCGGTGTTGCGGTAAACGATCCCGTCGTACATCCGGTTCCGTTCCGTCCAATTATCCGGGTTCATCCGGATCAGCAGCTTTTGTCCGTTGACTTCCCGAAGGATCACGCCGAAACCGGTGTTACTGTCAAACAGGGCGGTCGACTTAAAAAGCGTGCTTGACATCTCGGAGCGGCTTTTGCTTCCCTTTATATAAACAGTGTGGGTAGCGTTTTGTGTACTGTCGGAATAATCATAAACCAGCGTGAGTTCGGAAACGCTTTTTTGAGCTTCGGCGACACCCAGCGTCAGCAAACCACAGCACAGCAACAGGGCACCGCGATATCGCCGATGGATGATCATGCTATTTCCTTTTGTTCTGTACCGTCTGTGACCTCTTCTGCGCCTCTTTTTGCGCTTCCTGCATTTGCTCGAGACGCTCCTGCCATTTGGATTTCGTTTTCGGCTTGTTCCGGTTCTCCTGTAACTTGGCCAGGATCTTCTCATGATCGATGATATAGTTCTGGATCACGAACTGCAGGCAAAGGGTGATCAGGTTGGACACTGTATAGTACCAGGTTAGCGCTGAAGGCAGCCGGTTAAAAAAGAGGAGCAGGAACACCGGCATGATATACGGCATATATTTCATCGCCGGATTGCTCTGATCGGGCGTCATGCTCATTCCATACAACGAAATGGCGAAGCTCGTTACCACCGCGGTCAGCGCGAACAGGCTGATATGGTCTCCATAAAGGGGAATGGCAAACCCGAAGTTCACGATGCTGTCATAGGCGGACAGGTCGTGAGACCATAGAAAGCTCTCGCCCCGCAGCCCGATATTCGAATTGAAGAAACTGTACAGCGCAAAGAAGATCGGGATCTGCAGCAAGGCCGGGATACACCCGCCCAGCGGGTTCACACCCGCTTCCCTGAACAATTTCATCTGCTCCATGCCCACTTGCTGTTGATCGTTTCCAACCCGTTTCTTCATGGCCTCTATCTCCGGCCGAAGCGCTTTCATCTTTGCCCCGCTCAGGTAGCTGCTATAGACGAGCGGCGATGTGATCAACCGGATGAACAAGGTCAGCAGGAGGATGGCCAGCCCGTAACTCGCGATATTCGACTTAAAGAAGTTGAAGACGGGCATGATAATATATACGTTGATCGGCCGGACGAATGAATATATTCCCCGGCCCAGATCGATGATCCGGGTCATCCCCGGGGCCTGCTTGTCGAGAATATGAAAATCATTCGGTCCGTAGTACAACTGCATCGGTAAAACCGTCGAAGCCAATGCCGGGATCTTCGCCTGCAGATTAACCTGCGCCCGCTCAACTACATTGGACGAATCGCCGGTCTCTTTGGCCAGATGGATCGACCCCGAATTAAAGCCGTTTTTCGCGATCAGGGTTGTATTAAAGAACTGCTGCGACACCGCTACCCACTGCACCGGTTTCTCCAGTGCGCGGTCGGTGCGGGCAACCATATAGTCGAACTGGTTATCTTCAAAGTAGCCGATACTCCCCAGCTGCCGCTCATAGGTAACGTTCCGTTGGGTCTTATCCAGCTCGGTGTGCCAGGACAGGATAAAGCTGTTCTGATAGAACAGCGCACCCGGATTGCCAATTTCCACATTCCAGTCGACGAGGTAGTCATTCGGCCGGATCGTGAACCGGTGGATCAGCGACTCGCCCGCCGCCGTGGGAAGCTGGTAGGTGATGGTCGTACTGCCGTCGGCATTCTTTGACACCTGGGCGGAATCGAAATAAAGTCCGGAGACGTCGGAAGTCTGGTTCGGACCGGTGTTGATGCTGTACATCAGGCGATTATCCGTGCCGGGGGCGATCAGCTTCACCTGCGTACTGTCGTACGCCTTGAATTTTTTCAGCGAAACGGCCGCCGGCTGGCCTCCCTTGTTGCTAAACACGATCCGGATGACCTCATTTTCGACGGTCGTGAATTGCTCCACGCCCTGGGCCGCCTTTTGAAAGCCCTTTAGCGTATCGGGATTCACTGTAGCCGTCTTTGCGGTATCCCGGGCGCGGGCATCGGCGGCCTGCTTTGCCTGTACCGCGGCAATGCTGTCCTGCGCCCGTCTCCGCTGGGCCTCCAGTTCATGCGAATTCTTGGTGGAAAGAAAAAGATAGACAAAAAGCAAACATCCCAACAGCACAAATCCTATTACTGTATTGCGATCCATTCCCATTTTAGTTATTCAATTTAGGAAGTGCAAATATAGGGGGTTTGCGCCCACCGGCCGCAGCCAAACCGGCCAGCCCCGGGTTTTAGTCCGGCGAAACGCCAAATTTTGCCTTGGATCCGCCCTGGCCGTGGATACCGGTCGACGCGCCCTCCGGCGCATCCCGCTCCTTTAAATCATCTCGCTCTGCAGCAATGGGTTCCTGACCGCATTTTTGGCTTCCGCAAATTCCCTGGCGGCCCGGATAAAATGGACAAAAATGGGCTGCGGATTTTCGACCGTGCTCTTTAGTTCCGGATGGTACTGCACGCCGATAAAGAAAGGATGAGCCGGTAATTCGACGATCTCCACCAGTCCGCTCTCCGGATTGGTCCCGCTGGCTACCATACCCGCCTCTTCGAATTGCCGGAGGTAGGCGCTGTTGAATTCCCAGCGATGCCGGTGACGTTCGCAGATCTCCGGCCGGCCGCCATATATCTGTGATGCCAGCGTCCCTTCTTTTAGCTGACAGGGGTAGGAACCCAACCGCATCGTCCCTCCTTTTATCGTCACCTTCTTTTGCTCTTCCATCAGGTCGATGACGGGATAGGGAGTGTGTACATCCATTTCGGTGGAGTGGGCGTCCTTCCAGCCCAGCACGTGCCGGGCAAATTCGATAACAGCCATCTGCATCCCAAGGCAAATGCCAAAAAACGGAAGGCGGTTCTCGCGCGCGTACCGCACCGCGATGATCTTCCCCTCCACGCCGCGATGTCCAAAACCAGGCGCCACCAACAGCCCGTCGAGATTGCACAGCTTCTCCGCCACATTTTCCTCCGTGATGAACTCACTGTGCACATTTACGACCTGCACTTTGCATTCATTCATCGCTCCCGCATGGACGAAGGACTCCAGGATGGATTTATAGGCATCCTGCAATTCGATATATTTCCCGATCAATCCGATGGTAACCTTGTTCTTCGGATATTTCAGTTTGTCCAGGAACTCTTTCCAGCGTGAGAGATCGGGTTCATGATAATTCGTGATATCCAATTTCTTCAACACGATCAGGTCCAGCTTCTCCCGCATCATCGTCAGCGGAACTTCATAAATGGTCGGTGCGTCAGCCGCTTCGATCACCGCTTCCGGTTTCACATTGCAAAATAGCGCGATCTTCTTGCGGATATCCGGCGACAATGGCTCTTCCGTCCGGCAAACGATCACGTCCGGATGAACGCCTTCCTGGCTTAACAGTTTTACGCTATGCTGGGTCGGTTTTGTCTTTAGTTCCTTCGCCGCTTTCAGATAAGGGATGAGTGTCAGATGCAATACCACGCAGTCCTCCTCCGCCATTTCCCATTGTAATTGACGGACGGCTTCGATAAACGGTAAGGATTCGATGTCGCCGACGGTGCCACCCAGCTCGGTGATGATAATATCGTATTGATTGTTCTGGCCCAACAATAACATCCGGCGTTTAATCTCGTCCGTGATATGGGGAATTACCTGCACGGTCTTTCCAAGGTATGCTCCTTCCCGCTCTTTGTTGATGACGGTCTGATAAATCCTCCCGGTCGTCACATTGTTGGCCTGGGAGGTATAGATATTCAGGAACCGCTCATAGTGTCCCAGGTCAAGGTCTGTCTCCGCCCCGTCTTCCGTCACATAGCATTCTCCGTGCTCGTAGGGATTCAACGTCCCGGGGTCGACGTTGATATACGGGTCGAATTTCTGGATCGTCACCCGCAATCCTCTTGCCTGCAGCAGCTTTGCCAACGAAGCCGCAATGATCCCTTTTCCCAGAGAAGACGTTACGCCACCGGTAACAAAAACATACTTAGCCATGGAATGGTCAATTAATTTATTATTAAATGCATTGTAGGTTTAACGGGCGACAGGCGGAAAACGATAAATTAGCACTCCCACTATCTCTCTTTAATAGTTCACGCCCCGATGACAAATACCATCGGCTTGCTGGCGAGGGCCCAGCTTCTCAATTGACCAGCTGAAAATTTATGAAAACGACATCCCAGGAGGTCGTACAAAACTACGTCAATTTATATTGACGGAAAAATACGGATGTCGCGATGTGGATAAATAGCTAACATCCAACGTAAACGGGACGGAACCCCCCTGATCCGCAGCCCAAAACACCAAGCCCGGCCAATTGACCGGGCTTTGCTGGAAAATAGATCATTTCTTCAATTACCGGAACACCGCAAAAGAATAAGTTGATTTTTGCTTGATATCGCCAGTCTCCTGAGGAGAGTTTTTGGAGATTTCTTTGCCGGCGGTCTTCTCTGTGTGGCTGATCTTTACTGCGTGTAAGATGCTGATCGTGGCGATTTCAAGAACGAGTACGAGAACCGTAAGGGTCTTTCCTTTCTTCATGGTGAATTGGATTAATATTTACACTTCGATAAGGTTAATGCCATTCGGGGGCAAATTACAATAGGAATATTAGAACGCAAGATAGCATCGCATTATTTTGCCGCCAATAGTGGAAATTCCCAGCTGAAAATGTGGTTTTTACGATATCCCGATCGTACACTGTCAATCTTAAGCTGCTAACAATCACTTATATATATAATAAAAAATCATTTAAGAACAGGATTTTTTTTATTATTTTGTCAGGCAGATATCAAGCTATGTATTACCGTACCTTACTGACCCTTTTTCTCTTTGCGGCGATACATGCGGTCGCCCAAACCCCGGTTTCCCTTTCTGCTCTTCATCCCGTCGCCATCCGGCTGCGGCCGGCTGAAATGGACAGTTCCGCATTCAGTCATTTTGAAGTCCTGGACGAGCGTGCCGATACCGGCCGGATCGGCATCCATACGTGCATCCCCGATTTTGGCCGCAACTATGACCGGCAACTTGTTTTCAGCCATTCCGCCGCTACCGAACTCGCGGGATATCTCAACAGCCGGTTTGCCCGCGCCGGGTCGCCTTATACCGCCCTGGTTATCCTTCGAACCCTGTGGCTTTCCGACGCCAACTACGTCCGGGCCGAATATCTCCGGAATCCGGAGCGGCGAATGGAGCGAACCCATATCCGGCTGAAGGCCGAAGTCTATGCTTTTCAGGATGGGCGATATATTCCCCTACTACGGTTCGATACGTTGCAGACGGCGATGAAAAAACGGATCCTCCAGGAACGTTCGCCTTATTTCGAATGGGGCGTCAACCTGACGGAGCTTCTTGACAACCTGGTGGATAGCGCTTCCGCGCTTGCCCGGGGAAAGGCGATGGCCAATCGCCGGGTCGATCTCGACGACATCCGGGAATTCAACGCCTCCCGCTTCAATGCTCCGATCGATGACAACCTGCCGGCCCGCGGTGTCTACGCCAGCTTTGAAGAGTTTCGCAACAATACGCCTTCCATCCAGCATTTCGAGATCAAGGTGGAAAATCATCAACGGGTGATTTATATCCAGGAATCCGGGGCAACGTACTATACGCACGATGCATGGGGCTACTGCGACGGCAAAGACTTCTATATTATGCGGGACGGCGTGCTCTGCCCGGCATGGAAGGAGGGAAAGGCTTTTTTTAGCAAGGAATTCAAACAGCCCAGGATCTATTTCGTCGATATGGATACCGGCGATATTTATTAATATGAAATCCGCGATTTTCGCCATTCCCCTGGCGACCCTGACCCTAACCGTGGCAGCTCAGACCGGAAGAACGATTCCGGGCAGTCTGTCTTCGTTAAAGGCCCTGACGATCCGCCTGACCGAGTTCCGTGAGCCGGTCCCGCCGGTTCCCGCCGGTCCTTTTGGTCATTTCCTTGTTATCGATCGACGACCCGATACGACGCGGATCGGAATTCATGGTAATCTGCCGTTGCACACGCACGATTTCGACCGGCAGCTCATTTTTGCGAAACCGGCCGATCAGGAAATTGCCGCCTTCTTCAATTCGCATGTTGCCCGTCCCGGCGCCGCCGACACCGCCGTGATCGTGCTGCGGCAGTTATGGCTGTCCGACACCGATCCTTATAACCCAAGTCCCGAGCAATATCAGGCCGCGGACAGCTATACCGTCCGGAAAAACCGCACCCATATCCGCTTCAACGCCGAAATATACGCCGTGCGCAACCACCATTATCTTCCGTTGTTGCGGATCGATACGCTTCAGACTACAAAAAGAATGACGTACAGCAAGCTGCGATCGACCTATATCGGTTGGGAGGGCGAACTCGCCGCGATACTTCGTGAGGGAGCGGACCAGGCCGGAGCGGTTTTTAGCAGCAGGGAAAAGACCGGTCACTGGATGTCCTGGGACGATATCCGGCGATTCAACCAAACCCGATTCGATATCCCTGTTTTCGATAGCGGTTCACTCGTCCGCGGCGTATATACCATATTCGAAGAGTTCAGAAGCAACGCGCCGTCCATTCGCGATTTCGAGATCCAGCCGGTCAAGGGCAGTTTCGCCCTGTATATTAAGAATGCCGACGGCAGCTCTTCATATACGCATCAGGTGTGGGGATTTTGCGACGGCAGGCAGATCTATCTGATGCGGGATGGACTGCTCCACCCGCTCCGGAAAGATGGGAATTCTTATTATTTCTTTGGGATCGACGTGGCGCCTTCCAATTCCGCTTCACCGCCGCTCTTTGCGCTCGATGATTATCCCGAGCAGCACTGCCTTTACATCGTCGACATGGACACGGGCCGATTTTTCTAGTCTTTCGCTATTTTCTCGTAGCTGGTCACCAATCCCTTTATAAGGGAAGAACTGAATCCCTTATGCTCCATTTCATTCAACCCGGCAATGGTGCACCCCTTTGGTGTCGTCACCTTATCGATCTCCTGTTCCGGATGCGTACCTCTTTTCAGCAATAATTCGGCCGCCCCTTTTACGGTCTGCGCGGCGATCAGATTGGCAGTGGCGGCGTCGAACCCGATCTCGATCCCACCCTGAATATTCGCCCGGATGTAACGCATGGCAAATGCCGTTCCGCAGGCGCCCAGCACGGTTGCCGCATCCATCAGTTTCTCGTCGATCCGAACCGTCTTCCCCAACTGCCCAAACAGATCGAAAACATATTGGAGTCGCTCTTCGCTTACGTTGCGGGCTGCGACGCAGGTCATGCTTTCCTGGATCGCAATCGCCGTGTTCGGCATCGCGCGGACAACGGAGATCTTTGTTCCGATCTGTGCCGCGATCTGATCGATCGAAATACCGGTGACCACGGACAAAAGAACGTGCTTGTCCGGCTTGAACTCCTCCTTTAGGGCGCGGAGGATATCGTTCACCTGGTATGGTTTTACAGCCAAAATCACCAGGTCGGCATAGCGGACCGCTTCTTCATTCTTGTCGCTGACCAGCACACCGTTCCGTTCCAGTTCGTTCAAGGTCCGGATATTCCGTTTTGTGATCAGAATATGTTTCGGCTGGACAAATCCGCTTTGAATAAGTCCTTCCGCAATGGCTGTCCCCAAATTGCCGCCGCCGATGATCGCGATCTTTTTGTTCATAAATATGCTCCTTTAGCCAGATAATGTCGTACGTAGTCGTCCACGCCTTCCTCGAGGGTATAAAAGGCGGCTCTATAGCCTGCCGCTCTCAATTTATCCATATTCGCCTGTGTATAATATTGGTACTTGTCCCGGATATCTTCCGGCATGTCGATATACCGGATGTTTGATGGCAGGTCAAGCCCGCTAAAGGTGGCTTTCACCAGATCCTCGAATGTGCGGGCAATCCCCGTTCCCAGGTTATATATTCCGGACGCGGGACGGGATTCCATTAGCCAATAACAGACTTTCACCACATCCTTTACATACACAAAGTCCCGGAGCTGTTGCCCGTCTTTAAAGTCGGGACGATGGGATTTGAAGAGTTTGACCTGCCCGTCACGGCGGATCTGGTGGAAGGAATGAAAGATGACGCTGGCCATCCGGCCTTTATGATATTCATTCGGACCGTAAACGTTGAAGAATTTCAGCCCGGCCCAGAACGGCGGCGTGGTATTCTGTTGTAAGGCCCATTTGTCAAATTCGTTTTTTGACACCCCATAGGCGTTCAGGGGCTTCAATTCGAACGGCAGGTCGTGACGGTCATCATATCCGCGTTCGCCCGAGCCGTATGTTGCGGCGGAAGAAGCATACACCAGGGGTACCGCGTGCGTCGTACACCAGGCCCAAATCTTTTTGGAATATGCTACATTCAGGCGTTCGTGGATCGCGTAGTCGAATTCGGTCGTATCCGTTCGGGCGCCGATATGGAACACGAAGGATATTGCCGGTTTGTTGGCCTCGAGCCAATCGAAAAAAACGTCCCGCTCCACCTTTTCCGCAAACGTTTTGCCTTCCAGGTTTGGCCCCTTGGCCGGATCGTCGAATTCATCCACCAGGATCAGGTCCGTATATCCTTTGCCGTTCAAATACCCTACGAGATCGCTCCCGATAAATCCTGCCGCTCCCGTTACCACTATAGATTGCCTGTTCATATATTTGTTTGCTGCATGCAAATATAGCATTACCGATGAAATTGAATTCCATACAGCTATTGCGGGCGCTCGCGGCCCTGTTCGTCGTGTATACGCACAGCATCGGCCAGATGGGGATGTTCGCCATGGGCTGGCAGCAGCGCACCCCGCTTCGCACATCGCTGGGAACCTTTGGCGTCGACATCTTTTTTGTGATCTCCGGATTCATTATCTATCTGTCGGCCGGGCAGTTGACCGGTCGACAAGCTTCCGTCTCCTTTCTCTGGCATCGTTTCCGCCGGATCAACCCGGTCTATTACGTTGCCGTTGTGCTCACCGTCATTACCTGGATCCCATCCTTCCTCCGGCATCAACGCGCGGCGCCTTCTACCCCGCAAGTGGCTTCATGGATTGTTCTACTGCCTTTTCCGGGGAATCCGCCGGCGGCGCTGTCGCAAGCCTGGAGCCTTCTGTACGAATGGATGTTTTATTGGGTTTTCTTTTTGCTGATTTTGGTCAGCGTCCGGATGAAGGCGGCGATCCTGTGCGCGGTCCTCGGTGCACTGGCATTCTTGGGATGGCTGTTTCGGGACAGGCTGACCGGCGTTTGGGTTTTTTATACAGACCCGCTATTGGTGGAGTTCGGGATGGGTGTGGTCATCGGGTATATCTTCCGGCGATGGAACCCCGGAAAGATGGCTGCGCTTTGCTTGTTGTTGCCGGGGATTGTCGCCGGTTTGATGATTCTTATTACGGGGTATGGCGACTTTCAGGCGGTGCTGGCGCCGCCGGCGTTCTTACGCTATCTGCACGCCTTTTTTTGGGGGAGTGCCGCGGCGCTGATCGTCGCCGGCTGCGTTTTCCTGGAAAAGTGTTGCGCACCGGCTTTCTTTTGTCACCAGAACTTCGTCCCGGACCTGCGTCCGGTCCTGGTTCGGAAGTCTCGTTTCGCCCACTTCCTCCTGACGCTCGGTGACGCTTCTTATTCGATCTACCTTTTTCACCTGATCGTTTTTGGATTTATCGGGGCGCTTTACCTGCGGGTAGGTTTCTTTCTCCCTCCCGATCTTGCCATACCGATCCACGCGGCGATCGCGGTCGCCGGGTCGCTGCTTTTTTACCGGTTTGTGGAGAAACCGTTGTTGCGATGGCTCAAGCCTCGTTGACGCAGATCCGGATCACGCGCAACTCCGCGTCGATCGGATGACCAACACCCCCCGATCCGGACCGTCCGCTACTCCGCCTCGATCTGCGCAGCCATGATATTCCCGATGGCCGATTCGTAGCGATCCTTCCAGTCACCGACATTCCCCCAATCTTTCCCGTCAATCCGGAATTCGCCTTCGGTCACCACTCCCAACTCCGAAGCCGGGAAACCGCCGAGCGCCAAACGGAATGCACCTACCTCCGATGCGGCCACGCTCACCACCACCCGGCTCTGCGATTCGCCAAACCAATATGCGTCCTTACGGATGGCGGCGTCAGAAGCAGCGACATCGAAACCCAGTTCCCGCGGAAAGGCCGATTCCGCCAGGGTGACGAATAACCCGCCTTCGCTGACGTCATGCGCCGACCGGATGAGTTGCCGGCCGATCAGTTCCGCCACTTTTTGCTGCAGCTTTACTTCTTCTTCGATGTCGAAATGCGGCGCCGGGCTAAACTCCACTCCCCGGATCTTATGGAGATATTCGGAAGAGTTGATATCGTTGTTCGATACGCCCAATAAAAATATCCGGTCGCCCTCTTCTTTAAGATCGAGCGTCATTTTATCGTGTACGCTATTCAGCAAACCGACCATGCCGATCGTCGGTGTCGGGTATACCGGCCCGTCCGGGCTTTGGTTGTAGAAGCTGACATTTCCCCCGGTTACCGGCGTGTCGAGCCGCCGGCAGGCATCTCCCATGCCTTTTATGGCGTGCACGAACTGGTAATAGACTTCGGGGTTATACGGGTTGCCGAAATTCAGGCAGTTGGTGACGCCGAGCGGCTGGCCGCCGCTGCAAACAATATTACGGGCAGCTTCCGCCACCGCGATCATCGCTCCTTTATACGGGTCGGCATAAACGTAACGGCTATTACAGTCGGTTGTCATGGCCAACGCTTTGCCCCCGGTGTGTTTTGCCAATACGACCGCGGCGTCGCTGGGCTGGTTGGTGGACGAATTTGCCGCTCCCACGGTGCTATCGTATTGTACGGCCACCCATTTTTTCGACGCGATATTCGGCAGGGCGATCAGTGTCTCCGCCACTTTTCTCAGATCGCGCGGGACATCGATCGTTGCCGGATCAAAGGCTCGTATCCTTTTCAGATAGGCCGGTTCGCTGTAGGGTCGCTCATACTGCGGCGCGCCGCCGCCAAGGACCAGCTCGTGCGCGGGGATCTCCGCCTCCAGTTGCCCGTGCATAAAGAATTTCAGCAGGCCGTCGTCGGTCACTTCACCGATCGCCGCTGCCGGCAGATCCCATTTTTCAAAGATGGCGACGACATCCCGCTCCCTTCCTTTTTGTACGACCATGAGCATCCGCTCCTGGCTTTCGCTCAAGAGCAATTCCCAGGCTTTCATATTTTCCTGCCGGGCGGGCACCTTGTCCAGGTCGATCCGCATCCCCGCGCCGCCTTTGGCGCTCATTTCAGCCGTGGAGCAGATGATGCCTGCGGCGCCCATATCCTGCATGCCGACGACCGCGCCGGTCTTTATCACTTCGAGGCAGGCCTCCAACAATTTCTTTTCCTGGAAGGGGTCCCCAACCTGGACGGCGGGCAGTTCTTTTGTGCTTTCACCCGTTATATTGGCGGATGCAAACGATGCCCCGCCGATCCCGTCTTTTCCTGTGGCGCTGCCGACAAAGATCACCGGGTTGCCCGTACCCTTTGCGGTCGCGGATATAGTTTCCCCGTTCTTCAGGATACCCACGCTCATGGCATTCACGAGGGGATTTGTATGATAACATTCTTCGAAATAGATCTCGCCGCCCACGGTCGGCACGCCAAAACAATTTCCATAGTGTCCGATGCCGTGGACCACGCCGGACAGCAAATGCTGCGTTTTGTCTTCCTCCAGTTTTCCGAAACGAAGCGAATTCAACGACGCGATCGGTCTGGCGCCCATCGTAAAGATGTCCCGGTGAATACCGCCAACTCCCGTCGCGGCGCCCTGGAAGGGCTCGATCGCCGAGGGATGATTATGTGATTCGATCTTGAAAACGACGCCATAGCCCCCGCCGATGTCCATCAGTCCCGCGTTTTCTTCGCCGGCCTTTACGAGCATTTTTTTGCCTTCACGGGGAAGCGTCTTTAGCCATTTGATCGAGTTCTTGTAGCTGCAATGTTCGCTCCACATCGCACTGAACGCGCACAGTTCCGTAAAGTTGGGGGTGCGGCCGAGCTTTTGCCGGATCAGGTCGAACTCTTCAGCGGTGAGCCGAAGCTGCTCGGCCGTTTTTGCGGTTATCTCCATGCCGGCAAAATTACGAACCTTTTGCGTAAGTCGACCCGAATCGGTAGGTTTGCTGGCTATGTCCCCTTCACAAAGGATTGCTTTTGTAGCGAATACAAGCTGGAGTATCTACAAGTTCAGACTGTACGTGATCAGGAAATTGGTGGAAGAAGGATTCGAGGTTTACGTCCTGGCGCCCCGCGATCCCTATACCGGGCGGTTCGAAAACATCCCGGGGCTGACATACATCCCGCTCTCGCACTTCAACGCCAAATCGATCTCCCCGGTAGAGGATCTCCGGCTTTACCGGGAGTTGTTAACACATTATCGCGCGCTACGTCCCCATCTTATTTTCCATTTCACGATAAAGGCGAATATCTTCGGCTCGCTGGCCGCGGAAAAAGGCGGTGTCCCCGCCATCAGCGTCATCACCGGTCTGGGGTATGCATTCGCGGGGAAGGGCTGGCTTCAATCCGTTGCGAGGATACTCTACCGCCGCGCGCTGCGGCAAACAAAAGAGGTGTGGTTCCTCAATGAAGATGACCGCCACGTTTTTATTACGCAGCGACTGGTGTCCGAAGGGAAGACTTTTATCCTGCCCGGCGAGGGCGTCGATCCCGATGTTTTTTATCCGGCGCCGTATCCCCCGGAAAAAAATGATGTCACCTTTCTCCTGATCGCGCGGGTTATCCGGCACAAGGGGATTTATGAATTCGCCGCGGCTGCCGAACTGCTCCGGCGGCAAGGGTTGAATGTCCGATGCCAGCTGTTGGGCATATCCGATGAGAATAACCCGGTTGCCATCCCCAGAAAGGAGGTCGCCGGGTGGGAGCAAAAAAAGATCCTGACCTATCTCGGGCATACGGACGATGTGCCGCCTTTTATCGAACAGGCGGACTGTATTGTCCTACCCTCCTGGCGGGAGGGGTTGCCCCTGAGTCTGCTGGAAGGAGCCAGTATGGCAAAGGCGTTGATCGCCGCCGACACGCCCGGTTGCCGCAGCGTGGTGGATGACGGGAAAAATGGGTATCTCTGTCGCGAAAAGGATGGCGCCGACCTGGCCGGAAAAATGTTGGCATATTATCGGCTCCGGCCGTCGGACAAACGACAAATGGGGCTCAACGGGCGGGAGAAAGTGCTGCGCGAATTCACGTGCGAGCGAGTCCTCGGGATCTATCTGCAAAAGATATGCATATACTGCTGTTGATTGTTTATGGGGGATTGGCCGGCTATGGCATATGGCGCGTCCCTTTCCTGCGCAAAAGCGGCATCCGGCCCGGGTGGCTGTTGGTGCTTTTTGCGGTGCATGTTGTTGCGGGATGGGTGCATAACTGGATCGCTTACCGGTATTTCCCGGATCATGGCGATATCTGGAATTATTTTTCGCTCAGCTTTCTTTACCGGCACCGGTTGATGTCCGAGTTCCATCTTTTTGTTTCCGATAATTCGACCTGGACCTATATCACGCATAACGGGATTGTATATGTCCAGATGGTGCTGGACCTGTTTTCGGCAGATGACATGTATGTCAATACATTACTTTTTTCGTTTCCGGTTTTTTTGGGGAATGTCGCCCTATTTCGCGTTTTCCGCCGGCGGTTCGGGGAGGATGGACTGGCTGCGGGGACTGTTTTTTGGCTGCCTTCCGTGTTGTTCTGGACCGCCTGTATTTATCGGGAAGGGATGCTGTTTATGTTGCTGGGGTTCTTGTTTTTTCACCTGGACCGGTGGCCCGCGCGCCGGTCGGTTTACGCTGCGATTGGCCTATTCCTTTTGATCGCGTATTTCCGGCTGGCAGTGGCGGTTATTCTGGTGCCCGCATTATTTGTCTGGTGGCTGGTCGACCGCCCCTTTTCCGCTCGGATCCGTTTGCGTATCGGATTGATTATCATTGTGTTACTAACACTGGTCCTGTTCCTGCCTGCGCTCCGGGGCACTTTTTTACAGGCAGTGACCACGGAACAGGCCTCCTTTCAAATGCTCGAAGGCCATTCGCGGTTGGCCTTGCCGCTGTTGGATGGGACGCCGGCCAGTTTTTGGCGTGCCTTCCCCTTTGCGGTCCGGAATGGCCTTTTCGAGCCCCTCCCGGGGTCGGGCGGACAAACCGCCTATCTTGCCTTTTCCATCGAACTGGTTTTTGTTTGGCTGATCGTGCTATTGGCGGCGATCCGCCTTTTTCGGGCTTCGCTGTCCCGGGGACCTCTTGTCCATTCTAACTACGGCGAATTCGCTGTAGTTAAGCCGGAACCTATACCGGCGGACTCCCCGGTCCGCGGCGATTCACCGAAATCCCAGGTTCGCGGCCATTCACCGGACTCCCCGATCCACAGCGACTCACCGCACTCCTCGCTCCCCGCCGATTCCGCGGCCTTCAGCCTCGCGGGTATCCTTTTCGCGCTCGCCGGCATGCTCCTTATCGGGTTTGTGGTGCCCTTCGCGGGTACGATCGTCCGTTATCGAAGTATCTACCTACCCTTCCTTCTCGCTCCGGCAGTCCACAGCCTTCGCAGCCACCCGGGGATTCGCCGCCTTAACCGCTGGTTAAACAATAAATTACGATTTTTAATATAGTTGAATATCTTGGCAAAATCATCCGCGGGAAGGGACAAAAACGCGGTTCGGGCACTTTTTTTATACGGCAGGTTCCATTTTTACCGCGCAATCCGTTAGCTTCGCACGTAAATTTTACCAGGATGTCATCATTACGATTTAAAGCTATTGATAATTTAACGACCACCACCGACGGCCTGATGCCAGGGCCCGCGAAGATCACGGCAATCTTTGGCGAAAATGTCTTTACATTAAAGACGGCCCGCGAATTTTTGAGCGATGAGGCCTACAAGAGCCTTTTAGCATCCATCAAGAGCGGCAAGAAGATCGACAGGGCCGTCGCCAATCAGATCGCTTCCGGCATCCGTCAATGGGCCGAAAGCAAAGGGGTTACTCACTTTACCCACTGGTTCCAGCCGCTGACCGGGACCACCGCAGAAAAGCATGATACCTTCTTTACGATAAAGAGCGATGGCACGGCCATCGAAGAGTTTGACGGTGCGGCGCTGATCCAGCAGGAGCCCGACGCCTCTTCCTTCCCCAGCGGCGGCTTGCGGGCAACGTTTGAAGCGCGTGGCTATACCGCATGGGACCCCTCTTCCCCGGCTTTTGTTATGGAGATCGGGGCCGGTAAAACACTCTGTATCCCCACCATCTTCGTCAGCTATACCGGTGAATCCCTGGACTACAAAGCACCGCTGCTGAAAGCGCTGGCCTCCCTTGACAAGGCGGCAGTAGAGGTTTGCCATTACTTCGATAAGAATGTCACCAAGGTCACCGCCACGCTCGGGTGGGAGCAGGAATATTTTGTGGTGGATGAAGGCTTATTCAACGCCCGTCCCGACCTGGTCATGAGTGGAAGAACCGTGTTCGGTCATGCCCCGGCCAAAGGCCAGCAGCTGGAAGACCACTATTTCGGAAGCATCCCCGAGCGCGTTTACGCCTTTATGCGCGACTATGAAAATGAAGCGTACAAACTTGGGATCCCGCTCCGCACCCGGCATAATGAGGTTGCCCCGGCTCAGTTCGAGTGCGCGCCCATCTTTGAAGAGGTCAGCGTGGCCGTCGACCACAACATATTGCTGATGGACATCATGGATCGGGTAGCCCGCCGCCACAAGCTCCGGGTACTCCTGCACGAGAAGCCTTTCGCCGGCATCAACGGCAGCGGCAAGCACAACAACTGGAGTATGGCTACGGACACCGGCGTTAACCTCCTTGCGCCCGGAAAGACGCCCAAGACCAACCTGATGTTCCTTACCTTCTTCGTCAATACGATCAAGGCGGTGCATGACTATGCCGATGTGCTCCGCGCCTCCATCGCCTCCGCCGGAAATGACTTCCGTCTCGGCGCAAACGAAGCTCCGCCGGCCATTATCTCCGTCTTTATCGGCGAATACCTCAGCAAGGTGCTGGCGGACGTGAAGGAACGCGTCGGCGAGAAATTCGATGAGCAGGATGAGGCCATCCTCAAATTGGACCTGCATCGGAGCATCCCCGAGTTGCTGCTCGACAATACGGACCGCAACCGTACGTCGCCCTTTGCCTTTACCGGCAACAAGTTTGAGTTCCGCGCCGTCGGCTCATCGGCCAACTGCGCCAATGCGATGATCGCCCTGAACAGCATCATTGCTGAAACGCTGAAAAAGTTCAAAAAAGATGTCGACAGCCTGATCGAGAAAGGCGACAAGAAGGAAATCGCGATCATGCATGTTATCCGCGAATATGTCGTCAGCAGCGAAAAGGTGCTGTTCGAAGGTGACGGTTACAGCGACGAGTGGCATCACGAAGCGGAAAGACGCGGACTTCCCAACGTCCGGACTACGCCGCTGGCGCTCGACGCCATGGTAACCGAGAAGGCGAAACACCTCTTTGAAAGCAACGGGGTCTACACGCATGTCGAGCTGGAAGCACGCCATGAGATCGAACTGGAGAAATATGTCAAGCGGGTCCAGATCGAAGCCCGTATTATGGGTGAGCTCGCGACCAGCCACGTCCTTCCGGCAGCGATCAAATACCAGA
This sequence comes from Puia sp., assembly GCA_035501395.1. GTDB lineage: Bacteria > Bacteroidota > Bacteroidia > Chitinophagales > Chitinophagaceae > Puia. The sequence goes on from DATJWK010000004.1 coordinate 40,534, forward strand.
ATACCCTGATCATGAACATCAAGGGATTGAAGGATCTGGGGCTGCCCGCGTCTGCCTATTCCAACCAGCAACAGATCCTTGAAAATATCTCCAAGCATATCGGCAAGGTCAGTGAGCTGGTAGAGAAAATGATCGAAGCCCGCAAGGTGGCCAACAATGTATCCAACACCCGCACAAAGGCGATCGAATACAACAGCCAGGTGAAGGAACCCTACTTTGACGAAATCCGTTATCATGTTGACAAGCTCGAACTGCTGGTCGATGACAAGGAGTGGGTTTTGTCGAAATATCGGGAGTTGCTCTTTTTGCGATAGGTCCGAAGATTATGATATCCGGGAACCCGCCGTTAGGCGGGTTCCTTATTTTTGCGCCATGCCGGATCAGATCATCTATAAGGAAATACCGCCTCACGCCAGGCTTGCACCCTTTATCGATGCCTACTGGACGGTCACGGGGGAAAATGCGGGCTATCTTGCCGATAAGGTCCTGCCCGATGCCTGCGTCGATATCATCCTCAATACCGGACCCGGGTTTGCCGCCGAGGTCGGGGCCACGTATATGGGCACGGGAGGCGCCTACCTGATCGGCACGATGACCCGGCACAAAGAGATGGTCCGGCCGCCCGGGACGAGGCTGGTGGGGATACGTTTTAGGCCCGGCGGTTTTCCATTCTTTTATGATCATGAGTTATTGCGGGACACCGCTGACAGGACGATCGAGTTCGACCCCGGGCTTGTCCCTGCGATCCCGGAGTCTTCCGCCGGCCTTGCGGCGGTCCTGGATCGATATTTTTTCCATCGCTTCGCCATTCCTTCGCGGGAAACGCTGACCCTGATCGGAGCCGTTCATCAGGCCAAAGGAAAGATCACCGTCGGCCAGCTGGCCCGCAGCAGCTTCGTCACGATCCGTCAGCTCGAGCGGCTTTTCCAACTGCACCTGGATATCAGCCCAAAGGAGTTCATCGGCGTGATCCGTTTCCAATACGCATACGCCCAGGTCCGCCGGGAATTGTCCCGAAGGCGGCTTTTGGATATCGCCTGTGAATGCGGTTACTATGACCATGCCCATCTCAGCAATGAGATCCGCCGTTACACCGGAACGAGCCCCTCGGGTATCTAACACCCTTCGGGGATTTCAACATTTTTTTGTCGCATTTTTCCAAACGAAGGTTTGCGGTGCCTGCTATTTTAGCCGAAAAAATATGCGTTTGATCCTGCTTCTTGTCGGCTTTTTCGCACTCACCACCCTTCAACCTGTTCAGAAAATGGAACCGCGATTTACCGTCCTTACGCTTGGCGTCGACAACCTGGAAAAATCCCTGGCTTTCTACCGGGATGGTCTCGGCTTTCCGACCGAGGGGATCATCGGGCAGCAATTCGAGCATGGTCCGATCGTCTTTATCAAGCTCCAACACAATATGGAGCTGGCCCTGTATCCCCGCAAGGACCTTGCCTGGGGAGCAAATGTGTCGCAGACCCCGGCGTCCGCAACGGAATTCAGTATCGGTTATAACGTCAGAAAACAAGCGGAAGTCGATGCCTTGATGGAGGTCGCCCGGAAGGCGGGCGCCAGGATTGTGAAGCCGGCGCATCATGCGTTTTGGGGCGGCTACAGCGGCTATTTCCAGGATCCCGATGGCCACCTCTGGGAGATCGTTTATAACCCGGACCTGATTCCATAGGTACGGCGGATGCGCTCTAGCCCGCCATCCGTTCTTTTACCCAGCCTTCGGCAATGTGCAGCTGTTGTTTCATCGTCAGATGCGAATTGTCCAGCACAATGGCGTCATCCGCCTGTCGGAGGGGGCTGATTGCCCGGTGGGAATCGATATAGTCGCGATGGGAAAGGTTTTGTTTTACTTCCGCCAGGGTAATATTGGGGTTCTTTTCGTATAGCTCCTTGAACCGGCGCTGAACCCGCACGGATTCATCTGCCGTCATAAAGATCTTTAATTCGGCATGCGGAAAAACAACGGTGCCGATATCCCGGCCGTCCATTACGATCCCCTTGTTCTTTCCCATTTCCTGTTGGCGGGCGACGGCAAACTCCCGCACCGCTTTTACCGCCGCCACCTCGCTCACCTTCTCCGCCACGACCAGGTCACGGATCACATATTCGACATTCTCGCCATTCATCCACATCTCGGTCTGCCCATTCTTATGATTGGCAACGAATTCCAGCCGGATATGCCGCAACGCCTCCTCCACGGCCTTGTCGATGGTCCAGTCGATGTGGTGACGGAGAAAGTACAGGGTGATCGCCCGATACATCGCTCCGCTGTCGATATAGACGTAGTTAAGCTCCTTCGCCAGTTGTTTGGCCAGGGTGCTCTTTCCGCAGGAGCTCCAGCCGTCTATCGTGATGATGATCTTTTCCATCGGCCCAAAAATAAAAAAGCCGCACCAAAGGTGCGGCCTATTTTGAGTGGAATATTTTAAGCTTCTGATTTTTCCTTCGCCTTTTCCTTCAAGGAGAACTTGATCTTCGACAGTTCCTTGTCCAGGTCGGCCACCAGCACATCGCCATTCTTTATGTTCATATTCAGGATCTCCTCTGCCAGCGGATCTTCCAGGTATTTCTGGATGGCCCGGTGCAGCGGACGAGCGCCAAATTGCTGGTCATAGCCCTTGTCGGCGATAAAATTCTTTGCCTCGTCGGTCAGCTCCAGCGTGAAACCAAGATTGGTGAGCCGCTTGAGTACACCCTTCATCAGGATATCGATAATCTGGAAGATATGCTCCTTGTTCAGCGCATTGAAGATGACGACGTCATCTATGCGGTTCAGGAACTCGGGGCTGAACGTACGTTTCAACGCTTTTTCAATAACCTGTTTATTGTTCTCGTCGACATTTTGGGTCCTCGCCGCTGTCGCAAAACCGACCCCGTCGCCGAAGTCCTTTAGCTGACGGACACCAATATTGGAAGTCATGATGATCAGCGTATTCTTGAAGTCAACCTTCCGGCCGAGGCCGTCCGTCAGCTGACCATCGTCGAGCACCTGCAGCAGGATATTGTAGATATCCGGATGCGCCTTTTCGATCTCGTCCAGCAGGATCACGGAATACGGTTTCCGGCGAACCCTTTCGGTCAGCTGGCCGCCTTCTTCATATCCGACATATCCCGGAGGCGCGCCGATGAGCCGGCTCACCGTGAACTTCTCCATGTATTCACTCATGTCGATCCGGATCAGTGAGTCTTCGGAATCGAACATATAACGGGCTAACGCGCGGGCAAGCTCGGTCTTCCCTACCCCTGTCGGACCAAGGAAGATAAAGGTGCCGATCGGTTTTTTCGGGTCCTTCAATCCAACCCGGTTGCGCTGAATGGCTTTAACCACTTTCTGGATCGCATCATCCTGCCCCACGACCATATCGCGCATATCCACCGCCATATTGCGGAGCTTTTCGGTTTCTGCCTGGACCATCCGCTTGACCGGGATACCCGTCATCATGCTGACCACTTCGGCAATATTATCTTCATCGATCGGATAGCGTTTGTGTTTGCTTTCCTCTTCCCATTCCGCCTTTGCCTTCTCCAGCTCTTCCTGCAGCCGCTTTTCGGTATCCCGAAGGCTGGCGGCCTCTTCAAATTTCTGGCTCTTTACCACCTTGTTCTTCTCATTCTTGACGTCTTCGATCTTCTTTTCAAGATCCACGATATTCTGCGGAACGTTTATGTTTTTGAGATGCACCCGGGCGCCTACCTCATCCAGTACGTCGATGGCCTTGTCCGGTAACAAACGATCCGTCATGTAGCGGTCGCTCAGCTTCACGCAGGCATGTATCGCGTCGTCGGAGTAGGTGACGTTATGATAGTCTTCGTATTTCGACTTGATGTTGTTGAGGATCTGGATCGTTTCTTCCACACTTGGCGGATCGACCATGACCTTCTGGAACCGACGATCGAGAGCCCCGTCCTTTTCGATATACATCCGGTACTCGTCCAGCGTGGATGCCCCGATGCACTGCAGCTCGCCACGGGCAAGCGCGGGTTTGAAGATGTTGGAGGCATCGAGCGAGCCGCTGGCGCCCCCGGCCCCGACTATTGTATGGATTTCGTCGATAAAGAGGATGACGTCGCGGTTTTTCTCGAGTTCATTCATAATCGCCTTCATGCGCTCTTCGAACTGGCCGCGGTACTTTGTACCGGCCACCAGGGCCGCCAGGTCGAGAGAAATGACCCGTTTGTCAAACAATACCCGGGAGACCTTCCGTTGAACGATCCGGAGCGCCAACCCTTCCACGATGGCGGTCTTCCCTACCCCGGGTTCGCCGATCAGGATGGGGTTGTTCTTTTTGCGCCGGGACAGGATCTGGGAAACCCGTTCGATCTCCTCTTCGCGGCCTACGATCGGGTCCAAAGCCCCCATTTCGGCCAGCCGGGTGATATCCCGACCGAAATTGTCGAGTACGGGGGTCTTGCTCTTGGCATTGCCCGCCGACCGGGCCTTCTGCTGCGAATACTTCTTTTCCTCGTCAAAATCGTCGTCGTTCTCTTCGGCATACTCGCTCCGGACGTCATTGCTTTTTACGACCCCTAA
>DATJWK010000005.1:0-14022 GCA_035501395.1 Puia sp.
CTGCGGGTCGGCGGCCCCTACACCATCACGGTAACTTATGTTGGCTTCAAAACAGAAACCCAGGACAACATCACCCTCGTCCTCGGTCAGGACTTCTACGGGGACTTCACGCTCATACCCGAAGCGAAGGAATTGGCAGCAACCATAGTTTCTGCCGCGCGCCAGAACAAGATATTCAACAACGCCCACACCGGCACCCAGGAGATCGTCACCCGCGCACAACTCGAACAGTTGCCTACGGTATCCCGGTCTATCCAGGACTTCACGCGGCTGGAGCCGAGCTCAAACGGCCTTAGCTTTGCCGGCACTAACCCCGGTGAGAACAACGTAACCGTTGACGGCGCCGACTTCAACAACTCCTTCGGCCTTTCCAGCACCCTCGGCGGCCAGGCGAACGCCCAGCCTATCGCGCTGGACGCCATCGACCAGATCCAGGTCAACATCTCTCCCTACGATGTAAGACAAGGCGGTTTCACCGGCGCCGGTATCAACTCGGTGACCCGCCAGGGGACCAACAAATTCCGCGGAACCGTCTACGACTATATAAAAGGCCCCGGCACCCAGGGCTATAAGGTCGAAGATGCCGTTGTCGCTAAAAGCCCGTTTACCTATAATGTATTGGGGGGCAGCCTCGGCGGCGCGTTCATCCCGAACAAACTGTTCTTCTTCATCAATGCCGAGCAAGACCTCCAAAGCGCTCCTGCAACACCATACATCGCCAGCGACGCCACCCACCCGGTTACACCGGGCAGCGTTTCGCAGGCTAGCGCCGACTCGCTCGGCCAACTTAAACAGTACCTCATTTCTCAATACAACTATAACCCCGGCACCTGGCAAGGCTATACCTTCAAGACGAACAGCTATAAGGTCAACGCCCGCCTCGACTTCAACATCAACGCGTCGAATGTCCTGACGGTAAAATACAACTACCTCAAGTCATATGCCGACCAATTCCCAAGCACCAGCCGGTCCCTTGGCGGCCAGGGCTTCCTCCCCGGTCAGCAGCCCGGCAACCTCGCCATGCCCTTTAGCGGCGCCGGCTACCGGATCAATAATGACCTCGACATTTATATCGCCGAGCTCAACACCCGATTCGGTAACTCGGCCTCCAACAAACTCCAGGTCGGTTATACAAAAGAGCGTGACTTCCGTTCACCGGCATCTGGCTCCCCCGACTTCCCGCTGGTCGATATTCTCGCCAACGGCGGTCTCAATGGCGGGAACGTAGTAACCACCTTTGGTTTCGAGCCGTTTACCTACAATAACAAGCTCTTCATGGATTCCTACCAGCTGACCGATATCTTCAGCTATTTCAAAGGCGCCCATGAGCTGACCTTCGGTACCCAGAACTCTTACAAGAAATACCAGAACGCATTTGCCCCGGGCTTCCAGGGCGCCTATGAGTTTGCTTCCTTCAACGCCTTCCTCTCGGGTGGACCCGCGGTCACATACGGTCAGGACTACTCGACGCTGAAAGGCGGGGCCTTCCCCTGGGCATATGCCGGTGCGACCAACCTGAGCCTTTTCGCCCAGGACAAATTCCGCGTAACCCCGACCTTCACCCTGACCTATGGCGTCCGTCTCGACTACACCACTTACCAGAACAAATTCACCGACAATCCCAATTTTGACCAGCTGACATTCGCTGATGGCGTTAGTTACAACGTCGGTAAAGCGCCGGAAAGCTTCCTCGTTGTCTCTCCGCGCGTCGGTTTCAACTGGGACCCCACGGGTGACCGTACCTGGCAGATCCGCGGCGGCGCCGGGGTCTTCGAAGGCGCTCCGCCTTTCGTTTGGCTGGAGAACCAGGCCGCCAACAACGGCGTACAGCTCGGTTCATTCACCGAAGGCGGCACCAAGAATGCGCCCGCGGCCATTCCGTTCTTCCCCACGGCCCAGGGTGGTCTCAACAATTACCTGACCAACACCGGCCAGAGCCAGACCTCCACACCGTTTGGTTATAGCGTCGACGTAACCGACAAGAGCTTTAAATATCCTACCGAACTGCGGACCAGCCTCGGTATCGACCGGAAGCTTCCCGACAACTGGGTGATCACGGTCGAAGGGTCGTATACCAAGATGATCAACGCGACCTACATGCAAAACGCAAATCTGAACGAGACCAACGAGTTCCAGATCGCCAACGGGCCCGATCAGCGTTTCCGTTACCAGACGGCGACTACCGGTAGCAATGCCTACTACTATAAAGGCACAAGCCTGACCGCGCCAAACCTTGGGAACGTAATCGTGCTGAAGAATAACAGCAAGGGTTACTCCTGGTACTCGTCGATCCGCATCCAGAAAAATATCCGCAACTTCAGCGCCAGCCTTGCTTATATATATCAAGACTCCAGGACCATTATGGAGAACGGTAGCACGGCCGGCACGCTATGGGCCGCCCGCGCCGTCGCCAATACCGACCCCAACGCGCCTACCCTCTCCCGTCCCCAGTGGTATCAGCCGCAGCGCGTCATTGCCAACGCCAACTACAAATTCGAATACGCGAAACACTTCGCAACGATCATCGGCATCGTATTTGAGGCCGTACCCGCCGGCAACACCTCCTACACCTATAGCGGCGACCTCAACGGTGACGGCAATGCGAATAATGACCTGATCTATATCCCGCGGAACTCCTCCGAGATCAACCTGATCGACGTCGGCTCCTACAACAAGGCCACAGGGGCCGGTATCACCAGCGGTACCGCCGCCGATCCGCGCACGTCCGCACAGATGTGGACGCAGCTGAATAACTTCATCCAGCAGGACCACTATCTCTACCACCATATCGGCCAGTATGCGCAGGCTAACTCGGTTGTATATCCCTGGTGGAAACATATGGACCTGCACCTCGAAGAAGACATCTTCACCTTTATGGGTAAGAAAGGCGACCCGGACAGACACATGCTTAGCGTAACGATGGATATGCTGAACGTCGGCAACTTCCTCGACCGGAACTGGGGTATCATCAAGACGCCCATTAACTCGAGCTTCCTCCGCTTTGAAGGCATGGCGGCCGATGGCAAAACTCCGCTGTTCTCCTTCCCATATCAGGACCCGACCAACCTGATCCCGCAAGTGAACAGCTTCGCCAACAGCACCGGCACCAGCTCGCGTTGGGCCATGCAGATCGGCGTTCGGTATACGTTTAACTAAACTGAAAAAAAATAATTATGCGCAACAAAATTCTCATAACCCTGGTCGTCCTGATCACCGCCGCGGCATTCGGCTGTGCCAAACACCAGTTCCTGCCGACCCTGGCAACACCGTCAAAGATCTTCGCGGTCTCGTCGCTAAAGCACACTGCCGATACCGTTAACATCGGCGATACCGTATGGCTCAACGCTGCCGGCACGCTTTCCGACACCAGCAAAGCGGTTTACGTCTATATGTCCGCGAGCTATACCGCTAACGGAGCATCGACCGTATACAATTACGGCAGCTCCACTTCTAATATAAAAGTCAAATACGTAGCCGGAGCCGACAGTGCGGGCCTTTTTCCCTGGACCGCGACGATCCCGCTGATCGGCGCTACGGAAGTACCTACCAAGACCAAACTCACGATCTCGGCGACATTCCAGTATCAGCTGAGCCTGAGCAGCGAGTTGCCGTCCAGCCTGACCATCAGCGACGGAGGACAAAAGACCAAGACCGTTTACGTCCAATGATCGGCCCGCAATAACGAACGGAGGGCGGCCCGAGTCGGGCCGCCCTCCTTTTTTCAAAATGACTCATTGAGGTTTAGAAAAAAACCTTTGCTGCCAAATTTACCCCAGGCATAGTCCAGCGCCAGGTTGGTCCGGGTGGCTTTATTGAACAACACCCTCAGCCCACCGCCATACCCCGGCTGGAATACCTGGAAGATCGTTGTGCCGTGATCATCGTTGCCCGTTTGCAAATTGCCAAAAACGACACCGCTTAGAAATTTGTTAGCCAGGATCGGGAACCGAAATTCTCCTTCCGTATCGTTGAATTGCGTTCCCTTGAAATATTGGGAGGTATATCCCCTTCCGCTTCGGAAAGTCCCGTCCCTGCCGGTTCCCGGCAGCTCGAAATACGGTATCGCACCCCCGAGAAGATAGGAACCCCAGTTCCAGAACGCGAGCACCATTTCCGGACTTGCATGGGACAAACTGAAATACTTTCTGAAATCGGTGGTCACCTGCGCCGAGTTTCGGGTGCTCCCTATCCAGGTCTGATTGAGCCTGAACCCGACATCCGCATAGACACCCCGGTAAGGCCGGTTGGGATTGTCCCTGGTGATATATTCCACATTAAAGAGAAACCCGTTTGACGAATAACGATCCTGCGGAAACCCATACCGGTTATCGTAGACGCTGGAGGGTGAAGCGTTATTGGTTGTGTCGGACCGTTGAATACTCCGCCGGATCTCGAAGGACATCCCGGCACCCACGAACAAGCTCGGGGCTATATTCTTATATGCCTTCTCCCTGAAATTATAGTAAATGGACCGGATCACATAAGTCTTGTGCGTCGGGTCCGCCAGCACCGAGTCTGCAGGGCTTCCGCCCTTCCACGGTGCGCCGATGCCAAAACCCTCGTCCGGCGTAACCGTTCTTGCGACGACGAGATTACCCTGCAAATTCCACTTGTTGCCGGAAGTAAAGAGGTTGTGATTTACATAAAAGTAGATGATCCCCTTCGTTGTAATGGAAGCCGAAGTTGCCGCAATCGAAAACAGCGTCCGGGGATCGTTCCCCAATTTTCTGCCCGCCACTGCCTTGATTCCAGCCTGCGCCCCGATCGTGGGATTGGCGGCAACGTTGGGGACTACCGTGATTCCGGAAGGGTTGTGTAGCGAATCCGCTCGCTTTCCCGGATGCAGGACAGCCCGCAGCAGATCGCCGAAATCATACTGCCCATTGCCGGCCTGCGCGTGGATAACGTTCCGGGCAAGCATCATCAGCGCCAGGAGCAATGTAAATTTGATCAATGTCCGCTTTCTTTCACATATGCAAAAGGCTTGCCCTTATTTTCCCCATCCCCACAACAAAAACGCCGGCATGGCCCGCGCCCACGTCTCTACATCATGCTTGCCGTCAGCAATCTCCAGATACCGTATCGCCGACGCGCCGTCATATCCTTTCCGAACCAACTCGGCGATCAGGTCCTGCGTATCGTCGATCGAATCGATAACACCATTATGATTCCGGTCCTCCTGTTCGTCCGCTGTCCCGCATTCGAAAAAGAACTTCAGCCAGGGATAGTACCCTCCCTTTCTCACCTCCTCATGCATTATCCTGTCCCGGGCCTCATCGTAAGCGGGGTCGCTTTTGTCTTTTGTCCGCCACCAGAAGCTCCCGGAGAAGCAACCCACCCTTGCAAACTCCCGGGGGTTTCGCCAGACGATATCCATCGCACTCAATGCTCCAAGGGAAAAGCCGGCAAACGCCTTTTCTTTGAACGATGCAACCCCATATCTGAGCCGGACAGCCGGGATCAGTTCTTCCATCACAAAACGGCTATACGCCCCCGCCAGTTTTCCCCATCCCTGGTAGTCGGCCCGTCCCGCCGTGCCGTATTCCATTTTCCTCGCAGCCCCCGCATGAATGCCCACACACAACAACGGCCCGAGGCCTCCCCGCCCATCCAACTCTTCCAGGATACCCGCCAAACCCATCCGGCCGAGCTCCTGCCCGTCATTGATCAACAACAAGCTGGTTTCCGGCGCCACGTCATCGATGCCGATACCGTTTCCGTTCATCCCCATTCCACGCCGCCCGGCCCCCGACAGATAAAAATCGACCATCACCGTTCTGGCCAAATACTCCGATTCCAGGGCCATACATTCCTGTCTGATACATGTAGAGCTCATTCTCATAACCAGTAAACGTCAAAAATAACGAAAAAGTCTACCTCATTGTCACGTGACTTTTTTTCAGTAGGTTTGATATCCACCCCTACTATGGATTTGAACGAAGAATATCATAAATGGTACTCGCCCGTTATCCACCGGGAGTTTGAAATGCTCGTATTCGGCTATGCCGGTTACCCCCTGATCCTTTTCCCGACATCAAAAGGCAGTTATTACCAAAATAAGGATATGGGCCTCATCGAGACTGCCCGGTGGTTCCTCGAGAACGGAAGAGTAAAGATCTATTGCCCCGACAGCCTCGATGCCTGGAGCTGGTATAATAAAGCGGTGCCGCCTTCGGAACGTGCCCACAACCAGACTCTCTACGACCGGCTCATCCTCGATGAGGTCGTAACCCGCGCGGTTCGCGAAACGGGCCGCACCCGGATTGCTACCGCGGGTTGCAGCTTCGGTGGCTATCATGCCGCCAATTTTGCCTTCCGCCATCCGGCATTCACCTCGCATTGCTTCTCCATGAGCGGCGTCTTCGATATCCGCTCCTTTACCGACGGCTATTATGACGACAACGTATATTTCAACAACCCGGTCGATTTTATCCCCAACGACACGGATCCTGCCCTCTGGAGCATGATGATCGTATTGGGGACCGCCGACCACGACATCTGCCGGGGCCAAAACGAATCCATGAGCCGGCTGCTGCTGTCCAAAGGCATCCACCATCAGCTCGATATCCGCGCGGGCCGCGACCACGACTGGCCGGTCTGGAAAGAAATGTTTCCCTACTACCTGTCCATGCTGCCCTGAAATCCGACCTGATTCCATCCACCGCCACCCTGAACTACAATCGACAAAAAAACAACATTTATATGAGCAACCCCAAAAAAATAGGGATTCTCTTTGGCAAAGAACGCAGCTTCCCGATGGCCTTTATCGAAGCGGTAAACCGCCGCAATATCCCCGGCATCGTCGCCGAACCGGTGCGGATCGACAAGGTGGTCCAGGGAGATTCGGATCATTATGCCGTTATCATCGACCGCATCTCGCAGGACGTACCGTTCTATCGCGCCTATCTCAAAAACGCCGCCCTTACCGGTGCCGCGGTGATCAATAACCCGTTCTGGTGGAGCGCGGACGAGAAGTTTTTTAACAACTGCCTCGCTACGCGAAACGGCATCCCCGTTCCAAAAACCGTTTTGCTGCCAAGCCGCGAACTGCCTCCCGACACCAGTGACCAATCCTTCTCCAACCTGGCCTATCCATTGGACTGGCATGGTATCTTCACGTATGTCGGTTTCCCCGCGTATATGAAGCCCTTTGCAGGCGGAGGCTGGAAGAACGTCTATAAACTGCACCACGCGGAGGAATTCTATCAAAAGCATGCCGAGACCGGCCAGCTCGTTATGCTGTTACAGGAAGAAATTGTATTCAGTGAGTACTATCGCTGCTACTGCATCGGCGGCAAATACGTCCGCATTATGTCCTATGAACCGCGTAATCCGCATCATCTTCGCTATCAGGCAGACTTTCATCCTTCCGCCGAAAGGCTGCAGGAAATGGAAGAGATCGTCCTCCGGATCAACCGGCTGCTGGGCTACGATTTCAATACCGTCGAGCTTGCAGTCCGCGACGGCATCCCATACGCGATCGATTTTTGCAACCCCGCCCCCGATGCCGAGAAATCCAGCGTCGGCGATGACAACTTCAACTGGGTCGTGGAGACTTCGGCCGACTATGCCATCGAACGGGCGCTGACAAGCCAGGAAGGCAAAGACAACCTCACCTGGGGCGAATACCTGAAAAAGAGTACCATACATTAAGCCCATCGAGTTAAAACACCGAGCCATGGCCGATATCAATTACAGCAATTTTACCCTGGGGATAGAAGAAGAGTATATGGTCATCGACCCCAATAGCAGGGAACTGAAAAGCCACGAGCAACGCATCGTCATCGAAGGCCAGAAAATGATCAAAGACAAGGTTAAGGCCGAAATGCACCAGGCCGTCGTCGAAGTGGGCACCGATATCTGCCGTGACGTCCATGAAGCCCGCAAGGATATCTCCACCCTCCGGAAGACGATCTCACAGATCGCCACCGACATCGGTCTTCGCGTGGGCGCCTCCGGCACCCATCCGTTCAGCCACTGGGAAAGTCAGCTCATCACCGACCACGCGCGCTACAATGAGATCGTAAACGAACTGCAGGAAGCGGCCCGGAGCAATCTCATCTTTGGCCTCCATGTGCACGTCGGCATGGAGACCCGCCAAATGGCTAACCATATTGCCAACTCGACCCGGTACTTTCTGCCGCACATCTACGCCCTTAGCACAAATTCACCCTTCTGGGAGGGCCGCAAGACCGGGTACAAATCCTACCGCACAAAGGTCTTCGATAAGTTTCCCCGCACGGGCATCCCGGACTTCTTCGAAAGCATTGAGGCTTACGACAATTTCGTCAAACTGCTCGTCAAAACGAACAGTATCGACAACGCCAAAAAGATCTGGTGGGACCTTCGCGTCCACCCCTTCTTCAATACCGTGGAGTTCCGCATCTGCGACGTACCCATGACGGTCGACGAGACCATATGCATCGCCGCGCTGTTCCAGGCCGTTTGCGCGAAGATCTACAAACTGCGTTCCCGCAACATGAACTTTATCCAATATTCCCGGGCCCTCATCAATGAGAATAAGTGGCGCGCCAGCCGCTACGGCGTCGACGGCCATCTGATCGACTTCGGGAAGGAAGAAGAGGTGAATACCCGCGTGCTTATTTATGAGCTCCTTGAATTCGTCGACGACGTCCTCGATCCCCTCAACAGCCGCCAGGAAGCCCATTACGCCGGGAAGATCCTCGAGAACGGTACCGGCGCCGACCGCCAGCTGAAAGTCTACCAGGAAAGCAATGATCTCGTCGACGTCGTCGACTATATCCAAAGCCAGTTCCTCCACGGCACCTGACTTCGAGGCGGGTCAATCATACGGGTTATATACCATATCCGGGAAGAATTCGTAACAATCCGTATAAGACGCCTGCGCACCCGCATTCAGGCCGCATGTCACGAAGCCGCGATTCTGTACCGTCAAACCCACAGCGCCCGTACGGTCCGTGCCCTTGAAGGGCGCCTTCTGCGCCCAGGTGTCCGAAGCAAGATCGTATTCCCACGTGAAGTTGATATCCGTGCTGCTGTTCGCGCCGCACGTGATGTACGCCTTGTCGCCACCGACCGTTCCCGTGATCACAAAAGCAGCGCCGTTGGTGCGGATAATATTCGAATACCCGTCATCGTAGGTACCCGCGCTGGTATTGTATATATCCCGCATCCGGATCCAGGTTATTTCCGGGTTGACCGCGTTGGGGTTGAACCGCCAGAAGTCATAGGCGAGATTGCTGCTCGCCCAACGGGTATTCGGCGTATGCCCTGCCACGATATAGCCCTGCCCCTGGTACATAAAGGTGGACGCGCCGGAACGCTGGTTACCGGGGAAATTGTTTTGTTTAACCCACTGCCCGGTCGCCGGACTGAACTTCCAGACATCGCCGAAGTAATTGAATCCATCCGTGCCCGTCATGACAAAACCCACAGAATCGAAGCTGAACGCCGCCGCATCATACCGTCCATAAGATCCGTTCGCATCGGAGAGCGAATCTACCTGCGTCCATGTCCCGCTGCCGGGATTGAAGGCCCAGAAATCGGCGTAGACCGTTATCCCGTCGTTGGCAAGCCCCGTTCCGACATAACCCTGGCCTCCGGCCGAAAACCCTATGGCATTGCTACGCGGACTTCCGGGGAAATTCGCAATCGCCGTCCAGGTCCCCTGGGCAGCCGGACTGTCGACAGCCCCGGCTCCCGTCCCGACCGTTCCGGGTGTGTACATCCAAAACGCCTGCAATTTTTGAGCGGGGAACTGCGGATTCACCCCCGTTCCAACGTATGCGTTGTTGCCGATGACAAAGGATGCCGCATATCCGACACCAATGCCGTTGGTGCCGCCAAACGTCGTCCGGCTCGCCCAGTTCCCGTTTTGCGTATAGTCCAGGTTGGTCCTGGTACAGCTGAACACGATGCTGACCAGCAACAGCACAAATAATATGTAATTAATTCGCTTCATACCTATTTCTTGATAAGTTGATTTGTATCCGTTGAATCCTCCGGAAGTCGCACATGCAGCGCTCGCATCTCATCGATGGACACGACCGGGATTTGGTTCGCTACAAGCCGGTCATATACTTTCTGTCCCACCGCCAGCGCCTCTTCCTTCGACTGAAATCCATGCTGGCCCCTTATATCTGGAATGACGTTCTGATGGATGTACGGATGACCATTCGTCAAAATGTCGTAGCCCCAACCTAACGGAGTTTGTATCGCCCTCAGCTCGACCAGCACATGATCCTTTTTCCATCTCGACCGCCGGTACAACCCGATCGCGATGGCGACAATGATCGCAAGCAACATCGCGAGGGATAAGCCCCACTTCCGAAAAAAGGCGCCGGTATTAGTCATATTGATTGTACACCTGTTGCGGGAAGAACTCTTCACAATCCGAAAATGCCGCGGTAGAACCCTGGTTCAAACCGGTAGCTACAAAGCCCCGGGTCTGATTCTGCAGCGAGAAAGCGACAGCGCCCGTTCTGGCCGTTCCTTCATAAGGCGTTTTCTCCGTCCAGAGGTCGGTGGCGAAATCATATTCCCAGGTGAAGGTTACATCGCCGTTGTTCAACGACCCCAGTGTCACATAACCCTTGTCTCCGATCGACGTTCCGAGCTCGATGAAGCCGACCCCATGGGTCCGGATGATATTTGTATAGCCGTCGTCGAATGTACCGGCATTCGTGTTGAAAATGTCGTGCATCCGCGTCCAGGAAGTGTCGGCCCCGGGATTGAACCGCCACATATCGTAACACTGGGTGCCGCTGGCCCATTTGGAACCGTTCGTATACCCGGTCAGCAGATAGCCCTGACCCTTATAAACCCAGGTGATGGCGCCCGACCGCTTGGAACCGGGCATTGCCGGCAGGGCGATCCAGGTGTTGGTGGTCGGGCTATAACGGTAGATGTCGTTGAAATAGTTGTAGTTATCGGTCCCCGTCAGCACATAGGCCGTCGTATCAAAACTAAAGGCAACCGCATCATAACGCGGATGGCTGTCTCCGAACTGGTCCACCAGCGAATCGATCTGTATCCAGCCTGCCCCCGGAGTATACGCGTAATAATCATTTAAAGGAGTGAACCCGTCATTGGCCAATCCGCCGCCGATATAACCCGTATTTCCGATCGAAAAACCGACCGCATTGCTCCGCGCCTGGCCGGGGAAATCGGTAATCTGCGCCCAGGTACCGTATGCGCTATCGTACCCGTATGGCGTGCCAGGGATCTTGGCAGAGGTATATCTGAACATCGAAGTCAGTTTGACATTGGGAGTCAGCGGGTTGATCCCCGTCCCGACATAGGCGACGTCATTCACGACAAAGCACGCCCCCGCGCCCATAGCCACACCCTGAAAGGTCGCGCGGCTTACCCAGTTCCCACTCTGGGTGTAGTTTAAGTTAGTTCTGGTGCAAGAAAACAAGATAGCCAGTAACATTATTGCGAACAAAGTAATGTTGATCCGCTTCATATTTTTTGTTTAATTTTTCGCTAAAGTATTTGAAGTCATTGTAGGAAATTCGTTAAAATGTATTTTCAGCCATATTTAATAGACTATTTTCATTATTTCATATACCAATTCCGAATTCATCCCGCTTCGCGGATACACCGGCGGCGAACGTTCCGGCAGAGATATTATATCCTCCTGAAATTTAAGGGGTAATAACGAGTTTCACCCCCCGCTTGATGCCGGAAAAGCGGGCCCAAAGGTAATTAGATTTGTATATAAAAAGCTAGGATTAGTCGTTTTTTTATGGCTATTAATACATAGTAACAAAATAGTAACAACTCAGGCCCCTAATATTGCAAAAATTAGCCTGGGAGGGTGCCTGGATCGCGCTTCGCCCGGTTAGCCCTGGCTTTGATTGAACAAGAAAACCAGCATGACTATCATACATCATTACCTGCGAAAAGAACTGCTTATTCTTTCTTCCTTCATTCTGGCGTTCACTTTCCTTACCAGCTGCGAAAAACAGCCAAACCTCGGTCAATTCGGATCCTCCAACGTTACCGACAACAACAGCGCCAATATTGTCGTTGTCGATTCCAGCACGGTGCTGCTTTCCACTGTTTATGTGGATTCGGTAGCCTCTGCCTCCACCAGCTACCTGCAAGTGGGTACGTACAGGGATGCCTATATGGGCCAGGTGACTTCACAGGCCTATCTGCAGCTGCGCCCGCCATCCTTCCTGCCGGCCCTCGACCCGCAACGGGATGCCTATGATTCGATCGGCATGACCCTTTTTTTCCGGAAATCCAACCCATTCTACGGTGATACGACGCTCCCCCAATCGTTTGAAGTGCACCAGGTTGTCGATACGCTTTATCAGCTGCCTTCCTATTCGAACGGCTGGTTTAGCAACCAATACCTCCCGCTCGGGCCTTCGCTGGGATCCACTACCGTTACGATCGCTCCGAATCTGCCTTATACCAGCCAGAACGCCGGTGATACCGTCAAGATCCGCATGGACGACGCCATAGGCCAGCAGCTTTATAATATGGCCTACAATAAGTCGGACACGCTGACCACGCTCTCGACCTTTTTGAACTGGTTCAAGGGCATCTGTATAACCCCCGGCGCCGGATCGCCGGGCGGCGCCATGTACGGCTTTTTCGACAGTTGCATGATGCGCGTTTACTACCGCGAGAACACCAACGGTGTATCCAAAGGCAAATCGATCGACTTTATCCTGTATACGCCGTCGACACAATGGAACTATATCACCAACGACCGTAGCGGCAGCCCGCTGGCCAACCTGGTAACGCCCACCAGCGTCACCCAGCCGCCGCCGTCCACACCATCCAGCCTGACCGGCAACGCGTCTTATGTGGACAATATGCTCGGTCTGACGACTAAACTGACCTTCCCTTATCTTAGCGCTATTTCCCAGCGACCGGATTATATCGGGCTTCTTCGGGCACAGCTTACCGTCGTCCCGATCGCCGGTAGCTTTAGTACGACCTGGACCCTGCCGCCGCAGATCGGCATCTACCGCACGGATCTGCATAACCAGCTCGGAGGCGCCATCCTCTCGTCCACGACTGGCGCCCAACAGACCGGAAATCTTACGCCAAACTATCTGGCTCCGCTTCAGAGTACCTATTCGTACGACGTAACGAATTTTGTGGCGACCCAGATCAACAATACCGCGCCCGGCGCCAACCAGGTCGGTCTGATGCTCAGCATTTCCAGCCCGGCCAACCTCACCAGGTGGCAGCGCCTCGCCATCGCCGATCAGAGTTTCCCCACCCAACAAAGAATTATCCTGAGCGTCTATTATATATCTCTTTACCCCCACCAATAACTAACTGATGAAACATTTCCTCCTGATCGCTGCGCTCGCCGTTTCTTCATTTAGCTTGATGGCCCAGAACAATAACCTCCCCTACTCGCAGCTCGGCCTCGGCACCCTCGATGAAGGATTCTACAACCGAACCACCGGCCTCGCAGGTACCGGTATCGCCTATCGTTCAAATCGCTTTCTCATCAACAACAATCCGGCGAGTTTTAGCGGGCTGACCGACCAGTATTTCACAATGGAGACAGCCCTGCGCGGCCAATATATCACCTATGCGGGCTCGCAGGTCAATGTGGCCAGCACCGAGTCCGCGGATATCACCTTCCGCAAACTCATCCTGGGGATCAAACTCACCCATCACTGGGGTTCAAGCATCGGCATTTTGCCCTACAGCACGCAGAACTACGAATTTTCCGTCCCCTATAATATTGCCGGCACGACGATCCAGATCGCCGATCACTACTATCAGGGTCACGGGAGCGTCAATCGGGCCTATTGGGCCAATTCCTATGAATTCTTCCATCATTTGTCCATCGGCGTCGATGCATCGTACATTTTTGGCCAGTTGAACCAGAACGATATCATCCAGTCTTCCGGCATCGGCTCGACCCTCGTCTCCACTACCAACAACACCAATCTGAATAACCTCTATGTTACCTATGGCATGCAGCTCTATGGCCGGGTAGGCAAGAACTGGAACTACAGCGTCGGAGGTACCTATAGCCAAAAGGCCTCACTGCTTGCC
>DATJWK010000006.1:0-7637 GCA_035501395.1 Puia sp.
CGTATCGGTGATATCTACATAGTCTGTCGGATGAAAAACCATCGTCTGTTCACCGGAGCATACCTCAAAAAAGTACAAGGCAAACTTACTGGCGGACCGCACCCAGGTCTGGATAGTCAGCAAACTGGCGCATTGGTGATCTTTATGCGTATCGATCGGCCAATGACAAAATACGACGTCGGGCTTTTCGGCGGCGATCAATCCGCGAAGATGTTCTAATGCCGTATTGCTTACCACCGTGTCGCCATCGATCTGTCCGGCAAAGACGGGCTTGCAGTTGAGTACGCGGCAGGCGTTGATCGCCTCCTGTTTTCTTGTCCGCGCTGCTTCATCATGGCTGACGCCTTCGATGCCTGCTTCACCGGTAGTCAGATAAATGATAGTGACCTCATGCCCCAGCGCGGCTAACTTCGCAAGGGTCCCGCCGCAGCCGCTTTCCGGGTCATCGGGATGGCCGCCTACGCAAACGATCCTCCGGGCGGCTGCCGGGTCTGTGGCGCCGGCCCGCAGCATTTCGGGCAAGCTGATGGCGCCGAGACCGGCCATGGCCATCTTTATAAAATCCCTTCGTGTTTTCATTATTTGTCTAAGATACCGGAAATCTAAAAATTAATACGGCGTTAAAATTTGGGCGTGCTGGTTGTCGCTGCGGACAAAGCACTAATTTTCAAGTCCAAAATAACTCTTATGCGTATCCTTGCCTCTGTCTGTCTTTCTTTTTTCCTTGTGCTATCCTTCACCGCCAACGCCCAGATCTCTATCGGTGTCAAAGCAGGCCCGGATTTCTCCCGGCTGGTAAACGCCGTGCAAGGAAATGATGGCAGCGGTAATATTTCGGTCCTCAAAAGCGGGACGCTGACCCAATGGTATGGCGGTGTCTTCGTCGATATTTCGCTTGACAGCGGCATGGGGCTTTATCTACGGCCTGGCATTGATTACATTGGGACCGGCGGAAGCATGAATCCGAACGCCCTTTATTATAACCCCAATGGTTTTCAGCCCAGCACCAAATATTCCCTACACTATGTCGACCTGCCGCTGGAATTCGTCTATAGCCCCGGGTTTGGCTGGGGCAGACCCTGGTTCGGCTTTGGGTTCTATACCGGCGTGCTTGTCAACGGCACGATCAAGACCCAGGGCGGCAGCTCGACGCCGGTACTCATCGGCAGCAAATCCGATGACAATTTCCAGCGCGTGGACTTTGGCTATGCCTTTACCCTGGGGTTGGCTACAAAAGTTGGATTCCTTTTTGGCATCGACTACCAACATGGACTGGTACGGGTTGTTCCCGGCAGTTCCGGAACCAGCCTGCCGCGGCTGCAGACCCGCAATTCGGTGTGGGGGCTAAACGTCGGCTGGGTATTCAAACTCTGATTACGGCACGATCACCAGCCTTTTTCCCTCCAGATCATTCCGCTGCCAGGCCTCCGCGATATTTGCCAACGGAACCTCTACTATCTCCATATATAGTTTGCCATCGGCAATCCAGCGCCAGATCTGCGCCAACTCCTCTTGTACTTGCGCAAAGGAGAGTTTACCGATCCCCATCAGCTCCAATCCCGACGTGCGTAGCGCCGATGCGGGCAACGAGATTGGCGACCCCGCTTTCTCGCCGATCTGGAGATACCGGATCCGCCGCGTGGCAAACCCAACCTGCTCGGGAATGAACGTCCCGATAAGCACCTCAGCGGGGTGCCCCCAAATAAAATCGACCACCACATCAATTCCCTTTTCGCCGCCCGCCTCGCAGAGCGCCATTGACAGGTCCGCGTCGCCCTGGTTCAGATCGATGACCACATCTGCACCGAGCCGTGGCAAAAGCGATAGAGAATGGGGGTTCCGGCCCGTGGCGATTACCTTCCCCGCACCTAGCATTTTTGCCATCTGGACTGCTATCCTGCCCGAAACGCCGGTAGCGCCGTTAACGAGAACGGTTTCACCCGGCTCAAGCTTTGCCGAATATTTCAGCGGCAACAGCGAGGTCAACGCAGCGGATGGAATGGCGCTGGCCCGCACCGCATCGATTTCGTCGGGAACAGGGATGATAAAGCCCGCCGCCACCTTTTCGGCAAAGGCGCCAAACGGCGGTCGTATTTTCCGAAATGCAACCAGTTTACCCTCGGCTGTCAGCCCGACCCCATCCGTGCCGACAACGGCGGGAAACGCCGGATATAAGGTTTTACTGGAATAGTGTTTGCCGGAGGCGGCGCCCTTATCAAAGTTCTCCAGCACGCTGGCCTTTATATCGATCAATACTTCCCCTTCCATCGGTTGGGGATCAGGAAAATCGGCACACGTTGGAACCCCGCCGAATCCTTCGATGACTGCTGCTTTCATGTTTTTTTCGTAAAACTAGATCGCCGCTGCGCCGCCGCAAATAACAAATGTTAAGAACGGCTTAGCTTCCCCCGGATCCGGCTTAGGGACACCGGCGTGATCCCGAGGTATGAGGCGATATATTGCTGCGGCACACGCCGGACAAGGTCCGGCCGCTCTTTGACAAGCTGCTCGTAGCGTTCCTGGGGCGTATACTTGATAAAGGAAAGGAATTGATACATATAGGTCAGCTGCCGCTCGAACAGGATATCGGTCATTTGTTCCCGTAGTTTCGGGACCTCCATGATCTCCCGCATGATCTTGTCAAGATGCTCTTTGCCGATCCAATGCAGGACGCAGGGTTCGATCGTCTCTATCGTGAGAATGCTTGGTACCCGCTTCCTGAAACTCTCCGCCGAAGACACGCTCTGCCCTTCAAAAAAGAACTGAAAGGTGATGTCCTTCCCCTTGCTGTTAAACCACGCCCGCAGACAGCCCTTTTCGATAAAATGGGCTTTCCTGGATATCTCGCCTTCACGCAACAGGATGGTCCTCGCCGGCACCTCGATCCGGTGATAGTAACCGATATATTCATCCCACCGGTCGCCGGGAAACGGGAACAGATGTCGGTATTTTTCAAAAAAGCCTGTTGCCATTTCATTGGGTTGATCGCGGCGAGACCTCGCGGCCGTTCTTCCACGAATGAAAAAGATTAAAAAGGAAAATTCCCTGCGCCAAAACCAAAAATAATTTTAAGGTGGTCAAATACCGGTTCCAGCCGTATAACATATTGGACGATGGATACCCAACGTCTATATAACGTCTTGGCATATCTGCAAGCGGCCAGTTGCACATCGGATGGAAAATGAGACAGGCGGCAATCAGCGTGAACCAGAAATGGATGCTTCCCATTGCCGGATCCGGATACCGTCCCGAAAACCGCGGATAGACCTCATATATCGCCGCCACCACCCCGAAGACCACGGCCGCCTCCAGTGCCGGGTTATTTTCCGGCAGGCCACTCACAAAACTGCTTGTCAAAAATACGAAGGCGCCAAAAAGAAATAGAACGGAAGGGCTGAAACGGATCCGGCTCCTCAGAAGATTGGCCATTCGCCTTCCGATTGCCAACACGCCGGGAATTGCCATTGTCGCTATGATCACACCCATCCCCCATCCAACAAACGGGTTCAACCCTGTCACGATGTGGAGGTGGGCCCACGACACTACCGAGACAATGACATTGAACGCGAGTGCCAACATCAAAAGAAGGAATATTTTTCCTATGATTGCAATTCTGCGCATTTTGCCTCTATGATCGATACCCGGACGGCTGGTTAACGACGAGCCCTGCCTGTTTTTGACGCACCCTTCCCCGCCGCCTTCGCGGCATCCTCCCTGGCGCGAAAACGGACGATTTTTGCGATCAAAGCCAGTGGAAGCTTCTCATCGATTGGGAATTGGATCGCCCCCTTGGAAACCTTGTATCTTGTCAATTCGTTTCTAAATTCCCGGACACCGGAAGAAGTAGGATAAAAACCGATATGATTCTTATACGCGGCAAAGTGCACCAACACGCGATGTTGCTTATACGAGGGGATGTTGTAATTGATGATTTCCAGCGCCTGCGGCGCCGCCTTTTTGATGGTTCTCCTCAGGTCCTCCAACTTGTATTGAATTTCCTCCGGACAGAAAGACAGGTATTCGTCCACCGTTTTGTATTTTACTGACACCCGCATGAAATAAATGTACTATTTTTTGATGAACTCCCTGACCTGGCGCCCGCTCTCCATATCGACGGAAAGGAAATAAACCGCCTGTGACATTTCTCTCAGGGGGATCGTAACCGTGTTGACACCCTGATGCAATAGGACCCGTTGTGACAACAACGACTGTCCGACGACGTCCGAGATCACGATACCGGCAAATTCACCCGTACGCGAATAGATCGTTAGGGTGAGCTGATCCCTGGCCGGATTAGGTTGGAGTATCAGTGGGGCCGAACCGGGTCCCGGCTCCAGGGTCACCTCTACGATCCGCGAATACCACCATACCCCGCCCAGGTCCTGCCATGCCAGGCGGTAGGCCACGCGACCCGTGATGTTCTGTGCCGGGTCTGAATACCGGTATGACAACGTGCCGGCCGATGCAGCGACCGTGGCGAGGTCCAGGAAACCGCTGGAATCCGTAGCGCGCTCGAGGATAAAATTTCGTATACCAGACACCGTTGGATCGGAAGATAGTCTCCAGGCAAGCGCGACCAGGTCGGCGGACGGCATTGCGGTAAAGGACTCCAGCGCCGTGGACGCCAGGACGCTACACCCGGCGGCGCCGGGAAGCGGCGCCGCATATCCGCTTTGCGCAAGGCCGGTAGCCCCGCTTGTCGCGCCGTTTGCCGACCCGCGGCACGCCACCTTTGTATTTCCGGAGCTCACGACGCCATTGGCGCCGCCCGTTACCGTTGCGGTGACCGCCGCGGGAAAACTCGCCCCGGCCGCCCAGACCATCCCGCCTCCGCCCCCACCGCCCGGTCCGGTACAGTCGTTGACGCGGTTGCTGGAGTTGGATCCTGCGCCGCCAACCGCCGAAGCGTTTATGGCCCCCGTTATCGTCGTTGCGTCGATGATGATCGTTCCGCCGGCGCCACCACCTCCGCCGCCATCTCCTTCCGCCTGGAGCGGATCCTGACATGCGGCATTCGTGGGTTGAAGCCCGTTCGCGAGCAGCTGCCCGCCGCCGCCGGCAATGGTCGGCGCCGAAAGGATAATGATGCCCCCGCCGTTTGCGCCGGGCTCGCCGACACCGTTGTTCTCTTCCCCGCTGCCTCCGCCGCCACCCATAAAAATCCGGTTGGCGCCGGTCGTATATCCGTAAGCTGCGACGCTTGCACCACCGATACCGGGGTATTGACCGTGGCAGCTGAAAAAGGTCTCTCCCGCCCGCGTTCCGCCGTTGCCGCCTGCTCCATAGTTGCCGCCACCCGCACCGCCGGAATTGGCATTGTTACCCCCGCCGCCGCCATTGGCCAGCTTGCCCATGCCGTCGGGTTCGTTTGCGATCATCGCTGCAATGCCCTCCCCTTTCGTGCCGGCCGTGTAGTCGCCGGTTCCGGGATCATTGTAGAAATATCCGTTCACTGCGGTTGCCCAGTCACAGTTATATGGCGGGATCGCATAGTTGATCAATGCTCCCCCCTGGAAACCCTGTCCGCTGACATCGATATCCGCATTCAGCGTGATCGTGCTGGTGGCAGCAATAACCACTACCCCGCCCTTTCCGGTGGTGGGGTCCCAGGCTTGGGCGTTGATGGTACCGTTAACCGTCACGGATGTGTAGGAATTATAAGAAACGAGTTGAACATTTCCGGTAGGGTCGTAGGCGTTGACGAGCTTGTTTTGTAGCATCACCTGGTTGCCGGTAATGCTGCAGATCGTATTGAATTCGTAGTTCCCGGCATCACCGATCGCCGTAACGTTGCCATAGGCGGCGCTGTTCACACTGCTGATCGTGGCGCCTTTCATCTGTATGATCAGAACCGGCTGGCCGTTATACAAACCCGCCGCATTGTCCACCGTCACGACGTTGGAAGGAATCGCTATAGCAGAAATGGCATAATAGGAATTCACGACGCCGGAGAGGGTCTGACTGAGGGCGCCATTAATACATAAAACATTGAGGATCACCGGTAAAGCGAACCTTAAAGGGGTTTTCATACCATTGGATTCCTGCTAAAAATACTGCTTAATTTTAATACTTGCAAGGTAAATGGACGCTTCGGAAAACCCCATTCAGCATGTCTCCGATACGGCGCGATCGGTATCCGGCCTCTTTCTGATCCACCTCGAATCCACAAATCTGCATCTGTTTTATTTCAATAATCTGTACCACCTTTGGACTGCTTAGACTCGTAAATATATGATCCAGGGCAACATGACCTGTCGCGCAGCCGGCACACCCGTCGGAGAGAGCCTCGATCCGGCCAACTGGGAAGAACTTCGCCAGCTTGGACACCGCATGGTGGACGACATGATGGACTATATTCAAAGGGTCCGGGAGCGACCGGTTTGGCAGCCCCTACCCGAAGAGGTCGTCGGGGCGCTCCGGCAATCCCTGCCGCAGACCGCGCAAAGTGCGACGGATGTCTACCGGGACTTTTTGACAAATGTTCTGCCATATAACAAGAACAATATCCATCCCCGTTTCTGGTCATGGGTCGAAGGCGGTGGAACGCCCTTTGGTATGCTGGCGGACATGCTTGCCAGCGGAATGAATCCCAATCTGGCGATCGGCGATCACGCTCCCGTATATGTCGAAAGACAAGTGTTGGATTGGTCCAAAGAGATCTTTGGCTTCCCCGGGACGGCCGGCGGTATCCTGACCAGTGGCGCCTCCATGGCCAATATTACCGCGCTCGTAGTCGCCCGCAACCAGCTTCTTCCGTCGGTTATAAAGCAAAAGGGCGTCCGCGCCGCTCCGGGTCAGCCGCTCATCTATGGCTCGTCGGAAACGCATAATTGCGTGATAAAGGGCGCCGTCGTGATTGGCATCGGCAGTGAAAATTTTCGAAAGGTGCCGGTAGACGGCGATTACCGGATCAGATTGGACGAATTAAGACGGATGATCCGCGAAGACCGCGCGGCCGGGCATCTTCCTTTTTGTATCGTCGGTAATGCCGGTACGGTCAATACCGGGGCGATTGACGACCTGGCCGGGCTCGCGGAAATAGCCCGGGCCGAAGGGCTGTGGTTCCATGTGGACGGCGCCTTTGGCGCGGTACCGGTCCTGCTGCCCGAATTCGCGGAACAATTGAGCGGCATTCGCGCCGCCGACAGCCTGAGTTTTGATTTCCACAAATGGTTTTATGTCAATTACGATGTGGCGGCCGTACTGATCCGCGATGGCGTCGCGCATCGCGAAGCCTTTAGTTCCCCGGTAAGTTATCTTGCATCACACGAAAGGGGGCTTGCCGGCGGTCCGGAGCCGTTATCGAATTTTGGCATGGAACTTTCCCGCGGCTTCCGGGCTTTGAAAGTGTGGATGCTGCTCAAGCAAAATGGTATCGGCAAATATGCGGAACTGGTCCGACGTAACATCGAACAGGCCGGTTATCTTGCCTCTCTTGTCACCGCGGACCCGCAGCTCGAGTTGATGGCGCCCGTTCCGATGAACATTGTTTGCTACCGCTATAATCCGGGCAACCTCGATGCGAAAGCGCTCAATGCGCTAAATAAGGAATTGCTTCAGCGGTTGCAGGAGCAGGGTATTGCAACCCCCTCCTATACGGTGTTGGATGGGCATTATTCGATCCGGGTGGCGATCAC
>DATJWK010000007.1:0-7339 GCA_035501395.1 Puia sp.
AAAAGGAAATGGAAGCCCTGATCCACCGGGAGCGGCACGACCAACAGGTGGAATTACTAAAGCACCAGAACAAGATCTCGGAAGAGCGCATCGCCTATCTCAAGGAAATGGAGCGGAAACTGCGGCAGATCGTGTTGGACTGGCGGAAAGCGGAAGACAAGAACGAAGTGATCCGCCAGATGCAGACCTTGCTGTTCAAGCAGAAGGAAAAGCAGGTCAATGAAAAAGTCCGGAAGAAATTCGACGCGAAATATACCGAAGTGGGCGGCAGCGCCCAGGTCGGGAATAAAGTAATGATGAAGAAAAATCATCAGGTCGGGACGGTGCGGGAGATCCGGGGTAAAAAGGCGATCGTGCAGGTCGGCCTGGTCCCCATTACCGTAGAGCTTTCCGACCTGACGGTTGTCCGGGACCGGCCACAGGAGGAGAATGCCGGATAAGGAACGACATTGATCACCGGCTCGTCCCAAGAATGGTGATCATCCCTTTCCCGTACTGATAACTGTTCCGGTCTTCGATGGTGAGATTGTTCGCATCCGTATGGCAGATCATCGTTTCCGTATGCGGACTTTCAATGTACCGCAGGACTAACTTAAGCGTGTGGTCATCGACCCACCGATAGCTTCCTGCATACCGGAATGCCGGAAGGCCGACGTCGTGATGTACGGCGCCGGTCAGCAGATTCGGGCCGGAACGGGTAGTATAACCAATATTCCAACGCCCGTTGCCAAACCCGATGGGGTAGGTTGCGGTATCACCCTGGATCGTAAGCACGATATTGTCTCCATCCCGCTTAAACGAGACCGCCTTCATTTTTTTTGTATTTGCCTCGAGTGTAAAGCTCCTGCCGCTGAACAGGTCCTTCCCGGCCCCCGCACTTTTCGCCGGCGCCAAAGCCAATGACGCCAATTGCTTTTTCAACCGCGCATCGGCGTCCGGGTCCGCCGGCAAGGAACCCGCATGCATAGCGGGCAGTAGGTATTTCCAGACAAGATTGATCTCTTCCTGCATATCGGGCGTTTCAGCCTGGATCGCGATCACCGCGTCTTCGTCCGGCAACAGGATGATGAATTGCCCGAAAGCGCCGTCGGCACGAACGCCGTTATGCCGGCACCGCCACATCTGATAACAATAACCCTGGAGCCAGTCGCTGGAATCTTTTTTTGACTGCGGGGCCCCCGGGTCCTGCATGATCTTCATCGTAGTGGCCTCCTTGACCCATGACTGCGGAAGGATCTGTTTGCCATTCCAATTACCGCCCTGCAAATAGAGTTGGCCGAATTTGGCCATATCCTCGGTCCTAAGCCGCAGGCCCCAGCCGCCGGTATTGACGCCCTGCGGACTGGTCTCCCAGTCTTCACCGGTGATGCCCAGTGGTTCGAAGAGTCTTGGCTTGAGATAGTCGAGTACGGTCTGTCCCGTCACTTTTTGGAGGATCGCGGCCAACATATAGGTGCCTGCGGAATTATAGAGGAAGGTCGTGCCGGGCTCATGGACGATCGGCGTGGCGAAGAATTTTCTCGCCCAGTTTGGATCGAATACGACGGCAGGCGTGGGGTCCGGTTCCTGCCCGTCGGACATCATCAACGCATCCCTTACCGTAAGTTCAGCCAGAAAGGGAGGGACCGGATCGGGAAGATCTTCCGGGAAAAACCGGACGATCTTATCGGATAGTTGCAGTTTTCCCTCCGTCAGCGCAAATCCGACGGCCGCGGCCGTAAAACTTTTACTGGTTGAATAAAGGGTATGCTTCAATTCCGGCGCATACGGGTTCCACCAGCCTTCCGCGATAACTTTGCCGTGCCGAAGGAACATAAAGCTGTGAAATTCGGTCTTGCCATGGGCGGTGGCTTCCACGAACCGGCTTATCCCCGATGCGGAGACCCCTTCGTGCTCGGGAAGACCCCTGGGGAGCGGTTCCTGGGCGAAGACCGGAATTCCGGCAAGCAACATTATCACGACCCGAATTATTGATGCAACCATAACGAAGGATTGTACTTGCCGCTGAAGGTAAAACAAATTTATTATGTATGTTTGGCGCAAATCAGCCTCATGCGTTCGCTCTTACTACTTCTTTTGATCAGCTCCACGGCCACCCTGTTCGGCCAGATCACCGATACCGTTCAAAAAGTAGTCCCCGGCCGCTCCAACGCTCCCGGCCAGGAGAAAAAGCCCTATGTTATCTTTATCTCGGCCGATGGATTCCGATACGATCTGGCGGACAAGTATCACGCGGTGCACCTGCTGGCGCTTCGGGCAAAAGGTGTTGCAGCCACTTCTATGACCCCTTCTTTCCCCTCCGTTACCTTCCCCAATCATTACAGCCTGGCGACTGGCCTGTATCCCGCACACCACGGGCTGGTCGACAATACTTTTTATGACGCGGCAAATGGGAAAACCTACCGCATCAATGACCGTTCAGCTGTAACGGACAGTTCGTTCTACGGCGGGATCCCGCTGTGGGTGCTGGCGGAACAGCAGAAATTACTTTCGGCCAGCTTCTTTTGGGTAGGGTCCGAAGCGGCGATCGATGGGGTGCGGCCTACTTATTATTATCTTTTCAATGACCGGATCGCGCTGGATACGCGGCTGCAGGCGGTGAAGGCATGGTTGACGCTGCCGGCGGCGGAGCGGCCGCATCTGATCCTGTTTTATTTGTCGCAGGTCGACCACGCTGAACACCTCTACGGTCCGGATTCCAAAGAAGCCGAAGCGGCGGTCCATTTGGTCGACGACTGTGTCGGCAAGATGGTGCGGATAGTGGATTCGTTGCGGTTGCCGGTCAATTTCGTTTTTGTCAGCGACCACGGGATGGAACCCGTCGATACCCTCCATGGGATCTACCCGCCGGCCGCGCTGGATACCGCAAAATGCAGAGTGACCTTTGGCGAGACGATGATCCATCTGTACGCGCGGGATAAGAATGATATCCATGCCCAATATGAAGCCCTGAAGAAGGAAGCCGCCGCACAACCAACGCCGGACTATGATGTCTTCCTGGCGGGCGAGGTCCCGGAGCGTTGGCACTATTCCTCCCGCGACGACCGTTTCGGCCGGATCGGCGATATTGTACTGGTGGCGAGGGCGCCGAAAGTCTTCGCGACCCGCGGGCGGCGGATCAATCCCGGCGCGCACGGATTCGACAATGCGCTGCCCGAAATGGGCGCAACCTTTTATGCCTGGGGACCCGCCTTCCGGCGGCAAGCGATACCGGCCTTTGAGAACGTGCATGTCTACCCGCTGATCGCGCAGATCCTTGGCCTGAGGATTACGCAGCCCGTGGATGGATCGATTGGTGTACTCGGCGGAACGTTGAAAAAATAGTGAGGCTACCGATGACGGTCCAGGAAATTCCGCGCGATATGCAACGGCCTGAAACTATACCGTTTTTTGATATGGTGTCCCCCGCTTCTTCGAAGGATATCGCGTAGGATATCCAGTACGTCCAGCACGTGAGATCCTTTGTTGACCATGACGCATTCCGCAAAAGCCGAGTAGGCGGCATCCGTCACTTCCGATCGGGTAGCCAGCCCGGTCTTATTCATGCTTTCCAGCACTTGCGTGGCCCAGATTACCGGAACGTGGGCTGCTTCAGAAAGCCATAATATTTCTTCCTGGATCTCACTCAGGCGCTCAAAGCCGATTTCTATGGCAAGGTCACCGCGTGCGATCATGATGCCAAAAGCGTCTCTTGTCATTCCCTGCAATAAAAGTTCGGGAAGATTTTCCACTGCCGCAGCCCGCTCGATCTTCAGAATGATGTATGGACCTTTACCTGCTACTGGAGGCAGCAGATCCTGCAAGTCCGCCAGACCGGCTGCCGTTTCGACAAACGAATATCCTACCAGGTCGGCATGCTCCAGAACAAACGGAAGGCAGGACCGGTCATAGGCGGTCAGTCCTATCATTCCGATCGACGTATCCGGAAAATTCATTCCCTTTTCAGCTTTCAGCGCGGGTTTAGCCGCCGAAATCCGGCTGATCCGGAGACCGGCAGTTTCCTCTCCGGCCTGCTCAACGACGGCCTCGATGGCTCCGTCATCGAACAGTACCCGATGCCCTTTCTCCAGGTATCTTACCATTCCGGGCAACGTACAGCCGATGACCGTAGCATCTTTATCGATGCGGGCGGAACTCTCGGTCAGCAGTATATGCTCGTTCTCTTCAATCTTTACCTTCTTTTTTTTCTTGCCCTTTCCCAAAATTACTGTCCGGATCTTGGGTCCTGCCAGATCCATATAGATCCGGCATTCCAAACGGGTGGCCTCCACCGCCTTTTTCACCGATCGGATCATCGTGGCCCACACCCGCTCATCATCATGCGCACAATTGATGCGGGCAACGTTCATGCCGTGTATCAGCAAGTCTTCCACCAGTTGCCCGTTGTGAGCAAAAGAAGTGTCGAATGTGACCATGATGTATGGAATGTCCGGGTCCCTTTTGCCGCCGAAAAGTAATTCCGCCCGGCGGTTGATGGCCGACCTGCTTATATCAGCCGTACATCCGGAGGGTTGGGGATATTCTTTTCCCAGCCGTTGCAGAACTGCTTCAAGCTGGCATTGAATATGGCTTTCCGCGCTGGCCAACGAAGACAATCCATGCCTATGCAGTTCGTCCTGCAAATCGCGGATATCCATGCTGCGGAGATGAAGGTACTGGACCAGGTTGCGGGCCGCCGGTTCTTGACCGGGATGGAGACCGGCAGGCTGAAAGGCGGGTCCATTTGCTCCCGTAAGCAACTGCTGTTCGATCGCTTCGAGCCGCGTGCGTATTTGAGTTAGATCTTCGGGCATATTCTTTGATTCGGCATTATCTGCCGTCAATCCCGTCAAATTACGCAATACTGCCGCCGAACGCGGTTATTTTCCAGTTAAGTTTAGGAACGCTTTTCTATGCCCGGAATGGGTAAGCATCAAGCCGCACCAGACAAGAATCCCAAAGATGATGGGGAACGCGAAGTTGTAACCGGCCAAAATATTGCTCGCGGTTGCTCCTCCGAGGTATGCCGTCAGCAAAATAGCCCCCAGAATAGTTGTACGCGGGATGACATAGAGCACGGTCGAAATCAGCAGCACCAGACCCAGCGGCCGAAGGGTCTCCTCTCCCCATCCGACCTTGGCACTTGCGTCGATCACGTATTTCGGCGGGAAGATCTTGGTTACTGCGTCAAAGAGCAGGAACAAGGTGAGGAGACCCATGAGAATTCGCCCGGTCCAGAGCGCCGCCTTCGAGGGTGTTTTCTCCGCGGCGATGATTGTCGTTTGCATATTCGGTTGATTTTTGTGTTGGAAAATTGTTTCTCCAAAAATAGCGACTGAACAGGCTCCGGCCAATGCATAAATCCGACATTTCATGGGGGCGGTTCCGACACCCGTTAAAAACCCTTACATTCGTTGCCGATTTTCAACAGTTGAATATGACCACCACACCCGAACAAAATTTCGCCGCCCTTGGCCTCACCCTTCCGCCCGCTCCAGCCCCGGTAGGTGTTTACAAACCCTGCTTGCAGGACGGTAAGTATCTTTACGTATCCGGCCATGGACCCCTGCTGGAAGATAAGACCCTGATCAGGGGAAAGGTGGGGGCGGACCTCGATGCGGATGCCGGCAAATTGGCGGCGCGGCAGGTAGGCCTTGCGATCCTGGCGACCGTTCGCGCTCACCTTGGCAGCCTCGACAAGATAAAACGCGTCGTCAAAACGCTGGGAATGGTGGGGTGCACGGCTGATTTCGAGAAACAACCCTATGTGATCAACGGCTGCAGCGAACTCTTTTCGCAGGTATGGGGTCCGGACAATGGGGTTGGCGTGCGGAGCGCAGTGGGAATGGGTTCCCTGCCAAACAATATCCCGGTCGAAGTGGAAGTATTGTTCGAGCTGCATTAAAAACACGATATGTCAGAATGGTACGAAATAACGAATGTCGACGAGCTGGATACTCCGGCGCTGGTCGTATATCCCGATCGCATCCGGCAAAACATCGCCCGCGCCGTCGCCATGGTCGGTGAACCCGGCCGCCTGCGACCCCACGTAAAGACACATAAGTCACCGGCCGTGACCCGATTGATGCTGGCTGCCGGCATCCGGCAGTTCAAGTGCGCGACCATAGCCGAAGCGGAAATGCTCGCGCTCGAAGGAGCGCCGGACGTCCTCCTGGCATACCAGCCGGTGGGACCGAAAATCACAAGGCTGACGCAGTTGATCCGGCAATTTCCCGATACCCGGTTCTCCTGCCTGATCGATCATCCCGATGCGGCCGCGGCAATGGCGCGTACGTTTCATGCCGCGGGGCTAACGGTGCCTGTTTACCTGGACCTCAACGTCGGGATGGATCGCACCGGGATCGCACCCGGCCCACAAGCCGTTCAACTTTACCAACTGGCGCTCGACCTCCCCGGTATCGATCCGGTTGGGCTGCACATCTATGACGGCCATATCCGCGATACGGACCCCGACCAACTGAAGGCCAAATGCGATGCCGCCTTTGCGCCGGTACTCGCGCTGCGCGACGCGACGAAGAAGGATCTGAGGATTATCGCCGGAGGCTCGCCCACTTTTCCGGTGCACGCGGGGCGACCCGCCGAGATCCAATGCAGTCCCGGAACATTTGTTTACTGGGACAAAGGATACGGCGACCAATTTCCCGCCCAACCATTCAGACCGGACGCGTTGGTGGTTACCCGAGTCATTTCGCTGCGCGGTGAGAGCCGGCTTTGCCTTGACCTGGGACATAAATCCATCGCCGCCGAAAACGAGCTGACCCGCCGGGTGTTCTTTCTGAATGGGCCGGAGCTAAAAGCTGTCGGTCAGAGTGAAGAACACCTCGTTGTAGAAGCGGGGACCGGTCACGGTTATCGCATTGGGGACGTGCTATACGGAGTTCCCTATCACATTTGCCCAACCGTCGCGCTGTACGAACGCGCAGTGACGGTCGAAGCCGGTCGAACTGCCGGCGAGTGGAAAAACGTAGCGAGAGATCGCAAAATTTCTGTTTGAAAACCTTTTGCCGGACCTATTGTTGTATTCATCCGCTAAAAAGCCCAGTTTGCCGACTTTAACTAACATCGGTTTCGGGAGGTAATTATATTGCAATGGATTCAGTGTCATTGCCATGCAATTTTTTTCGACCAAAAAACAAAATTGTTCGAAAAGCTGTTATTTGATATTTTTGTTAAGAATTTCTACAATATAAAATTTTCAACATGGAAGTAAAAGAAGCGACTGGCAGACTGGGTGTGTTGATTCCCGGATTAGGCGCCGTTGCAACCACCCTGATCGCGGGGGTTGAGGCTGTCAAAAAGGGAATCGCGCAACCGATCGGCTCTCTCACTCAGATGGGAA
>DATJWK010000008.1:0-6752 GCA_035501395.1 Puia sp.
TGGCTGGATAACGGGCTGCAGAACCAATATGTCCGGGATGAGCGGGAGAAGGTCCGTTCGCAAATAGAGATTCACAATTATTTATACCAGAAGGCAGTTCCGGCGGATTCGCCGGTGGTCGTCGTGGAAACGGTGGGATAATATGCGACTGGCAGCTATCGACATCGGAAGTAATGCAGCGAGGCTGCTTATTTCAGATGTGACCACAAATACCGGCAAGCCCGAATTCAGCAAGATCAACCTGGTGCGGGTTCCGTTGCGGTTGGGGTTCGAGGTATTTGCGAACCGGGAAATTCCCGGGGAGAAAACCGAGATGCTCATCGAGACGCTGAAGGCGTACCGCCATCTTTGTAAAGCCTATAAGGTCGATCACATAAAGGCAGCCGCCACTTCGGCAATGCGCGATGCCGTGAACGCCCGAAACGTCCTCGACCGGGTGCTGGTGGAGACGGGAATACCGATCGAGGTCATCAGCGGCGGTTATGAGGCCACGCTGATTTACGAAAACCATATTGCGGAGAACCTGGACAAAGAGCATGCGTATCTTTATATCGATGTCGGCGGCGGAAGCACGGAGCTGACGTTTTTTGCCGGCAACAAGCTCATCTTTTCTTCTTCGTTCAATATCGGGACGATCCGGCTGCTGAAGAACCAGGTAACGGACGAGCAATGGGAGAGCATGAAAGATTTTATCAAAAAGGAAACGCGGCATTATTCCGATCACATCCTTGCCATCGGGTCCGGCGGAAACATCAATAAAGTGTTCTCGATCTCCAAGCGCAAGGAGGGCAAGCCATTGCCGCTCGAGCTGTTGAAGGACTACTTTAAGGAATTCTCCGCTTTTTCGCTGGCAGACCGGATGCGGTTGTACAAGCTGCGGGAGGACCGGGCGGACGTGATCGTTCCGGCGCTGCAGATCTACGTCAACGTCATGCGCTGGGCCAACGCTCCCGAGATCTATGTCCCCAAAATAGGGCTGGCGGACGGGTTGATACAGCATTTGTACGCGGAACTGATGAAGGAGGGGCCCTTGACCCCGGGTTAAAAAAAACTTGGAAAACAGACATTTTATTTAACTTAGCTCCCTCTTTTACATCAGGACACACCGGGTATGTTTTATTCTAAAGCAGAGGCATCCCCCTTCACCATTCTTAAAACAACCGGTCATGTCAGTACACACGGAAATCAAGAAAGTAACGACGCATACCCTTCAACGTATGAAGATCAACGGGGAACGGATCTCCATGATCACCGCTTATGACTATTCTTTTGCCCGGATTTTCGACGGGGCGGGTATCGACATCATCCTGGTCGGGGACTCCGCGTCAAATGTGATGGCGGGTC
This sequence comes from Puia sp., assembly GCA_035501395.1. Lineage (GTDB taxonomy): Bacteria > Bacteroidota > Bacteroidia > Chitinophagales > Chitinophagaceae > Puia. The sequence continues at coordinate 1,345 of DATJWK010000008.1, forward strand.
ATGAGACGACCTTACCGATCACCCTGGACCAGATGATCTATCACGCCTCATCGGTGATGCGCGGGGTCAATCGGGCATTTGTAGTGGTAGATCTGCCATTCGGGTCTTACCAGTCGAACAGTAAGGAGGCGCTGGCATCGGCGGTACGCATCATGAAGGAAACGGGCGCCCACGGCGTCAAGGTGGAAGGCGGAGAAGAGATCATGGAGTCGGTCAAACGGATCCTCGGAGCGGGGGTACCGGTTATGGGTCACCTCGGGCTTACGCCGCAGTCGATCTATAAATTCGGGACGTATACGGTGCGGGCGAGGGAAGATTCCGAGGCGGTGAAGCTAAAGAACGACGCCCGGTTGCTGGAGGAGGCGGGGTGTATGGGGCTGGTGTTGGAAAAGATCCCCGCGCAACTCGGGAAAGAGGTGTCGGAAAGTCTCCGTATCCCGACCATCAGTATCGGGGCGGGAAAGTATTGCGACGGGCAGGTACTGGTCATGCATGATCTGCTGGGGATCACGACGGAGTTCCAGCCGCGATTCCTTCGGCGGTATGCGCGGCTGTTTGAAGAGATAACCGATGCGGTAAAACAATACGTCCATGACGTGAAGTCCCGGGACTTTCCAAACGACCAGGAACAATATTGATATCAGTAATTTTACCTATTTGATGTGGATAATTTAGCCCGGTTTACTAAGTCTTTACATAGTATCAGGAAATCAACAACTTAAAAAATTTAATACAAATTAATTATTATTAATATATCGTTTTTACTCTTGCCAATGAGAATTTATGGTTAAGTTTTGGTAAATTGATCGCGACACCAAAACTATCGTATATGAAAGGCATTCTCATTTTAGCTTGTTTAGTATGTAGTTCATTTATTCTTCGAGCACAAAGGACGTTGTCGGGCAAAGTTTCAGACAAATCTTCCGGCGCCATGCTCTCCGGCGCATCGATCAAAGTCAAAGGCACTAAACGGGGCGTATCGACGGGTACCGATGGCAGCTTTACGCTCCCGGTGGAGACGGGCGATATATTAGTAATAAGCAACATAGGATATACGACCATGTATATGCCGGTACCGGGCGAATCCACGATCAACATCCTGCTGGAGCCATTGCCGGTGGAGCTCACCCAGATCGTCTTTGTTGGCTCCCGGGGCGCCGCGCGGTCAAAAACGGAGTCACCGGTTCCCGTCGACGTCATCAATGTCAATGGGGTCGGTCAGACGACGGCCAAGCCGGACCTGATGTCACAGCTGAACATGACCGTCCCTTCCTTTAATTATAACAAGCAAAGCGGCGGGGACGGCAGCGATGCCATTGACTTTGCGAGTCTGCGCGGGTTAGGGTTCGATCAGACGCTGGTTCTGATCAACGGGAAGCGGCAGCACCTGTCCGCGTTTGTCAACGAGGTGGGGACGCGGGGACGCGGAAATTCGGGAACCGACCTGAACGCCGTCCCGGAAGCGGCGATCGACCGGATAGAGATCCTCCGGGATGGAGCATCCGCTCAATACGGGTCCGATGCGATCGCTGGTGTTATGAATATCATCCTGAAGAAGAACGTCAGGCATTTCAATTTAAGCATCGGCACGAGCGCCTATGATGACCATAAGTACAATTCGCTGAATTCGGTGGATCCGTCGCAGTTCTATACGGGTTCGCAACTTGACGGGAAGAGCCTGTCGATCGGGGCCGATTATGGGCTACCCATCGGTACGCGGGGCGGCTTTATCAATGTGGGAGCGAATTTTATGAGCTACGGCAAGACGTTCAGAGAAGTACCGGATACTAATTTCACCACGAATGCGAATGCGTTACCGATCGATATCTGGCGGCGGGCATTCGGGGACGGCTCGGTAATCTCCGGCGGCGGGTTGTACAATATGGAGATACCGGTATCGGACAAGACGACCTTTTACAGCTTTGGCGGTTACAACTACAAACATTCCAACGTTTATGCGTGGACGCGCAGCTGGGGCAACCCAAACCGGTCGCAGCCGACGAAGTTTCCGACGGATGCAAACGGCAACCTGGTATTTGTGCCCGGGATCATGCGGATCTATGACGGGACAAAGGGAGTGATCGACACGAACAACGTCTACTACAACCCGCAGGAGGATGTATATATCAAGGATGCGTCGATGGCTGTAGGTTTCCGCGGGACGATCGGGGACGGCTGGAGCTGGGACCTGAGCAACAACCTGGGCTATAACGACTTTCATTACTGGGGCAATAAGACATTCAATGCTTCGCTCCTCCCCTACTCCGATGAAGCCACCAAGACCCGTTTTGACGATGGCGGGTTCAGCTTTACACAAAATACGACCAATCTCGATTTCAGCAGGCATTTCAGCGGCATCGGCGAGGGCGTGACCTTGTCCTTCGGCGGCGAGTTCCGGTACGAGCGGTACAACCTCTATGCCGGTGAGCTCGATTCCTACCTGGCGGGTGGCGCTACACTCGGGCCCGGCGGTCCGGCCAAGGCGTCCGGATCGGAGGGTTATCCGGGTTATCAGCCGGGTCCCAACGGCGATGCCAGCGTGCACCATCGCACCAATACCAGCGGCTATGTCGACCTCGCGTTTGATATAACCAGGGAATGGCTGGTGGATGTGGCGGAGCGGTTTGAAGACTATTCAGATTTTGGATTTGTCGCAACGCAGAAAGTGGCCACCCGGTACAAGCTCACCGATAACTTCAACGTCCGTGGTTCGGTCAGCACGGGTTTCCGCGCCCCGACGCTCCAACAGCTGGATTTCAGCAATACCAACACCAATATCATCAACGGGAACCTCGTCTATTCCAAACTCGTTCCCAATTACTCCAGTATTGCGCGGGCGGCGGGTATTCCGAAGCTCACGCAGGAAACGTCTACCAATGCCAGCCTCGGCTTTACATGGCAGCCGATCCGCAACCTGACGTTTACCGCAGACGCATATTCGATCCAGATCAAGAACCGCATTGTTATCTCGGGACAGTATGCCGCCGGTGATCCGACGCTGGGAACGACGCTGAACGATGCCCTTGCCGCCCAGGGTATCCAGTATGCGCAGTTCTTTGCAAATGCGGTGAACACGCGCAACAACGGGCTCGACCTGGTGCTCGACTACAATCTCAAGTGGCTTTCAAACCATTTCCGCGCGGTGCTCGCCGGCAATTTCCAGGGCGTAAAGATCAACAAGATCAACGTGCCATCGACGTTCTCCGGATCGCCTTCCGACAGCGCCAACTTCTTCTCCGACCGGGAGCAGTATTTTTTGAAGGCCAGCGCGCCCAGGTCGAAGTTCTCGCTCAACCTCGAGTATGGCAAGAAACTTTGGGCGATCGGCACGCACATCACCTATTTCGGCAGTTTGTCAACACTGGGTTTTGGCGAGACCGCTACGCCGGCCTCTTCTCCCGATCCCTTCTTCCCCTATGTGACGCTGGATGCCTCCGGGACGCCGGTTCCGGAGATCTTCCATTTCAGCGGGAAACTAACAACCGATCTGTATGCATCCTATAACCTTGCGAAGAATGCTACGCTGACGATCGGCGTGGACAATTTATTCAACGTCCATCCGGACAAAGCAGTAGTGCCGGGGTCGGTGAATTATCTGACCGGCGGGTCCTGGGGCGATAGCGAATCGGGGGGACCGTTCGACGCGGTGCAGATGGGATTTGACGGGATGCGGCTTTTCGCGAAGGTGATCTTTAATTTTTAATCAACGGAACCCGGGGCCTGGCCCGCCGTCTTCGACGGCGGGCCGTTCACCGGCGCAATAGCCCCATTCATCTAATATTTTCAATGGGACGCAGATTCCAATATAGTTTTGGTCCCTGTGAAGAAGGTTACCGTTCAGATCATCATCCATACCGCGGCGTGGGCTTGTTTCCTGCTGCTTCCGCTCGTCTTTTATCCCCGGCCCCGGGATCGCGAGTTTAGTATTTTTACCGAGCATTATTTTACGCCGCTGTTTTTTGTGAATTTTGCGATCATCGTGGCGTTCTACTACCTTAACACGTACTTTTTCATCCCGAAGCTGCTCGACACCAAAAAGTTCTTTGCATATACCGCACTTATCCTCGCGCTTCTGATCTTTTATGCCTTTGTACCGCGGATTTATCACGGGCTCTTCCCGACTCAAGGCGGGTTTGGGCCGGCGGCGGTTGCGGGGCAACCGGGACCCGGGGGAATTTCAAGCGTCGACGGGTCGCCTGCATCCGCCGCGCTGGCGGACACCGCCGGCACATTGCGGGGCCGTGCCAACCTGCCGCGGCCACCACGCCCGCGGAACCCGCCGCTGCTCAGTCCCTGGAATTTCGCGATTTTTCTGCTGGTCTTTGTGTTCAGCACCGGCATCCGGGTGATCAACCAGTGGCTGCGATCCGAACAGCGCGCCAAGGAGATCACGAATGAAAAATTGCAGGCGGAGCTTTCTTTTCTAAAAGCGCAGATCAATCCGCACTTCCTGTTCAACACGCTCAACAATATCTATGCGCTGGCCAGTTCTCAATCCGAGCATACCGCTGCTGCAGTGATGAAACTGTCGAGCATTATGCGGTATGTCCTTACCGAGGCCCGGAACGATCTTGTCCCGCTGGAGAAGGAAATCCTGTTCACATCCCATTATATCGAGCTCCAGAAGATGCGGCTTACCGATAAGACGAGCATCGACTATTCGATCCAGGGCGACCCATTGGGGCGGCAGATTGCGCCGCTGCTGCTGTTGCCTTTCGTGGAGAACGCCTTCAAATACGGCATCAGCACGCGGGAGTGTTCGCCGATCCATATCCTGCTGGATATAAAGCAAGAATCGCTGTATTTTAGCATCAGCAACCACAAGCATTTCAATACCATGCTGCGGATGGCGGAAAATACGGGGATCGGTATCAGCAATACGAAGCGGAGACTGGACCTCCTGTATCCCGGCCGGTATGAGCTGATCATCAATGACAAGAGCAATGAATTTACCGTTCACCTAAAAATTCCGGTATAATGTTGACCTGTATAGCGATCGACGACGAACCGCTCGCGCTGGAAGTGTTAAAGAAATATATCGCAAAGATCTACTTCCTGGACCTCAAGGGTGTCTACACCGACCCGTTCGAGGCGCAAAAGGCGATGGAAGCCGCTCCGGTGGATATTCTATTCCTGGATATCCAGATGCCGGATATCAACGGGATCGAGTTCTCGCGGATCATCAATAAAAAAAATACGGCCGTGGTATTTACTACCGCGTTTAGCGAATATGCAGTCGAAGGTTTTAATGTAGATGCCATCGATTACCTGTTGAAGCCGATTGAATACGACCGTTTCCTCAAGGCGGTGTACAAAGCCAAGGAATACGTCGACTACCTCACGAACCAGGAGCTGCAGGACGGCTACATCTTTGTCAAGTCCGATTATCAGATGGTGAAGATCAACCT
>DATJWK010000009.1:0-23406 GCA_035501395.1 Puia sp.
ACAGCCGCTTGAGGAAACCTTGTTTTTTCCTGGGCGGCTGTTGTTGTGCCGGAGCGTCACTGACGGTAATCTTGACGGACCCCGCGCTACTACTCTTCTGTATCGTCGCCTCATTCAACACCCTCTGTTCTTCGGGCGAAAGCCGCGAATCCACCGGTACCGTCGGCGGACTGGTATCCAGGTACCGGTTTGCCCGTCCATTTCCCTCATTGGCGCCCTCCGCTCCCGGCGGCGCCACCTTCTCGATCAGGTTCTGATAATCATACATCATCCCCCTACGCATATCCTCCGGCTGGACGAACCGCGCATTCCGGTCGATGCCAAGGGTCTTATCGGCCAGCACCTTCGCATAAAAATACTCCCAGATCGGGCGCGCCGCCTGCGCGCCATACCCGAGGCCGCCCTCCAGGTGAATAAAACGATCGTCGCAGCCGATCCATGCCCCGGCCATCAGCTGCGGCGTATAGCCCATAAACCAGGCATCGGAATTATCGTTGGTGGTACCCGTCTTTCCCCCCATCTCCGCCAGCCCGAGCCGGTTGCGGAGCCCCGCGGCCGTACCGAAATCCACGGGCCCCTGCATCATCCGGGCCATCGTGTATGCCGTCGTCGGACTGATGACCTCCTTGCGTTCGGTGTCAAAGCGGGCGAGGACCGCGCCATTCTTGTCTTCGATCCGCAAAATATAAAATGGCCGGGTGCTGAAGCCGCCCGCGGGGAACATCGTATAACCCCACATCATCTCATACAACGAAAGATCGCATGCGCCAAGCGCCATCGAAGGGTAGGGGTCGATCTTCGTGGGGATGCCGACCTGCTTCATATATTCCGAGAACCGTTTTGGGCCCACCTGTTTCATAATATAAGCCGCAACCCCGTTGATCGACCAGGCGAGACCGGTAGCCATCGTCGTGCTGCCGCCTTCGTGTTTGTCGGGACGCGCCGGAACAAAACCAAAACCGGGAAAATACTGCTGGCTGGTCTCACACTCCGTTTCAGGTGTGAAATTGAAATCTTCGATCCCGAGACTGTAAAGGAAAGGCTTGATAGCGCTGCCGACCTGCCGTTTCGTGTTGATATTGACGTGGTCGAATTTGTAGGTTTTGAAATCGATGCCGCCCACCCAGGCCTTAACGGCGCCCGTTACCGGGTCCATGACCATAAAGGCGGTCTGGAGCATCTGTTGGGTGTATTTGATGGAATCCAGCGGTGACATGACCGTGTCCTTTTCCCGTTTGGAATTCCAGGCAAAGACCCGCATCGCGACCGGTTTGAGAAAGGTCTTTCGGATCTGATCATCCGTCATCCCCGCATCCTCCTCGTTGTTCCACCGCTCACTGTTGTGCATCGCGGCCTCGAGGACGTTGAGGTGGTCTTTCCAGATCACCCCTTTTCGAATATTGTACTGTGCGCTAAGCGCTTTTTGCAGCAGCGGCAGTTGCTTGGCCACCGCCTCGTCCGCATAGATCTGCATCCGCGGATTGATGGTCGTATAGACTTTCAACCCATCCTCATACAGGTTATACGGTTCGCCCGTGGCCGGATTCTTATGCTCCTTACACCATTTGCGGAGGTCCTCCCGGAGCACATCCCGGAAATAAGGCGCAAGACCATTGTTCTCATCGACTTTCTTATAGTTGCTCAAGTCGATGGGCCGGGCCTTGAATGCCGCAGCCTCCTTGTCGGTAAGAAAATTGTATTTGGCCATCTGGCCGATCACCGTATTTCGGCGCTCGACGGCCATCTTGGGGTTCTTCCGGGGGTTGTAGATGGTATTTCCCTTCAGCATGCCGATCAGCACCGCCGCTTCGTCGACGCTAAGCCGGTCGGGCTCTTTTTGGAAAAAGGTCCGGGAAGCATTGCGGATGCCATAGACATTGTCGCCAAAAGGCACTTCATTGAGATACAGCGCAAGGATCTCCTGCTTGGTAAAATTGCGCTCGAGCTTGATCGCGATGATCCATTCCTTGAGCTTCTCGATAAACCGGCGCATAAAGTTCTTCGACCCCTGATCGAGCAGGTTCTTGGCGAGCTGCTGGGTGATGGTGCTGCCGCCGCCATCCTTTCCGAGCTTCACCACCGCCCGCATGACGGAAAAGCCGTCGATACCCGAGTGCTCATAAAAGCGGGCGTCTTCGGTAGCCACCAGCGCATTGACGACATTCGGCGAGATATCCTTGAACTCGACGTTGCTGCGGTTCCCCTTGTCCTTGTAAAATTTGCCCATCGGGGTGCCGTCATCCGCAAACACCTCCGTTGCCAGTGTGATCGATGGGTTCTCTAACTCCTTTAACGACGGCAAAGACCCGAATACCCCAAGGTTGATCAGGACCAGGAAAAGCAAAAAGGCGCCGAGGCTATAAAAAAAGACCTTCCAGAAGATCGGGACCCATTTGGATGACATATCGTAAGTTTCTTTATGGTTTAACCCGGCCGAAGGCCGGACCTGCGGGGTCGGACCAGCGTAAACGTAAAAGTACCGTAAGGTTCCTAAAAACCCTGTTAATTCAAAATTCGTGCTGGGTTTTCGGAGTTAGAATTTTCCCGGATAGGCCGTATTCAAAAATTGCCGGTAGGCATTTATATCCTTGTTATTCAGCAATAACTGAAGATTGGGAACCGACACGATGATAAACGAGTATTTCCCCACGGGCAGCCACGGCACGATCTGGCGGGGCGCCAGCGCCTTCATCTTGTTCATATAGATCATCGCCTCCTTATCCGTGGCAAAATGCCCGATCATCAGGATTTTGACGGTGTCGTTGAGGGAGGCATTCTCCGCGGTGAGCTGCTGACTATAAAAATTCTCCTGGTTATACCCGTTAAACGCGTTTCGCGCCTCATTGACATAGACCGGGTCGACCTTGTTCATCACGATCACCACGGAGTGCGGGGCATCCGGCGAAAGCGAAAACGCGGAATTCATGTTGCGTAATTTGGCGGCAGCCACCGCACTGTCCGACGATGCGACCCCGCGGAGCGCAGCCGAGTCCACCCCGATCTTCGTGGGACCGGCGACACCTTTGCGACTGCTCGTATCCCGGCCCAGCGCCGCCTCGAGGGCCCGCGCTTTCGCCCAATCCGAGGTGCTGTCGGCCTTTAGCATGTTGGAATCGTTTCGGGTCAACCTTGGCCGGTTATCGGCCGGCCGGACCGCCTGCTGCTGTGTCACCACCTCGGCCGTATCCTCCGCCTTCCTGATCTGGAGCCTGGTCAGGTAGTCTTCGATCTGGCGCCGCCGCCCCAATACATCGATCATGGTATTGGCCTTATCCGCCATCGGTGTCCGTGGGAATTTGTTGACAATGCTTGTCAGCACCGCTTTTGCCTCGGGGTCCCGGTTGGTGCGTATAAAATATACCGATTCGATATACAGCAACTGGGGTGTCCAGTATTTATCGCCATATAGGCTATCGGCGACCCGCTTTTGAGCGACGGCTTCATCAAACCGGCCTTCGATGAACGATTCATAGATCTTTTCATACAGCGCCGTCGCATTCACCCTCAAACTGCTTTGGGCGTTGGCGACGGAATCGGGATTGAGCGCCCGGGCCGTAAAAGCTCCCCGGGGAAATCTTTCCTTGAGCAACCCGAGCATGCGGTCCGCATTGGCCTGGTCGCCGAGTTTGGTATAGCAGTAGTACAGGTTGAGCAGCGCCTGTTCCTGTTGCCGCGTGGCCGGGAACTTCGTGATTAACGTGTCATAGGCGCCGATGGCGTAGGGATAGTCCTGGATGCCCTCCTGGTATGTCTTGCCCAGCACAAAAAGGGCCCCTTCGATCGAATCATTCGACTTTTTCATTTTCTCCGCGGTCAACGGCAGTCCCGCCAGCAGGGACTTGTAGTCGATGGCAGGTTTGGCGGCGCCGCCGCGGCCGGCGCTGTCCGGCCCAAAACCGCCGTTGCCGCGATTATTGGCGCCATTCGCCGCAAGATTGTTTCTCGCCATGGAAGCGATCTCCCAGTTGTCGACGTTGTTGCGGTTCCCCCACCGGTTCTTGAAATCGGTATAGCCACGCGCCCGTAGATTGGGATTGTTAAAATACCAGTCCGCGGCGGTTCCACCGGAGTTGCCGGCGAACAGATCCGGGACGCTTTTGTTCTGCGCGCTGATCGATGCGACACCCCCCTCTTCCTCCGCTTCATCCCGGAGACCCTGCAGCCGCCGGAGCGTGCGGGCCATCTTCCTGAGGTAAATATCCCGCTGCGCCGCCGGCATGGCGGCGATCCGCTGGAGGCTGTCCTGCCGGTCGATGACCTGGAGCTGTGCCACGAGCGTCGCGAGCGCGGCCTTGCGGTCGTTCAGCCACGTGATATCCCCCTGGTTGGCGAGTTCGATCATATTCAGGCTGTCGTAAAGACTCTTGGCAAGCCGGTATTGTTTGTCTTCAAACCGCATATTGGCCAGCTGCAGAAAAGCCCGGGTGCGCTGGGTGCCGTTTGGCGGAGAATTCCTGACGCAAAGCTGGAGGAAGGCAATGGCCCCGGGGCGGTTCTTGCGCTCCAGTTCCATCTGCGCCGCGGTATAGTAAATGATATCCCGGTAGGGCTCATAACGATCCTTTTTTGCCATCTTCGCCAGCACCTGGATATTTTTGTCGATATAGTCGACGCCGCCTTCCTTGTTCTGCCGGATCGCATTGAGCCGCGCATAGATATCGAGCACCGGATCATAGGTGTGCGAATAACAACGTTCGTAAAAGGTCTTTGCTTCATAGGAATGATCGGTGCGCTCATAACACTGCGCGATCAGGTATTCCCACCGGGCATATTCTTCATGCGTTCCCGCGGCGGGTAATGCCTGGGTGAGGAAGTAGGCGGTACTGTCATAGATGCCCTGCTGATAGTAATACAGGGACCGGACTTCGGCAAGCGACGGCCGAAGACGCGCGGGGAATTGCGGATCATGATCCAGGACTTCTATCAGCGAAGCGGCTTCCACATACCGGTTTTGCGCGAGATACGTTCGGACCTTCCACACCAGGGCGTCATTGCGGCTTGGCCCGGGCAGATCGAAGAACTTCTCGAGGGTCTTACGCTTTTCGAGTGTGGCGACCTTATCCGCGCTTCCACCTTCCTCCTTGTTGTAGTTGCTGCCGATCGGGATATAATACCCATCCTTCTCCTTTGGCGCAAACGCCCAGTTGATAAACTGGAACGTGATATACGCGGAATCGTAAAACTTTTTGTAGTAGTAAGATTCGCCCATCAGCAGATACAGGTTGTCGATCCAGTCGTTGCGGGTATCATGGATGAGGATACCCATCGTGCACTTGTAGACGATCGAATCGAGCTCCTTTTTTTGGGTGGAAGTGCCCTCGGGGGTAAAATTGTAAAACGCGAGCAATTTGGTATAGTCGTCCCTGTACGAAGCCTTCGCCCGCGCAACGATCATCTTTAATTTCTCGTTGGCGTTGTAGTAGTAATTGTAGTGGGTGATGTTGTTCTGGACAAAATGTCGGAACTTCTTGAATTTCTTGCCGTTATTGGACGTCTCCGACGCGAGTGTGCGGTTCTCCCATTTCTCCGGCTTCTTGAGTTCATAGTCGACGCCCAACTGACCGGAGGCCGTCCGGAGCAGCAAGAGAAATACGACCGATAGCAGGATCTTACTAAACGTCACGATGTCCTTTTGAAAACGGCAAACTTAGAGCTAATAACTCCTTTTCCACCAATTTATTTTACTATCTTTATTACAGTTATCATAAAACCGGCCGCTCGCCGTTCATCCAATCCAATATGGCCAAATTCGATGCCAATTCGACCTTGAAACGCCTTCAGAACCGCTACCGGCTTGTGGTAATGAACGACGATACCTATGAAGAAGTAGTGACCTTCAAACTATCCCGTCTCAGCGTTTACACCCTTCTCTGCACGATTTTTGTACTGTTGACCGGTTTGACGGTGGCACTGATCGTTTTTACGCCATTGAAGCTGTATATCCCGGGGTATGGGGATGTGAACAATACCCGGGACCTTCGTGAACTAAAAATACGCACCGATTCGTTAGAGCAGGAAGTACGGTACAGGGACCAGTACCTGGACGGGATTCGCGGCGTGCTGCAAGGGAATACGACGGTGAAGCTGGATACCAACACCCTGAAGATACCCAAACCCGAAAAGATAAGCGATTGAAAACCTAAAATCTGATACTTATTATGTTTAACGGAAAAACCAAATCAGACATGCCCGGAGAAGTCTCTGTTGGCACCAGCACAAGCCTCATCGGCGCAGGAACCACCATGAAAGGCGACATCACCAGCAACGGAGACCTGCGGATCGATGGAATGCTGATCGGAAACATCCACTGCTCGGCAAAAGTCGTTATCGGCGCCGGCGGGGTCGTCCAGGGCGATATCAATGGCCAGCAGGCTGATATTATGGGAAAAGTGACCGGTACCATAAAGGTGAAAGACCTGCTCCAGCTGAAAGGCGGCAGCCACCTCAATGGGAATATCGAGGCGGCCAAGCTGCAGATCGAACCGGCTGCCAATTTCAACGGGGAATGTCATATGACGCCGGCGGCCGAACAGCCATCAAAGGAAAAAGAGAAATCAGCCCCGGAATATAAGCGGGACTTCAAACATGCCGAAATCGCAGCCGGCTGATCGTGACGGCCGTCGTCAGTTAATGCGTTACGCGGGACTATCCACGCAAGTGGCTGTCTCCGTGGGTGTTGCTGTATGGTTAGGCATAAAAGCCGACAAATGGCTCAAACTTTCTTTCCCCATCTTTTCCTGGGTTGTACCTTTGCTGGTTATTGTGTTTGTGTTGGTGGAGCTAATAAAAGCCAACTCGGGGAAAAAAGATGAAAAATAGAGCATACCTCCGCGCCTTTTTGCCTATTCCCGCCTTCGCCGTTGTCGCGTCGGTCCTTATAGTTGTCGGAACGCTAATTTTGCGTAACTGGAACACGGATGCGGATATCCTACTGGCAGGCAATGGTTTATTGTTTGCAATTACCTCGTTTTCCTATTTCCTGCAGCTCCGGTCGATCCGAACGCCGAACCCCCACGCCTTCGTGCGGGCCATATATGGCAGTCTCATCGTTAAAATGGTGATCTGTATGGTGGCCGCGCTGTTATACGGCTACCTGGCGAAAGCGGTCAACAAGAATGCCATTTTTGGTTGTTTTATGCTGTATGTCGTATATACCTTTCTGGAAGTCAGGATTTTACTGAAATTCTTAAAGAAGTCGCCAAAAAATGCCTAAGAAAGAAGCGCCGCTGGATTACCTGCGCCGCTGGATCCCGGGTCAGGCGGCGGCCCCGATCCTCAACTACCTCAACCATTACCAGGTCCACCTTACGATTACCCGGGAACGCAAAAGCGTCCTGGGCGACTACCGCCACGCGACAAGATCCGCCCCGCACCGGATCAGCATAAACGGGAACCTTAACCCATATTCCTTTCTGATTACCCTTATCCACGAATTGGCCCACCTGGTGACATTTATGGAATTCGGCAACCAGGTTCAGTCCCATGGAAAAGAATGGAAACGGGTCTATCGAAAGATCCTGGAAGAATTCCTTCCGCTTGCCGTATTTCCCGCGGACGTGCTCAAGGCGCTAAAAAAGAACCTCCACGACCTGCCCGCAAGCAGCTGCGCGGATGAACACCTGATGCGCGTGCTGCGTCAATATGATGATGAAAAGGAAGGCCTGATGCTGGTCGAACAGATCCCGGAGGGCGGTTGTTTCACCCTGGAAGATCAACGTTTATTCAAAAAGGGGAAAAAATTGAGAAAAAGATTCCAATGTATCGAAGTAGCCACGGGAAAGTTGTATCTTTTCAGTCCAATCTACGAAGTAAAACCTGCTTCCTGAAATGGGAGTACGTGGTCGATCCGGCAAGACAACCCTTTGTATCCTTCCGTCGTAACTTATCCATGTTTCCGGGGGCGCGGTCCCTTGGCTCTGCCCGTTTTTAATTCTTCCCTTTGGTCCGGATTTTCCCTTAGCTCAATAGAGCGAAGATGCCATAGAGCGCGGCTATCGTGACGATAATAATGCCGATAAATGGCCGATCTGCGTTTTTCATAAACCGAATATTATTTGGAGGCTTGTTTATTGAGTAAACGCAACAGGTCCGATGGCTAGTATGTGAAAACAATCATAATTCAGAGTAGGAGGCCGCATGCAACAGGACAATGTCGATATGCGACACATTGTGCTGGTATTGCGGATCCGCGGATAACTCTTTCCACGTCGGATCGGCCCCGAATGTCTTCCAATGATCGTCATGCGAGGCCATGTTCTCAAAACTTGTCATGTACATAAGGTTGGGCATATGGGCGCCGGATATCACCGACGCATAAAAGACCGCATGAAACCCCAATTTGTCGAATAACGTGATCTCCCCGCCCTTGTTGAACATCTGAACCTTGTTGGCAAAATACGATTCCGTCGGACCTTCATAGCTTCGCAGTTCATAAATACGGTCGGGACTGTAGGCCTGACCGGACCATGGCGCGGCATGCGCCGGCATATCCGGGAATGCCTTGAGCAAGATGGTCTCTATCCTTGCGTACGGCGCATCGTCATACGTGCCGGCGATGGATGGCTGCATCCCCATCACCTCATCATACTGCTCCAAACTCCGGAACGGGATAAAGACATATATCCGCCGAACCGCGGCGGTATCATTCCCAACCGGCTTGAAAACCCCGATGCCCGTTATCTTTTGCCGGTGCAGCGACGGCAGGAGCACCCCCTGAAGGAAGCTGTCCACCCGCGCCTCCTGCCGGGCGCTTTTCAATTGATAAACCCGGATGGCAAAAAACTCCTGTTTCGCCGGCGCGGGAGCGGCGGAAGCACCGAAAAAGTTCATGCCGAAGAGGCAGCTGAGGAACAACTTTTGCATAACTAATAAGTTGAATTTGAATGGCTGTGCGCACATTGCGGCGGTAAATGTAAATCCTAAAATCGTTTTAACAAAAACTTGAAGCCGGGGGCGGCCCCGATAGCGGAAATAAACCTATCTTGGCGAACTCCTGAAAGAACTATGCGATATATTTTTTACTTATTTGTCCTGTTGCTGAGCGGCGGGTTTACAGCGAGTGCACAACAATTCCTGACCGGGAAGGTCTACGTGAAAGGCAGTTCGGACACGTTGATCTCCGTTAGTATCCACAATATCACCGAGGGACGTTACGATCTTTCCGACGAGGACGGCAGCTATCGCATCCAGGCGGCGCCCGGCGACCATATCTCGTTTTCCTCCGTTGGCCATAAGCCGGACACCATCACCGTCACCGCATCGATCCTGACCGCCTCCTATCCTGTCTTCCTCGAGATACAACCGCAAATCCTGACCGCCGCCCGGGTCGCGTTTACCAACTATCAACTGGATTCCATGGACCGCCGGAAGGAATACGCCTGGGTCTACGAGCAAGGACACGAGAAGCGGTTCGAACAACAGCGCCAGGGCGACGGGGTAGGGGTCAGCATGAACATCTTCCGTAATACGTCCACGGCCGCCAAACAAAGGAAGGAGCTTGAAAAACGCCTGACCAAAGAGGAACAGGACTATTACGTCGACTTTCGCTACAACAAGGAATACGTCGCAAAGATCACCCGCCTCCAGGGCGATTCCCTAAAATTGTTCATGAAGAAATATCGCCCCTCCTACGACTATTGCCGCCGGGCCGCGACCGTTGACATCCTCGTGTACATCAACGACTGTTACAAGCAGTTTACCCGCCCCGTGGAATAACCGGGCGACGAAGTTTCGACGAAGCGCTGCCCGTGACGAGGCAGGTCCGACGAAGTTTCCCTATTTTCGCCCAAAGACGACCAATATGGAGCTTCGCAGCCGAACCTGGTTTGGGAAGAAAGACAAGATGGGTTTTATCTACCGCAGCTGGATGAAAAATCAGGGCTTTCCCGAAGACCTGTTTGACGGCCGCCCCGTGATCGGCATCTGCAACACCTGGTCGGAGCTGACGCCCTGCAACGCCCATTTGAGAGACTTCGCCGAGAAAGTAAAACGGGGCGTCTACGAAGCGGGCGGTTTCCCCCTCGAATTTCCGGTCATGTCGCTGGGCGAAACCTTGCTGAAGCCGACCGCGATGTTGTTTCGCAACCTTGCGAGCATGGACACCGAAGAGTCGATCCGCGGTAACCCGCTGGACGGCGTGGTGCTGCTGACGGGATGCGATAAGACAACGCCCTCCACCCTCATGGGCGCGGCCAGCGTCGACCTTCCCACCCTCGTTGTACCCGGCGGACCGATGCTGAACGGAAAATGGAAAGGCCACGATATCGGATCGGGCACCCAGGTCTGGAAGTTTGACGAAGACCGGAAGACCGGCCGGATCAGCGAAGCCGACTGGCTGCTGGCGGAGAGCTGTATGTCCCGTAGCCCCGGCCATTGCATGACCATGGGCACGGCAAGCACGATGGCCTGCATGGTGGAGTCGCTCGGCCTGTCCCTGCCGGGCGCAGCGGCCATCCCGGCGGTGGATTCGCGGAAAAAAGCG
The DNA here is from genome assembly GCA_035501395.1 of Puia sp. Taxonomy (GTDB): domain Bacteria; phylum Bacteroidota; class Bacteroidia; order Chitinophagales; family Chitinophagaceae; genus Puia. Next base: position 10,481 of record DATJWK010000009.1, read on the forward strand.
CTGGCCCAGCTGTCCGGCCGCCGGATCGTGGAGATGGTGAAAGAAGACCTGCGCTTGTCAAAGATCCTCACCCGCGCCGCCTTCGAAAATGCGATCAAAGTCAACGCCGCGGTAGGCGGCAGCACCAATTTTATCATCCACCTGACGGCGATCGCCGGCCGTATCGGGATATCCCTCGACCTCGACGACTTCGACCGGCTGGGCAGCGATATCCCCCTGCTTGTCAACCTGATGCCTTCCGGCAAATTCCTGATGGAAGATTTCTACTATGCCGGCGGCCTGCCCGTTGTCCTCCACGAGCTGCGCGACCGGCTGAACCTCGACGTCATGACGGTTAACGGTCGCACCCACCGGGAAAATATCGCGGGCCGGGAGACCTGTTATAACCGGGATGTGATCGCGGCGGCCGGCAACCCCCTGTTGCCGCATGCCGGGATCGCCGTGGTCAAAGGCAACCTGGCGACAAACGGCGCGGTAATCAAACCGTCCGCGGCTACCCCCGCCCTCATGCAACATCGCGGCCGCGCCGTCGTGTTTGAACATATCGAAGACTACCACGCACGCATCGATGACCCGGACCTCGATATTGACGAAACATCGGTGATGGTGCTAAAACACGTGGGCCCGGTCGGCTATCCCGGCATGCCGGAGATGGGGAATATGACCCTGCCGAAAAGACTTCTGGAAAAAGGCGTTACGGATATGGTGCGGATCTCCGATGGAAGAATGAGCGGTACGGCTTATGGAACGGTCGTCCTGCACGTCTCCCCTGAATCGGCCATCGGCGGCGCCCTGGCACTGGTGCAAGACGGAGACTGGATCGAACTGGACGTGGCCGGCCGCCGACTGCACCTGGATGTACCGGAGACGGAACTGGCGCGCAGACGCGCCGCCTGGCAACCGCCCCCGGCGGTTGCTGATCGGGGTTATGTTCACCTCTACATCCGCCATGTGCAGCAAGCCGACAAAGGCGCCGACCTGGATTTCCTGAACGGGGGCTCGGGATCGGAGGTGAGCAGGGATTCGCATTGAAGATCGGAACGATATGCATCTATTGATTGTTTTTGCCGGCATCCTCTTACTCGTCCTGATGATCACCTGGGGGAAGATCAACGCCTTTCTGGCCTTCCTCGTCGTGTCGGTCGCGACCGGGCTGTTGCTGGGCATTCCGCCACAGGAGATTGCCGCCGCCGTCTATAAGGGCATGGGCGACACCCTCGGCGAACTGGCCATCGTGATCGTCCTCGGCGCCATGCTGGGTAAGATGGTGGCGGAGAGCGGCGCGGCGCAACGGATCGCCACGTTCATGATGAACGCCTTCGGGCAGAAATACATCCAGTGGGCGCTGATGGTAACGGGCTTTATCATCGGGATCCCGCTGTTCTACAATGTAGGGTTCGTGCTGATGGTGCCGCTGATCTTTTCCGTGGCGTACAAATACAAACTGCCCATCGTATACATCGGCCTGCCGATGCTGGCCTCGCTGTCGGTTACCCATGGCTTTCTGCCGCCGCACCCCGCGCCTGCGGCGCTGGTCGGTCTCTTCCACGCCGATATGGGAAAGACTCTGATGCTGGGGATGACCATCGCGATCCCCGCCGTTATCCTCGCGGGCCTGCTGTACTCGCGGACCCTGCGTACCCTCGCCGCCTCCCCGCTGGAAGGACTGGTTGCCGCGGAAAAGCCCGAAGACAAGTTGCCCGGGATCGGGACGAGCCTGATGTCATCGCTGCTGCCCGTTATCCTGCTCATGGGGACCACCGTCGTGAACATGGCGGCGCATCCCGATGCGAACAGCCAGCATTGGTTGTCCTTCATCACAAACCCGTCCATCATCCTGCTGGTGGCCGTCGCCTTCGCAACGTATGTGCTCGGGATCCGGACCGGGATGAGTATCCGGCAGACGATGAAGATCTATGAAGAGTCGGTGCGGGACGTCGCGATGATCCTCCTGATCATCGGCGGATCGGGTGCGCTGAAAGAAGTGTTCTCCGCGAGCGGCGTGAGCCGCGAGATCGCCGGTCACCTGCAGGACTGGCCGATTCACCCCCTGGTCCTTGGGTGGCTGATGGCGGCGATCATCCGTGTCTGCCTGGGCTCGGCCACCGTTGCCGGACTTACCGCCGCGGGCCTCATCCTGCCGATCATCACGCGCTTGCACGTGAACCCGAACCTGATGGTCCTTTCGGTGGGCGCCGGAAGCCTGTTCTTTTCCCATGTCAACGACGGTGGCTTCTGGATGTTCAAGGAATACTTTAACCTGTCGATCAAAGATACCATCCGGTCCTGGTCGGTCATGGAATCGATCGTCTCGGTGGTGGGCCTGATCGGCGTGCTGCTGCTGAACCTTATCGTGGGATAGGAAAATAAATTTTGGCCATTCACCATTCACATCTATTTTTGCCGCATGAACGCAACCAGACTGCACCATCACATCCATATCTTACCTCGCAGGTAGGCCGGTGATGTGCGTCTCGCCATACAACATTCAAAGGGCTTACCATACGGTGAGCCCTTTCTAATTTGAAAACATTATGACCAAACTGAAGATCGCGATCCAGAAATCAGGCCGGCTGTTCGACGACAGCGTAAAGTTGCTGAAAGACTGCGGCATCGGCCTGAAGGACGGCGTCAACAAACTAAAAGCGGAATGCGACAATTTCCCGATGGAGATCTATTTCCTGCGTGACGACGATATCCCGCAATACGTGGAAGACTCGGTGGCCGATATCGGGATCGTCGGCGAAAACGTCGTCCGCGAAAAAAATAAAAAGGTGGGCCTTGTCGAGCAGCTTGGCTTCGGTAAATGCCGGCTGTCCGTGGCCGTTGGCCGGAGCGAACCCTACGACGGCGTATCCTGGCTGGCCGGCAAACGCATCGCGACGACCTATCCGCTGCTGGTGCGGCAGTTCCTCGACAAACACCGGGTCAGCGCGGAGATCCACGAGATCAGCGGGTCGGTGGAGATTGCACCGGGCATCGGACTGGCCCACGCGATCGTGGACCTGGTGAGCAGCGGCAGCACGCTGTTCATGAACGGGCTGAAGGAAGTCGAGACCGTATTGCAATCACAGGCGGTCCTCATCCGCCACGAACGCCTCGGGGCGGAGCAACAGGCGCTGCTGGAACGGTTCCTTTTCCGCATCCGCGCCGTCAACAAAGCGCGGAACAACAAATATGTCCTGTTAAATGCGCCAAACGAAAAATTGCCGGAGATCATCCGCCTGTTGCCGGGGATGAAAAGCCCGACGGTCCTGCCGCTGGCGGAAGCCGGCTGGAGCAGCGTCCACAGCGTACTGAGCGAAAATGATTTTTGGGACATTATCGAGAAACTCCGTGCCGCAGGGGCCCAGGGTATCCTGGTCGTTCCGATCGAAAAAATGATCGTATGAGCAGGAAGATCGCTGTTCACAATATCTGGCAAATGACGGAATGGCCGGCCATCCAACGACCCGCCATCGATATCCGCACGCTGGAGCAAACCGTTTCGGCCATCCTCGATGAGGTGCGGCGCAACGGCGACGCGGCGGTAAAAAAATATTCCCTCCAATTCGACAAAATAGCGTCGGAACCCGCCGAATTGAACAGCCAAGACATCGACGCTGGAGCATCGGCCGTCGACGGGTCATTGAGAACCGCCATCCACCAGGCCGCTGCCAACATCCGCGCTTTTCACGAGGCGCAATTGCGTCCGGAACCCGTCGTAGAGACCCTACCCGGCGTTCGCTGCTGGCGGAAGTCGGTCGCCATCGAAAAAGTAGGGCTCTATATCCCCGGCGGCACCGCGCCGCTTTTTTCCACGGTGCTGATGCTGGCCATTCCGGCGAGGATCGCGGGCTGCCGGGAGATCGTCCTTTGTTCGCCACCCGATGCCGCCGGCAATCTGCATCCGGCGATCTTATACGCGGCGCGGCATGTCGGGGTGACCCGTATCTTCCGCGTCGGCGGCGTTCAGGCCATCGCGGCAATGGCCTTCGGCACCCCGGCGATCCCGGGGGTCGACAAGATCTTTGGCCCGGGCAATCAATACGTGACCTGCGCGAAGCAGTTGGTCCAGCGCGAAGGCGTGGCGATCGACATGCCGGCGGGACCAAGCGAGGTGGCGGTATACGCGGACGAAACCGCCGACCCGGCATTTGTTGCGGCCGACCTGCTGTCGCAGGCCGAACACGGCGCGGACAGCCAGGTCCTGCTGGTCACACCGTCTGTCGAGCTTGTGGACCGGGTGCAGACTGCCATCGACCGGCAGTTGGAGTCGCTCCCGCGCGCCGGCCTGGCCCGCATGGCCTTGTCATCGAGCCGTGCCTATATCGTGCGGGACGAGGACCAGGCGATGGCCTTGCTGAACCAATACGCCCCCGAACACCTGATCCTGGCCTGCCGGGAGCCGGAACGGGTCGCCGCGAAAGTCATCAACGCCGGGTCGGTATTCCTGGGTCATTTTTCACCGGAAAGCGTGGGTGACTACGCGAGCGGAACCAACCACGTGCTGCCGACCAACGGCCATGCGCGCGCATACAGCGGCGTGAGCGTCGATAGTTTCGTCAAAAAAATAACCTTTCAACAGCTAACCCCGGCCGGGCTGGCCGCGATCGGTCCTCCGGTCATGCGGATGGCGGAGGCCGAAGGTCTCGAAGCCCATGCCCGCGCGGTGGGCATCCGACTGGGAACCGGAAAATAATCAAACGCTATGTTCGATCTGAATAAATTATTACGCGACAATATCCGGGAACTGGTCCCTTATTCCTCCGCCCGCGACGACTTCAAAGGCGAAGCGCAGGTCTTTCTCGATGCCAACGAGAACAGCCTCGGGTCGCCGCTGACAAAATGGTATAACCGCTACCCCGACCCGCATCAGTGGAAAGTAAAAGAGGCGCTGGCGAAGATCAAGGGCATCGCTCCGCAACACATCTTCCTTGGGAATGGCAGCGATGAATGCATCGACCTGCTGTACCGGGCGTTCTGTGTCCCCGGTAAGGACAATGTCATCATCAACCCGCCGACATACGGGATCTATGAGGTAAGCGCACACATCAATGACGTGGAAGTTCGACGGGCGGTGTTGCTGGATGACTTTCAACTGGACCTCGTGCATCTCGAGCGGCTGGCCGACGAGCACACAAAAATGATCTGGATCTGCTCGCCCAACAATCCCACCGCCAATTCCATGAACCGGCAGGACATCGAGATCGTACTCAACAATTTCCCCGGCCTCGTCGTCGTCGACGAAGCCTATATCAATTTTTCCCGCCATCATTCGTTTATCCGGGAACTCACCGAATATCCCAACCTCGTCGTGTTGCAAACCATGAGCAAGGCCTGGGGTCTTGCCGGTCTGCGGCTGGGCATGGCGTTTGCAAGCGAGGCGATCATCGACGTATATAACAAGGTCAAACCCCCGTACAATATTAACCAGGCCACCCAGGAACTGGCACTGAAGGCGCTGGAAGAAGTCGGCCAGGTCAACGAAATGATCCGCGCGCTGGTGTCGATGCGGGAGCAGCTTTCGCGGGAGTTAAGCGCCGTCCCATGCATACAGACCGTCTATCCGAGCGACGCCAATTTCCTGCTGGTGCGCGTCCCCGATGCGCGCGGTTTGTATGAGCATCTTTTGAAGGACGGGATTGTCGTGCGTGACCGGAGCAAGGTCGAGTTGTGCGCGGGCTGTCTGCGGATCACGGTGGGGACCGAACAGGAAAACCAGGAGCTGCTGGCGGCGCTTCGTCAGTATAATCCGGATGTCTAAGATAAAAATTAGTTTATCCCTCTGCGGGATTGGGCGTAAATTACAGGCCGTTAAAATCTACACTACCATGAAATATACGATCTCTTACTTCCTGATCGGTCTTGGTTTGACCGCCATGATGTCCTGTGGAAACGGCGGCGAAGCAAAACCCGCCGACAGCACCGCCACCGCCGCGGCGGACTCCGCCGGTATGGGGCCTGCATTCGACGTCACACCGACCGAAGTCCAGCTGGTCATGTCCGATTCGCTGAAACTGCCGGCCGGCTTTACCGCAACGACGCTCGTCGAAGGCCTCAGCGGTTCCCGTCATATCGCCGTCGCACCGAACGGCGCCGTTTTTGTAAAGCTGGCTACCCTGCATGACGGCAAAGGCATCTATCGTTTGATGGACACCAACGGCGATGGCAAAGCCGACAAAAAGACCGGATTCGGCAACTATACCGGAACGGGGATCGCCATCCGCGACGGGTACCTCTACGCCTCTTCCGATACCTGCGTATACCGTTACAAACTCGATAAAGATTTTAATGTGGTCGACGCCGATCATCCGCAAAAGATTGTTACGGGTCTGCTGGCTCGCCACGAACATGAAGCAAAAGCGATCGCCCTCGACCATTCCGGCAATCTTTACGTGAACATCGGCGCCTATTCGAACGCCTGCCAACTGGTCGATCGCACAAAAGGATCGCCCGGCCAGCAGCCCTGCCCGATCCTGGACTCGGCGGGCGGTATCTGGCAGTTCAAGGCCGATGTCCCCAACCAGACCTATGGCGACGACCATCGCTATGCCACCGGCCTGCGCAATGTCGTTGGCCTCGACTGGAACACGCAGACAAATAGTCTCTTCGTCATGCAGCATGGCCGCGACCAGCTGTCATACCTGTTCCCGCAATACTGGGATTCCGCCCGAAGCGCCGAATTGCCGGCGGAGTGCATGTACGAATTACATAAAGGTTCGAACTGCGGCTGGCCCTATATTTTCTATGACCAGTTCCAGCGGAAAAAAGTGCAGTCGCCGGAATATGGCGGTGATGGAAAGAAATCCGGCGCGCCCGAAGCGCAAAATCCCGTGGCCGCTTTCCCCGGCCACCTTGCGCCAAACGGATTGCTCTTCTATACCGGCGACAAATTTCCCGCCCGCTACAAGAATGGCGCCTTCATTGCCTTCCACGGTTCCTGGAACCGCGCGCCGATGCCGCAGGCCGGATTTTATGTCGTGTTCGTTCCGTTCGAGAACGGCAAGCCGACCGGCAAATGGGAAGTCTTTGCGGATAATTTCTCCGGCAGCCCGGAGAACACCGCCAGGGCGAACGCCAACCACCGCCCCTGCGGCCTTGCGCAAGCGCCCGACGGTTCGATCTACGTCACCGACGACACCCAGCGGGGCTATATCTGGAAGATCTCCTATAAAGGCTCATGAAGCGAATATTATTTATAGACCGCGACGGCACCTTAATAAAAGAGGCTCCGCCCACCTATCAGATCGACAGTTTTGAAAAGTTGGAATTCTATCCCGGCATGTTCGAATATATGGGGAGGATCGCGCGTGAGCTGGACTACGAGCTGCTGATGGTGACCAACCAGGACGGACTGGGCACCGCATCCTTTCCTGAAGATAGCTTTTGGCCGGTCCAAAACTTTGTGCTCCAAACGCTGGCAGGGGAAGGAATTCGTTTCACGGGCATCTTTATCGACCGGAGTTGGCCCGCCGACAACGCGCCAACGCGCAAACCCGGAACCGCCATGCTGACAAAATACATCGGCAACGCGGAATACGACCTTGCCAACTCATTCGTGATCGGCGACCGGATCACCGATGTCCAGCTGGCCAAAAACCTCGGCTGTAAGGCGATCTGGCTGAACAACGACCCCGGCCTCGGCGGAGCGGAGATCAGCGACACCCGGAACGACCTCGATGCCGCCATTGCCCTCGAGACCCCGGACTGGTCCCGCATCTATGAGTTCCTGAAATTGGGCCTTCGTCGCGTGCATCACGAACGACATACCAGCGAAACACAAATCGGCATCGACCTCAACGTCGATGGTTCCGGTAAAGCGGCGATCCATACCGGCCTCGGTTTTTTCGACCACATGCTGGAACAGATCGCCCGTCACGGGAAGATGGACCTGGCGATCGAAGTAACCGGGGACCTGCATATCGACGAGCACCATACGATCGAGGATACCGGGATCGCCCTGGGAGAAGCCTTTGCCAAAGCGCTTGCCGACAAACGCGGGATGGAGCGCTATGGTTTCGCCCTGCCGATGGACGAAGCGGACGCAAAAGTGCTGATCGATTTTGGCGGCCGCCCCTGGATCGTGTGGCACGCCGAGTTCCGGCGCGAACGGATCGGCGAAATGCCGACGGAGATGTTTGTCCACTTCTTCAAATCTTTTTCCGATGCCGCCCGCTGTAACCTCAACATCGAATGTCGCGGGGAGAACGAACACCATAAGATCGAAGCCATTTTCAAGGCGTTTGCAAAGGCGATCCGGATGGCCGTGCGTCGCGACCCGCTGAGCAATTATCTGCCGAGCACAAAAGGAGTCCTGTAACACGAAAGGACATCGTCGTATCAAAAACGAACACTTTCTTGCCGGTAAGCCGCCTCACCGCGCTGATTATCAATCGATCGCCAATTTGGGTCATTGTTTGGTCGGTTTTACAAAACCCGACGCGGATGTTCAAAAATTACTGGAAGGCCGCATGGCGTAACCTCGTAAAAGACAAGACCCATTCCTTTATAAATATCGCCGGAATGGCGGTGGGCATCGCTGTTGTGATCCTGATCGGCCTCTGGATCAGCGATGAGGAGTCATTTGACACGTATAACAAGAACTACAAATCGATTGCCCAGATCGCCCGGAAAGAAATTACCAATGGAGAAGCCTACATTGCGGCTAACAACAACCATTTCCCCATCCCGTTGGCCGGGGAACTTCGTACAAACTATTCCAGTCTGTTTAAATCGGTTGCGCTTGCCGCTGAAAGAGACAAGCATATCCTCGCCTTCCATGGTAAACAGTTTACCGAGCAGGGAATATATGTGGAAAAAGAATTTACCGACATTTTCACGCTGAAAATGACAGCCGGCACCACGGCCGGTTTCACGGAACCGGATGCTGTGCTGCTGAGCCAATCTGCCGCACAAGGGCTGTTTGGCAAGACCGATCCGATCGGTAAAGTGGTAATGCTGGACAATGTCCGGCCATTGCGGGTCAATGGAGTATTTGCCGACCTGCCCAACAATACTACCTTCTCAGGAGTTACCCTGTTACTCCCGTTCAGCCTGCTGGTGAATACCAACCAATCCGTAAAGAACGACCTGAACAATTGGGAGAATAGTTCATTTTTTATTTACACGGAAACGGCACCGGGAATTTCTGCCGGCCAAATAGCAAGCGCCATTAAAGATGTCTACTGGCGGAAAACGAAAAATTCGCAGAACCCCGCCCCGGGTAACAAAGTCGAGCTTTTCACCTTTCCCATCAGGGATTGGCACCTGCGTTCGGAGTGGAAAAACGGCGTGCAGGCAGGTGGCCAGATCCAAATCGTCTGGCTCTTTGGCCTGATCGGGCTTTTCGTGTTGTTGCTGGCTTGCATCAATTTCATGAACCTGAGCACGGCACGATCGGAAAAAAGAGCGAAGGAAGTTGGCATCCGCAAGACAATGGGGTCATTGCGTAGCCAGCTGGTGGGACAGTTCCTGCTTGAAGCGCTGCTGATGGTAGTGGTCGCCTTTTTGTGCGGTGTCTGGATCGTCCTGGGTAGTCTCGGTTGGTTCAACGGCATCGCCAGCAAGGAAATAGTGTTCCCGCTTGCCAATCCCTGGTTTTGGGGTATTTCCGTCGTATTCATCATCGCTACCGCTATCATTGCCGGAAGTTATCCGGCGTTCTATCTTTCTTCTTTCAAACCGGTAAAGGTCCTGAAGGGGGATCTGACAAGGTCCCGAAAGTACCCGAGTATGCGGCCCGGCCAAAGCTTCATAACCACCGGCAGCCGGGCGGCGATTCCGCGGAAGATATTGCTTACGATGCAACTAGTCGTGTCCATCGCGTTGATCGCGGGGACTATCGTCGTCTATCGACAGATCAGCATCGCAAAGGACCGACCGATCGGTTATGATAGAAAAGGACTGATCAGGATCACGATGGCCACACCTGAACTGAACGGGAAATATGACGTGCTGAAAAAGGAGCTGCTGTCATCCGGGGGCGCCATCGGGTTCGCCCAGGCCTCCAGTTCAGCCACGGAGAACAACTATTTCGACGACCACTTTGAATGGGAAGGAAAAGATCCGAAATCGCATTTGCAGTCCTTTGCATTGACGGCCGTCACCTATGACTACGGCAACACCGTCGGGTGGCAATTTGTGGCAGGGCGTGATTTTTCAAAAACCTTCAGCACGGATAATATGGGCGTCATCCTGAATGAAGCAGCGGTAAAATACATGCGCCTGCCCCACCCGGTGGGAAAGACGATCCGGTGGAACGGTAAGCCATACTCCATTGTCGGAGTGATAAAGGATATGGTAAAAGGGTCTCCTTACAACCCCGACCAGCAAAGCCTTTACTTCTTGTTTCCCGGTGTCGGCCCCGATATCACCATCCGGCTGAATCCGCAGTTGAGCGCAACGGCTGCTCTCGCCAGGATCGAACCCATTTTCCGTCGGTTAAATCCTTCTTCTCCCTTCGAATACACGTTCGTGGACGATGAATACGCCCAAAAATTTGCTTCCGAGCAACGCATTGGCAGTATCTCGACCATCTTCGCAACGCTTGCCATTTTTATCTCCTGCCTGGGTATCTTTGGCCTGGCGTCCTTTGTAACCGAACAACGCACAAAGGAGATCGGGATCAGAAAAGTATTGGGGGCATCCGTATTCAGCATATGGCAATTGCTATCAAAGGAATTTGTAGCGCTGGTCGTCATTTCGCTCGCGGTGGCCACACCCGTCGCCTGGTATTTCCTGCGTAGCTGGCTGGACAACTATCAATCCCGGACCCCATTGTCGTGGTGGATTTTTTTCAGCGCCGGCTCGGGTGTTTTGCTGATAACGCTGCTGACCGTGAGTTTCCAGTCGATAAAAGCCGCCATAGCCAACCCCGTGAAGAGCCTGAAGACGCAGTAGGATCGGGACGAAAAAAATTGCGCAGCTCGCCGTTCAAACCCGGAAGAATATCTTTTTGCGCCAGAGGAACCAGCACAACCCCCACTCCAGCGCAAAAACACAAAGCGATGCGATCACCCCGGCCAGCATGGCCGGTAACCGCAGCGGCTGCATAACCCCATCCGCGATAAACGTGATGTACCCCGTGAACCATCGATCCCCGACGATCTCAAAGAACAAATAAATAAAGATCGAATTCATCCCGACGATGGTAAAGAACTCAAGTTGTCTGCGATGGTCGCGAACATCGATCCACCAATAGCAAAGCGCAAGGATCAGGAGGCTGTAGCCGAGCGAGACCAGGACAAAGGAACTGGTGGCAATTCGCTTGATGATCGGCGTGATACCGGCCCAGTCGAGGCCGTAACCCAGGACCAGTACGACGACCCCCCAGACTGCCAGCGTCCGCGCCTTGTGCGGCGATGTTCCAAGCAATAGCTTTCCCGCCAGGGCCCCGCCGATCGTGTGTACCGCGGTGGGGATACAATTGATCGCCACCCAACCACCGTTATTGATCTTGCGCATGAGGATCCAGTCGATATAGTTGCCGAAATTATGCTGGTCGGTAAACGGCTGATCGAAACCGGCCACATGGGTAAAGCGGTACAGGACTTCCGTCAACAACAGCAAACCCACGCAAACCGCTACCTGCGCCGGGACCGACCACCGGAAGATCAGAAAGGCGACCAGCGAAGTGAACGAAAGCTGCGTCAGCACGTCCCAGAGCTCAAAGGAGAGCCCGCCGGGCCGTACCGCATAATCGAGCACACCCCAAAAAAACAACCAGCCCGATCGCCGGAGCGCCTTTCGGAAGGAATCGCCCCACGACCGTCCCTCGGCCTCCTGCCGGTGAAGCGAAAACGCCATCGCCGCTCCGGCCATGAACATAAAGGCCGGCTGAACAAGATCCCACGCGCGGAGCCCGTGCCACGGATGATGTTCGAATTGCAGAAAGAATCCGTAAAGCGGGGTCCCGGCCGTCCCGGTCGTGAGATGTTCGTACAGCCCGGTGGACTCCAGCGCCAGCAACACCATGATCAGCCCGCGCATAAAATCCAATGAGATCAATCGAGTTTTTGGGGTTATCATAACATTAATCTTTGCAAAAGTTCATAGCCTTCCACCCAATCTCCCAGGCCCGAGTCACCATTGATATGCCCCTTTTCCCCGATCTCCACAAACGAACTGCCCCACCGCTCCGCAAAGAGGGCCGCCCGGTCCAACCGCACATAATAGTCATCCGAACTGGCGACGACGAGGGTAGGGAAGGGCAGCCGCGGCAACGGCATCGGCGTAAATCCATACGTGCCCGGCGGGTACGAAGCGGCTTCCACATCACTGGGCGCGACCAGCATCGCACCCCCGATGGTCCGGCGATACCGCTCATACCAGTGTGCGACCGTGCAACAAGCCAGGCTATGCGCGATCAGGAAGACCTGCTGCGCCGGAAACGGCGCAATGACTTCATCGATCGTATGGATCCAGTCATCCTTATCCGGGGCATCCCAGTCGCGCTGATGGATCCGGGTGAAACCATATAGCCGTTCCCAGCGGGTCTGCCAATGCGTCGGGCCGGAATTGTAGAGCCCGGGCAGGACAAAGAAAAAATTGGAAAGCATGCGTTAAACTAAATAAAATTTGGCGAATTCGATTTTCCTGACCATATTTGTCCGCGGAATAATGATTATCATGAAAAAACTCAATCAGCAGTGGTGGTGGCATACAAACTCCAATTGGGGCGCGTAATGCCATTGTCACAAATGTATTACCATATCGGGCCCCGAGCGTATCGGGGCTTTTTTATTTAGCAGGTTTTATGAAGAAGGATTTATGAAGAAGATCGAAATACGAACAACGTGTAAAAAATTGCTTTCGGATATCTATACGCCGGTGGGTATCTATCTCCGGCTGCGGGATCGGTTTCGCGACACCGTGCTGCTGGAGAGCACCGACTACCACGCGGCCGACAACAGTTTCTCCTTTATCGGGATCAACGCGATCGCCGG
>DATJWK010000010.1:0-3607 GCA_035501395.1 Puia sp.
GGCGTAGAGGCGGGAAAGGTTCAGCTGTTCATTACGGTCGAAAAGCTCCTGGTTCAGTGTGGTCAGCTCTTCGTTTGTACTTTGGATCTCTTCCTTGGAGGTTTCCAGCTCTTCGTTCAGGCTTTGCAGTTCTTCGCTGCCGGACAGCAGCTCTTCGTTCGCACTTTGCAGTTCTTCTATGACAGCCTCCTGGTCCTCCACGAAGTTGCGCATGTCTTCGCGCAGGGAGGAAAGCTCTTTTTCCAATTGTTGATTGCGTCGGTGAACAGCGCTGTCACCGCCGTCGGTCGGTTTTGCCCCCGCTTCCGACTCCGACATGGTTTCGAAGGTTCCGGCGGCCGCTTCCCTGAAGAGGATCAGGAAATGGGGTTCCGCGGTATTTTGCAACGGGTGCACTTCGAGCGTTAACGACTGTTGTTTGCCGGATACCGCCAACCGGATATTTTCGCTGATATGTGGCTGCTTTGACCCCCGGGCCTTATGCAGGGCGTTTCTGAGCTCGAATGCCAGTTCGTCCTTTGTCAGTTTCAGGATATTCAGACTCGGTTTGCCCGGCCCCGGTTGCAGCCAGCCGCTGGTCGGGCCCCGGAATTCCACGATGTCGAGCTGGTCATTTACAATGACACCGGGCGGTGAAAAGCGCGATAGCATAAGCATATCGGCGCTTTTTTGAAAATCATCGCGACCAGGCTCCTTTCCTGCTGGCTTATTCGTCTTGATCGTTGTGGCCTCCGGCCGGCCGGCGGAGACCGGTAAGAATTTTGCAATGCCGGGCTTGCGGGAGTATATCTTCTCTTTCCTGTCGAAAGGCAGGAACAGATCCGCTGCAGGGGATGTTGTTTCCGAGTGGCCCAGCAACAGGTAGCCATTCTCCTTTAAGGCATAATGAAACGTCGAAAGCGCTCTTTTTTGTAAGAGGGGTTCCATGTAGATGAGGACATTCCGGCAGCTGATAAGGTCCATTCGCGCAAAGGGCGGACTTTTCAGGAAATCGTGATGGGCGAATACGCACCATTCGCGGATGGATTTATTGACGTGATAGCTCCCGGCGATCTTTTCAAAATATTTCTCTAACCGTGCGGGCGAGACGCCCGCCATTTCCCGCCTGGAATAGATCCCTTTTCTGGCGATGGCGATGGATTTTTCCGAGACATCCGTTGAGAAGATCTGTATCGCGAAGGCATCTGCCCTGGCGCCGAGATATTCGTTCAAACAGATCGCCATGGAATAGGTTTCCTCGCCGGTAGAACATCCGGCGACCCAGATGCGGAACGAGCTACCATCCGGCTTACCGGCGAACAACAGTGGCAGCAGCGATTCGCGAAGGGTTTCGAAAGTCGCGGGGTCACGGAAAAACCCGGTGACGGGTATCAGGAGGTCCTGGTATAACAGGTCCTGTTCGGAGGGGTTCTCTTTAAAATAATCCAGGTAAGCCGTTATCGTCCTTTTTTTGGTCAACCCCATCCGGCGTTCGATCCGTCTTCGGACGGTCGTCTGTTTGTAATGGGTGAAATCGGCACCTTTTCTGAGTCGAAGGAGCGTGATCAACTGGCTGAAGGCCCGTTCGGGGTCCGGGTGATCTTCTCCTGCCGCCGCCTCTTTGAAGCCCCCTGTCAACTTAGCGATCTGCGACGGTATCTCTTCCGGAGCAAGAATGAAATCCACAACGTTGGCATCAATGGCATTCTGCGGCATCCCGCGGAAGGCGGCCGACCCAGGCTCCTGTGCGAACGTCAGCCCTCCGCGCTCTTTGATTGCTTCCAATCCCCGTGTCCCGTCGGAGGCGGTTCCGGACAGGACTACGCCAATGGCATGTGATCCGTGGACTTGCGCCAGCGAGGTAAAGAACACGTCGACCGGCAGGCTTTTCTTTTTTTTTGGACGTGGTTTGAGCCGTAACCGGCCGTCATCGGCCGTCAGCAGCTTGTTCGAGGGTATGATGTAGATATGATCGGGCGCCACGTGCACGTTGTCGGTCACCTCTTCCACGGGGATGGGCGTGTTTTTTTGCAAGATCTCCGTGAGCATGCTTTCGTGGTTCGGTTCCAGGTGCTGCACCAAAATAAATGCCATGCCGGAGGATTCGGGTACAGCCTTAAGCAGCCGTTTGAATGCCTCCAATCCGCCGGCTGAAGCGCCAACGCCGACTACGGGAAAGTAATTTGATGGCGGGTGCGCGGAGTGATGCTTGTCTCTCGATCTTGCCATGACGGCATCTCTTTTTAGAAAGATACGCTTTATATGGAAATCCCGTCAGATCCGGTAGCAAAGGGCATTGATATTCATGCCGGCGCCTACGGAGGCAAAGAGAATGATATCGCCGGGGTACAGGGAATGTCCCGGGAGCGCGTTTTTCTTTACCATATCGAAAAGAGTGGGGATCGTTGCCACCGAGCTATTACCCAGCTCCCGGATGTTCATCGGCATAATGCCTTCCGGAACCTCCTGCCGGCCAAAAAGACCATAAAAGGCCCTTACGATCGCCGCGTCCATTTTCTCATTTGCCTGGTGAAGGAATATCTTACTGACCTCGTCCAATTCGATCTTGCAGATATCCAAACAGGATTTCATCGCCATCGGGACGGTCCGGAGGGCGAATTCATATACCTTCCTGCCCTGCATCTTTAAGTAGCGGGTCGTGCATTCCGCCGGCTGGCGATAGGATTGCCCGAGTGTGATATAGTTGCTTTCTGTCAACGCATGTGTCTGGCTAATGGAACCAAGGATACCGCGATGGCCGAAACCGGCGCCCTCGCCCGCTTCTTCCAGGAGGACTGCCCCTGCGCCGTCGCTGTAGATCATGCTGTCGCGGTCGTGCGGGTCGATCACGCGGCTCAGGGTCTCGGCGCCGATTACAAGGCATTTTCTGGCCATGCCGGCCCGGATAAAGGCCTCTGCCTGGATCAGCCCCTGCAGCCAACCCGGGCAGCCAAAGAGGAGGTCATAGGCGACGCAAGCAGGGTTTACAATTTGAAGAGCGCTTTTTACGCGGCTAGCCAGGCTGGGGACGGCGTCGCTTTGGAAGCTGTTTTTCTGCACGTCGCCGAAGTTGTGCGCCACGATCAGCTGGTCGATGGTTTCGGCATCGACGCCGGAGTCTTCGATAGCGGCCGAAGCAGCGATGACGGCCATGTCGGATGTATTCAGGTGGTCGTGCGCATAGCGACGCTGCGCAATACCCGTTATCTTCTCGAATTTGCGAATGATCTCCGATGCGCCATTCATGAGCCGCCGGTTGTCCCCATCATAAAATTCCGCCCGGGCAAAATCCTCGTTCAACCGGATATCATCCGGTATAAAACTACCCGTTCCCGTAATCAAAGCACCCATATAATGGCATTAACAATTTATAAAAAATCGGGCGATCATCGTTGTGACCGCCCGGAAGAAGAGCTACCTCAACTATTCGGAAGAAAAAGACACTCCTGGCAGAGCCACAAAACGTGACAAACACTTAATAAAGGTAACGCTGCATCCGGACCGGATTATTGCAATGTTACTGAAAAATGTTACAATATTCACAGGTTTTTGACGTGAAATGATGGATGCTAGGAATTTTTCGCCCGCGGATCTTGCTGCCGGCATTGCTGTTTGAATTGGGACGTCG
>DATJWK010000011.1:0-11140 GCA_035501395.1 Puia sp.
CGGTTGCTTCGTTCGCGGATTCAGCCATGTCGACGACGGCTCCTGATTGGAGGAGGTCATTGCGGAGGCTGTTATACGACGCACTATAAATATCATCAGTCCGCATCCGGATCGCAATCAGTCCTTTGCGGTTGTAACCGACAGGTCTCGCTTTTGCAAATTCGATCTGACGATAGACGACGATGGTAGCGATGATGAGGCTAACGGACACGGTAAATTGAAGGATGACGAGCGTTCTGCGTGCCATGGCGGCATTTGCGGGCGACCGGTAGCGGCCGGTGAGCACCTTGATCGGCCGGAAGTGGGAGAGATACAGGGCCGGGTAGCTACCGCTTATCAGACCAGTGAAGAAGGTGAATCCAATCGCAACGAACCAGAAGCTTCTATGGACATAAGGAATTTCCAGCTGTTTGCCTGCCAACCGGTTGAATAAAGGCATCGATAGCTGGACGAGGATGAGGGAGACAATGAATGCGATGGTCGTGAGGGAGACCGACTCGCTGAGAAACTGGGTGATTAGTTGATATCGTCGGGAGCCAAGGGTTTTCCTGATACCGACCTCACGCGCGCGCCGTTCGCCGCGGGCAGTAGAGAGATTCATGAAGTTGATGCACGCGAGGAGCAGCACGAAGGTCCCAATAGTGCTGAAAAGGAGGACGAGGCGGATACGCCCGGTATCGCTTTTGCCGTCGCGGAACTCACTGTATAGGCGCCAACGGTCCATCGGGTAGAGGCTCAGCCGGTCTTTGGAACCATTCTGGTGGTCTCTAAGTACATTACGGATGTCCTTGTTGACGGTGCCTCTTTCCTCTGTGTCATTCAGCTCGCCGAAAATCCAGAAACCGGTTGCGCCCCAGTCCTGTTGCGCGCCCTTAAACCATGGCATTTCATCCGCGGCTTTGGCCCAGGCCAGCAAGATGTGGGTGCCGGCGAAGCTCGTGTTGGCAGGCAGATCGTCATATATGCCCGCAACGTTGACGTTGATGCTGTTGTCCACGCGGATGGTTTGACCCACGGGGTCGATAGCGCCAAACAGTGCGACCGCTGTGGAACGGTCAATGAGGGCCGCGGACGGGTCGTTTAGGGCGCTTCGGCTGCCGCGGAGCATGCGCAGCTGTAATATCTCCGGCCATTCCGGCTGAGCCCATTGTCCCTCGGCTATGAGTTTCGTCGGACCGGCGGATAAGGCATGCGGGAAATTTGGAAAGACAATAGCAAGGTGTCGAAAGAAGCGGCTGTGGCTGATGCGCAGTTCGTCTATTAGCGGCGGGGGCAGCAGATCGGATGTAACAGGGCCAGCGTCGGAAGGTGTCGTCCGGATCAGTCGAACAATCCGTGCGTGAGCGGAAAAGTAATGGTCGAAGGAAAGTTCGTCGGCGACCCAAAGGCCGATAAACAAGGCAACGGTGAGGCCGGAGACGAGGCCGCCGAGGTTGATCAGCGAATAGGATCCGGAGGCGCGCCATTGACGCCAGGCGTTGCGAAGGTTGTGTGTGAACATGGAGCGGTGCGCCGGTTTTACCGGAGTGGCCGGCCTGTGGTTGGTCGCGACAGCACCAAAAATGTTACATCAACGATGTGGATGCCCCTCAGGCGCCTCCTTCCACCTGGGCCTTGATGGCCTCGAGGATCGGGCCCCAACCGCCGCCGTCGACGGAATGTTGGTATCGATCTGCACCTTCGGCAACGGTATTATAGTCCCCCTGCGTGGCGGTGAGGGTGGTGACGCCGTTGAGCTCGGCGAGTTCACAGGTGACGGTCAGGTAATTTTCAGGCAGGTCGGGGATTTTGGGGTTATTCGGATCGATCACGGTGTATTCGAGGTATTTGCCGGGTTGGATCTTTTTGATCGTGCCCTTAACGGCAATCACCTCGATGCCGTTGAAAGTTCCCTTCCAGATCAGGGGACTCCCCGGCTTCCAGTCGGAGAGGGCTTCGCAGCCGAACATATATTTTTTTGTCTCAGCCGGGTTGGTCAGGGCGTTCCAGACTTTTGAAGCCGGGGCGTGGATGTCGATGCTGTTCGTGATGTTTAATGGCTGGCTCATAATGTCGTTGCTTTATGGCGGCAAGATAGGTTATCGGGCGCGGCAGGGATTGCGTTTTACGGATTCTTTCTATCGTTTTGGGTTGCGATCGGACCGTGCCTCGAGCCGGCCCGGTCTGATGGAATCCGGAGTGTGGCCAAAATGCTTTTTGAAGGCGTTGTTGAAGTGCTGCGGAGTAGAGTATCCAAGTTCAAACGCGATCTCCGCGGCGGTTTTTTGGGTATCGAGCAGATAGCGCCGGGCGAGACCCAGACGCTGGCCGGTCAGGTAGCCGAATACAGTAGTGCGGAAGGTCTCCTTGAAACCACGCTTGAGTTTGTATTCGTTAAGGCCGACGGCGCGGGCGATTTCGCAAAGGCTCGGCGGAGAATCGATCCGGGCGTTGACGTAGTCCCGGGCGGCGAGTATTTTTTCCTTGTCGGTCGTTGACTTCAGGAATCGGGTTTGGGCGGACGTCGTGGCGGCTTGTTCGCAGGACTCCGCACAGCAAACGAGCAGCTCGATGCTTTTGGAAAGCAGGAAAAGGCGCTGGAGATCGCCTTGATAGCGGTGGTGGATGATCTGGTCGATGACCTGGTGGATGGCTGGGTCGACGGTGCCCCAATGGTCGGTGAAAAGGACAGGGTTGCCGCTGATGACGTGCTCCGAAAATCGTTTCAGCAGGTCGGTGGCATGGGCGGTAAAGCGGAGAAACGTCTCTTTTGGGAACTGGACACCGAATGTTTCGAGCTTAAGAGTCCTGTTGCAGACGGTCATCTCAAAATCTTTTGAGTACAGGATATTGTGGTGGCCGCCGATCAGGTCAAAGGTGGTGTCCATTTGGTGGTGGCGAAAGCTATAATTTCCTTTCAGCCCGAGATGTAGCCGGACTACGTCCCTTGCGGTTCCGGCGGCGCTGAATTCGGTGAGGGCATGGAATTGGGAGATGGCGTGGCCCATGCGGATACCATCGACCTCCCATGTAATGGAGTCGCGGATGCCGGTGTCGGTCGAAAGATGCTGATACACGGGGGAATCCATACCTTCTAAGTTACGGAAATTGAGCTAACTTGAAGACTATGAGACATATCCTCCTGAACCTGCTGCTGACATCGGGACTGCTTGCAGCCTTCGGTCCCGCGGCATCCGCGCAAACGGCGTATTTGGATTCCCTCCGGTCCTGGCGAAAGAATTACATCGAAAACCATGAGTTGCTGAAAAAGCCCGAAGAGCAAGCGCTGCTTCGGTTCTATCCGCTGAGCGCCGACTACCGGGTAGCGTGCAGTTTTCAGCCGATTACGGGCGGCGGCTGGATCCAGATCCCGACTTCCGGCTCAAAGTCCCTCATGGCGAGAAAATATGGACGGCTGACGTTCCGCGTGCACGATACAACGCTGCACTTATTCGTGTATCAGCTGCAGTTCTTATTGGGGAAGGAGGACACTAAAGACGACCTTTTTGTCGGGTTTACCGATTTGACCTCTGCAAGGGATACGTATGGCGGCGGCCGTTATATCGATTGTGTCATCGGCGATATCCGTAACGGAACTATGATATTGGACTTTAATAAAGCGTATAATCCGTATTGCGCCTATACAAGCGGGTATAACTGCCCAATCCCGCCAAAGGAGAATGACTTGCCGGTAGCGATCCTGGCCGGCGAAAAGAACTATGGAAAGCAAACGCATTGATTCGTGGCGATTGCACGCGGGCGGGTGCTTAGGCAAGGTTTGGATTACGCCATCGGATCAACCGCCAGGCGAGGGTAGCGGAGAGAAGCATACCGAGTGCGAGGAGGACGGGCCACCACATTTTTTCGGAAGAATAGAGGGTTCCCGCCAACGCGATCAGGTATATTGCGGTGGGCAGGAGGATCATGAGGATCAGCCCGGCGTTGTTGAGCGGGATCCTGAAGGGCCGGGGTCTTTCGGGTTCACGAACCCGGAGAATGATGAGCGCGAGGAATTCGAGAAACAGGCCGGCGCCATAGAGGATGATATCCATAACGACCAGGTCGGAAAACGTGAAAAGGACGAGGATACTCACTATGGCGGAAGACACCAGGATGGACATGTAGGGCGTCCCATAGCGAGGGTGTTGTGCGCAGAACCAGGCCGGAAGCAGTTGATCGTCGGCCATAACCTTTGGAACGCGGGAGACCGAGAGGAGGACAGCCGAGTATAGGCCCAACTGGCTGGCCATGCCGCCAATCGCGACGAGAATACCAAGCCATCGGCCCCCGACAAGTGTTCCAAGTACCGGAAAGCCGCGATTCTCACTGTCCAGGGTTGCCGGGTCGATGCCGGACCAATGAACGGAAATGGCGGTCAGCAAATAGACGCCGATGATGAGAATAAACGCGATCCCGATCGAGAGAATATAGGAACGAACAGGTCTATTGACCTCGCCCGCGTAAGTGGTGGCATTATCCCATCCCAAAAAATTCCACATGACATAATAAAGTCCGAAGGAGACTGCCGGAAGGGGCACGCCTTTCAGTGATGGCGCAGGTATCGGGTGTGCGTGACCGTTATAGAGAAGCCAGCCGAACATGAGGAGGAAGGGGGCCAGTACGATAGCGCCAAGTACCATGGACACCTTCCCTACCGGAACGATCCCGAAGATATTGAGGAGCGCCGAAGACCAGATGATAACGATACAAATGATCAACCGGTAGTGGATGATCCCGGGGAAAAAGAAAGATGTATAGGTAACGAAGAGCACCGGATAAATAGCGAGGTCAAGAAATGTATACAGCCATGTCCACCAACCTTCGAAGAAGGCCCATCGTATGCCCAGAGCGTGTTTGACCCACTGGTAGTATCCACCGGTCACGGGCATTAGGCCATTGAGTTCGAGGACGGTGAGGATGGTCGGGATGTCCCACAACAGCGGCGTGATAAGCAGCAGCAGGATGGCGCCCTGGGTGCCGGCACCCGCGAAAAGCTGTTCCAGTCCGTAGGGGCCGCCGGAGACAGTCAGGAAGATGACAGCGCTCAGCTGAAGGAGCCTTAATTTTCCAGGTGATTTTCTCTTACTCACCAGGACCTGACCAATTTGGAAGGATCAAAAATACGATCTTCGAGGGTGATGTTGGCTTTGCAATCGTGATAGGTTTCCGTCTGGACCAATTTCCCGTTTATATAGAATTCGCACCTGGTCTCGCTCCAGCCTCCGGCGAAGGGTTGCCAATCTTCGAATCGGGCATCCATCCGGTCATCCGATTTTATCATCCGGACGAGACAGAGGTTCTGCTGGTCGATCCAAAGCTGATTGGCCCCTTCTTTGCCGATAATGTAAACCGGGTGACCATTCCAATTGTCTTCGCGGGCGGTGGTGAGGTCATAGTGGAGTGAGTCGCTGAGGATATGACAGGTCTGTTCGAACGGGTAGAAGAACATGCCACCAAGCAGGAAGATGAGGCCCTCGTTATTGTTGATCGTGGTGGATCTCAGTTGGCCATTCCGGAACCGGTAGGCGGAGTCTCCGCGGAAGATGACGGCGTTCCCGCTGTCGGCGGCGCCAAAGTCCATCCGGAAGCGATCGGGAAGTCGGATGAATTCGTGCCAGGTTTGGGTTGACCGGAGTGTGTCATTGTGGTACACCCGCGTGGTTTGAGTGAAGGTAAAGGAGCGGTACCACTTTCCTGCGTACCGGTCGTGCATTCTTTTGACGATGTCTTTACCTGTTGGCGGGAGCGAAATGCCGAGCGAGATCATGACAGTGAGGAATATTCTACTCATTTTGGGTAATGGCGGCTGCCTTTTTCCGACGCGCCGCGCAAGTCGTAAGATAGTAAAAATCCGGCACGGAGCCAGCATATAGAAGGTATGCGAGGTAACCACAAATATCCGTTTTATGTCCGGACGACCGTCATCCTGTTTGGTCTGGTGCTGTTTTCGTATGCGATGGCGAATTTGCGTGGGATATTGATCCCTTTTTCGTTTGCCCTGTTCCTGGCGGTTTTATTGAACCCGCTGATGGAGCGGCTTCTGGCATGGGGGTCCCCCCGGGTGGCGGCAATCACCGTTTCGCTGGTCGTAGCCATTTTACTGATCGGCGGGATCTGGTATTTCCTGGCCAATCAGATCATGCAATTCACCGATCAGCTGCCGTTGCTCCAGCGGAAGGGAGCGGAATTGATTGCGCGGTCGCAGCAATACCTACTCCGGGAATTCAATATTCCGATCGCGAAAACGGATTCCTACCTCGCGGAGGCAAGGGCGGGGATACGGCCTTTGCTTGGCCGAACGCTCGGGACGGTTGCGGGGACGGTGGGAACAGTCTTTTTGCTGCCGGTTTACACATTTCTGCTCTTGTATTACAAAAGCCTGATCCTGAATTTTCTTTATGAGATCTTCGCGGAGGAGAATGCCGAAGAGGTCAGCACGGTGTTGCGCCAGGTGCGGGGAGCGATCCAAAGCTATATGTTCGGATTACTGATCGAGGCTTCGATCGTGGCGACGCTGAATACGATCGCGTTGCTCATCCTGGGAGTGCCTTATGCGGTGCTCATGGGAGTATTGGGGGCGCTTTTGAATGTGTTGCCCTTCTTTGGCGGGATACTGGCGGCATTGCTACCGATGATGGTGGCGACAATTATGAAGGACGGATACAATACCCAGATCTGGATTGCCGTCAGCTATATGATCATACAGTTCACGGACAATCATTTCCTGATACCGTATATCGTTTCGGCAAAGGTTCGGATCAATGCGTTATTGTCAGTGGTCGCGGTATTGTTGGGAGGTGCGGTGTGGGGGCTGTCGGGGATGTTCCTGTCCATTCCATTTATCGGCGTATTAAAGATTGTTTTTGACCGCATCCCGGAGATGCAGCCGTGGGGGCGGTTGCTGGGGGATAAGGTGGAGCCCAGGCGGGTGGCGCGGCGGGGACAGATCAGGGCGGTGAAATGAGGGGGGCTTTCGGATGCGGGATTAAGTTGCCGCGTTCAAAGCCAAAGATAGGGCGATCGAGCGCAATTTTGTAGGTTTGCGGCCATGTTGGAAAAAGTAATCAGCGCATTTCTGCCGGAGATAGAGCGCCCGCTGTTGCAGCCGGTCGGTTCGGGGCTTATCCATCATACCTGGAAGGTCGAAGTGGGGGGCGGGCGTGCATATATCCTGCAAGAGGTCAATACCAATGTC
This sequence comes from Puia sp., assembly GCA_035501395.1. Lineage (GTDB taxonomy): Bacteria > Bacteroidota > Bacteroidia > Chitinophagales > Chitinophagaceae > Puia. The sequence goes on from DATJWK010000011.1 coordinate 7,175, forward strand.
TTTCAACGGCCGATGGCCATCGCGGCAAACCTTGACAGGATCGGACGCTACCTGGCGGAACATGAACCGCAGTATTTGTTTGCTGCGCCGCTTCGCACGACAGCAGGGGCAGTGTTCTTTGAAGATGAGCGGGGGAGTTTCTACAGGATGTTCCCGTTCGTCCGCGGGTCGAGAACCTATGATGTGGTCGAGAGTCCGGAGCAGGCGTATGAAGCGTCGAGGCAGTTCGGATTGTTGACAAGCCATCTCCGCGGATTCGATGTATCGCAATTAGAGGAGACCTTACCTCACTTCCATGACCTGGAGTTACGATATGAGCAGTTCGAGCGGGCGGTGGCTTCGGGGGATCGTTCGCGGGCCAGGGATTCGTTGGCCCTGATCCGGTTTCTGCAAGGACGGCGGGAGCTGGTGGATGTCTATATCCGAATCCGGCATGACCCGGAATTCACGCTTCGGGTGACACATCATGATACCAAGATCAGTAATGTGCTTTTTGATCAGCGGGACAAGGGGCTTTGCGTGATCGATCTGGATACGGTCATGCCCGGATATTTTATCAGCGATGTCGGAGACATGGTGAGGACCTATGTCTCGCCTGCGAGTGAAGAGGAGGTGGATCTGACGAAGATCGTTATCCGGCGGGAATACTATCAGGCGATCCACGACGGATATCTGGGTGTAATGGGAGATGCGCTGGGTGCGTCCGAACGGGAGCAATTCTTTTATTCCGGGTTATTCTTATCGTATATGCAGGCATTGCGGTTCCTCGCTGACCATCTGAACCAGGATGTGTATTATGGGGCACGATATCCGGGGCACAACTATTATCGCGCGGCAAACCAGGCGGCATTGTTGCAAAAACTGATGGAACTATAACAGTTCATGTTCCGAATGGAGTTCGGGAATCTCGACGGTCGCGAAGCCTTTATTTATGAGCCGATCCCGGAAGGCCTGCTGGACGTCATATTCGCCATGGACGACAAAGACGGTTTTGACCTGTTTGGGGTCCTGGCAGGAAAGAAATTGCAATAAGTCTTCATAGTCACCGTGGGCGCTCATGCTCCGGATGCTTCCGACCTCCGCGTGGACTTCGTGCGGGACGCCGAAGATGTGCACCTCCTTTGCGCCGGCCATAAGGCGGCCGCCGAGGGAGTGCGGTTCACAATAGCCGACAAGGAGGATGGTATTACGGGAGTTCTCGATATTATTGCTGATATGATGCACGACACGTCCGGCGTCGGCCATGCCGCTGGCGGAAATGATGACACAAGGCTCGCTGCGATAATTAAGGAGCTTTGATTCATCCACCGTCTTTATGAATTTAAGGCCTTGAAACGAGAAGGGATCATTGTCGGTCTCGAGGACTTTCCGGATGGCTGCATTGAAATATTGCGGGTAGTTTTTTACGATCTGCGTGGCGGCGACGCTTAGCGGGCTGTCAACATAGTAATCGAGAGGCGGGAGACGTCTTTCTTCTTCCAGCTGATTGAGGGCGAAAAGCAGCTCCTGGGTTCGGCCGACACTAAACGCCGGGATGATCAACTTGCCCTTTTTCTGCAGGCAGGTCTTTACGATCCAATCGAGGAGCATGTCCGGGGTGGTGGAGGCAGGGTTGTGGAGACTGTTGCCGTATGTAGATTCGATGAGGATGTAATCGGCTTGTGGGAACACCTCCGGAGCGCGAAGAATAACATCTTTGTACCGCCCGACGTCACCGCTGAAGGTGATATGATATTCCTTCCCTTCTTCCTTGATCTTCAAATGAACGGCTGCACTGCCGATGATATGTCCGGCATCGGTATAGAGCACTTGCACGTCGTCATCGATAGGGTGCCACGTGTCATAGTCGATGTCGACAAAGTGGTCCATCGCGCGTTTGGCGTCATCGGTATCGTATAGCGGTTGGAGATAGGGCTGTCCCTCCGCTTTCCGGCGCTTGTTGGCATATTTGATGTCATCCTCCTGGATGCCCGCGGAGTCTTCGAGCAGGACGCCGGTAAGTTCGTGGGTAGCGGGGGTACAGAAAATCTTTCCTGAAAAGCCATCCTTGACCAGTTTGGGTATAAGGCCGCTGTGGTCGATATGCGCGTGCGACAGGATCAGGTGGGTGACCTGGGCGGGGGTGAAGCCCCAGTTGCGGTTCAGGACGTCGGTTTGGGGACCCATGCCCTGGAACATGCCACAGTCGAGCAGATACTTCTTACCATTGTTAAGGCTGATGAGGTGTTTAGACCCGGTGACGACGCGCGCGGCGCCGTGGAATGCAATCTTCATTTTGACTTGACCTTGAAGGACCAAGTTATGTAAAATTCCGCTACCAAATCACCATTGCTGTTGGTGCCGGTGGCGCACGCCCGGACGGTCTGTCCTTCACCGGTAGTAATAGCTGCTTCCACAGCGGATTGGATCGCGGGGCCGTCTGCGCATCGGAATCGAGTCCGGCCGGTGGCTTTCTTATGGTAGTTGGCTTCCAGGCGGACGACAAGCATGGAGACGGGAGGTTTGCGATTGAAAAGTTGGTTCATGACAAGGATGCCGGTACTCATTTCCGCGGCCATGGCCAGGCAGGCGAAATAGGTGGATCTAAAAGGATTACGGGTAAACCATTTGTACGGGACGGTGACGGCGCAGGCGCCGGCGTCGAAATGCGTGATGCGAAGGCCGGCGAAAAAGGCGCTTGGCAGGCGGGTGATGAGGTAGAGGCGAAATTTCAGGTGGTTGGTAGCGATGCGCTGAAAATCAGACATAGTCAAATTATTTTTTGTCGATCTCGACGATGGCGGCGACGACCGGGCTGCGGTCAGCGGTCGGAATGGTAAACTGCATATTGCCTTTTGCGGAGGCGATGAACCGGATGTTGCGGGTGAGCTTTTCGCCCAGGGCGGCGTTGACCCTTTCGGCATAGTCCCCGGCGGCGTTCTGACTGATGGTGTTGTTGAGGCCGACCCAATTTAGAGGCGTGGCGCTGACGACGACCGCAATCTCGTCACGGCGCCCTATGGAGTCGGGGGTCATGCTTTTGTCCTTCGGGAAGAGGCGGTAGCCGGTGATGCCGCAGAAGGGGGAATATTTTGTTTTTTCCGGGTTGGTGGGACTGGGATAGGGAAATAGCGTATAGCTGGTGCCGTCGGTCTCTTTGCCAAATACATAAATATAGCATTCCCCCGTATTTCGGATCTCCATCTTAAAGCGCGTGCCGATCCTTAGCGGCGTAACGGTCTCGAAGATGTTGTTGTTGTTCAGGTGAAGCGGGATATATTCCTTATTATCATTTTGCACGAGGCCGATCTCGCAGCTCAGGGGCGCCGCTGCCGCGGCGCCCGTCTTTTGCATCGGTTCGATACCATAGGCTTCGCGGACAAAATATCTGAAATCGCGGTAGCGCACCCAGGCAAAACCGTTATTGCCCCATTGCGGGCCCCAGCTATTCATGAGCAGGAAGGCCCCGCCGTATTTTTTATCATCATATCCTACGACACATTGGGCGTGTCCGCCAAAACCCATCTTACTGCGGTCTTCCGCGGTAGGGGTCCAGACATCCTGCCCCATCATAGGCTGCATATAACTTCCGCCCACTTCCATGCCGATCACGACGGGCGCGCCCTGGGAGATGTTCTCTTTTATTGCGTGCAGGTCGAGGACGTCATTCCGGTCGCCGCGGGTGAGACGGTTGAAGCCGCGCATCCGGTAGCGTCGGGCCTCTTCGAGCTGCTGCTGGTCGGGCTGGCGGGAGCAATTGTGGTCGTCGTACGGAAATTCGTTGTAGGGAATGGAGCCGCTTTGGGTCATGTATTCCATGGCCCGTTCGATATAGGAGCCGTCGCAATTGTCCAGACCGATTTGGTTGTATAGAAAAGACGGACTGAAGCGAAGGTTGTCCGGTTCTTCGCCGGTACGCGCGGCCTCTTCGATGGTGCGCGCGGCATATGCGCTGCTCCAGGCGACGCAGCTACCTTGTTGACCCTG
>DATJWK010000012.1:0-81668 GCA_035501395.1 Puia sp.
GATTAACACGGACCGCGCTTTATCGGAGACTAAGTAAATACGATATTTGATCTCGCTTAGTGGATTGTTAAGCTGAATTATTATGGTATTCAAACGTTACCAGGAGCGGATATTGATCCGGGTATTGGCCCTTTTTGCCACCTTGTCGGGGGCGTCATGGTTGTTGGTCAAAGGCGAGTATCCCTATCTGGTCTTTCTGCTGCTTTTCATCAGTCTGCAGCTGATCGATTTCTACAATTTTCATCGCAAGGCGCAGCTGGAAGTGGAGCAGTTCGTCGAGTCGATACACTACCGCGATTTTTCCCGCTATTTCGATGTGAAGGAGGCGCCGCTGGAATTACAGTCTTTACGGCAGGGCTTCAACGAGATCAATTCCACGTTCAAGCTGATCAGCCGCGAGAAAGAGACCCAGTATCAGTACCTGCAGAAGATTCTCGAGCTGGTGAACACCGGGATATTGTCATACGAGCACCGCAGCGGGGAGATCGGCTGGATGAATGAGTCGTTCAAGAACATGCTGGGTGTGCCCTACCTGAAAACGATCGCGAGCCTGGACCGCCGGGACCCGGCCTTATACCAGGAGATCCTGAATTTGCGGCCGGGAGACAGCAAGATCATTACCTTGTCTAAGGACAAGAATGTCTTCAAGACGCTCATGGCGGCGACCGCATTCCAAACCGACAGCAGGGTCTATAAGCTCATTGCCTTCCAGGATGTAAATGAAGCGCTGGATGAGACGGAGGCAAAGGCGTGGCAAAAGCTGTTGAGCGTGATGACCCATGAGATCATGAATTCGGTGGCGCCGATCTCCTCCTTGGCGGAAACGATGCTGCACCGGCTGCAGGAGACGTCGAGGGTGCTGGAGGGTCAGCATGATGGCGCGCTCGAGGACCTGGAGCTGGGGATCGGAACCATCCGGCGCCGCAGTGAAGGACTGCTGAAGTTTGCGGAGACCTATCGGAACTTGAACAAGATCACGACGCTGAATCTGAAACGGATTTTCGCCCGCGATCTGTTCGAGAACCTGCATCACCTGATGCAGCCGACGCTGGACCAGAAGCATATCGAGCTGGAGATCCTGCTGATCGACCCTGACCTTTCGCTCGAGGCGGATACCAATCTGATCGAGCAGGTGCTGATCAATTTGGTGGTGAATGCGATCGAGGCGGTAAAGGACCGGGATCAACCCCTGATCACGTTATCGGGAAATGCGGCTAAGGATGGACGTCCCGTGATAAAAGTCGCGGACAATGGCATGGGGATGTCACCGGAGGTAATGGAAAATATTTTTATTCCCTTCTTCAGTACAAAGAAAAATGGGAGTGGGATCGGCTTGAGCCTCTGCAAACAGATCCTATTGCTTCATAAAGGAAATATCCAGGTGCAGTCGGTCGAAGGCGTTGGTACCGCGTTCTACCTCCATTTTTAACGTTGCCGATCGATTCAGGTTTCACCGATCGATTCAGCTTTCGCCGATCCATTTTTTGAAGGAAGCCGAGTTCTCCTGGCTGATGATGATCTCTTCATTTACGGGGAGGGTCAGTTCCACGCTGATCTTGCTTTTCTCGAGCGGTTTGAAGCGTTTTATATAGTTGGCGTTTATAATGTACTTCCGGTTGGCGCGATAAAAGAGGTTCCGGTCCAGTTCTTCCTCCAGCTCGCTCAGGTTGCTCTTTTCGGCCATATATTTCCGGTTTTCTTTATCCACCAGGAAGATAAGTTTGTGTTCAGTGAAGAAGTACCCGGCATCTTCAATGCGAACAGTTTGAAATTCGGCGCCTTTACGGACGAGGATGCGGGAACGTTTCCGGTCGGCCCGGCTGATAAAATCGGGCAGGGGGGCGCCGACGAAATGTGCCTGCAGGGTCTTGTATTTTTGGATGGCATTGCTAAGACGATCCTGGCTAATAGGTTTTAGCAAATAGTCGATGCTACTAAATTGAAATGCTTCGGTCAGATATTTATTATAGGCGGTGGTAAAGATCACCGGGCAGGTGATCTTGCAGTTTTTGAAGACCGAAAAGGATAGTCCATCGGAAAGCTGGACATCCATCAGGATCAAATCCGGTTGCGGGTTTTCATGGAGCCACCGCACGGTTTCCTCGACGGTGCTGCAACCGGCGACCACGTCAATCTTTTCGTCGATGACATGCAACTCCTCCGTCATATTGCAAAAGGCGGGCATTTCATCTTCGACTATCAGCACTTTCATGGGACTTAGTTTTGTTCAAAATTAATTTGTTTGTTCACGTTCTGTTTACCGTTAGAATAATAGGACGCACGCATAACCCGAATGTTGCATTTTAATCCGGTAGTGGTTTCAAAATCGGATGATCGGTAGCTTGACGATAAAACGTTCAAAGTTGTTTTCGATAATGATATTTCGTTTTGTTATCAATTTGTAGCGGTTGTCGAGGTTGCGGAGGCCGATTTTGGAGCTCGGCTGGGGCTCGCTGACGCGTTTCATGGCATTGCTGACGATGACATAGTCTGATGAGATGGATACGGCGATGTTGAGGGGGGTGGCTTCGCTGAATTCGTTGTGTTTGATGGCATTTTCAACAAGGGTTTGCATGGAGATCGGGGGAATGAGAAAATTCTCGGCGGAAAGGTCCGTGATCTCGATGACCATGCTGATGGCCTCCGCGAAGCGGATCTTCAGCAGATAGAAATAGTTGCCGATAAAATCGATTTCTTCCCGCAGCAAAACGAGGTCTTTCTCCCGGTTGCCAAGGATATACCGGTAGACAAGGGCAAGGGTATCGTTGTACCGGCGTGCGCTTTTGGGATCCCGGGTGATCAGGAAGGAGAGGGTATTAAGGGAGTTGAAAATGAAGTGGGGGTCGATCTGGTTTTTCAAGGCCTCGAGTTCGGCCTGGACTTTGGCGACGTTGAGTTGTTCCACGCGGGACTCATTGAGCTCTTTTTCGAGGTTGAGAAACAGGATCTCGTAGATGTTGGCAATAAAACATGCCGTAATGACGATCACAAATACACAGTTTGCCAGCGGGGTATTGTCATATGCGGGCTCACGGGACCACAGTTTCCATGATTTGAGCAGCAGATACGAGATGAGCCCCGAATAGACGACATTGACAAGGAAGAGGGCAAGGATGATCTTATAATAGGAACCCCGGGTCCAGGGGTATTTTTGCCGGATGAAATACATCAGTCGGATATTTCCCTCCCATACGAGCACGAAGACGACGATGAAGTATAAATAATTGCCTACTAATTCGATAGACCGATAAAGCCGATTGGTGATCAACCCGGTCAGGTTCGGGATAACTATGCCCAGGATGGGAATGCCGATCATTCGGACTGTCCTGTCGCGGAGCACCGTTTTATTGTTCATAGCAGCGTTCGTTCAGGCCTTTTGGGGCTGACCGGTTAAGTTGTTTTAAGAAGCGGGAAATCTCGTGGATGTAGTAGTAGAATGGGAATAACGGAAAGTAATTCAAATGTGCTGTAATAGAAAAGTTAATTTATTGCAAAAGCGCGCACGTCTGGGGTGAACGGTCAGATGAACGAAACCTTTCGTCCTTTCGTTTCGACCTTTGGGAAGTTTATTTTCCCGCTTGAGTTAGTTTGTCCGTCACCGAAATAAAAAATGTATTTATTTTGCGACGACTGTTTACGTCAAGATATTTCCCCCGGGGGAAAAAAAGTTTCTTGGAGGCAACTTCCCCGGTTTTGAACAGTTGTCTCCGGAAGTTTTCTCATGTGACTCGCAGGTGGTTTCTACCACCTGCTTTTTTTTGTGCCGGTCGTCGCGTAAATCGCGGGATGCGGTTTTTCCTTCTTCAGGTATGAAATTTCCAGCTTCGGTTACAAACTGCCGGTCGGCAAGCATATATTTTCCTAATTTTTTTGTCTCCTGATTGTACGTCAAATGCCTCTATCTCTACTCACACGAGGGTTCTGAAAAGACTGCGCCGGATGCGCGGCTGTTTTTTCATTGTCATTTTTTACACTGTCAACATAAACTGAGAAACATGCGAAAATTGTTGCTGCTATTGAGTATTTGGCTGGGTGGCCTGTTTGCGGCCAACGCCCAGACCAGGCAGGTCACCGGCAAGATCACAGACAATGCCGGAGCGGCTGTTCCCTACGCCACCGTTCAGATCAAGGGTACGAAAGTTACGTCGATCGCCGACGCGGAAGGGAATTTTACCATCAAGGCCTCGCCAGGGGACATTTTGGTAATCACATCCTCCGGTGTGGCCCGAAAGGAAGCCACCGTGCAGGCCTCCGGCAGCCTGGGTAATATTGTCGTTACAAGGACCTCACAGAATTTATCGGAAGTCGTCGTGACCACCGCGCTGGGGATCAAGCGGCAGGCAAGGGAGCTGGGCTATGCGACGACGTCCATCAACACCAGACAACTGAACCAGGCTGCAGTGATCAACCCTGCGACCGGTCTGGCAGCCAAGGTGTCGGGCGTCGACATCCGGCTGGCCGATAACGGCGTCGATCCACAGGTAAAGGTCACCTTCCGGGGAAGCCGGTCGATCGAGGGCAGCAATGCCGCGCTGATCGTGGTAGACGGGATACCCGTCGACCAGACCTACCTGGCCAACCTCAACCCCGGCGATATCGAGGACGTAACCGTCCTCAAGGGGTCCAATGCCGCCGCACTGTACGGCATGGCGGCATCGAATGGCGTGATGGCGATCTCCACAAAAAAAGGAAAAGGCAAATTCACGCTTACCTATCAGAACACCTTTAGTATGGAGTCGATTTCGTATTTCCCGAAGCTGCAAAACGAGTATAGCGGCTGGGGAGGCGAGCCGCCCGGCACCTTCTTTAACCCGGCTACCGGGGGCTCCATTCAATTTATCAACCCCTGGACCGGGCTGGCACAGACGGTACCGTTCGAAAATGAAAGCTACGGCGAAGCCTATAACAGCAAGGATTTTCACCTGGATTCGATCCCGATAGGAGAAAATGCCGATCAGACCTGGAAATTTATTCCCTACAAAGGGAATCCCAACGGCAGGAAAGACTTCTTTCAAACCGGATTGGGGGATCAAAACAAGTTGTCGGGTTCGTTTGGTAACGAGCATGGGGGCGTTTTCTTCTCGGGCGAATATACAAGCAAGCAGGGGGTGGTCCCTATGGATGTTTATCACCGCGCCGGTTTCCGGGCGAACGGAAATTATCGGTTGGGAAAATTCGACCTCAGCGCGGGTGTGAGCTACAACAATGTGAATACGAATATTGCGGGTAATTCCTATTTCCAGAACAGACCCGTGTACTGGGATGTAATGAATATGCTGCCGAGTGTCGATCTGAAGTCCATAAAGGACATCAACAATTTTGCGTACAATCAGGGATTTGTCGACGCCTACTATCCGAACCCCTGGGTGCAGGTATTCGATTCGCGTTCGAAGAAGAGTACCGGTCAGCTTTTGTCAAACCTGCTGGTCAACTATAAGGCCCTCCCCTGGTTGACGATCACGGCAAGAGGTGGCTATAGCCGGACGATGATCGATGCGCCTTCCTATATCGACAGCATTTCATTCCCATCCTGGCTTTCGGCCAACGAAGGACCATGGGGATTCAGCAACCTGGCTGTCTTTCCCGGGAACGTCGGCTTCCAGCGGGAAGATATAAAGGCGCATTACGACGACTTCAGCGGCGACCTGTTTGGAACCGCTACAAAGACCTACGGGGAGTTCAAATTTACGTTGATCGCGGGCGGCAACTACCGCCAGCGGACGAGCTATGGCGACTGGTATTCCAACCAGGTGAATTCGGGACCGGTTGTCGGGCAGAATCTCATCCCGAACTTCTATACCAAGGTGAACCATGCCGATGGCAGCGCCGATGCGATCTTCAGTTACAAGCGGTACGATCAGTCGGCATACGGCGATCTTACCATCGGCTATGCAGACTGGTTATTCCTGCACGGGTCTATCCGTAACGACTGGACCTCGATCCTCGATCCCCAGCACCGGAGCTTTAGCTATCCTTCGGTGGATCTGTCGGCCGTGCTGAGCGATAAGATCACTGCGCTGCACAGCAGCAATACGATCTCCTTCCTCAAGTTGCGGCTCGGCTACGCCGGCACGGGTAATGTCAGCCTGGAGGGCTATAACGAACTTGGCGTGATGGGTAATGTAGCGGGTGGCAAGAACCTGGGCGGTTTCTCCGTAGCCCTGCCGAATTTCGGCGCCTATGCGATCTATCCGATCACGACGGTGGGACCGGGCTTCCCGTTCGGCGCCGTCAACGGGTTCTCCCAGAACCCCAATTCGGTTCAGGTGGGGCTCAAGCCGGAGCTGACCCAGTCGGTGGAGTTGGGATTCCAACTGGGTCTTTTGTCAAACCGGATCAACCTGGAGGCGAACTACTACGATCAGCGGGCGAAGAACCAGACCATCCCGCTGCAAACCTCTACGGCGGCGGGGATCAATTCCTATCTCACAAACGCCGGCGAGATCAATAACAGCGGGATCGAGGTCGATCTTAACCTGACGCCGCTGATCCGCATCAATGACTTCCGGTTCAACCTGGCGGCGAACTTCAGCTACCAGAATTCAAAGGTCGTGAGCATTGCGGGAGGACAGGCGGAGCTGGACCAGATCAATTATGGAACGCAGATCCTGGGCGGCGTATTTGCCGTACCGGGGAAGGATTATGCCCAGCTGAAAGTGACGGATTTCAACCGGGATCCGCAAGGACACATCATTGTAGACGGTACGACCGGCCTGCCTGGCTTCAACCCCAACTTACGGGATGCGGGCAATACGAATTACAAGTATTTCCTCGGCATCACGCCAGGCTTCCAGTACAAAGGTTTTTCATTACGGGCGGTGTTCGACTATCGCGGCGGAGCCAAGATCCTGAACGAGGAAGGGAATGCCATGGATTTTTCGGGGATATCGGTGTTCGACGCCCAGGACAGGCAGGCCTTTATCATTCCCAATTCCGTGATCGAGACTTCCCCCGGCAAATTCACGCCGAATACGAATATTCCGATCACCTCAGGCTTTCCGGGTTTGCCGAACAGCATCTTCTGGTGGGCGAATTATATGAATCAGCTGGGTATGCCGTATGTCGTGAGCGCGGCTTTTATAAAACTGAGAGAAGTATCGCTTAGCTATGATTTTCCCCGGAAGATGCTCGGTTCGCAAAAGGTGATCAAGGGGCTGAACCTTTCTGCGATCGGCCGTAACCTCTTTATGTGGAGGCCGAAAACGAATATCTGGTCCGATCCGGAATTCAGCACGAACGGGACGGGGAATGCGGTAGGCTATACGACCGAATTCCAGACGCCGCCCACCAGGGTAATCAGTTTTTCCCTTACGGCTAATATTTTTTGACAGATCCATCAAACAATCTATATGGGTACACAACATCGGATATTTTTTGTTTTGCTTGCCGCTACGGCCATCGGGCTGGGTGGATGCAAAAAATTGTTGAACAAGAACCAGGACGATCCGAACGGGTTGGGCATCGTTCAGCTTGGCGGTAAGGATGTATTTGCGCAGGCATTGAATTCGACCGTTACCGACAACCTCGGGCTGAATATCAGTACGGCCACGGACAATTACGACTATGCTACGCAGTGGATGGGTTATCTGGCCCGGACCACCTCCTTTGCGCCGTCGGGAGCGCAGGAACAAATGGAGACATTTGGGTTAACAAACAGTTTTTCGGACGGCAACTGGGCGTCGCTCTATCACAATATCTACGACTACAATTTTGTGATCGGGAACAGCGCGCCGAATTCGATCCTGCCCGGTGCGTCGCGTGTCATGCGGACGATGCTGTTCCAGGACCTGGTGGATCAGTTTGGGAACATCCCTTACGCCCAGGCGGCTCAGCCGAATGTCTCCATCACGCCGGCATACGATTCCGCAGCGGTTATTTACAAGGACCTGGTCGTGCAGCTGGATTCCGCGATCGCGGAGATCCAGGCGTCCCAATCGACTACCGATGATGCATCGGACATCATGTTCAAAGGATCAAAGCCACTCTGGCTGGAGTTCGCCAACACGATCAAGCTGAGGATCCTTCTCAGGCAGGTGCCGAACGGGGACCAGGCATATGTCAGTTCCGAGATCAGCGCGATGATGCAACAGGGCAACGGTTTCCTGGGGGCGGGGCAGGACGCGGCGGTTCAGCCGGGATATTCGGATGCCACTTCGCAGACGCAGAGCCCCTTCTGGGGCGCCTATGGGTTTCTTCCGAATGGCGGCGGGTCCACGCAAAACAATAATTTCTTTATCGCGAACAGCCTGATGGTGAATTTTCTGACCACCACCGCCGATCCGCGGCTTGGTTATTTCTATGCAAAGAACCCGGCGGGCGGCTATGGCGGTAATTTCTTCGGAAGCAGTCTGACACCCAGCGCGCAACTCAGCCCGATCGGGCCGGGCATCCTGCAAAGCCCATCGATGCCGGCGTTGTTGTTCTCTGCCAGCCAATCCTTCTTTATGCAGGCGGAGGCCGTGCAGCGGGGATTGATGACCGGGAATTATCAGACTCTGTTTCAGCAAGGTGTGGAGGAGTCGTTCCGGTACCTGGGCGTTCCCAATGCAACCGCGGCGGCCGACGCATTTATTTCCGGTTCGGGAAGTGATTTCGTGAATATCAACACCAGCGCCAATCCCCTTCAGACGATATTATACCAGAAGTGGGTTGCCGAGTGCGAACTCGACGGTCTGGAGGCCTATTGCGATTACCGGCGCACCGGCTATCCGGTGATCGGCCAGGTTTCCGCGGCGGCGCCGGGGCAGCCGATGCCGAAGCGGATCTTGTATCCGCAGACGGAGTACACGCAAAATACGGTCAATGTGAATGCGCAAAATCAGCAGCCCTCGGATCTGAATAAAAAAATATTCTGGGCGCAGTAACCATTAAAATCAGGATTATGAAGATAAAATATTTGATCATCCCTTGTCTGTTGGCGGGAATAATGCTCAGTGGCTGTCTGAAGGATACGCCATATATCGATGTGTCAAACTCACAGCCGATCATCGAGTTCGGATTAAGCCCGGCCAACGGACAGTTTGGGCCCTTCGCATTCGCGGGAGACACCATCGGAGCGCCGGCTTCGGATATCGATACCGCCGTGGCGGTGGTCGTGGCTTCGCCCCAGGTATTGAACAGTACGGTGACCGCCACGATCCAGGTCGATCCGACACAGGTACAGAGCTTTAATTCGGCGAACGGCACGTCGTTTACCGTTTTGCCCGACAGCCTGTTTGCCCTGACTACTTCGGCTACGGTTCAGCCCGGTTACCGGGTTGGACGGGTGGCGGTGACTCTTAACTTTAGCAAATTTCCGTTACATCATCAATACGCGTTGCCGTTGGCGATCGTGAGTGCATCTGCCGGCGGCGGTCAAAACCTGATCGTAAGCGGCAATTCGGCGACGTTTATGTGGCTGTTTGACCGGTGAGATAGATGATGCGTGCGGATAGCTTATGACGCCGCCCCGAAGGGGCGGCGTCGTTATTTTTATTAAATTGGGCAATGACTACTCTTTCGCGCAGCCTTGGGCCCTGGATGCTGTGGGGTCTCGGCGTCGGCTATGTCATTTCAGGGATGTATTTTGGCTGGAACCTGGGACTGCCGGAAGGTGGAACGCTCGGAATGGCGATTGCCACCGCCGGGGCGATCATCCTGTACATCACCTTCACATTCTCCTATGCGGAACTGGCATGCGCCATTCCGAAAGCAGGCGGCGTCTTTGACTATGCGACCCGGGGCTTGAACAAAGACTGGGGCTTTGTCGCGGGCATGGCGCAGCTGATCGAATTCCTCTTTGCCCCGCCGGCGATCGCAGCGGCGATCGGCGCCTATTTCAATTTATTCTTTCCGCAGTACGGCGCCAGGGAGATCGGGGTAGTTGCTTATGTATTGTTCACTGCCCTCAATATGTACGGGGTCCGGGCGGCGGCGGGTTTCGAGCTGGCGGTTACCCTGGTGGCCGTGTTCGAGCTGTTGCTGTTCAGCGGGGTGACGCTGCCGCACTTTTCGTGGGGGAATTTCGCACACAATGCATTTCCGCATGGATGGCTCGGTGTTGGGGCGGCCATTCCATTTGCAATCTGGTTCTTTCTCGGACTGGAGGGTATAGCGAATGTTGCAGAGGAGACGGTAAACCCCCGGCGGAATATCCCGATCGGATTTGGGTCGGCATTGGCGACGTTGATCATACTCTGCGTGGTGGTGTACGTTTCGTCCATCGGAGTAGCCGGTTGGGAGGCCATCGTATATCCTTCGCCAGGAGGAGATCCTTCGGACAAGCCATTGCCGCTGGCGCTTTCAAAAATCACCGGAACAGGGGGGCTGTATTATCATTTGCTGGTCACGATCGGCCTCATGGGGTTGATCGCGAGTTTTCACGGCATCATCCTGGCGGCAGGGCGGGCAACCCTAGAATTCGGGCGTGTAGGGTATCTGCCGCGGGCCCTGGGCAGGGTCAACGCCCGGCGACACACCCCGGTGAATGCGTTACTGGTAAATATGGTGATCGGGATCGCGGCATTAATGACGGGAAAAACAGACCAGATCGTAACGGTTTCGGTGCTTGGGGCGGTGACATTGTATGTGTTCGGGATGATCACGGTGCTGGCGTTACGGCGACGGGAGCCAGCGCTGGAGCGGCCATACAGGGCGCCGTTCTATCCCGTATTCCCGGTTATCGCGTTGGTGATGGGGGTGGGCTTCCTGGTGGTGCTGATATGGCTGAATATTATTTTATCCGTCATTTATTTTTCAATTCTTGGGCTGGCCTATATTTGGTTTCGCTTTGCAGTGAAACCTTCAAACCAACATTAGCCTATGGGCAATCAAATCGCAATTGACGACCTGCTGCATGAGCTCGAGCTGGCGGGGACGGAAAAGGTAAAGCTGGCGATCACGGATATCGATGGGGTTTTACGGGGGAAGATGATCGCCTTCGACAAATTCAAGTCCATCGTGGAGAAGGGCTTTGGTTTTTGCGATGTCGTCTTTGGCTGGGATTCCGGCGACCGGGCGTATGACAACGCGGAATTTACCGGCTGGCACACGGGGTATCCGGATGCCCTGGCGGTCGTGGATGTGGATACGATGCGGCGGGTCCCGTGGGAGGGCGGGCTCCCCTTTTTCCTGGCTGATTTCGGGGCGCCGGTTTGTCCGCGGGGGTTATTGAAGAAAGTGGTGCGACAGGCGGCGGAAGAAGGATATGCGGCCTGTTTTTCACAGGAATTCGAATGGTTCAATTTCATCGCGGGATCGGATGATCCGCCGCGGCGATCGTTTGACATCCTCAAACCCATCACACAGGGGATGTTCGGGTATTCCATTCTCCGGGCCTCCCAACGAAGTGATTTTTTCCATGCGCTGTTTGACGAGTTGAAAAAATTTGGCGTGCCGCTGGAAGGATTGCATACCGAGACGGGTCCCGGCGTTTATGAGGCGGCGATACTTTATTCGGATGTGCTAGAGGCGGCGGATCGGGCCGTGTTGTTCAAAACGAGCGTAAAAGAACTGGGTTGCCGCCATGGGGTCTTACCTACATTTATGGCGAAGGTGAGTGAGACGTTGCCGGGTTGCAGCGGCCATGTCCATCAAAGTTTGTGGCGGGACGGCGTGAATTTGTTCCATGATCCCTCCGCTGCTTCCGGGATGAGCCGGCTGATGGAAAGTTATATGGCGGGACAGTTGCATTGTCTGCCGTATATCCTGCCCATGGTGGCGCCGACCGTCAACAGCTATAAACGCCTGGTGGAGGGCGCGTGGGCGCCGACGACGGTGACGTGGGCGATAGACAACCGTACGACGGCCTTGCGGGCATTGCCGGGGAGCGCTTCGTCGACACGGCTGGAGACCCGGGTGGTGGGTTCGGATGCCAACCCTTACCTGGCGATGGCGGCTTGCCTGGCTGCCGGTCTCTATGGAGTGCGGCAACAGCTGAAGCTGGAGGTGCCGGCGACAAAAGGCAGCGGGTATGCGGACAAGCGTAATGGGATCTTGCCGCGCAACCTGTGGGAGGCGACACAGGCGATGAAAGAGTCCCATCTTTCGCGCGAATTGTTCGGGCAGGAATTCACCGATCATTTTGTCCGCACCCGCGAATGGGAGTGGCGGCAGTTTGGCCAGGCGGTGACGGATTGGGAGTTAAAACGATATTTTGAGATCATATGACAGACTTTTCGACGATCAGGCAGTATAATTTTCCTACCATTATCCGATTCGGGTCTGGTGCCATCGCAGAGCTGCCAGATCATTTGGCAGCGAATGGGTTGCTACGGCCTTTACTGGTGACCGACCCGATGGTGGCGCAGCTGGGATTTTTCAGGGAGATCAGGCGGTCGCTGGAAACAAAGGGGATTTCCGTCGAAGTATTCTCGGACATACACAAGAACCCGGTGAAAACGGACGTCCTGAAAGGAGGCGATGCATTCAGGGCTGCAGATCGGGACAGCGTGGTGGGAATTGGCGGCGGTGCGGCGATGGATGTCGCGCGGGCCGTGGTTTTGCGCATTCATCATCGCCGGGATCTTTTCGACTACGACGACCTGATCGGCGGCGATCGGTTTGTAACGGAAGACGTCCCTTATTTTATCACGGTCCCCACCACGGCGGGTACCGGCAGTGAGGTGGGAAGAAGCGCCATTATTTCCGAGGACGACACCCATCGCAAGCGGATACTTTTTTCACCAAAGCTGCTGGCGAGGATTGTCTTCGCCGATCCCATGCTGACCATGGAACTTCCGCCGTTTGTAACGGCTGCCACGGGGATGGATGCGTTGACGCACAACCTCGAAGCCTACCTGGCAAAGATGTACCACCCCATGTGTGAAGGGATCGCCCTGGAGGGAGTGGCGCTTATCGATGGGGCTCTGGCGCGGGCGACGCACAAGCCCGACCTGGATTCAAGAAGCCGGATGCTGCTAGGCTCGCTGATGGGTGCAGTGGCATTCCAAAAAGGGCTTGGCGTGGTGCATTCCCTGGCGCACCCGTTGTCGTCGTTGCTGGATACCCACCATGGGTTGGCCAATGCGGTCAATCTTCCCTATGGGATGCGGTTCAATATCAGTGGCAGTGAAGGGAAGTTTGCGCGGATCGCGCAGGTGATGGGGTTGAAGAACCATGACGGCGGGGCGGTGGTTGAACGTTTGTCCGATTTCAACCGCGACCTGGGTCTGCCCACACGGCTCCGGGAGATCGGCGTCAGGGAGGAACACATCGAGCCCCTTGCCGATCTGGCGTTTGCGGACTTTGCGCATCCGAACAATCCCAGGCCGGTGAGCCGCGAGGATTTTAAAAAATTGTACCTGGAGGCGTTATGATAAGAATAGGGTTGACAGACACGGGGACAGAATGGAAGCACCAGAATTATGTGCGGTGGATTTCCGAAAACCGTCGGGTCGGTGTGGTGCGACTGTCGGCGGCGTTGGGCAATTTAAATGAAGCGGCAGGATGCCACGGACTCGTCTTGTCGGGTGGCGTCGATATCCACCCTTCGCTGTACGGCGGTGCCGCTGAATACAAGCGGTCGCCGGCCGCCGGGTGGGAAAAGGAACGCGACCTGTTCGAGCAGTCGGTATTGCGTCTCGCATGGGATCTGGAATTGCCGGTCCTGGGTGTCTGCCGTGGTCTGCAACTGATCAATATAACCCTGAAGGGCACCCTCGTGCAGGACCTTGGCATCGCCGGCGATGCGGTGCACGAGGCGAATGCGGGGATTGATAAGGAGCATCCGGTCCGGGTCGAAGCGGGAAGCCTGCTGGCCGAAGTGACGGGTCATGAACACGGCGAAGTGAATAGCGCGCATCATCAGGCGGTGGGGCGGCTGGGAGAGGGGTTGAGGGTCAATTGTCGCGCCGCGGATGGGACGATAGAGGGCATCGAGTGGGCGGAACCCGGAGGGCGGCCGTTCCTGCTGGCGGTGCAGTGGCATCCGGAACGGATGCTGGCGAATAATTTCGAGGATACGTTTCTTTACCGGTCGATATGCGAACGGTTTATCGAAGAAGTTAAAAAAACAATGCAGGAATAATGCAGATCATCGATCCGGCTACGGAAGAAGTCATTGCAGAGGTTCCGGAAGATACGGAGGCCAGCGTTCGGGAAAAGTACCGCCTATTGCAGGAAGGACAGCCGCGCTGGGCGGCGCTGCCGGTGGGCGACAGGATCGGCTGTATTGCCAGGTTCCGGGAGTTGCTGGACAGAGAAGCGCCGGTCCTTTCCGATACGCTGACCGGCGAAACAGGCAAGCCGTTGCAGCAGTCGTTCAATGAATTGAATGGGGCCCGCGGCCGGATACAGTATTTCATCGACCATTCGGCCGCCTGGCTCAACGAGGAATGGGTGGTAACGGAGGGGGCTACACGCGAAAAGATCGTTTATGAGCCATTGGGCATTATCGCGAATATTTCGGCCTGGAACTACCCCTACCTTGTAGGGGTCAACGTTTTCATCCCGGCGTTGATCGGTGGGAACGCGGTGCTGTACAAACCGTCGGAATACTCGACACTAACCGGACTGCATATTCGCCGGTTGTTGTACTTGTCGGGGGTCCCGGAGGACGTTTTCCAGGTGGTGACCGGTAAAGGGAAAGCGGGTGAGTGGCTGCTGGGGTTGCCATTGAATGGCTATTTCTTCACCGGAAGTTACCGGACGGGTCGGACGATCGCGGAAAAAGTGGCGGGAAAACTCGTGCCCTGTCAGCTCGAGCTGGGGGGCAAGGATCCGTTGTATGTCATGGATGATGTGGAAGACATCGATAAGGTGGCCGGTGCGGCTTTAGAAGGCGTGGTCTACAATAACGGTCAGAGTTGTTGCGCGGTTGAACGGATATACGTGCAGGAGCCGATCTACGATGCGTTTGTGGAGTCGTATGTCGCGCAGCTCCGAAAGATGGTAGTGGGCGATCCCCGGGATCCGTCGACCGATATCGGGCCATTAAGTCGTCCGGGGCAATTGGAATTCCTGGTGCAACAGATCGGAGATGCGGTGAACAAAGGGGCCAGGTTGCTGTATGGCGGGGCGCCGCGAGGCGGGAAGGGCTATTTTATCCAGCCTGCCGTATTGGTGGACGTGAACCATGGGATGAAGCTGATGACGGAGGAGTCGTTTGGCCCGGTGGTGGGGATCCAGCGGGTGAAAGACGATGCGGAAGCCGTCCGGCTTATGGGGGATACCGAATACGGTTTGACGGCCGCCGTTTATTCAAAGAGCTACGAGCGGGCGGAGCGGGTCATGCGACAATTGAATACGGGAACGGTTTATTGGAACTGTTGCGACCGGGTAAGCGCCACGTTGCCCTGGTCGGGGCGTAAGCATTCGGGACTGGGGTCGACCCTTTCCTATCAGGGAATCAGGGCATTTGTACAGCCAAAGGCTTATCATATAAGGGGATAGGAGAAAAACAATGCGGGGCAGTGGCGCGGGCTTAAGGCGGGCGAAAATAATCTTCCTTTTTTTTGTAACCATCGGGGTTTTCCGGAGTAATCTAAACAGGAACGCAAAACGCTTAACAGATCTGCCAGTGCCGGAACTTTCTGACGAAAAAATAATGCTGCGGGTGCGGGAGGGACAACTGTCCGAGCTGACGGAACTGTTCGAGCGGTACCATGTTCCGCTGTTCAACTTTTTTCTGCGGCTCACCCTGGACAAAGCGCTAAGCGAGGACCTGACACAAAACCTGTTTTATCGCATTCTACGATACAGGCAAAGTTTTGAGCCCGCCAGCGGCAGCTTCCGGTCCTGGGTTTACCGGATGGCGCGCAACGTCCATGCCGATCATTTCCGGCAGGAGCAGAAGGTACCGGGTGGCGTTGACGGTGGATTGGATCGGGTGGCGGATGCGGATGTCCCGTACTCGGAAGAACAATTCGAACGGCTGGATGCGGCGATGGCAAAGCTGGCGCCGGATCAGCGGGAAATATTGGTGCTAAGCCGGTACCAGGGATTGAAATATGATGAGATCTCGAAAATAAAAGATATCTCGGTCCCCGCGATAAAGGTTCAGGTCTATAGAGCCCTGCGGCAGCTCCGACATCTTTATTTCAAACAATGAATATGGATTGCAAAGATATACAAGCGGTGATGATCGATTATCTGGACCGGGCGCTGGGCGCCGAAAAGGCGGCTACGGTTCGGGCGCATTTGATCGGGTGCGCGCAATGCAGAACGGAGGTGGAAGAATTGCGGGAGCTAATGCTCGCGATGAGCGATCAGGAGATGCAGCAACCCGGCCAGGGCCTCCGGGAGAATTTTCAGGTGATGCTTCAGTCGGAACTCAATATGGAGACGGCGGACGGCCTGGTAAGAGGGCCGCGGGAAGGCAAAGAGGAGAAGTTCGGGGTTAGGGCGAAGATCGGATGGATGACCGCTGCGGCCTGTATCCTTCTCTTCGGCGGGATATGGATCGGGGCGGCGATCGGATCGCGAAAGGCATCCGACATGCCGGACAAACTGGACGCCATGCAACAGGAGATAAAGCAAATGAAAGAGTCTTTGTTGTTCTCTCTCATCGACAATGAGTCGGCCAGCCAGCGGATCAAAGCCGTTGGCTATGCCGAGAAGATCCCGAACCCGGATCAGAAGGTCATCCAGGTGCTGGTAGGTACGCTGAATCACGATAAGAATGTAAATGTCCGGCTGGCCGCTTTATATTCGCTGGCCAGTTTTGCGGATAACCCGTCGGTCAGGGATTCACTTGTTACATCTCTTCCGAAGCAGGCAGAACCGCTGATTCAGGTGATGCTGATCAACTTGCTGGCCGAGAAGAAAGATAACCGGGCGATCGGGCCGATCAGGGATATTATTTCCAACAAGAACACGCTGCCGGCAGTAAAAGATGCCGCCCAGCGAAGCCTGAGGACGATGTAGCACAACGAACGCGACAGGCATCCATCATCAAGTTTGCAAATAAAACAACATGAATACCATGAAGTATGTCATTCCATTCCTCCTGGCCGTATGTATGGTCGGAAAGCTGAACGCCCAGGAGTACAAGGTAACCGTAGAGAACACAAAAGATGGCCAGCTGACGCTGGAAGATTTTCCCGGCGATCTCCCGATCGAAGGATATAACGGCAACGAGATCGTCATTTCGCATGAAGGGGACCGGTTCGAAGTGCCGGAGCGCGCCAGGGGGTTAAAGCCTGTCTACGGAGGCGGGACCGACAACACCGGGATCGCGCTGTATATGGAAAAGAGCGGGAATAAGGTCA
Source organism: Puia sp. (assembly GCA_035501395.1). Classification (GTDB taxonomy): domain Bacteria; phylum Bacteroidota; class Bacteroidia; order Chitinophagales; family Chitinophagaceae; genus Puia. The sequence continues at coordinate 17,187 of DATJWK010000012.1, forward strand.
GCTTCCGCTGTTTGCTGGGTATCGGGAAGGACGCCGATTACAAAATCCGTGTGCCGGAAAACCTGGCCCTGAAAATCCACCGGTCCTGTGAAAAAGGCGGTGAGACTACGATTTCAAATATGAAGAACGAAGTGGATTTCGACGGCTGTCATGAGGTCAACCTCAGGAATGTGACCGGCCCGCTTGTTATTTCCACGATCAGCGGGGGGGTCAGCGTGGTCTTCAGCGAGATCAGCAAGGAAAAACCCATTTCCATCGCTGCGATCAGCGGCGAAGTGGATGTGACCCTCCCGGCAACGGCCGCAGTAGACCTGGAAATGTCGAATATGAGCGGCAATATGTATTCCGACTTCGATCTGAGCCAGGACAACAAGAATATGAAAAGGGTGGGCGGCGGTAACATCCGCGCGACGCTCAATGGCGGAGGGACGGCTGTTAAGATCAATTCTATCAGCGGGAATATCTATCTCAGGAAAGGACAAACCACCAAATCATGAAATACAGTCTGTTTATCGTGCTGTGGCTGGCGGCCGCCATCCCGGTACGGGCCCAAAAAATCATCGAGAAGCATTTCGACCTGTCTGCTGACGGCTTTGTGTCGATGAATTTCCAGATCTCCGATTCCATCCGGATCATTACCTGGAAGAAGAATGAGGTCTATGTCAAAAGCACGATAGATGTCAATGACAATAAGGACAACGATGATTACAAGGAGACCTTTTCAGGGTCTGCCAATACGGTCGACATCACCGGCAAACTGGTGAGCCATTGTAATAACTTCCACTCCCGCAGAAAGTCTGCCGACAGCAGCCGCCGACCGGCAGGCGACGACAGCGATTGCTGCTGCAACTGCGGATGCGAGACCTATATTACGCACGAGATCTACATACCCGAGAATACGGACTTCTCCGTGGAGACGATCAACGGGAATATTGTCATTGCCGGGAATACGGCCGAGATCCGCGCGCACACCATCAGCGGGTATATCGATCTTACCATGGCGCCGGAGAAGGCGGTGGCGCTTCGGATGCGGACGATCTCGGGTACCATGTATTCGAACTTCGACCTGGGCGGAAACGATCGCGGCGCCAGACGGCTGGGAGGTGGCAGCGTGGATGCGCATTTGAATGGCAGCGGCGGCAAGGCGATCGATCTGGAAACGATCAGCGGCGATATATTCTTTCGTAAGGGTTCCTGATGGTCCGGATGCGGATTGCGCTAAAATAAAAATGCCCCCGACAGGGGGCGTTTTCTTTATGGAACGAAACGAATACCCGGTGAGACGGGATGAACAAAAATAAGAGGGCAATAGAAATTGCCCTCGCGTCACGACTTTGTGACCATTCAAAACTAAAGAATTAATAATAGGGTGAAATATGGCAGCGCAGCTAAATAACCGTCAAATTTACGATTCTTATGGAATAACCCAAATTGTCCGAGCACTAATTACCGGCTTAGTATGCGAATTCACCGTCTTTAAGAGCGAATTAACATCTATTCGGCGAAAGAAAGTAATTCGTTTGAGCCGTCGGCGTCAATCGGCGGATCGTTTGCCGGATGTGTTGATTGGTTGGCGGCGGTTTCTTTTCAGGTCAGGAGTTTGTCCGGATTGGGTATGAAGTTGAGGAAGGCGTGAAAGTTGGCCTTGTATTTCCGTTTGTCGAGCCGGTAGTAGAACGCACCTTTTTTGGATCCTGTTTTGTCTTTTTCTTTTTGTTTGACAAGCAATTCCGTCGAAAGGACTTTACGGCTGAAGTTGCGGTTGTCGAAGGTGGTATCGTAGATACTTTCGTAGAGGATCTGAAGTTGCGGGATCGTAAAGCGCGGAGGAAGCAATTCGAAGAGGATCGGGTGAAGGGCGGCCTTGTATCGCAGCTGACGTTTGGCGATGTCCACCATCCGTCGGTGATCGAAGATGAGCTCGGGCATTTTATTCAAATGGAACCATTCGGCGTGGTATTCGGTTGTCAGCTGCCGGGCATATTGATGGATGTCGATGAGGGCGAAATAGGCGACGCTGACGGTTCGTTCGACCGGGTCGCGGTTTGGTTCGCCGAAAGCCTTCATTTGTTCCAGGTAAACGCCTTCCAGGCCGGTGAGCTTTTTGAGGATCCGGTTTGCCGCCTGGTCCAGGCTTTCATCGGGTTGAAGGAAACCGCCCATGAGGCTCCAGTTCCCTTTCTCCGGCTGAATACCGCGCTGGATCAACAGGAGTTTTATATCTGCGCCGTCGAATCCGAAGATGATGCAATCAACGGCAACGAGCAGGGCGGTTTCACCGGGGTATCTATTCATGTGTGTCGCTTTTGGGTGTTACCAGAACCGGATATATAATGCGGAGATGATCAGCAGGGTGATAACGATCATGGCCAGTATGCCCGGTGATACTTTGAACATGCTTTTATCGAGTACGAAGGCTTTTGGATTGATCTTCGGTCCAGCCAGGCTGATCAGGATCATGATGATCATGGTGAACATAAAGGAAAGGCCCATACAGATGTGGAAAGGGATTTCGTATTTCCCTTCGCTGTTAAGATAAGCGGTGTAGAACCACGTGTCGTGACCGAACCAGGCCGGCGCGAGTACATTGAAGACCACAGATAGGCCGAATCCTACGATCACCCCGACGACAGCTGCGGCTCCGGTTGTGCGGCGCCAGAACATACCCAGCAGGAACATCGCAAATACTCCGGGGCTGATAAAGCCCGTATATTTCTGAATATAGGTAAACCCGCCCGTGCCGCCGATGTTGAGGGCATCCTTCCAGGTGAGGAGAATAGAAAGGAAAAGGGCGGCAAGGATGGTGATCCGGCCGATCCACACCATTTTCGTCTCACCGGCTTCCTTATTGATATATTTTTTGTAGACGTCGAGTGTGAAGATGGTAGAGATGCTGTTGGCTTTTCCGGCGAGCGAGGCAACGATCGCCGCGGTGAGCGCGGCAAGCGAAAGACCGATGAGGCCGTTGGGTAGGTAGCCGAGAATGGCGGAATAGGCATTGTCGGGGACGACTTCGCCGTGTTTACTATGGACGAGCATCTCCGCCTGGACCATCCCTTTTTGGTGGAGGACGTACGCGGCTATCCCGGGCAGCATGACGATGAGCGGCATGAGCAGCTTGAGGAATCCGGCGAAGAGGATGCCTTTGCGGGCAGTCGGCAGATTGGCGCCGAGTGCGCGTTGGGTGATATATTGATTACAGCCCCAGTAGTTCAGGTTGACGATCCAGATGCCGGCGACATAGGAAAGGAGGCCGGGGATCGTGAGATAATTGCTGATCTCGTGGGGAGAGGAGTTCGAGTCGGGTTTGGCGAAGATCATGTGAAAATGATCCGGTGCACTTTTCAGCAGCTGGTTGAAACCGGCGAGGGCGTTTTCACCCATGCCAAACGCTTTGCTGACGACCGTGAGAGCCACATAGGTAGTGGCCAGGCCGCCGATGATAAGGACGCTGACCTGGATGACATCGGTGAACCCGATCACCTTCATCCCGCCGAGAGTGATGAAAACGGCAAATACCGAGAGGGCGATGATGATAATATGAAATTGGTTGTCGGTCCCGCCAACCAGGCTGTTGATGGCGATGGCGCCCAGGTAAAGGATGGAAGTCAGGTTGACAAATACATACAGAAATAGCCAAAAGATCGCCATGATGAGCGCAACGGTCTCGTTGTACCGTTCCTTGAGGAACTGCGGCATGGTAAAGATCTTGTTCTTGAGATACACCGGCATGAACCAGACGGCAACGATGATCAGCGCGATGGCGGCGATCCACTCATAGGCAGCTACGGCGATACCGATGTCGTATCCGTTACCGCTCATGCCGATAAACTGTTCCGCGGATATATTCGACGCGATCAGGGAGGCGCCGATCGCCCACCACGTAAGGGAGCCTTCGGCCAGGAAAAAGTCGTGTGTATTGGTCACCTGTTTCTTCTTCCGGCGATAGATCCAATAGCCATAGCAGGATACGATCAGGAAATAGATGATAAAGATGACGGCGTCGATGCTTGCAAGCTTGTTCATGTTAAAGCGTTAGATTTTGGGTGCCGGTGATAAACTCAGCGGTAAAATACTTCATTCCATCGAAGTTCGTTGCGGAATTGCCAGAGATCGGTATTTTTTCCGATCAGGGCGTATTCAATACCGGCAATGTCGGCGAAATCGCGCATATGCCCGGCGGTCAGGCTCTGACTATAGCAGGTGTGATGCGCCCCGCCGGCCATGATCCAGGCGGAACAACCGGTAGCCATGTCGGGCAGGGGTTTCCAGAGGACCCTGGCCACCGGGAGATTGGGCAGCGGGTACGCCGGCGCGACGGCCTGCACTTCGTTAACGAGGAGACGGAAGCGGTTACCCATATCGACGATGGAGGCGTTGATGGCGGGGCCCGCCGCGGAATTGAAGACTAGCCGCACCGGATCGGCCTTTCCGCCGATGCCCAGCGGGTGGATCTCGCAGGAAGGTTTGCCGTCGGCGATGGATTCGCAGATCTCCAGCATATGCGCGCCAAGGACGAGGTTGTTGCCGGGTTCAAAGTGATAGGTATAGTCTTCCATAAAGGAATTGCCGCCGGCAAGACCGCTGCCCATGGTTTTCATCGCACGGACCAGGGCGGCTGTTTTCCAGTCGCCTTCGGCTGCGAATCCATAGCCGTAATTCATGAGCCGCTGCGCGGCGATACCGGGAAGCTGGGTCAGGCCATGCAGGTCCTCGAACGTATCCGTAAAGCCTTTGAAGTTACCCTGCTCGAGGAACCGGCGAAGACCGAGCTCGATCCGTGCCGCGTCTTTTAAGGATTGCCTTCCGGCGCCGTCTTTTCGCAACGAAGCCGCGATGGTATACCGGTCTTCATATTCTTTGACAAGCCGGTCTGTGTCGCCGTCGGAAATATCATCGACCACCGCCGCCAGGTCGCCGATACCATGGGTATTTACCGAGTAGCCGAACGTCATTTCAGCTTCCACCTTGTCGCCCTCGGTGACGGCTACCTGGCGCATGTTGTCCCCAAAACGAACGAACCGGGCGCCCTGCCAGTCGTGCCATCCGGCCGCGGCCCTTGTCCAGGCGTTCAGCTGTTGCAGTACGTCGGGTTGCTGCCAATGGCCCGTGATGACTTTGCGGTTGAGCCGCATCCGGGTCATTATAAACCCGAATTCGCGGTCACCATGGGCGCTTTGGTTGAGGTTCATGAAGTCCATATCGATCGTGCCCCACGGAATGTCGCGGTTGAACTGGGTATGGAGATGCGCGATGGGTTTTTGCAGGATTTTGAGCCCGCCGATCCACATTTTGGCGGGAGAGAAGGTGTGCATCCACGCGATCATTCCGATGCAGCCGCGCGTCGTATTGGCCTCCTGGCAAATGTGGTAGATCTCTTCGGGTGTTTTGACCGTTGGTTTGAAGATGACCCTTACGGGGATCTCCGGGGCGTCGTTGAGCGCTTTTGCAATGATCTGCGAATGCCCGGCTACCTGGTTGAGTGTTGCTTCGCCGTATAAATGCTGGCTGCCGGTGACAAACCAGACTTCGAGACTTTTTAGATCCATGTTCGGTGATTATGCAATGATTATTGCCCGTAGTAAGAGTTGGGCCCGTGTTTGCGTTCGAAATGTTTTTTTATCAGCGTGTCTTTTAATCTTGGCGCGGCGGCGTCGATCTGAAGAGTAATATAAGCCATTTGGGCGATGGACTCCAGGACGGCGCTGTTGTACACGGCTTTTTCCGCGGTCTTTCCCCAGGTGAAGGGGGCGTGGTTACCGACAAGGACCATTTCCAGTTCTTCATAGTGAAGGCCGCGGTCGCGAAAGCAGTTGATGATCTGAAATCCGGTCTGATATTCATAATCGCCGCGGATCATATCGTCGTGCATCGGCGGCGCGCAGGGAATATCCGCCGTATTGTGGTCGGCGTGCGTGGTGCCGAGGATGGGGATGTCCCGTTGTGACTGGGCCCATGCGGTCGCGTAAGTGGAATGCGTATGGGCGATACCGCCGATCTTGTCCCATGTCTTGTACAGCAAGGCATGGGTCAGCGTATCGGAGGATGGGCGTAGGTTGCCTTTGACGGTATTTCCGTCGAAGTCGACGATCACCATTTTCTCCGGCGACAGGTCCTCATATGGGACGCCGCTGGGTTTGATCGCAAAGACGCCCAGGTCGCGGTCGGCGGCACTGACATTGCCGAACGTGAAAAGGACCAGCCCGAGTTTCGGCAGCTGGCAGTTGGCCTCGAAGGCCGCTTCCTGTATATGGTTGTATTTGCTCATAATTCGTTGGTTGTCGATTCGACGAATTGACCGAGGGTCCTGTACTGACGGTACCGTTCGGCGTAGATAGGAGTTCGCTCGGGGTTTGGCCGGTAGGTCGCATCAAAACCCCGGCCGATGGCGGACATCGCGTCTTCCACTTTCGGATAAAGGCCGGCGGCCGTGGCGGCAAACATGGCGGCGCCGAGGGCGCAGGTTTGTTCGGAAGCGTGGATGCGGATCGGTCGGTCCATCACGTCGGCCATCATTTGCATGATAAATGGCGACTTTTTGGCGACGCCGCCGAGGCCGATGAGGCCTTTTACCGGAATGCCTTCGCTGATAAAGCGATCGACGATCGATTTTGCGCCGAAGCAGGTGGATTCGGCGATGGCATGGAAAACCTGCGGCGCGTCGGTCCCGAGGTTAAGACCGGTAATGGCGCCTTTTAATAATTGATTGGCATCCGGAGTGCGGCGTCCGTTCAGCCAGTCGAGGGCGAGCGGACCGTTGGGATCGGGCTTGAGGTCCGCGGCATGCCCGCTCAGAACGGGAATGATCTTGTCGACGAGCCCGGGCTGATCGGGAAGGAGCTGTTCCAAAGGCCAGGCCAGCAGGTTACGGAACCACGCATATGCGTCGCCGAAGGCGGATTGGCCGGCTTCCATACCCATCATACCGGGTATAATGGAGCCGGGTACCTGCCCGCATATGCCCTTAACCAACCGATCCTTTACTTCCCCGATCGGTGCGACGAGCATGTCGCACGTGGAGGTGCCCATTACCTTGCTGAGGTGATAGGGTTCGATCTGGCCGCCGACGGCTCCCATGTGGGCGTCAAACGCGCCGATGCCGACCACAACAGATGTGGAGAGGCCCAGCCGCTCAGACCATTCCGGGCTGAGGGCGCCGGCCGGGCGGTCGGAAGTGAACGTTTCCGTAAAGAGACGGGCGGTAAAGCCCTTTAGCAACGGGTCGAGGGTGGCGAAGAACTCGTCAGGCGGAAGTCCGCCGGGACCAAACTCCTTTGCCCAGAGGGCCTTGTGACCGGCCGCGCAGACCCCGCGCCGGATGTCCGCCGCCTTGCGGCCGCCGGTCAGCAGGAAGGGTATCCAGTCGCAATGCTCCACCCAGGAATGGCAGGCATTTCTAACGCCTTCGTCCACCCGAAGGATATGCAGTAATTTGGCCCAAAACCACTCCGAGGAATAAATGCCGCCGACGAACCGCAGATAGTTGACCGGGGATCGCGCGGCGTGGATATTGATCTCCGCGGCCTCCCTGACGGCGGTATGGTCTTTCCAGAGCACGAACTGGGCGTTCGGGTTGTCGCGGAATGCCGGCAGCAGACCAAGGGGGGTGCCGCTTTCGTCGACGGCAATCGGTGTGGAGCCGGTCGTATCGACCGAGATAGCCCGTACGAGCCCCGCGGCAGACGGGCCGGCCTGTGAGAGACAACTGCGGATCGTTTGCTCGAGACCCTCGATATAGTCGAGGGGGTGCTGGCGAAAACGATTCTCCCCTGCGTTGCAGTACAGACCGTCTTCCCAGCGGGGATAATGGAAAACGGCCGATGCGATCTCCGCGCCATTGGCGGCGTTGATCAGAAGCGAACGGACCGAGTCGGTGCCGTAATCAAGTCCGATAACAAAATTGTCTTTTCCCATATGGCGCGAAGTAGGAATTCCTGTCAAATTAACATTTATTTTACCGGTTCGTAAAAAAAACTTTATGCGGCAGGGCGACCCGGGCCTTTTTTTTGCAGTCATACCGCAGTGAGGGTAACGGCTTAGAAATACGTAACAATTATTTTATAATACCTTATTTGGATGCAATGATATCAATAACGTATCTATAAAAGCCGGAATTCGTTGATTCCTAGAAGTTTATCTTCGTTTTTTTGCGTATAGGTTACGCATAAATAACCTAAATTGTCCCGACCCCCTCAAACCGCCGAAAGAAAAATGGAAAAAAAGATCAAAATCAATCGGATCAAAGCCGTCCTGGCTGAACGGGATGTTTCGCACAAGGAATTGGCGATCAGGGTAGGCATCGCACCGAACAGCGTGACGCGCATCTGCAACAACGAATTTCAACCCACGTTGAGGCTGTTGCGGGAAATGGCCCTGGCCCTGGATGTCGATATCCGCGAATTATTGATCCCCACCCGCACAGGGGGCTGAGTTTTAGTATCTTTAGCCGGTTTCGTTAAACTGGTTTTCTATGACCCAACGATCTTTCCGGGATGGCCGGCACCTGATGTATTATTCTGTGTATTTCCTGGTTTTTATTTCCTGCGGTCCATGTACGCTTGGACAGGACACCGCGCGACGGACGCAAGATTCGGATTATTGGCCGGACAGCCTGAGGCGCGAATTGGCCAGGGCGGTGGAGTGGCCGAAGAAGGCGCAACTCGCGGAAAACCTGGCCCTGTACTATTTTGGTCTGAACCGGGGCGCGTCGGACGACTATGGCCGCCAGGCGATTGAAGCGGCGGAAATGAGCAGGGATCGGATGCTGATGATCAGGGCATATTTGAATGATGGCAATCGTTTTGAGCAAGGGGTTGGATTGAAGGGGAATCTGGATATGGCGATGGAGTATATCCGCCGGGCGGAACAGGTGGCGAAGGCAGACAAATTGGACGCAGGGCTGGTATATACGGATGTTGCCTTTGCAAAGGTATACCGGATGCTGGGGGATAATGTTCAGGCATTGGCATACAGCAATCAGGCGGTGACGACAGCCGGGGACCTCGACAATGACACGGTCCAGGTGACGGCGTATACCTCTTTGGGCGAGAGTTATGAGGCGAGGAATGAGAAGTTGCTTGCTTTTCGAAATTATTTGAAGGCGCTGGATGTGGCGGAGCGGGGGAAAAATGATCTGCTGATCCGGGATGCTTCCGCCTATTTAGCCTATTTCTATCAGGGCATTCGTGAAGAAGACAAGGCGATCGACTATGAGTTGAACATTGTTATCCCTACGGACAGGAAGATGAGGCATCTCTTTGAGCTGCGGGGTGACTACAATACGCTGGCGCAGTTCTTTTGCAAAAAGAAGGAATACGACATCGCGTTGGAGTCGTATGAACACGCGATCCGGTTGGCTGACAGCATTCGTTTCGACCTCGTGAAGATCGATTCCTACTTCGGTATTTTCGATACCTATTTCAAAAGCGGCCAATATCAAAAGGGGATGGAATATTTCCGGCTGCACCCGGTTGTCTCCGACTACCTGTTCCGGGCCGGAATGAAATACGTAACGGACGGGATCTATGCCGATGCCTACATGGACATGGGCAAGTACGATTCCGCAGCATATTATTTCGACCGGGAAAGCCCGGAGGTGGAGGCCAAGGCCAACGCGCCGGCCAAGGCGGATTTCTATGAGGAGATCGGCGAATTCTACAAGCGCAGGGGAATGTGGGAAAAGGCGATCGGTTATTACCTGAATGAAGAGGCGATCGGAAAAGCGACCGGTGACCTGAATATCCTCGAACATGCCGACAAGAACCTCGACAGCCTGTGTTGGCGGGCACACGATCTTTCAAAAGCGTATGCCTACCACAAGCAATATGAGCAATATTCCGACAGTCTCCGTGAGCTGAGCAAAGCCACGGATCTGCTGAAGCTGGAGGTCGACAACGACAACCGGCGAAGGGAGCGGCAAGTCAGGGAAGAAGAGCAGGACCGGGAGCGGCGGCATAACGTACAATACATGGGGTTCACGGTGGGGCTGGCGGTATTGTTCATCGCTCTTGTAATGATGGGTTGGCTGGCGGTCCCGACCTCCGTAATCCGGGGGCTGGGTTTCCTTTCCTTTATTTTCCTGTTTGAATTCATCATCCTGCTGACAGATAAGCAGATTGCCGCAGTGACCCATGATGAGCCCTGGAAAGTGTTGCTGATCAAGATCGCGCTGGCGGCGGTCCTTCTCCCGCTGCACCACTGGTCGGAGCATAAGGTCATTCACTATCTCAGCCACCGGAAACGGCTGAAACGACCTCTTCCCCGGCAGCCCGGAGCGCCTTCGGCGGAAATAAGTCTTGAGAATTAAATTCTGAAATTTTTTTGTTTTTTTGAATTATATTCGAAATAGCGTTACTTTTGTAGTATCAAATAATGGAGTTCGTATTAGATAACATCGATTTGCGGATCCTGCAACTGATGCAGGAAAATGCCCGGATCCCGAATGTGGATATGGCAAAGCAATTGGAAATGGCGCCTTCGGCGGTGCTGGAGCGCGTAAAAAAGCTGGAGCAAAAACAGGTCATCCTGCACTATACGACCGGTATAAATCCGGCGGCAGTAGGACAGAAGCTGCTGGCGTTCATTTTTATCCGGACAAGGGACGGTTTCGGGACAGGGGAGACGGGAGCGGAGCTGGCGAAGATCGAGGAAGTACAGGAGGTGCATAACATCGCCGGAGACGATTGTTACCTGGTCAAGGTGCGGACAGCCGACTCCGCGTCGCTGATGGGGTTGATGCGGAATAAATTCGCAAAGATCGGCAGCATCCAGTCTACGAAAACAACGATCGTTTTGGAGACGGTCAAAGAAGAACAGAAACTGACTATTCCAATCACCAAAAAATAATTCGTATGTCATCCGCTACAAGGCAGGCTCCTTCAGCGATGAAGGTGGCGGCTGCATTTACCACGGTCTATCTTGTCTGGGGTTCCACCTATTTCTTTATCCGGTTGTCCGTCGAACATGTCCCGCCGATGCTGGTGGGAGCCTTTCGCTATTTTCCCGCGGGGCTGCTGATGCTCCTGTGGTGTGTTGTCACCGGAGAGCGGATATTTTCGCTGCGCGCGATCCGGCCGGCGGTGATCAGCGGGCTGTTGCTGCTGGTCGGCGGAAACGGCCTGTTGATCTGGTCGGAGCAATACATTCCCAGCTCGCTGGCGGCCATCCTGCTCGCGTCGGGGCCGATCTGGTTTGTGGTGCTGGACAAAGGCAAGTGGCGCGAGAATTTTCAAAATAAGGCGACCGTCTCGGGTCTGATCGTCGGATCGATCGGCGTGCTGTTATTGTTTGGCGAAAAATTGGTGAGCGAGACCGGAGACCTGGCAGGCAAAAGCGGGAGCAGCAAGGGAATGATCGCATTGGCGGCGTTGGTGGTGGCCAGCATTTCTTGGGCTGCCGGGTCTTTGTATTCCAAATACAAGGCGGCGGGGAATTCCAATGCGGTGAATGCGGGCTGGCAGATGATGGCCGCGGGGATCGCGTTTCTCGCCTGCAGTGGAGTGGCCGGCGAATGGCGTGACTTCCGGCCCGGGGAAGTTCCGATGTTGTCCTGGATATCGATCGCCTACCTCGTCGTCATGGGCTCGCTGGTAGCATACAGCGCGTTCACCTGGCTGTTGCAGGTGCGCCCGGCGGCGCAAGTGAGTACGCATGCCTATGTAAACCCGGTCGTTGCCGTATTGCTGGGGGTCATCTTTATCGGGGAGCGGCTGAGCTGGCTTCAGGTTTTGGGTCTGATGGTCATCCTGTGCAGTGTGCTGCTGATAAATCTGGCGAAATATCGCGGATCGGCCGGTTCACGGGCATTCAAGCTAAAGGCCGGATAGCCCGGATCGGCATGTTCTAAGTAACTTCCGTAACTTGGCGGGGTGATCAGAGACCGGATGAGACCATTCACATTGCGGATGATGCCGCTCTTCTTCGGCGTTATCGCGTCGTCCATGGCAGGCTGCGCCGGCAAGCATGACCGGCCGGAGCCCGAAAAGGAAAAAGCCGCGGCAGCCGTTTATTCGCCGCCCGGGTATGACCTGGGAACGCCCGTTAAATACGTTCTGGGCGAGACACTAAGAAAAATTTCCGGTATCACGTTCCTTCGGGGAAACCCGGATACCATGTATGCGATAGAAGATGAAACGGGCAGATTGTATTTCTTTCGCCTGGGTGGTGGGCTGCATTCCTGGCATTTTGGTGGCCACGGCGACTATAAAGACATCGCGGTTTTGGGGGATAAGGAATTTGCGGTTCTCCGTAGTGACGGGAGCCTTTTCGTTTTTCCCGTGGGCCGGGCAAGCCGGAAATCGGTTCGGGCATACCAACATATTCTGCCCGCGGGAGAATACGAGGGGCTTTTTGGGGATAAGGACGGGCAGCTGATCGCGATGTGCAGGAACTGCGGGATAGACGATCAAAGCAAGGAGGTTTCCGCGTACGTCCTCCGATATGATGCGAGCCACTCGCTGGGTATCCGGGATCATTTCAAAATCATCGTGCCGCGAGAAAAACCGACCGGTTTCCACAACCACATAAAATTCCATCCGTCATGCCTGGCCCGGCACCCCCTGACCGGGGACTGGTACGTGGTCTCCGCCGAGAATAAGGCAATGATCGTATTTGATGATCACTGGAAGGTCCGGGACCTGTATGCTTTGGACGCTACACTCTTTAAACAGCCGGACGGATTGGCGTTCGACCGGGATGGCAATATGTATGTTTCCAATGGAGGTGGCGAAGGGAGGGCGAATGTGTTGTTGTTCCGCTACAAGAAATAAAAGGACCCGCCGGGGACTTTTAGGGGGTGGGATGAAATAAATCGGGTTGGAGGGGCGTTTTGGTGCTTCGGATACCCAATAACCATGGTGATAAACCGCTACTTAGGTTTTTTGTTCTTAGTTCTGACCACCACCTTTGCCTACCCCCAGACGGAACATCTATCTTTCGAGCACTTGGGAACGGCACAAGGGTTGTCGCAGAGCAACGTGATTTGTTCACTGCAGGACAGCCGTGGTTTTATGTGGTTTGGGACACGGGAGGGCCTCAACAAATACAATGGGTATTCCTTTACGGTCTATAAGAACGAGATCGGAGACGACCGCAGTTTATCCAACAATCTGATCAATGACCTTGTCGAGGACAGCCAGGGCAATCTATGGATAGCCACATGGGGTGGGGGGTTGGACCGGTTTGACCGCAAAACCGATCAGTTTACCCATTTCCGGCACAAGCCGGGAGATGCGGGTAGCATTTCCAGTAACCTGTTGCTGGCATTGATGAAAGACAGCAAAGGGGCATTGTGGATAGGTACGGAGGACGGAGGGCTGGACCGGATGGATCCCGCAGGTCATTTCACCCACTTTCGTAACCGGCCGGGAGATGCGACGAGTCTTTCCGATAACCAGGTAAAGCATATCTATGAGGATCTGGATCATCGGATCTGGGTGGCGACGGTGAATGGCGGCCTGAATGTGCTGGATCAGTCGAAGGGCGTCTTTACCCGGTATCAACACAATGACAACCAGCCCGGATCTATCCGAAGCAATTATGTTACTTATGTTTACGGGGACTGTCATCAACGGATCTGGATCGGCACGGAATCCGGCGTCGACCGGTTTGACCGGGTGAAAGGGAATTTTATCCACTACCCGGGGGATGACCGCAATCCGGATTCCGGAATGACGAGCACAAATGTCACTTCCATTACAGAAGACGGAGAGGGAAATATCTGGACATGCACGGAGAATGACGGGCTGATCGTTCTGAATCCGGAGACCAATACGTTCTATCACTACCGGCACGACGATGTGGACCCGGCGAGTTTGTCGACCAACTCGCTTTGGTCGGTCTATATGGATTCAAAAAAGAACATGTGGATCGGGTCATTCAATGGCGGACTTGAATTTGTAAACCGGGATGCCCGCAAATTCATTCGTTACACCCATAACTCTTCCCCGTACAGCCTGAGCAGCAACCAGGTATTGTGTTTTCTGGAAGACTCCCGTCAGAATATCTGGGTCGGTACGGACGGGGGCGGGCTGAACCTGATGGACCGGAAAACAGGCCGATTCCGGCACTTTCGTCATATCCCCGGCAATCCGAACTCGATCGGCGGCGACTATGTGCTAAGGGTGATCGAAGATCACAGCGGCAACCTATGGATGGGGATGTGGGCGGACGGGGTAACGGTCTACAACCCCCGTACAAATTCCTACCGGCATTTCCTGCATAAGCCGAAGGACAGCGCAAGTCTGAGTTACGATAATGTCTGGACACTCTGCGAAGACAGGGAACACCGGATATGGGTGGGCACGTATGGCGGCGGGTTGAACGTATACGATCCGGTCCGTGGTGGATTCGCGCACTACCGCCACAACGCGGCCGACCCCGGGAGCCTGGCTAACGACAAAGTGCATACGATCACGATGGACCGGGACGGAAGGATGTGGATCGGGACGGACGGCGGCGGTATGGACCTGTATAATCCGCTGACCCATTCGTTCGCGCACTACAGGCACCGCGAGAATACCAATAGTCTCTGCTGCGATTATATCCTCAATATCTGCCAGGCACGAAGCGGCGACCTTTGGGTCAGCACGACCCAGGGGTTATGTCGTTATGAGATCAACGCGAACCGCTGGACGACGTACACAACAAAGGACGGTCTGCCGGACAATCAGATCTTCGGGGTACTGGAGGATTCGGCAAGTCATCTGTGGATCAGTACGAACAAAGGCCTTTGCGAACTGGACTACGTCCATCAGCATGCCCGGGTATTTACGGTGGCTGACGGTCTTCAGGCCAATGAATTCAAAGAGCAGGCGTTTTGCCAGAGCCGTTCGGGACTGATGTATTTTGGCGGGATCAACGGGTTCAATGTCGTATCGCCGGGACATGTCCTGTCGGAATCGTTTGACCCGCCACTGGTGATGACCAACTTCCAGATCTTTAACCAGGAAGTGCCGATCGGGTCCGGGGAGAACGGGTCGTCGCCGCTAAGCGCCGATATTTCGGAAACGAAGCAAATAAGCATTCCATATAAAAGCACCGTCATCTCCTTCACATTTGCTTCCCTCAACTATACCGACGCCGTAAAAAAGAGGTATGCGTATAAGCTGGAAGGTTTCGACAAGGACTGGAATTATGTGCGGCTGAGGAGATCGGTGACCTATACCAACCTTGACCCGGCACATTACACGTTGCGGGTCAAAGGGTACAACAATGACGGCGAGTGGTCGAGCAAGATGCTGGCGCTGGAACTGGACATTCTGCCGCCGTTCTGGATGACGTGGTGGTTCCGGACCCTGGCCGTGCTGTGCGTGGCGGGTGGAGCGGTCACGCTTTACCGCTTGCGGATCCGGACGATCAATACGCAGAAAAGAGAATTGGAACGGCAGGTGCAGGAACGAACGGAACGGCTCGTGATCCTCAGCCAGGAAGAGCGTATGGCCAGGGAGGAGGCGGAGAAGGCCAACAAGGCAAAAAGCGTATTCCTGGCCACGATGAGCCACGAGATCCGCACGCCGATGAACGGGGTGATCGGGATGGCCAGTTTGCTGGCGGAGACGTCGCTTACCGAGCAGCAGCGGAGTTACAATGAAACGATCCTCAGTTGCGGAGAAAGCCTGTTGAGCGTACTAAACGATATTTTGGATTTTTCCAAGATCGATTCGGGAAAGATGGAGATCGAGCAGCAGGATTTTGTTTTGCGTCAGTGCATTGACGGGGTACTCGATCTGTTTTATAAGAAAGCAAATCAATCGGGCCTGCGACTTTCCTGCTGGATCGAGGAAGGGGTACCGGAAGTAGTGGTTGGGGATGCATTGCGATTACGGCAAGTGCTGATCAACCTGGTCAGCAACGCAGTCAAGTTCACCGAGCGGGGAGAAATCCGGGTCGGTGTGGTTCAGTTACGGAAAGACAGGCTTACCGGCGAGATCGAGCTGGCATTCGAAGTCCGGGATACGGGCATCGGTATTCCGGCGCAAAAGATCGATATGCTGTTCAAGTCGTTCTCACAGGTTGATTCGTCGACGACCCGGAAATATGGTGGCACGGGTTTGGGGCTCGCCATCAGCGAAAAACTGGTGGTACTCATGGGCGGGGCGATCACCGTGCAAAGCAGGGAGGGCGAAGGGACGATATTTACGTTTACGATCCGGACGCGGGCAGGTGTATTGACCCCCTCGCTGTTAGTGCCGAAACAACGCGCGATGAACAAGGCATTTGCCGAAACGTTCCCGTTCCGTATTCTCGTTGCGGAAGACAATGTGATCAACCGGCAGCTGATCCTGCATATCCTCGGGAACCTGGGGTATGAGCCGGATTGTGTCGAGAACGGTTCCGAGGCGGTGATGGCCGCGGAAGCCCTAAGCTATGACCTGATCCTGATGGATGTGCAGATGCCCGAGATGGATGGATTGGAGGCGACGAGAGTGATCCGCCGGAATGGGTACCGGCAGCCGGTGGTGATCGCGCTGACCGCAAATGCCATGCGGGGAGACCGGGAAGAATGTCTGGCGGCGGGAATGGACGATTATATCTGCAAACCCGTACGCCTCGATGAACTGATGCAATTGTTGGAAAAATGGGCAGCCGGGAAAAGACAGGTAATTTAGGCCGCGAAGGTCGCTAGATCTTGCGGTGCAACGATGAGTCGCGGATGATCAGCTCCGAGCGGATGATGATCGTGTCGGTCGATCGGGCGGATGAAAGGCCGGTAAGATGGTCGAGGAGACAGCGGGCCGCCTGCTCACCCACTTCTTCGCCGGGATAATTGATCGTAGTCAA
This sequence comes from Puia sp., assembly GCA_035501395.1. Taxonomy (GTDB): domain Bacteria; phylum Bacteroidota; class Bacteroidia; order Chitinophagales; family Chitinophagaceae; genus Puia. The sequence continues at coordinate 33,966 of DATJWK010000012.1, forward strand.
CTTCGGTTGAATAATGCGAGAGATGGCGTCGTTGTTAAACCCGACGATCGCGATATCTTCCGGGATGCGAAGACCGCCCTCCTTTAACGTTTGAAGGAACATCGCGGCAAAAAAATCATTGGTGATAAAAACTCCGTCGGGACGGTTCTTCATCGTAAGGACCTGGCGGGCGGTACGGATTGCCGCAGATTCGCTAAGGTCGTTGACAATGAGCAGGGTATTGTCAAGGGGCAGTCCATAGTCCGCGAGTGCCTGTTTGTATCCTTTTAGCCGTCCGGCATAGACATTTCGTCCCAGGTTGGCGGTTATATGAGCAATCCGCCGACAGCCTTGTGCCGCCAGGTGGGCGGTAGCTTCATAACCTGCCTTTACATTATCAATGATCACCCGGGTCCCGTACGAGAACTCTTCCACCCGATCGAAGAAGACGATCGGTATGCCTTTTTGTACGAAAGGGTCGAAATGATCCATGTCCCGGGTGTCGAAAGCAAGGGAAGCGATCAGGCCGTCGACACGTTTGTGAAAAAGGTTATGGGCGTTGGCGGCCTCCTTCCGGTACGTTTCGGAAGAATGGCCGATGATCAGGTCATAGCCGGCTTCGGTCGCAACTTTTTCAATACCGGCGAGCACGGAACTGATAAACTGACTTTTGAGCTCATGGACAATGATGCCGATGGTATTTGTTTTTTGCATCCGCAGGTTGCTCGCAAAAGAGTTGGACCGGTAGCCCATCTCCTTGGCGGTATCCATGATCCGCTTGCGTGTTTTGATATTGATGGCCGGATGGTCCTTCAGCCCCCTGCTGACGGTAGCGGGTGAAAGGCTAAGTTCCTTTGCGATATCGTATATGGTAATATCTTTTTTCCCGGTCATTGCTGTTTTCGGATTTCGGCAGTTAAAAGTAAGCTCATATGGCGAAAAACAAGAATTTTAAGAATAATCCTGCAATCGGTTACAATATACGCAAAACGATACTATATTTACCGCATGTTGTTATTGGGCATTGATTTGGGCACTTCTTCGGTCAAAGTGTCCATCGTGGATGCTGCCACCGCTAACGTGCTTGTTTCCGCCACTTTTCCGGAATCTGAAACTCCCATTCTGGCTCGACAACCCGGATGGGCGGAGCAATCGCCGGAAGTCTGGTGGGAAAATATCCGGCTGGCGATCCTCAAGGCGCATTCAACCGGGACCTATGATCCCGCCCGGATCGCTGCGATCGGAATTGCTTACCAGATGCACGGCCTGGTTGTCGTGGACAAAAGTCAGCGGATCTTACGGGACAGTATCATCTGGTGCGACAGCAGGGCGGTGCCCTATGGCGACAAAGCGTTTTTCCAGATCGGGGCCGCAAGAAGCCTGCAGCATTTGTTGAATTCCCCGGGGAATTTTACTGCGGCAAAGTTGGCCTGGGTAAAGGAGCATGAGCCTGCGATCTACCGACAGACCGATAAGGTGATGTTGCCGGGCGACTTTGTGGCGATGCGATTGACGGGCGAGATGACGACGAGCATTTCGGCATTATCGGAGGGTATCTTTTGGGATTTTATCGCGGATGGATTATCGGACGATGTATTCTCGGTCTTTGGATTTGATCGTGCCTTGATCCCTGCCGTGCGGCCGGTCTTTGCGACACACGGTTTTGTAAAACCGGACATAGCGGCTTCGCTGCGGTTGAAGCCCGGGATACCGGTGACCTACAAAGCAGGTGACCAGCCCAATAATGCCTTGTCGTTGAATGTGATGGAACCGGGGGAAGTGGCGGCGACGGCAGGCACCTCGGGTGTGATTTATGGGGTGAGCGACCGGTTGACCTATGACAAGGGTTCACGCGTGAATAGTTTTGCGCACGTCAACTATGCGCCTTCGGTCGCCGTCTTGCCCGCCGCAGCTTCAGCTAAGGAGGGAGGCTCGGCGAAGGCGACGCAGGGTAAGCGACGCATCGGCGTATTACTTTGCATCAACGGAACCGGTATCCTGAACCGGTGGATCAGGGACCTGACGGGCGCGAAGGACTATGGTACGCTGAATTCGGCCGCGATGGCGATCGAACCCGGAAGCGCGGGGTTGACCGTTTTGCCTTTTGGAAACGGGGCGGAGCGGATCTTTGGCAACCGTATTGTGGGGGCGCAATTGCTCGATATCGATTTGAATATTCACGGCGCGGCGCACGTCTATCGGGCGGGTCAGGAGGGTATTGCGATGGCGTTCCGCTATGGGCTCGATATTATGCGGGAGAACGGAATGAACCCGGCTGTAATCCGTGCGGGCAAGGCCAATATGTTCCACAGTCCGGTTTTCCGGGAGGCATTCGTAAATGCTACCGGGGTGCCGGTGGAATTGTATAATTCCGATGGAAGCGTGGGGGCGGCGCTGGGTGCGGGTATCGGCGCCGGGATATTCCGCGATATGACGGCGGCGTTCGAAGGGTTGAAGCCGCTCGAGCGGATCGAGCCCGAGCGGACGGCGGAATACGGGGATGTGTATAACCGATGGAGGGCGCGGCTGGAAGAGTTTCTCTAATTGCGGCGAATTCGCCATATTAAAATTTATCACGAAAAAAATATGCTATGCCAGTTATCACGGGACAGAAGGAATTTTTTAAAGCAATAGGCCAGATCAAATATGAGGGGCCGGGCACGAGCAATCCGCTGGCGTATCGTTGGTATGATGCGGATAAAGTCATCGGTGGAAAGCCAATGAAGGACCACTTGCGGATGGCCGTCGCGTATTGGCATTCTTTTGTCGGCAACGGCGCCGACCCGTTTGGCGAGCCGACACATCTTTATCCCTGGAACGAGAAGGCAGATGCGATAGGACGGGCAAAGGACAAGATGGATGCGGCGTTTGAGTTCATTACAAAACTGGGCTTGCCTTATTATTGTTTCCACGATGTAGACGTCGTGGACTATACGAATGATATCGCCGGCAATGACAAGCGACTGCAGACGATGACGGAATATGCAAAGGAGAAGCAGAAGGCGAGCGGAGTAAAGCTACTGTGGGGAACGGCCAACCTCTTCAGCCATCGCCGATATATGAACGGGGCTGCGACAAATCCCGATTTTCATGTGCTGGCCCATGCCGCTGCACAGGTGAAGGCGGCACTGGATGCGACGATTGCGCTGGATGGAGAGAACTATGTCTTCTGGGGCGGGCGGGAAGGTTATATGACCCTGCTGAATACGAACATGAAACGGGAGCAGGAGCACCTGGCCCGCTTCCTGCATACGGCGAAAGATTATGCGCGGAAGCAGGGATTCAAGGGCACCTTCTTTATCGAACCGAAACCCTGCGAACCCACCAAGCATCAATATGACTATGATTGTGCGACGGTGATCGGCTTCCTCCGGCAATACGATCTGGTAAATGATTTCAAATTGAATATCGAAGTCAACCATGCCACCCTCGCGGGGCATACCTTTACCCATGAGCTGCAGGTAGCCGCGGACGCGGGTTTGCTGGGATCGATGGATGCCAATCGCGGGGATTATCAGAACGGGTGGGATACGGACCAGTTCCCTACGAACATCAACGAGCTGGTGGAGGCCATGCTGATTATCCTGGAGGCGGGTGGATTCAAAGGAGGCGGGATCAATTTCGATGCGAAACGGCGGCGAAACTCCACTGATCCGGAAGACCTGTTCCATGCGCATATCGGCGGGATCGACACGTTCGCCCGGGCATTGGTGATCGCCGATACGATCCTGTCGAAATCGGAATATAAGAAGATCCGGGCGGACCGGTACAAATCATATGACCGTGGGGAAGGCGCGGCATTTGAAAAAGGGGGTATGAGTCTGGAGAAGCTTCGCGACTACGCTGTGGCGCATGGCGAGCCCGCGGTTACCAGCGGAAGGCAGGAATATCTCGAGAATCTGATCAACCATTACATCTAAAAATTCGCTTGCTATATGGTAATGATCGATACAACGGCCAGGACGGCCACGACTTCTTATACAAAGGTCAATCGGGTCTATCTGACGTTGCTTACCCTAGTGGCCGCGCTCGGTGGATTGCTGTTCGGATATGACACCGCCGTGGTCAACGGGGCGGAGAAATCGCTGACGGCGCTGTATATCACGCCGATCACGCAGGCGGCACACGCGGACTATGCGGGGGTCATGATCACACAGTATAAGAGCCTGTTGATCATCGTGCTTTTTATCGTGGTGCTGGTCATCAGCGGGCAGATCCTGAAGTTGTGGGGAACAGCCAAAGGCGGGCTGGTCACGATGATCTTATTGGCGGCGCTGGCGATCTGGGCGGTCTCGTTCGTCGGGCATCCGATCCCCACGGCTGCGGCGGATCTACAGGAGACAGCCAATGCGATCAAGGGGTTCGTTATTGCCAGCGCCCTCATCGGTTGTGTGATCGGCGGGGCGTCGGCGGGCTTCCTCTCCAAATCGATCGGCCGGAAGAACGGACTTGTCCTGTCGGCGGTCTGTTTTTTTGTCTCGGCGATCGGCGCCTGGCGGCCGGAGAGTTTCAATTTTTTCGGGACGCTCGATGTGTATTCATTTGTCGTTTACCGAATCATCGGTGGAATCGGAGTGGGGATCGCTTCGATGATCTCACCGATGTATATTGCCGAGATCGCTCCGGCGGGGGTCCGCGGCAAACTGGTGTCGTTCAACCAGCTTGCGATCATTTCAGGGATGCTGATCATCTATTTCGTGAATTATTTTATCGCGCGGCATGGGGACGAGCAATGGTTGATAACGGATGGCTGGCGGTGGATGTTCTTTAGCGGCGTGATCCCCGCGGGACTATTTTTTGTGCTGCTATTTTTTGTCCCGGAGACCCCGCGTTATCTGGCGATGAAAGGACGGGATGATAAGGCTTTGCGGGTGTTGGAAAAGATTGCCGGACATGCTCAGGCGGAGGCGACTTTGCAGGAGATCAAAGGGACGTTGCACGAGAGGAACGCGCCATGGCTATCGTACGGTTTTTTTGTCATCTTTATCGGGATCATGCTTTCGGTATTTCAGCAGTTCGTGGGGATCAATGTCGTCCTGTACTATGCCGCCAATATTTTCCGGGACATGGGAGCCTCGACGGACAGCTCCCTGCTTCAGACGATCATTGTGGGTATCGTCAACGGGGTATTTACGGTGGTCGCAATCCTGACCGTGGATAAGTTTGGGCGGAAACCACTGATGATCATCGGTTCGATCGGAATGGCGATTAGTATGGCCGGTCTTGGATTTGCCTTCTATTCTCAGCATGTTGGTCTTCTCGCATTGATCTTTATGCTGACCTATACGGCGGCCTTTGCGATGAGCTGGGGGCCGGTGTGCTGGGTCTTGCTGGCAGAGATTTTCCCAAACAGCATCCGGGGTGCATTATCGATCGCCGTGGCGGCACAATGGATCGCCAACTGGGTGGTCTCCCTGACCTTCCCCATGATGAATGACAACCAGGCGTTAAAAGATCAGTTCCACAATGGGTTTGCCTATTGGATATATGGGATCATGGGCGTTCTTTCCGCAGTCTTTATCTGGAAACTGGTTCCGGAGACCAAGGGCAAGACGCTCGAACAGATCGAGGGCTTGTGGAAGAAAAGACCGGTCGGGGCCGGGGCCGCCGCTACCTCCGGTGGGGCGACGACTACCAGATAACCACTCTTAAGCTGTCCGGGCGATACATCTTATCCCCGGGCTTGACACCGAAAGCCTCATAGAATTCGGGAATATTCGCCAGCGGTCCGTTGACCCGCTCCTTTGCGGGAGCATGGACATCGGTCATCAGCTGGGAGGCCAGTGCTTCCTTTCTTTCCTGGTACAGCCAACTGTACGCATAGCCCAGGAAATACCGTTGTAGCGGAGTAAACCCGCCAATTTTTTCGCCCTTCTGATAGGCCGCGCTTTTTTTGAAGGCATCCAGCCCGATGACCAAACCGCCGAGATCCGCAATATTCTCGCCCTGGGTGGCATCTCCATTGACGTGCAGCGTATCCACCGGGTTGAACTCATTGAACTGGCGGATGATGTAGGCAGCGTGCTGGACGAAGTGAGCGCTGTCCGCGGGTTGCCACCACTCGTGCAGATTGCCGTTGGCATCGTATTGCCGGCCTTCGTCGTCAAATCCATGGGTCATTTCGTGGCCGATGGTGGATGCGGCGGCATAACCATACGCGAAAGCGTCGTCGAGTTCGTCGTCTCTTTTACCGGGGACGGCAAATTGGCCGGCCGGTAAGACAATCTCGTTATTGCTTGGATTGTAATAGGCGTTGTATGTCTGCGGCGACATACCCCATTCGGTCCGATCGACGGGCTTGCCCAGCTTGGCGAAGTCATAGTGCCGCCACCAGGCGGACGCGCGCTGCATATTGAGCACCCACGGGCCGCGATCGATGCTAAGGGCGCTGAAATCCTTCCAATGGTCGGGGTAGCCCACTTTCTTCGTCATCCGGGAAAGTTTGTCCAACGCCAATTTTTTTGTGCTGTCGCTCATCCAGGAGAGTTTGGTGATGCGTTCTTTATAGGCGGCCCGCATATTCTCTACGAGGTCACTATAGCGTTGTTTGGCAGCCGGCGGGAAATATTCCTGCACGAACAGTTGGCCAAGGGCTTCGCCCATGGCACGCTCTTCCGCATCGAGCGCTCGCTTCCAACGGGGACGTGGAGCAGTGGCGCCGGTCATGGTGCTCCGGAACGTAAAGAAGTTATTAAAAGTAGTACTGTCGAGATAGGACGCAGAAGACTGGACGAGGTGTGATTCGAGATAGTCTTTCCAGGTGTCGATCGGCGTGCTGGTCAGGGCTTTGTCAAGGGCGGTATAGAATTCCGGCTGGCCTACGATCACGGAATCGACCGGTTTGATCCCGCAGGTGGCGAACCATTCCTCCCACGAGATCGCCGGGGTAAGCTGTCTCAATTGCGGCCAGCTCAATTTGTTATAGTTCTTGTTCGGATCACGCAGATCGGCAAGCTTGCGCGAGGCAGTGGCAAGCCGGGTTTCGAGGGCAAATACCGCGGCGGTTTTTTTGGCTGCGATGGTCTTGTCTGCGCCGAGCTCGCGGAAATTGAGCTGGAGATATTCTTTATATGCGTTCCGGACTTTGGTCGACTTTTCATCGGTTTTGAAATAATAATCGCGGTTGGGAAGACCCAGCCCACCCTGGAAGAGCTGGAAGGCCATCAGATTACTATTCTTGTCGTCCTGCCCGACAAAATCGCCGAACAAACAGCCGACCCCCAACTCCTGGAGCCGGGCTGCGGTACGAAGAACATCCGCTACATTGTAGACGGCGCGGATGGAGTCGATCTCCGGCCTAAGCGGCGCGAGCCCTTGTTTGTCGATATCCGTCGAGTCCATGCCGCTGGTCCACAGGTCGCCGATCTTTTGCGTTACACTGCCCGCTTTGGCGGTATCGCTTTTCGACGCCTTTTCGCTGATTTTGCGAAGCCGATCGTAAATATCTTCCTGAACGAGATTGCCAACACCCCAGCCGCTTTCCGCGGCAGGAATTGGAGTTCTTTTTATCCAGCCGCCGTTGGCGTATTCAAAAAAATCTGTCGTGGGGCTGACGGTGGTATCCAGGTTCAGGACAAGAAAGTCCGCCGGATTTTGCTGCTGTTCGTTTTTGCAGGCAACGATGGAAAGGGCCAGCATACCGGCCAGGAGGCGATGGGATCTCATGGTGTGCGAAATTGATTCATGCAAATATGTAAAGATGAAGGAAGGGTGGTGCTAAAATATGGATCAACGGAAATTTAGCAAGATAAATGGGGCCGGTTCTGCGGGTGGGTGGGTAGAACGGCAGAGCCAAAATGGACCCGGGTGCACGCGCCATTGCTGCGCGGCTATTTGCAACAATCCTTTTTCCGGATAAAGATGGCCTTTAGTATCCGCAATAAAAAACCGCCGAAAGTAAACGTTCTAGTGGGCATGGTTGAGGACATAATCTACAACAGCCCCGAAGGTAGTCAGTTTCTCGGCATCTTCGTCACCGATCTTGATCCCGAATTCTTTTTCGATGGCCATAAGCGTCTCGAGAACGTCGAGGGAGTCCAGACCGAGGTCGTTGTAGAGTGATGCATTGGATGTCAGATTGGCTTCATCGACACCCAGCTTTTCATGGAAAATTGTCTTTACTTTAGCCGCAATGGACGACTTGTCAATAAGCGTGTTCATAATCAATAAATTGAAAGAGGTTCTTTCAATGGCAGGTCAATCGGAGCAGGATGTGGCAGCCGCATGCGGCCGCTGGAGACAGCAAATATACTCCAAACCTCCCGTATTCCATAGTACAATCCATAAGTGGCAATGTTGCTATTTTATTGGACTAATGCAGGTCGTTTACAATACATTAACAAATCATTTACGGGTCTGTTTTTTTGATATTTATATGGCCTATTTTGTGCACCTTTTGGGAGCTTGAACAGAATGACCACACCGAAGAAAACGATCATCGTGCCTACCGGTCCGGCCGCGAAAAAGGAAAGTCCGTTCGTGGTAGGGATACTATTGAACTTCAACCAGGAACGACGGGGCGGACTGGCCGTGGAGATCTTGTTAGTGACTGAGAAGAATGAGAGCCGGAGCTATCAGCGGATCCCGCTGTCGGGTCATCATTACAAATCTTATTTGCAGTCGATGCCATCCGCGCTTGCTTCGGTGCTGCGGCAATTGACGGATGAAGCCCTGATCGGCTGCCTGGTGCGGGGTGGTTATGCCTGGCTGCAAGATGCCGAGCGGCCGTTCGAACGCCTTGATGAGCGTCATTTCGGTTTGCTGCGGGAATGGACCGGGCAGGTGTTGCAGGAACTAAAGCCGCTGGCGCCGGCGATCCGGCATTTATATTATCTGCCGGCAGGGGAGGCGTTCTTTAGCTATAGCGTGCGGCCGGCGGCAGTCAGTGCGGCTACACCGAGGCTATTTTTCCGACTTGAGCGGTCCGGTATCCGGCTGGCGTTGCGGTGCTCGGTAGAAGTGGACCGGGGTGTTTTTCCGCTGGAGGATTTTCAGCAGACGCCGTGGTTCCTCAAAAGCGGGAACGAATTCTTTATCCTGCGGCAGGAAGACACGTTGGTGCTCGGCCGGTTGAGGGAAGGTGAATTCCAGGTTCGGGAAGAGGGCTTGCCGCGATTCATGACTACCGTGTTACAACCGCTGGCGGAGAAATACAAAGTCGATCTTTCCGCGGTTATTAAAACGGAGCGGGTCAACGAACTGCCCCTCGGCAGGGTATATGTGAGCGAATTAAACGAGAATTTTTTGCTCATCAAACCAAAGTGGCTTTATGCGGATCATGAGGTAGAGGATGGGACGGAAGCGGAGACACGGATCGAATCGGAGGGAAAAGTCTGGGTGATCTCGCGGAAGAAGGAGATCGAGGCGGCGCTAAAGGCTGTATTGCGGGAACTGCATCCGAAATTCAGCGGTCAGGATAACGGATATTTTTATCTGAATTTTAAAGAGGCCCTGGAAAAAAGCTGGTTTCTTAAATTTTATCGCCGGATGCAGGAGATGGATATCCCCGTGCTGGGGATGAACAAACTCCGGAAGTTCAGATACAATACCAACGTCCCGGTTTTTGAAGTCAAAGCGGGCCGAGGGATCGACTGGTTTGACCTGACCATTCGCGTGAGTTACGGCGATCAGGCAGTGTCGCTGTCGGAATTGCGTAAGGCGATACTCGGCAAGCAGGACTTTATCTTACTGGCCGACGGGAGTCTTGGAATGGTGCCCAAGGATTGGGCGGAAAAATATGGGTTGTTGTTACGCATCGGCCAGGAGCAAGGGGGTGGTCTCCGGTTGCCGGCTTTGCATTGGGCCGTCCTGGCGGACACTGGATTGGGCTCCGCCGAATTGCGCGGGGAACTGGCGGAGCGGCGACAACGATGGGAGGCGTTGGATACGCAACGGGATTGGGCGGTGCCATCTGCCGTCCGGGCATGCCTTCGCGACTATCAACTGGGTGGGTTCCAGTGGATGTGTCTGCTGGACGAGTTGGGATGGGGCGGCTGTCTGGCGGACGATATGGGATTGGGGAAGACGTTACAGACACTCAGTTTCCTGCGCCACGTCGTGGCCCGCTATCCGGATGAGACCCACCTGGTGGTCTGTCCCACCTCGCTGTTATACAACTGGGAATCGGAAATGAAAAAATTTGTCCCCGACCTCGAAGGATACCTTTATTATGGTCCTTCGCGCGCACTGACCGCGGAGATTGTCCGCCAGGTGAGCGTGGTATTGACGAGCTATGGGACACTGCGCAGTGACGTGGAGGAATTGGCCGCGTTCCGGTGGGGGTATGTTATCCTGGATGAAAGCCAGGCGATCAAAAATCCGTCGTCGCAGGCGCGCAAGGCGGTACAGCGGCTGCAATCGCGGAACCGCATGGCATTGAGCGGCACACCGGTCCAGAACAGCACGTTCGACCTGTATGCGCAAATGGACTTCCTCAATCCGGGGATGTTGGGTTCGCAGGAATTCTTTCGGACGCAGTTTGCAACACCGGTAGACCGGAATGGAGATAAAGAGGCCGCGGCGCGGCTGCGGAAACTGGTCTACCCGTTTGTGTTGCGGCGGACGAAGGAGCAGGTAGCGCGTGACCTGCCTGACAGAACGGAGATGATCCTCTGGTGTGAGATGGGTGAGGATCAGCGGAAGATATATGACCGGTTTAAAGAATCGTACCGGGCGGCGTTGCTCGACCGGATCGGCGAGGAAGGGTTGGGGAAGAGCTCGATCTATATTTTGGAAGGGCTGACGAAGCTGCGGCAGATCTGCGACAGTCCGATCCTGGCGAAGGAGGAAGGGCCGAGTGCAAAACTGGAGGAGTTGATCCGGGAGATCGAAGAAAATACCGGGCACCATAAGGCGTTGGTCTTCTCCCAATTCACCTCGATGCTGCAATTGATCCGGACTGCATTGGAAGAGAAAGGAATACCTTATCTGTATCTCGACGGAAGTGTGCCGGCAGAGGATCGGAAGCGGGCGGTGGCGCAATTCCAGGAGGAAGAGGACACCCGCATCTTTCTGATCAGCCTGAAAGCGGGCGGGGTGGGGTTGACGCTGACGGCGGCGGATTATGTTTACCTGGTCGATCCATGGTGGAACCCTGCGGCGGAGCAGCAGGCGATTGACCGAAGCCATCGGATCGGTCAGGATAAGAAGGTATTTGCCTACCGGATGATCTGCCGGGATACGGTGGAGGAAAAAATCCTCCAGCTACAGGAGCGGAAAAAGAACCTCGCCAGTGACCTGATATCGGATGAGACCGGTTTTGTAAAGCAGCTCACAAAAGAGGATGTCGACTATTTATTTAGCTAAATTTGCGGGTATGAACTGGCGAACCGTCCTCATAGACCTGGTAGATGTGGCCGACAAGTATTATGTGGTGGCGGGAATCGCTTTTTTGCTGGTATATGTGGTGCTGCGTAATCGGATCGGGTGGCGGAAAATCCAGGCTCGTTTTCCTTCAGAAAAGGACTACCGCCGCGAGATCGTCGATTCCACCATTTCGATCTTTATTTTTGCGCTTATGCCGGTGATCATCCTACGGGTGCCGGCGATCCGGGTGCACACGCAGTTGTACGGGCCGATCGCGCAGCGGGGATGGTGGTACTTTTTCCTGATCTTCCCGGTCCTGTTTGTGGTCCATGATGCTTACTTCTATTGGATGCACCGGATCATCCATCATCCTACCTTGTTCAAGCTGATCCACCTTGAACATCATCGATCGGTCAACCCATCGCCCTGGGCGGCTTATGCCTTCGGGCCGATCGAGGCGCTTATGGAAGCACTGATCTTTCCGATCTTTCTGTTCACGATCCCGGTCACGGTCTGGCATGTCTTTGTCTTCTTTTTGCTGAGCATTGTCTATAATGTTTATGGCCATTTGGGATTCGAGTTGTATCCCGAAGGGTTTCACCGGAGTTTGGTGGGGAGATGGGTCAATACCTCGGTGTCGCACAACCAGCACCATCACTATTTCAAGGGGAATTACGGGCTTTATTTTTTATGGTGGGATCGGTGGATGGGGACGATCCGTGGGGACTATGACCAAGCGTATGAGGAGGTGACCGGAAGAGTCAAGAAGGTAGCAGCCACCGGCTAGCCGGGCGATTCACTCTGTCCGCAAGCTGTTTGCCGGGTTTGCTATGGCCGCTTTTATAGCCTGGAAACCGATCGTCAGCAAGGCGATCATGATTGCCGACGAACCGGCGACCAGGAAAACGGACCAACCAATGGCGGCCCGGTAGACAAAGTCTTTTAACCATTCGTTCATGCTGATCCATGCCACCGGAAAGGCGAAGACGACGGAAAGTACTACCAGTCGCAGGAAGTCGACCGAAAGGAGGGCAACGATGCTCCCGTTGGAAGCGCCGAGGACTTTTCTTACTCCGATTTCTTTTTTACGGCGTTCCGATGTAAAGACAGAGAGGCCAAACAGGCCGAGGCACGCCACGAATATGGATAGAAAGGTAAAAATGCCGAAGACTGAGCCCATGCGTTGTTCCGATCGGTATAAAGCATTGAATTCGGCGTCCAGGAACGCATAATCGAAAGGGGTATCGGGAGCGAAACTTTTCCAGAGCGCTTCCATCCGGTGTAATTGATCCTTCACGTTGCCCGGGGCCAGTCTTGCAGAGATATAGGAGGTTTTCAGCCCGTATGTCTTTGAGGAGGCGTGGAACAGGGCGAATGGTTCGATCGATTCGCGTAACGAGGTCAAGTTGAAATCCTTTACTATCCCTATGACTTTGAAACGCTGGCTGTTGCCGGGGTAGTCGAGGTACTTGCCTATCGCATTTTTCCAACCGATCATTTCTGCTGCCGTTTGATTCAGGATGACCGACGTGGAGTCGGAAAAGTCCCTGGAAAAGCCTCTTCCCTGCACGATTTGCAACCCGAGCGTAGGGATAAAATCGTCATCGACCAAAAAGGACGAGAGGCCGATATCTTTGATCAGTGGTTTATCCGTTTCCGTTTGTTCGGGGGCATAGCCATCGCCGAAATTGACTTTAGTCGGGATGCTGCTGGAAATGGATGCGTCGACGACAAAGCGTTGTTTGGCCAGTTCCTGCCGGAATGCTTCTTCATGGTTGCCGAGCCGTTTGGTATAGGAGAGCACTACCACATTTTCTTTATTTAAACCCAGGTTCTTTTCCTGGATATACTTCAGCTGTCTAAAAACAATAAGGGTGCAAATAATGAGTGTAATGGCGATGCCAAATTGAAGGACCACTAATCCATTGCGGATAAACAGCGCCCCGATATTCGTTTTAAATAGCTTCATTCCTTTTATGGCTGTGACAGGATTAAAGGATGTCAGGTAAAATGCCGGATAGACGCCGGCCAGCATTCCTGTCAGCATTCCCAGCGCAGCGACAAGCGTCCATGTCCGGTTGGTGAAGATCGAGGAAAAAGTCAATGTTTTTCCCGCGATCGCATTAAAAGGCGGTAAGGCAAGGGATACGAGCACGAGCGCCAGCAGCGTCGCGAGGGAACTGTATAAAAGGGCTTCGATCAGAAATTGTAGTCGAAGCTGGGCTCTGCCCGAACCCATTACTTTTCGGATGCCTATTTCTTTCGCTCTTGTAGCCGATTGAGCGGTCGATAGGTTGATAAAATTGACGCAGGCAAGGATGATCACGAACAGGGCGATGGCTGAAAAAATGTAGATGTATTTTATATCGCCGAGATTGGTCAGGCGGGCCGGCACATTCATGGAATTGGCATACAGGTGGACCTTGAGGAAGGGCATCAGGCTATAGTCCATGCGGCCGCCTTTTTTTATAAATTCTTCGTATGTCTGATCCTGATGAAGGAAAGCATGTTCTTTCACCATGATCGGGAACTTTGCTTCGAGTGCAGTGATGGCCGGTTTATCGATGGGGGTATTATCGCGCAGTTTTACATAGGTATTGACTTGCAGCCAACCCCAGTTCCAACTGCGTCGTTTGACTTCCGGATAAGTCCGGATGGGGACGAGCATGTCAAATTGAAAAGTGGATTGTCCGGGTACATTTTTTACGACGGCTGTTACGATAAACGGCTTTTTGTCGGTATCGTACAACAATATTTTTCCGATGGCGTGGGTATCGCCAAAGTATTTTTTTGCCGTAGATTCCGAAATAACGATCGAATTTGGCTGTTGGAGACATGACGCGGCATCGCCTGCTGCGATGGGAAAGTTGAATACCTGCAGAAAGTTGGAATCGACAGCCAGGACCTGGCTTTCGGTGAAATAATTGGCCGTTCTGGTATTTTGCTCATACCGGACTGTGACGTCACCGGGTCGATAGATCCGGATATAACTTTCTATTTCAGGATACGTGCTGACCAGAGCGGGGCCTACGGCTGGCGCCGTGTTGCCGCCGGTTGTATTTAGCACGCCGTTATCCATCGTCGTCATGTTCACCTGGAAGATGTGGTCGGCTCCCCGCAGAAACCGGTCATAGCTCAGTTCATCCCGGACATAAAGGACGATCAGGATTACACAAGCCATGCCGATCGAAAGACCGGACACGTTGATCAGGCTGTTCATCTTGTTTCGCTGCATGTTGCGCCAGGCGACTTTGAGATAGTTCTTAAGCATAGAGATGGTTGGTGACGGTTAGCACACTAAGAAAATGCCAGGTTTGTTAAAAGGTAAGAATCAGCGGATTAGGTGAGTTTCATTACAGCCGGCCTGCACGGTTTTGATACGGTGAACGTCCGGTTTTCACGGGGCGAGTTCGATTCCATCGGCGGTGAGTTTGATCTTTTGTTCTTTGTAGAGTTTTCCGGTCGTCATTTTGAATGTCTTTTTGCTCATCCCGAAGAAGGAGTAGATTGCTTCGGGGTCGGACTTGTCGTGATAGGGGAGGCGGCCCTTGTTTTCTTCGAGAAGACGCAGGACTTTGGCAGCGGCGTCTTCTACCCGGGCATACCCGGGGCGGCCGGCCGCCACGTCGATCTGGGTTTCGCCGGACGGTGATTGGGAGGCGGGCAGGATATTTTTGATAAAGCCGGAGAACCGGTCGCCGACTTTTATATCGCGGTATATCTCGTTGAAATGGAGGACGCCGGTATGAAGATTGTTGATGATGACGACGTAGCCGATATCGGTGCGGCGATAAACGGTAAGGTTGACCAGATCGTTGTCTTTCACCGACAGCCGGTCGTTGCTCAGATAGGGCTCGATCTTTTCGGTTGCCGCCAGGCGGCCGGTCTGTTCGTCGAGGTAGATCTTTACGAGGTAGTCGCCGCCAGGGCGCATGCCCGTAAGCTGTTTAGACTTCGGAACGAACAGGTCCTTCATCAGGCCCCAGTCAAGGAAGGCGCCTTGCGGGGTCACGCCGACAACCCGGAGCAGGACGATATCACCCAGGATCCCCTTGGGATGTTGCGTCGTGGCGATCAGCCTGTCCTCACTGTCATGATAGAGAAATACCCGAAGTTTGTCGCCCGGTTTGGCGGTGGGGGGGGCGAACCGTTTTGGTAGCAGGATGCCGTCGCCGCCGTCATCGAGGATGAGACCCATAGCAAGCTGTCGTTTGACGACCAGCGTATTGTATTCGCCTACCCGGACCATCCGGCAAAGGTACGATTATGGACGGAACCCCGCCCGGCGGGTGTGGAAAGCCGGGAGCGCGGGAACGGATCGTCGAAAAGTTGTGTAGATTCGCCGGATGAGGAGGGCTTTTGTTTCTTTGTGTGTAGCGGGGCTGCTGGCCTGTCACGGCGGCGGGCAGTCTAATATCCGGTTGGGTGCCGGAACCCGGTATGTAAACCATTCCCAAAGTACGCAGTGGGTCACCTTGCCGGATAATAGCCGGGTTGGGCTCAGCAGCGGGACGGCGGTTGAATTGGGTAACCGGTTTGCCCTTGGCAACCGGGTAGTGGATATCGATGGGGAAGGAATGTTCGTGATCCGTCCGATGGGTGCAAAGATGTTCGTCGTTACGACAAAGAATCTGCTGATTGTCGGGCCCGGGACCAGGTTCCGCGTGGATGCGTTCCGCAGCAGACCCGGTGAGGAAGTGGACTTGCTGGAGGGGAAGCTGACGATCCGCAAGTCCTATCATTCCGACCTCGACAGTGCGGCGGAAGAGCTCACGTCGGGGGATATGCTCATGATCAATCGGGAGATCGATCTGATGGAGAAGGAAAAAATGAAACCGGACGAATTGGAAAAGGCGAAGGAGAGGTTTTGAACGCACCATATGAATTCGCCATCAATCTCAAATAAAAGACGGTTTTTGGAAATGTCGGCAGTAATCCTGACGGCGGCGGGGAAATTTGTGTTTATGGACTGGATGAACTGGCGTTTTGCCTTTGCTGCAGCAGCCACTCTTTGCTGGTCAATATATGTAATTTACCGATTTAGAAACGGCGCAGATATCCTTGCATACTGGGGGTTCAGAACGGATAACTTTGGGTCGGTAGCGAGGACAATTTTACCCGTCGGAGCGTTGGCAATCATTGTTTTTTTTGTCATTGGGTTTTATCGGCATACGATAAATATTACCTGGCATATTATTCCGATTTTGATCTTGTATCCCATCTGGGGCGTGATCCAGCAGTTTCTCCTGATAGCGCTTATAGTAGGTAACCTGAAGGACCTTACCGGAATACGCTTGAATCAATGGACTATCGTTCTCCTTGCAGCCATCTTGTTTTCCTGTGTGCATTATCCCTTTGTCTGGTTAATGACAGGGACCTTTTTTTTATCGGTATTTTATGGGTTTATTTATTTACGGGTGAAAAACATCTACGTGCTCGGTCTTTTTCATGGGTGGCTCGGGGGGATTTTCTACTATACGGTTGTGGGCCGGGATCCCTTCGTGGAAATGTTCCATAGGATGTCCCATTTGTGAAATTGATGGGAGGAACTTGAATTGAGATGCGGTATATTCAAATCGAAAATGAACATCATGAAAAATAGGTTGCCCGGACGACAGTATTTTTTCGGAATATGCGTATCATTCCTCGCGACCTTATTGACCGTTGGACCGGTTTCGGGGCATGCGCAAGGAGAACGGGACACTGCTGATCTTTCCTTCTGGCGAGACAGTGTTAATGTCGCCATGAAGCGGCTAAAGCCCGAAGAGAAAGCGCATAGATACTACGAAATGTCTATTACCAATCTTCGCTCAGATCCTATTTGCATCATGCACTCCGCTCATGGCTTTTTGCAGTCTGGCGCCGCGCCGTTGCGCCTGGCACTTTTCAATACCGCCGACTCCTTTGATATTTTCAATTTCGGGTGGGTGGAAGAAGACACTGTCATCGACGACAACTATCCAAACCCAAATTACAATGCCGAGCCTATATTGCCGCAGCAATCTATCAAATTTCGTATCTTGTTCTCTGAGTATTTGCGCCCCAGGCGAATAATTCTTGAATATATAATCCTGGGGGACTTCTGTTACAAAGAATTCAAGCGCGCAATTTATCAAAATGCGGCTACGTGGTACGATGGTAAGGTTAGGAAGAAATTTGTGCTTAATATTCCCTGAAAAATTAAATAGAGAGGACCGACACCGAATTGCTGTAAACTGCTGTCGGGACGGCGTTGGGATAGGCCAGCTGCGTGGTGAGCTTCAGCACCGGATTCACAAAAATCTCGAGGTGGATATGGGTGACGCGGTCGGTATACCAGCCGGACAGGTGAAGGAGCAATTGCGGTATATATAGTGGTGCTTAATCAGCCTCATCCTCGGCAAAGGTAAGCAAGTAGTTGTTCGGGTCGGTAATGGAGAATTCGGTGGCGCCGTAAAACGTTTTTTGAAGCCCGTGAACGACGTTGACTTTTTCTTTGATCGAATCAAAGAAGGAACGGATCTTCCGGATCCGGATATAGAATAGCAGCGAGCCTCCCTCCTTGCGGCTGATCATCGGCAGGGTATCGCCGAGACTTTGAAAGGTCTGGAACATAAACGTAACATTGCCGCTGGTGACCATAGCCCAGACCAGATTGCCGTCGGCCTCCGCCGGAACGGACATCACCAGATTAAATCCGAGGAGTTTGTAGAATTCGATGTTGGCCCGAATATCTTTTACGAAGAGGTTGGGAGAAAGGGAGTCCATGTGATAATGTTTGCTCAAATATACTAAAAAAATTAGCAGGAAAAATTATTTTTTCCAACCCGAAACAGGGCGGCCGGCGAGGCCGGTTATTGGCCGTAACTTGCGGGGTATGCCACTGGTTGTATCGTATCAGATCGCTGACAGCATCGATGTAAAAGGCTTTCGCACGGCTTATAAGGAAGGTATCTATCATTATGACGCGGATGAGCTTTTCTATATGACGGGCGAGGGGTGTTATGTATATGTTTTCAAATATGGGGTGGTATGTTTCATGGGTTACAGTGAGTCGGACGCGAAGGCTTTTATGGAGCGGATCGGGCCGTTCTGCAAAAATATCTTCGAAGAACGGCTTAGCGAGGAATTTGAAGTGGAGACCAATGCGCAGGAAAATAAGTTCGGGTACAACAAAATAGAGATTACGAAGCCGGATATCGAAGTATTGCGGCTGATCATGCTGAATGTCAGCCAGTCGGTGGCGCTGGACTATTTTTCCGAGCAAACGAACCTGCTGCAGGAGGAGACCAATTCGAATACGTTGAACCTCGAACGACGCGGCCGGCTCAATATCTCCGGCGCCAATCTGAAGCGATATATCGGCAAGACCCTTCATCTTAAAAACCGGATCTCGGAGAACCTGTATATTTTTGACTCGCCGCCGGAAACCTGGGAAGATGAAAACCTGAACCGGATCGATCAGGGATTGAAGAAGACCTTTGACCTGCAGGACCGCTACCGGGATATCCGGGAGGGCCTCGAGATCGTCCGGGAGAATCTCGAGCTATTTAAAGACCTGCTGCAATATCGTAACAGTACTTTCCTGGAATGGATCATTATTATATTGGTCGCGCTGGAAGTGATCAATCTCCTGATCGATAAATTTTTCAAGGTCTGACCATACACGTTGCACAGGGCAGATCTTCTCTTGCCGGGGACAGGATATACAAAAGAAGAAGCCCAGATTGAAATCCAGGCCGTTGCTAAAATCCAATATCCTATTAAAAGCCATGATACCAATGCAAACAATGGTCCAATTGGATTTGAAGGGGGAATACCCCGGTTTTTGCCACCGGATTGAGGAATTCTGTGGAATTTTTTTCGCAGGCGAGTAAATTTGCCACATGATTACAGAAAAGGACAGCGAATATCTGCGGCAGGCGATCGAGCTGGCCAGACAAGGGGTAGAAGCCGGCCGGGGCGGACCTTTCGGCTGCGTAATCGTACGGGATGGGGAAGTGGTCGGAATGGGCTGCAATGGAGTGACCTCGACGAATGATCCCACGGCCCACGCGGAAATCGTGGCGATCCGGGACGCGTGCAAGCGGTTGGGTCATTTCCAGCTTACGGACTGCGTCGTGTATGCATCATGCGAGCCGTGCCCGATGTGTCTGGGCGCGATCTACTGGGCAAGACCAAAACGGGTTGTGTATGCGGCGACGCGACAGCAGGCCGCGGCAGCCGGCTTTGACGATGCGTTTATTTATCGGGAGCTTGATGTGCCGGAGAGGGAACGGAAGATCATCTTTGAGCAGCTGCCGGAGAAGGAGGCTGAAGAGGTTTTCGATCTCTGGCGGGAGCGCGGGGGCAGGTCCTTGTACTAAAAAATAAAGGCCCCGAAGAATCGGGGCCCGCCTGGATACGGTAAACTGCGCTGGTATATAATTGTGTCGTCGATTACAGGTGGCTATTCTCTTTGTTTTCTTTGTGATAGGTCGTCCAGCTCGAGGTGTTATCCGACCGCAGGGTAACTTTCATCTCGCTGTTTTCCAATGTAGCATAGTATACGGTTTGTCCGTTGCTGTCGATCTCGAAGAGATCGGTGATCCAGCTGTCGGCGTGGTTTTGTTTCAGGTCCATAAGCAGCCGGATAGGCAGCTGAGTGGAGAGGATGTTACGGACGACGGCCATCAGCTCACCATTTGAAGAATAGTAAGCAAACATGACGACGCTGTTCAGGTTGAACGTGACTTTTGTGTATTCCTTTGCGGTTTGGACACTGATCACATTTGCGGAGCGGAATTCCTTATGGAAGGATGCGATGACGACGTCGTTGCCGTTGCCGGCGGGGGATGCGAAGCTGCTGCCGATACCTACGGTCAAAAGAAGAGCGGCCGTTACGGCTAAAGTCCTGGTCCCATTTGCGAGGGCCGTGCTGAGTTTGTTGTTAAGGAGTGACATATACTTAGTTTTTTGTTGTTGAGAGAACTTGTTTACTGCTTGTTTACAATACAAAGATAATGTTTAAAGAAGGTACTTTACAATACATAGTACTGTCAATGGCCAAATACTGTGATAAGCGGTTAAAATCACCGGATGAGTGCGTGATCCCACCGGGAATTATTTGACGAATTGGCTGTAAAATGGGTTTCATGTCGATGGCCGGCAGGGGCATTTTGTTATTCCCTTCGGGTATTTAGTGGAATGCCAGCGCGGTGCCACAAAATCAATTATTTGATAATCACTTGTTTACAAACAACCGGGCCAAGCGAACCGTCCGGTTTCGCTGCACTGGCTGTCCGCTTTCAGCCGAGAGGCGAAAATTGAGGTTGGAAGGAGAGAATTTCCCGAAGGTGGTTATTTATAATAGGGGCATGGCTGAGGACCAGGTTGTGTCCGCCGCGGGGGATAATATGAGTGGGCTTCGTGAACCTGATCGGGAGGACCTCATCCCAGGTCCCGTGGATATGGAAGAGCGGTTGGGGGACTGTGTCGTTTTGCCAGTCGACCACGGCATCCATGGCCCAGGCAATAAAACGATCGTCGCCGGCCCAGATCACGTCCCGGATGAGTTTGTAGTTGTCGCGCGAGCGCATGGTAAGCAGATGTTTGAGCGAGGCAAGTACTTTAATTAAGGTGGGAGATGCCAGTTTCTGCAACTGGAGGCGGTGAGCGCGACGGTAATAAGGCGGAAGATTGGAAGAGACCGGAATGCTGCTGATGAGGATCGTACAAACGGGCGGGAATTGTTTTGCGATCTCTACGGCCATCATGCCGCCAAGGGAAAAGCCGACGAGAACATAAGGTTCGCCGGTGTCGATCTGTGCCGCCAGCCGCCGGGCGTAGGAGGGGAGCGTTTCTTCCGGTTCGGGAGCGATCCAATGCACATAACCGGTATCAAATCCTTCTGGCAGCCGGATGTGGGTGAAAAGCCGGTAGTCGGCGCCGATGCCGGAAATAAAATATGTTTTCATATGCCCGATTTTACCGCCGGATCACCGGGCGGCCGAAACAAAGTTACAAAAAACTGCGTCGTCGGGGCGGAGCGGGAAGAAGAGTGGAGAATATCGGAGTCGAACCGACGACCTCTTGCATGCCATGCAAGCGCTCTAGCCAACTGAGCTAATTCCCCATACGTTCGCCCGATTTAGGGGCGGGGTGCAAATATAGGGGATTTTGGAGTAATTTTGCGCTATGGGAATCGGAAGACAGATCGCCGAATACTTCTATCTGAAAAAGCGGGATCCGAATGCGCCGAACACGCAATGGATGCGATATATGCACGGGATCAACCGGATCTCTATCTTTATGTTCCTCGCGGGGATCATCATTCTCCTGCTGAAGCTTTTCGTTTTCAAACGCCATTAACCGGTCGCATTCATAAACCGCAGTATGCTTGCCGCAGCATGGGCAGATGCGTGACCGCCCTGGCTAAGCAACTCCTTCAGGCTGCGATAGTCTGCGTTGAGCTGATGCCGCCGGCTGTCGTTGTGAAGCAGATCTTCGAGCTCCCGGCGAAGATTTTCGGGGGTAAGCTCGTCCTGGATCAGCTCCTTAACTACCGGTCTGTCCATGATCAGATTGACGAGGGAGATGTACTTAACCCTGATCAGGCGGCGGGCGATCTGGTAGGACACCGGGCTGCCTTTATAACATACGATCTCGGGTACGCCGAAAAGAGCCGTTTCCAGCGTGGCGGTCCCGGAAGTGACACAGGCTGCGTCGGCCTTTAAGAGAAGGGCATACGTCGCATTGCGGACCGAGGCGACGTTGGGATAAGCCGAAAGCAGGCTGTCATAGAAGGAAGGTTCCAGGCCCGGCGCCTGGGCCACGACAAATTGATAATCCGGAAAATATCGGCTGGCCTCCAGCATAATGGGGAGCTTCTTCAATATTTCCTGTTTGCGGCTTCCGGGCAACAGGGCAATGATCGGTTGTGCGGACTGAAGCGCCGGAGCGCGGGCGACAGGCGGATCGGCACAAAAGCCGTCGATCTCTTCGACCAGCGGATGGCCGACATATTCCACCTCATAGTTCCATTTCTTGTAAAACGCTTTTTCAAAGGGCAGGATGACGAGCATCTTGTCAACCGTCTCGCGGATCTGGCGCACACGGCCTTCCTTCCAGGCCCAGACCTGCGGGGAAATATAGTAGATGATCCGAAGCCCTTCTTTCCGCGCCCATTTGGCGATTCGCATGTTGAAACCCGGATAGTCGATCAGTATCAACGCATCGGGCCGGTACCGCAGAATGTCCTGTTTGCAGAAGTCGAGATTACGGAGAATGGTCCGGAGGTTCATGAGGATTTCGGCAAAACCCATAAAGGCAAGGTCCCGGTAATGCCTGACCAGCTCGCCGCCGGCCTGCTGCATCAGGTCGCCGCCCCAGCAGCGGACGGTGGTGGACGGGTCCTGTCGCCTCAGCTCTTTTATGAGGTTGCTGCCGTGAAGGTCGCCGGACGCTTCGCCGGCGATGATATAATACTTCATGCCGCGGCGAAGATACGCCGCTTTTTTGCTTATCTTGTATACTTAAAGCTGCCGGAGGCAGCTTGCCCGTAAGGGCAGACTTTAGCGCGTTACTGGGAATGCGCTAAATTTTCCGGTCGCGCATTCCCAGTACATATAAATGCTACACACATGGCTGCTTACAACCGGCGCGCCTTCCTGGATGTTCTGGGCGCTTTCTCCGCCACGACCGTTTTGTCTTCCCTTACCCAGCCGGCATGGAGCCGTAACCTGAACAAGGCCCTGGCGGCGGCAGATCGGCGACCCGCGCACGAGCTAACCGAGGATGAGGATTTCTGGTATTATGTTCAACAGTCATTTACCGTTAGCCCTGAGCTGATCAATCTCAATAACGGCGGCGTATCGCCGTCACCAAAGATCGTTCAGGATGCGATGAAACGATACCTCGACTTTTCCAACGAAGCCCCAAGCTACTACATGTGGCGGATCCTCGATCAGGGCCGCGAGCCGCTCCGTAAGGATCTGGCGCGGATATCCGGATGTAACCCGGAGGAAATCGCTATCAACCGCAACGCGTCGGAGGCGCTGGAGACGGTGATATTCGGTCTTAACCTGAAGGCAGGCGACGAGGTAGTGGTTTGCAAGTATGACTATCCCAATTGCATCAATGCGTGGAAGCAGCGGGAGCAGCGGGACGGGATCAAGCTGGTTTGGATTGACATGGATCTTCCAAGCGAGGACAACGAATACATGAGCTCGCAATATACCAAGGCCTTTACCTCGCGGACCAAGGTCGTCCATGTGACGCATGTATATAACTGGACCGGACAGATCGTTCCGGTGCGAATGATTGCCGATGCGGCGCACGCAAAAGGTATCGAAGTGCTGGTCGACGGAGCGCATAGTTTCGCGCATTTTGAATATACGATCCCGTCATTGGGGGCGGATTATTTCGGCACCAGCCTTCACAAGTGGCTGGCCGCCTGTATCGGCACGGGAATGACCTACATAAAAAAGGACAAGATCGCAGGAATTTACCCGCTTTTTGCCGCAGGTGATCCCCGGTCGCCGGACATCCGGAAGTTTGAGAACCTCGGTACCCGGCCATTCTTTATCGAACAGGCGACAGGCAAGGCGATCGGCTTTTATGACATGATAGGAGCGGCGCGGAAAGAAAAGCGGCTTTTTTACTTGAAGAATTATTGGATGACGGCGGTAAAGGACCTCCCCAAGGTTAAGTTCTATACCTCGATGAAACCCGGATTCGGATGCGGTATCGGGGTAGTTAAAGTAGAAGGCAAAACAGCAGCCCAGCTGGATAATTTCCTTTTTGAAAACTACCGGATACACGCCACCAACCTTACCTGGGAAAAAGTAGAAGGAGTGCGGATAACGCCCAATGTTTACACGACCACAAAGGACCTTGACAAGCTGATCGCCGGGATCACGGAGTTCGCCAAGGCCTGACCTGCACATGAAGAGGGAAATCAGCTTATTACAAGCAACGTCGATCAATATGATCGACATGGTGGGGATCGGACCGTTTGTCACGCTGTCGGTTGTCATCAGTCTCGTGCAAAGTAATTTGTTCATCTGGGCCTGGGTAGGCGGCGCGGTCACCGCGCTTGTCGACGGGATGATCTGGAGCGAATTGGGGGCGGCGTATCCGCTGGCAGGCGGGAGCTACAATTTCTTAAAGGAAGCATATGGGGACAGAGGCGGCCCGCTGATGTCATTTCTTTTTGTTTGGCAAACCTGTCTCCAATCCTCCCTGGTGGTGGCATCCGGAGCGATCGGTTTCTCGCAGTATTTCAGCTATCTGGTACATCTTAGCTGGTGGGAGGAAAAGGCGGTTTCGGGAATCATCGTTATCCTGGTTACCGCGTTATTATACCGGAATATCCGCACGATCGGCAAAATCTCCGTTTTTTTATGGGTGGGTGTTATCATCACGATAGGTTGGATCATCGTTAGCGGCCTTACACATCGTCACATCGCTTACTCCCCCCTGCCGGCAAAAGGGGATTCTTGGTTTTCGGGAGCCTTTGCATTGCTATTAGGTCAGGCTTCGGTAAAATCGATCTATAGCTATCTGGGGTATTACAACGTTTGTCATCTCGGTGGCGAGATCAGGAATCCCGGTCGGAACATTCCGCGGAGCATTTTTATTTCGATATTCTGCATTGCCATCCTATACCTGCTCATGAACTGGAGCGTGGTGGGTGTTATCCCCTGGCAGGAAGCCATGCATTCCAAATTCGTCGTTAGTCTGCTGATGGAACGTATCTATGGGCCCCACACGGCGAACCTCGCGACGCTGCTTGTGCTTTGGATCGCGTTCGCATCGCTATTTGCGGTGGTACTCGGGTACTCGCGGGTGCCCTACGCCGCGGCGGCCGATGGCAATTTTTTTCCCGTCTTTGCCCGGCTGCATCCGCGTAAAGATTTTCCTTATGTTTCCCTGTTGTTTGTTGCAGGGCTGGGTTTTTGTTTCTCGCTGATCCTGAGAATTCAGGATGCGATCAACGCTATCCTGGCAATGCGGATCCTTACGCAGTTTGTTGCTCAGGCGGTGGGAGTTGTTTTATTGCGTCGCAGAAAGGGGACGGCTGATCTTCCGTTTAAGATGTGGTTGTATCCTCTGCCGGTCATCTTGTCCGTGGGGATTTGGCTTTTTGTTTGGTTTTCGACGGGGCTTGCGGCGCTGCTGGGGTTATTCCTTGCGGCATGTGGGGTGGCGGTATTTTTTGTGGCCCGGGATCGGTGGGTGCGGGAGAAGACGGGATCTGACGCCAGAGAAAAACTTTTAAAATAGGATAAGATGATGCGGAGAAGAAAATTTCTTCAACAAAGCGTTTTAGCGGGGGCCGGCCTGATGACGGCAACCCGGTTATCGGCGATGCACCGCCCGGCGCGGACCGCAGCGGATTTCCCGGTAGTCCGGGTCCCGGAAGCCGGGAGGAAGTTCAAAAGCCAGGCAGTGGAAAAACTCATCCGGGAAGTCCGGGAGAATATTGGCAATAAGGAACTCGGTTGGCTCTTCGGGAATTGTTTTCCAAACACGCTCGATACGACGGTCGATTTCTCGGTGACATCAGGCCGTCCCGACACCTATGTGATCACGGGGGATATCGACGCCATGTGGCTTCGGGACAGCAGCGCACAGGTCTGGCCCTACCTGACCCTGTGCAGGGAAGATAAGGACTTGCAACAGCTGATCAGGGGCGTGATCCACCGGCAGGTGACCTGTATCCTCCGCGACCCTTACGCGAATGCGTTTTATAAGGACGCGAGTCGCGTGAGCGAATGGAAGAAAACAGACATCACCGACATGAAGCCCGGTATTCACGAACGCAAATGGGAGATCGACAGCCTTTGCTACCCGATCCGGTTATCGCACGGCTACTGGGAGGTGACAGGAGACAAATCCCCATTCGATGCCGGGTGGCTGACGGCGATGGGCAAAGTGCTTCAGACGTTCCGCGAGCAGCAGCGGAAAGATGGACCGGGACCGTATACGTTCCAGCGCACCACCAGCTGGGCTACTGACGGAGTGCCGTTGGGCGGATATGGCTATCCGACAAAAAAAGTCGGCCTGATCCACTCGATGTTCCGGCCAAGCGACGACGCCACTATCTTTCCCTTTCTGATCCCTTCGAATCTCTTCGCCTTGAGCAGCCTTCGAAATCTCCGCACGCTGCTTCAAACACTCGGAATTGGAAAAGAGCTGGACGGCCCGGCATTCGCGCTGGAGACCGATCTCGTGAATGCACTGAACGACCACGCCGTCGTCACGCACCCCGTATTCGGCGACGTATTCGCATACGAAACAGACGGATTCGGCAACCATACCCTGATGGATGATGCGAATGTGCCAAGCCTGCTGGCGCTGCCCTACCTGCAGTCCGCGCTTTTCACCGGCGACCTGTCGGTATTGAACAATGATAAACGGGGATATGCCGTGTATCAGAATACGCGGCGCATGTTGTGGAGCGAGACGAATCCGTTCTTTTTCCGCGGTAAAGCCGGCGAAGGGATCGGCGGCCCGCATGCCGGGCTCGACATGATCTGGCCGATCAGCATCATTGTCCGGGCGTTGACAAGCCACGATTCACAGGAGATTGCGGCCTGCCTGAAACAGTTGCAGCATTGCCATGCCGGCACGGGGTTCATGCATGAATCTTTTCACAAGGATGACGTATCGAAATATACGCGCAAGTGGTTTGCGTGGGCGAATACGTTGTTTGGAGAACTGGTGCTAAAGACTTACCGGCAGAGCCCGGCACTGCTGAGTTAGTCCTTCCTTATCTTAACCAGGTTAAACTGCTTCCCCTTACGCACGAGGATATATCTGTCCTTTAAAATGTAAGAGTAGTCGATAACCGTTTTCGGATCGGTGATCTTTTGTTCATTGATATTGATCCCCCCTTGCATGATCATCTTGCGTGCCTCCCCTTTACTCGCAAAAAAACTGCTGCTGTCGTGAAGAAACGTTACGACGTCGACCGGAAGCGCACTCCCGGAAACCGTCAGCGGGACGCCGCTGTTTTCCAGCACGGCGGGCTCCGTGACCTCGATATAGTTGAGCGGATCTCCGCCATAGAATCCGCGCGAGGCATTCAGGATCTTGTCGAGCGATTCCGGCCCGTGAACAAAGGCGGTGGCTTCCTTCGCCAATCGCTTTTGCAACAAATATCGGCTGGGGTCCGACAAATGTTCGGAGATAAGCGCGTCGATCTCCGCCGGGGGTATGAAGGTGAAGACCTTTATCCACTTCAAGGCGTCGACGTCTGAAGCGTTTACCCAAAACTGATAAAAGTCATACGGCGATGTTTTCTCCGGATCGAGCCAGATATTGCCCTTTTCGGTCTTTCCGAATTTGCCGCCATCGGCCTTTGTCAGCAAAGGACAAGTGAAAGCAAAGGCCTCGCCGCCGGCCTTGCGGCGGATCAGCTCGGTCCCGGTGGTGATATTGCCCCACTGGTCGCTTCCACCCATTTGCAGCTTACAGTTTTTATTGGAATATAACCAGTAAAAATCGTATCCCTGCACGAGTTGATAGGTAAATTCAGTAAAACTCATCCCGTTCTCTCCTTCCAATCGCTTCTTCACGCTATCCTTGGCCGACATATAATTTACCGTAATGTGTTTACCGATGTCACGGATAAAATCAAGGAATCGCATCTCGCGGAACCAGTCGTAGTTGTTAACCACCTCAGCGGAATTTGGAAGAGACGGATTGAAATCGAGGTATTTTTCGAGTTGTTTTTTTACGCACGCAAGATTATGGTTAAGCACTTCTTCGCTGAGCAGATTGCGCTCTTCGCTCTTCCCACTGGGATCGCCGACCATTCCGGTGGCGCCGCCAACAAGCGCAAATGGTTTATGACCAGCTCTTTGCAGATGTACCAGCAAGAGGATTGGTACTAGGCTGCCAATGTGAAGGCTATCCGCGGTGGGGTCAAACCCGATATACCCGGCGGTCATTTCCTTTGCCAGTTGTTCTTCCGTTCCGGGCATGATATCCTGGATCATGCCGCGCCAGGTTAATTCTTCGATCAGCTTCATGTTCGACGGGTAGATTTTGGGCGCAAATTAGGGCATTTTGGGCTATGGAAACAAGCCCGAATTTACACGGGAAATTAGGGGTTTTTTGATCGCAATAATCTGATGAAAAGCCCGTTATATCAGGATATCCGCCAAAAAACCCATAACCGTTGGCTTATGTTGAAAAGAATGCGGGGTAAGACATGCTTGTTGATGATCGTCGCCGGGTGCTTACTTCAGCTATCAGGTTTTGCTCAATTCACGCAGTATTCGAATGAATTCCTAAACATCGGCGCCGGTGCGCGGGGGATGGCCATGGGTAATGCCCAGGTTGCATCTGTCACGGACGGAACGGCGGGTTACTGGAATCCGGCTGCATTGGCAAATGTCCGCGATTTACCGCAACTCAGCCTGATGCATGCCGAATATTTTGCGGGTGTCGGTAAGTACGATTTCGGAAACCTGGTGTTGCCGCTCAAAGACAATCACCGGACGCTGGGCATTACCCTACTGCGGTTTGCCGTTGACGATATTCCCAACACCATATTCCTGGTCCAGCCCGATGGATCGGTGAATTTTTCTAACATCACTACCTTCTCCTCTGCGGACTATGCATTGATCCTTTCACTGGCCCAACAAAACAAACTACATAACGGGAACCTGTTGAATTTCGGCGGGAACGCCAAGATCATCTACCAGCAGGCGGGCGATTTCGCGCATTCATGGGGATTTGGTTTTGATGCCGCGATTCAGGTCATCGGCAACCGATGGAAGGTTGGCGTCGTTGGCAAGGATATCACCACGACCTTCAATGCCTGGTCGTTTACTCTCGATCAGGCGGTGCAGGAGGTTTTTTATGCAACGGAGAATATGATCCCGGGTAAGTCGATCGAATTGACGGCGCCGCAACTGATATTCGGCGGTTCGTACAGTATACCCTTTGACAAAAAATTAAGCCTCATGGTAGAGGCGGATATCGATGCGACGTTTGACGGCCGGCGGAATACCGTGGTAAGCAGCAACCCGGTCAGCCTCGATCCGCGGGTGGGCCTTGAACTATCCTTCCGGAACGTTTTTTTTGTGCGGGCCGGTATCGACAATTTCCAGCGGGTGCTGGATGACCGCGACACAACCAATTCGCGGAAGATATGGATCTACCAACCGGGCATCGGCGCCGGATTCAAGGTCGGGGATGTGCAGATCGACTATGCATTCACCAATTTGGCAAATCAGTCCTATCCCTTATATACAAATGTTTTTTCATTGAGGGTCGACCTGAGGAAGAAGGAGAAGAAGGGGGTGCCGGCGCGGTGATCCGAATAAAACAACAGCGTATGAAAAACTTTTTTACCATTGTCTTCTTACTGTTTGGCCTGGGCGCATCCGCTCAGTTGTACAACAACGAGTGGATCAATTTCAGCAATACATACTACAAATTCAAAGTTGGCTCGAACGGGGTTTACCGCATACCTCAGTCGGTACTCGCCGGCGCCGGATTGGGGAGTGTACCCGTGCAAAATTTCCAGCTGTTCCGGAACGGCAAAGAAGTACCTGTTTATACATCCGTGCCAAGCGGAACGTTTGGCGGCAGCGACTATATCGAATTTTGGGGTCAGATGAACGACGGCGTTCCGGACGCCGGCCTTTACCGGAATCCCGCTTATCAGCATACCCAGCATACCAGCCTGGAGACGGACACCGCCGTTTATTTTCTTACCGTAACTGGATCGGGCAGCACATTTCATTATCTGAATGCGCCAAATAACCCCGGCGGGTCCCTTCTGCCGGTGGAGAATTATTTTATGTATACGACGGGCAGCTATTTCAGGTCGGTTATAAATCCCGGTTATGCCCAGATCGTCGGCGAGGCGCTGTATTCATCGGCTTATGATATGGGTGAGTTCTGGAGCACAAACTATATCACGCCGGGTTCGCCGTTCCAGGATAGTAAGCCCAACCTGTATGTTTATTCGGGCGGACCAAATGCCAGTATCCGGTTCGGGATGGTCGGGGATGCGGACAACACCCGGACGGTATCGATCTCTGTAAACGGGACGACAGTCGGGGATACGGTCATGAACAGCTATAACGACTGGTTATCTACGGAGGCGGTTCCGATAAATCTCTTGAGCCCGAATTCTGCGGTGATCACCTATTCGAATAACAGCGGAGTGGGCTCCGACCGGATGGCAGCAAGCTTTTATGAGCTGACCTATCCGCGGACATATGACTTCGGAGGCCAGTCCAATTTCACCTTTCAGCTTCCCGCCAAAGCGGCCGGATACCTGCTAAAGATCACGGATGTTCCGCTTGTCGGCGGATACACGCCGGTGTTATACGACATGACAAATGGCTTGCGGTATACGGCGGTGGTGAATCCGGACAACTCGTTGTCCTTTGTGCTCAGCGGTTCAGCTGCCACCACGCAATTCGTCCTGGTTAATGAGGACCCGTCGCAGGTCCAGACCGTTACCGGGCTCACGACAAAGACATTTACCAACTACTCGGTCGGCGCCAACCAGGGTAACTACATCATCATCGCCAATTCACTGCTATATACGGGCGCATCGGGTAACCCGGTCCAGGAATACAAGGCATACCGAAGTTCAGCGGCGGGCGGCAGCTTCAACGCCCTGGCAGTGGATATCAGCGATCTGATCGATCAGTTTGCATTTGGCATCAAGACCCATCCGCTGTCGATCCAGAACTTCCTTCGGTACGCCAGAACCGTGTGGGCCAACAAGCCCCAATATGTCCTGTTGATGGGACATGCGATGAGCTACGACCAGTTCAACCTGTACAGCGAGCAATATCACGACCCGCTGGTCAACTCGCTGGATATGGTACCGACATGGGGTTATCCGGCCTCGGACAACATGCTGGCAGCAGCGAACGGAGGCAGCACCCTGCCCCTGACGCCGATCGGCCGGCTGTCGGTATGCACCGGAACCGAGGTGGAGACCTATCTGACGAAGGTAAAAGAATACGAATCGACGCAGGCGACCGCGGCGAATAATATCCAGGGCCGGCTGTGGATGAAAAATGTCGTACAGCTTACCGGTGTCAGTGAACCATACCTCGGGACGATCCTTTGTAACTACATGGTCGCCTATCAGCAGCTGATCACCGATACACTTTGCGGGGCGAGCGTGAGTCTTTTTTGTGACGGGAACGCCACCACCGGGACCACGGTGCCGCCCAGTCTCATCGCCGGCCTGTTTTCCACCGGCTTCAGTCTGCTGAATTATTTCGGCCACTCGTCCAACACGGTGCTGGACTACGGCCTCGACAAACCGAACGATTACAATAACGCCGGCAAATACCCGATCTTCCTGGTCAATGGTTGCGATGCGGGCGATTACTTCATTTACGATCCCCTGCGGCCATCGGGTAACAGCATGACCTTGTCGGAGACCTATGAATTGGCCAACGAGCGGGGCTCGAGCATATTTATTGCTGCATCGAGCTTTCAGATCGTCAACTACGTGAATATCTATCTTACGGGGGTGTACAATCTAATGGATGGCCCCGACTACGGCAAGACGATTGGGATATTGGAAAACGATGGGCTGGCCTATCTGCTGAATGCCGCACCCGGCGACTATTTTGCGCGGCAGCACGTGGAGCAGTTCTGCATGAACGGCGATCCGGCGCTCAGGCTTAATCAGATGCCGACGGACTATGATGTCGAATCGTCAACGGTATCGGTCAATCCGAGCTTTATTTCGACCAGCAATACGTTCTTTACGGTCAACGCGAAATTCTATAACCTGGGCCGCGCCATCCCGGATTCGGTCGGTGTACTGGTCCAGCGCACCTATCCGAACGGAACGACGGCAACCGTATTCAACAAGAAGATCCGCGGTATCCGCTATGCGGATTCCATCCAGTTGCAGGTTCCGATCGTGCCGACCCGCGACATCGGCGACAACAAGATCACGGTGACCATCGATCCGGGCAACCTGATCCCGGAAGTCACCTATTCCAACAATACGGTTACCGTGGAGGCATATGTCTATCAAAATGGCGCGACACCGGTCTACCCGTACAACTATGCCATTATCAATACCCCGACCTCAAAACTGGTGGCATCGACCAATAACCCGCTGATCCCAAGCGCTCAGTATACGATGCAAATGGATACGACCCAGAATTTCAATTCGCCGCTGCTCGTCACAAAAACGCTGACATCTGTCGGAGGAGAACTGGAATTCGATCCCGGGGTCAGCTACCTCGACAGCGTGGTATACTACTGGCGGGTGGCTTCGACGCCGGCGCAGGGCCAGTCGGCCGCCTGGGCGAACGCCTCATTTATCTATATCGACCCGGCGCACAGTACGGTAGGGATGAATCAGTCGCATTATTTCCAGCATCTGAACTCCACCGGGGACAGCATCGTGATGGCAACGAACAGGCAATGGCAATTTGGCGCGGCGCAACATAGCTTTTATGTGACCAACGCAATGTATCCCTACTACTCCTTCTCGGAAGATTTTGAAGTAGGTGTGGACGGGAACAACTTTATCCAGAGTGCGTGCGTTGGCCATTCCTTTATGTTCAATGTCTTCAACCCCGTAACACTGGCGGCCTGGCTGAACGTGGACGGGAGCGGTAACAATCTTTACCGGTATGGGAGCGGATCGGCAAACTGTGCGCCATACAACGCATGGGATTTTGAGTTTTCCTATATGACCCCTGCGAGCCGCAATCTGGCAAAAAGCTTTATGGACAGCATACCGAACGGGTATTTTGTAGTGGTCCGAAGCTTTGACTGCGACAGCTCGGGGCAGAATTCCTATGCGGCCACCTGGCATTCGGATGAATCCATCTACGGAGCGGGGCAATCGATTTACAACCGGCTGAAAAACGCCGGATTTTCATCGATCGACTCCCTGAATTTTCCGCGGGACTGGTTCTTTGTCTTTAAGAAGAACGACAACACCTTCACCCCGGTAGCCAAACTGTCGAACGGGATATTCGATCAGATCACGCAGTATATCTACTTCTATAATACGTTTTATAGCGGTAATATTCTCTCACCCATTTTTGGCCCGGCCGCAAAATGGGGTATGCTGCACTGGCGCGGCCATGACCTGAGCAGCCCGGTGACGGATACGGTCGGGGTCCAGGTGGTCGGCGTGGATACGCTAGGGAATTCAACCACCCTGTACCGCCTGCCACGCACGGTGCAGGATTTCGATATTTCGGCGATCAATGCCAAACAATATCCCAACGTACAATTACGGCTGGCGACGATGGACAGCGTCAATGCGCTGCCCTATCAATTGGATTACTGGCGATTAAACTATACCCCTGTACCGGAAGGGGCGCTGGCGCCGAATATCCTGCTAAAGGTGCCGGACACGGTGGTCCTGGGACAGCCGGTTGAATTCGAGGTCGCGTTCAAGAATGTCAGCCCGTATGCCTTTGACAGCATGACGTTAAAGATGTATATCCTGGATGCGCACAACGTGACGCATACGATCCCATTGCCGAAGAAGCGGCCGATCGTCAGCGGCGATACGCTTATCCTTGACTATACATTCTCCTCGTCTCTTTATCCGGGCGCCAATACGATCTACGTCGACTTCAATCCCAACGTGCAGCCGGAGCAATACCTGTTCAACAACTTCCTGTATAAATCGGTCTTTGTAAAGGGGGACAGCCGGGCGCCGATATTGGACGTGACCTTCGACAACGTGCATATTTTGAATAACGATATCGTTTCCGCAAAACCACACATTACGGTTAAGCTGCAAAGCCAGTCGCCCTATCTCCTGTTGAAGGACACCTCGCTGATCACGGTGCAGGTCATGTATCCGAACGGTACGCTCCATCCGTTCTATTTCAATACCGATACGCTACGATTTACGCCCGCGACGAGTTCGAATAACAATGTGGCCACCGTTGATTTCACTCCTGCCTTCCCGACACAGATAAGTCCGCAGGGCGACGTCTATCAACTGATCGTCACCGGGAAAGATGAACTGGGCACACAGGCCGGCACAGGACCTTACCGCGTCGGATTCACGGTCATCAATAAGCCGATGATCTCGAATGTGTTCAACTATCCGAACCCGTTCAGCACCTCCACTGCGTTTGTCTTTACGATCACGGGCAGCCAGGTGCCGCAGAATATCAAGATCCAGATCCTGACCATCACCGGGAAGGTAGTGCGGGAGATCACAAAGGAAGAACTCGGCTCCCTGCATGTGGGTACCAATATCACCGAATACAAATGGAACGGGACCGATATGTACGGTAACCGGCTGGCAAATGGCGTATATTTGTATCATGTGGTCACGAATCTGAACGGCCAGTCGCTGAGCAAGTACAATGCCCAGGGGACAAATACGGACAGGTTCTTCAACAACGGATACGGCAAGATGTACCTCATGCGATGACGCCAGGCGACAATAAGACGAATACCGGACGGAAGCGTGGCCGCTGGCGGCGGCGCGTCATCTATGGGGTCTATTTGCTGTTCGCGACGCTGTTGCTGCTGGAAGTTGCTCTTCGCATTTACAATCCGTTTCATTTCCGGTTGAAGGGAGACAAGATCCTGCTGCCAGTCAACCAGCGCGAAACCATCATCAACCGCATCAATCCAAAACTCGACCCGGTTATCATCAACACGCGAAACAGCCTGGGTTTCCGCGGACCCGAACCGCCAAAGGACTGGAAGCGGGCGCTAACCGTCATCACGATCGGGGGGAGCACGACCGAGTGCCATTTCCTGAGCGATTCCCTGACCTGGCCGTATTTGTTGGGCCGAAGGCTGACAGATTCGTGTCCGGCATGCTGGCTCAACAACGCAGGCCTGGATGGCCAGTCGACATTCGGGCACTCCGTGATGTTGAACGATCATGTCAAGCAACTTCGGCCTTCGATGGTCATATTCCTGACCGGTGTCAACGATATGGAAACGGACGGCCCATCCTTTCATGACAAACTATATGAACGGGGAGCGTATCCTGACTTTTCACACTGGCTTTTTAACAACAGCGAGGTGTTGAACCTGGGGTTAAATTGCTGGCGGTCGATGCAGGCCCGCCGGTTCAACAATACGACAAACGGGATGATGGCGCTGGATTCGACACAACGCCTGGTTTTACCGGATTCGGTGATGCGGGTGCGCCTGGAAGCACAGAATCCCTACCTGGAAGGTTATCGCAAACGACTTTCCGACCTGGCGGATACCTGCCTGGCCTGGGATATCATACCGGTCTTTGTCACGCAACCGGATCTGTTCGGCTTCGGCCGGGATTCGGTGACGGGAGCCGATCTGGCGGCATTCCCGGTGGAACGTGGCGTCAATGGCCGGTTGTTGTGGGCAATGCTCGAACGATATAACGATGTGGTGCGATCGATGTGCGCGGAACGGCATTTGCCGATCATCGATCTGGCGCGGCGGATGCCCAGGAACAGCTTGTACTATTACGACATGTCGCATTTCACCAATCAGGGGGCGGAAGTGGTAGCCGGGTTGCTGGCGCCGGCAATAGATAGTTTTTTTAAGACCCGGTATCGTGAATAAACGCGTTGTCATATTGATCGCATTGGCGCTGGTCTTTCTGCTGTATCTGCCGGTGTTGGGGAACGGGTTCCTGACGGATGACTATGCGGCGTTGTACCGCATCCTGGTGGAGAAGCGGATATTGTACCGCGATATGCTGCGCCCGATGATCGACATTTCCTTTTATTTCAACTACCTGATCTCGGGGCTTCACCCCCTCGGTTACTATATCTTCAATTTCCTCGTCCATGCGGCGAACTGTTATCTCGTCTACCTGGTAGCGTCGCGGATTGTCCTTTTTGAAGACCGTCGTCAGCGATATTTTGCCGTATTGTCCGGCCTGGCGTTTGCAATATACCCGTTTCATAACGAACCGGTAGTTTGGCTATCCGGCCGGCTGTCCTCGTTAGCCGCGGTGGCAGGGTTATGGGCGATTTACTTGTCGCTGTCACATAAGGGGTCCCGTTACTGGATCGGACCGGCGTTGTTGTGGATTACCGGTTTGTTCGCCTACGAATCCATTATCGGTCTGCCGATGATCATCCTGGTGTTGCGCTATTCGGACAGGCGACGGTTTTTGCGGGAGGCGTCTGTCTGGGTTGGTATAGCTGTCGTGTGGGCGCTTATCCACTACGGGCTGGCGGGATCCATGCTGCCGGACTATGGCCGGAACAGCCTCGCAAAACAGGATGGCGGGGGTTTATGGACACAGTCGCTAAAGGTGCTGGGGCGGTGCTTTTTGCCGCCGCTCGACCGGCCGGACTGGATGACAAAAGCATTCGCGGGAGTTGGCGTGGTGGTACTGGCGGTGAACATCGTTTTATGGCTGCGGAAACCGGCGCGGGCGTTTGCCGTCGCCTACGGGAAACTGGCAGTCGCATTTTTGACCGCGCTGGCGGTGCCCGCGCTGATCGGGGTTAGCACGAGGACATCCGAGGGCGACCGGCTGCTGTATTTCCCCTCGGTATTCCTTTGCATATTGGGTGCTGCCGCGTTGCTTCAGCTTACCCGGAGGCGGATGGTATGGTGGGCGGTGAG
This sequence comes from Puia sp., assembly GCA_035501395.1. Lineage (GTDB taxonomy): Bacteria > Bacteroidota > Bacteroidia > Chitinophagales > Chitinophagaceae > Puia. Next base: position 70,779 of record DATJWK010000012.1, read on the forward strand.
CGGGTTTTTCGGGATCGCAGGCGTCCTGCTGATCGAGGCGAATAATAGTCATTGGGTGACGGCTTCCGGGACGGCGACAGCGATCATCGACTCGACACGCGGCGGTGGCCCGGTGGTTCTGGTCAACCTGCCGGATGAATGGGAGGGCGCATATATCTTCCGGAATAATGTCGAGCAGTCGATGGTGATCAATGGGATCGATACCGCGGGTGTGGTCGTGAACAACAAAGTGATGCGCCCGGAGTATTTGAAGATGCGGTTCTTTGAGGATTCGAAACGGGGTGACAGCACCTTTATAAGCCCGGTAACCACGATCGTGCGCAAGGGTGACGTGATCGAAGTGCACAATGCGGGTACCGGCATGCGCCGGATATTGCCTTATGTGGGTACACGGATATATTATTGGGACAAATCCCGGGTGAAAAAAATAGCTTTGTAGAATGTTCGACTGGCGGGAATATGTTTTACGGGGATTCAACTTCATCCGCAACCGGGCCCGGCCGGCGCGAAAGCGGCTATCGTCGTTGATGATCTATGCGACCGACCTGTGTGACTCAGGCTGCAAGCATTGCCTGATCTGGGCCAAGCGGCCGGTGACGATGCTTTCGCCGGAAACGATCGTGCGGATCATGAAAAGCGACTGCGTTCATCCGTCGACGATGGTTGGGCTGGAAGGCGGGGAGTTCCTGCTGCATCCGGAGGCGGACCGGATACTGGACTGGTTTTCCCGGAATCACCGCAACTACGACCTTTTCTCGAATTGCCTGCAGCCGGACCGGCTGATCGACGCCGTCAGGCGGTACAAACCGCACCGGCTCTATATTTCGCTCGACGGAAATCAACAGACGTATCTGCACATGCGCGGGAAAGACGGATATGAACAGGTCATCCGGGTGATCAGGGAGCTGCGGGGAGTGGTACCCATCTTCGTAATGTTCACGTTGTCACCATACAACGACTTTTCCGATCTCCGGCATGTGTCGGCAGTTTGTAAGGAGTATGGGGTATTTCTGCGGGTCGGCATATACAACAACATTCCGTTTTTTGACACCATCGATAACGCGGAGGAGTCGGAATTCGGACAATACAAAGAGGAAGAGGTGCTGACGTACCGGAAGGCGAAAGAGTTGCAGGAGAAAGGACGGCCGGTTGCCGCCGCCAGCCGGCTCGAGCCGGTGGACATCCCGGACGAATTGAAGGACTTTGAAGAGAACGATGATTATGTCAGGCTCTATGAGAAATGGCGAACGGGGAAGCTGCGTTTATCCTGTAACAGCATACTCGACAGCGCGATCGTATTGCCGGACGGAAAGGTGCCGATCTGCCAGCACCTGAGCACGGCGCTCGGGAATGTGCATGAGCATGGACTGGATGAGATCTTTAATTCTTCCGCGAGCCAGGTGGTTCAGCGACATCATGTGAAGCACTGTAACCAATGCTGGGTAAGTTATCACCGGAAATACGATATTATTTTATACCGGACGATGGAACGCTATTTCGGCCGGTGGGCGACGACGAAGCTCATGGGATACTACAAATGGGATGAAGATGACCGGTTGACCTACCGGCAGGTGATGAAGCAGGGTTAGGCGTTATTTATTTTTTCCAGTAATTCATAGGTTGTGATAAGGGAAGGCAAGTCGCTGCGGGATTCGCGGTGGTCGCCTCCTTCCACGAGCCGGACAAACGATTCCACCCCTCCATAGAATCCCTGGGTGATGAGCGTTTGGTATTCCATGGCCGGGATAAGCGACGGCCCGCCGTTATAATATTGTCGGGTGACCCTTGGCTGCCGGAACAGCCGTTCGGTCGGCAGATGCAGTACCCGGGCGGGTTTCGGGCTCCCCTGGACCGAACCGGGGTATTCGATCAGGAGGCTTTCGGCACCGGTGTTGACGGACAATTGTTCGACCGGGTCGTTCCAGGTGTAGTGGGTGGACAGTTCGATCAGACCGGAAAGATCGTTCGCGTGGCCAACGTGAAGCTGAGCGGTGACCCCCGCGCTATCGCGGCGAACGGTCAGCGATTGGAGGAAGCTGTCGCCAAACAAATAGTGACAATAGTCCAGCGGGTGGATGAAAAGTTCCGTGAGCGGATCGCCTTGCGGGTAGGAACCGGTTTGGAAGCGATAGATATAACTAAGCGCGCGGCTGCATTTTTTTTTGATACCCGGGTTGGCCGGCCAGTGACGGCGCTGAAGGCCGACTTTGCAGATGGCCTGCGGGTGGCTGCCGGCGAGCTGTCGGAGCTCGTCTAATTGGCGGCAGGGGGGCTTTTCGATAAAGAGCGCCTTGCCGCTTTGGAGCACCGCCGTTGCGAGGCGGTTATGTTCATCGGGATCGGCGGAGACGAAAACGCCGGCTACGGCCGGGTCGTTGATGACCTGCGAAATATTATGCGTGAATACAGCCGCCGGAAAAAGCGGAGAAAGTTGGTTGCTCCAATCGGACTGACGGGTACAGATATATTTTACCGGGACATTAAAATAGCGAAGGAGGGGATAGTAGTTATTCAGGCTGTGCATGCCGACACCCACAAACGCATAGGATTTCCGGGCATGAAAAAGAGGGGACTGAAAGTATTGTTGTTTTCTGCGGCGATTATATTTTTTCAAGAGCGCGTCCAGCATGAATGGGGTGTTTTACAGAGACAAGTTCTGCAAATTTTCTTTTCTTTCTTAGAAAATAAGGGATAAGGATCGTACCGGGGTAGATGCAGGTGTTCTTTTTCCAGCCTTTGGGCTGGGGGTGGGGGTTGTGTTTGTCGCGCCAGGCGATCAGCCACCAGAGATAGGCCAGGGCGGCTTTTAGCATCGCTTTGCTTACACCCGGCTCACGCCGCAGGAGGAAGTAGAAACAGCCCGCGAAGTCGGAGGCAAGCCGGACGCTCACAATCCCCGCGGCGTGCAGAAACGGAAGGTTGCGGGAGATCAGGATGTAGTTATTGCGAAAGGTCAGGAAGGTCTTCAGGTAGTTCTCCCAGGAAAGCGTGCCACCGCCTTTGTGGTAGACGACGGAAGCGGGGCAGGCATAAATGGTGTAACCCATGTTGCGGACGCGCCAGCAAAGGTCGATATCCTCCTGGTGCATGTAGTAATACTCGTAAAAGCCGCCGGTTTGGCGGAAAAGTTTTGAGGAAAAGCACATACATGCGCCGGTAGCCCAGAAGATCTCTTCGGTTGTGTCGTACTGGCCGGAATCCTTTTCAATGGTGGTGAGTACGCGGCCCCGGGTGAAGGGCAGGCATAAGCGGTCGATCCAGCCGCCGGCCGCGCCGGCGTATTCGAAGTGGTCGCGGCGGTCGAGGGCAAGCAGTTTGGGTTGGCAGATTCCGATCGCGGGGTTGTTGACCAGCAGCGAGATAAGCGGTTCGATAAAGCCGGGCGTGACCTCGATGTCCGAGTTGACGATAAGGTAGTAGTCGGCTTCGATCTGGTTCAACCCAAAATTGTAGCCGCCGGCAAATCCTTTATTGTCGGCCATGGGAAGCACATGGACCATCGGAAAACGGTCGCCCAGCATTTCCAGCGAACCATCGCTGGAGTTGTTGTCAATTACGTATATCTCTTTGTTTGGATATGTAGTCTGAAGGAGGTAGGGAAGAAATCTTTCGAGATAGAAAGAGGTATTCCAGTTTAGGATGACCAGTGCTACGGAAGGGGTATTCATGTCAGGGGGACGGATGTTTGATGGACAGGAGGCGGGACACATATTTTCCGATCAGATCGAATTCCAGGTTAACCGTGGATCCGGGTACGACGGATTGGATATTGGTGTGCCGGAAGGTATATGGGATGATAGCCACGTCGAAATGGTCCTTTTTTACATTGAAGATCGTTAAGCTGGTTCCGTTGAGGGAAATCGAGCCCTTCTCGATGACCAGGTGGCTGAATTTCTTCGGGAATTCGAAACGATATTCCCAGCTGCCGTCGAGTTCGCGGCGTTTGGTACAGATGGCGGTGGCGTCCACATGCCCCTGGACTATATGGCCGTCCAGTCGTCCGTTCAGCGGCATACACCGTTCGATATTGACAAGATCGCCCGGCCGCCAGGCGTTGAGATTGGTCTTTTCGAGCGTTTCTTCAACAGCGGTTACGCGGTGCATATCCTCCCGGACCTCCTCTACCGTCAGGCAGACGCCGTTATGGGAGATGCTCTGGTCGATTTTCAACCCGGCGGAGAGGGGGGACTGGACCCAGAAAATCCGGTTGGAGCCTTTGGATTCCATGGATTTTACCGTGCCGAGTGCTTCGATGATACCGGTGAACATGAGGCCGAAATTCGTAAAAATTGGCGTAGAGTTTATGCGAATAAAGAAAAATATCGTAGTTTTGCCTTCCGATAAATTTATTTAAACATGCTGATCATCGATTCCAAAGATTGCGAGAACATAGACAAGGCGCTCAAGAAGTACAAGAAGAAATTCGAAAAAGCGAAGGTGCTGGTACAGTTACGGGAGCGTCAGTCTTATACCAAGCCTTCTGTAAAGCGGAGGGGCGAGGTGTTAAAGGCTGTCTACAAGCAGCAGGTCGCCAGCGGCAAATTCGAACAATAAGTTATTGTAATATAATTAATTAGAGTATAAGGTCGCCAATGGCGGCCTTTTTTGTATTATTGGGCCTGAAAAACCATCTTTTTTGCAAGATCCGATTCAGGCCTTCATCGACCATCTGAAGTTTGAAAAGCGCTATTCGGCGCATACGATCCGTTCGTATACGGACGATCTGGAGGGTTTTTCCACCTTTATCAGGCGGGAATTTGACGGGACGGCTGTCAGGGAGATATCCCCGGCCATGGTCCGCAGTTGGCTGGCCAGCCTGAAAGATGTCGGATTAAGCTCGAGGTCGGTCAACCGGAAGATCTCGGCGTTAAAATCCTGGTTCAAATTCCTGATCCGTTCGGAAGCGGTGGCGCAAAGCCCGATGGCGGCGGTCCTGTCCCCAAAGGCCGGAAAGCGGCTGCCGGTCTATGTCGAGCAAAAGGATATGGCGGATCTGTTCGATAAGGTGGAGTTTCCGGATAATTGGGAAGGAAGGACCGACCGGTTATTGCTCATGATCCTGTATTACACCGGCATCCGGCGCGCCGAATTGGTCGGGTTGAAGGAAGGGCAGGTCGACCCTGCCAATAAGGCCATCAAAGTCCTCGGTAAGGGCAACAAGGAACGGGTTATTCCGATCAATAAGGTATTGATCGACGAGATCGCGCGATACCGGGAGAAAAAGCGAAGCGAGTTCGAGAGGCCGGATAAGGAATTGCTGCTCGTGACGCCGAAAGGTAAAAGGCTCTATCCGAAATATGTGCATCGGGTCGTACACAAATATTTAGCGCAGGTCACGACGATCGATCAGAAAAGCCCGCACGTGCTGCGGCACACGTTTGCCACCCATTTGATGAACGAGGGAGCCGAGCTTAATTCGGTGAAAGAATTGCTGGGACATGCCAGCCTGGCAGCTACCCAGGTTTATACGCATAACAGCATCGAAAAATTGAAGGAAATCTATAAAAAAGCGCACCCAAAGGCATAGAAAGGGCATCATAAAACGTTGGCAAATCCATCCTCCGAATGAGCAAGGGCCCATCCCGCAGATTGAAATTGGTCAAGACAAATTTTGTCTTGTATAGCTGCATTTAACGCAATTTTATTTGGAAAAAATCGTCTTAAAGATTAACTTCATTGTCCTACTTAGTCCTGGTAAATCCGCGCGTACTATTTGTAGACAACAGCTCTTTCATTTATTGTTCACTGATAAAAAAATGGGATTACTATGAACGTAAATATTCAAACTGTGCACTTTGATGCAGACGGTAAACTGGTTAATTACGTAATCAAAAAAATGGGCAAACTAAACACATTCCATGACAGAATTATCAAAGTAGATGTTTTCCTCAAACTGGACAATGTCGTTCATAACATTAAAGACAAGATCGCGGAGATCAGAGTTCATGTCCCCAAACATCATTTCTTCGTAAAGTGTTCCTCCAAATCATTCGAAGAATCTTTTGACAGCGCGTTTGAGTCGCTGGTCAATCAGGTAAAAAGACAAAAACAAAAGCAGGTAGCTTAAAAAATTTATTTCATCAGGGGTGTTCCGGCACAAACGGGACGCCCCTTTTTTATTGGAGCTTATCCCGGGGCCGGCGCGGGTTTTCCCCGCGGGATCACGGTGCAATGGGTCCGCACCGCCTGATTTGTATAGCGCAGGTCGGGTGCGGGTTATGCCGGCCAGGCGAGTACGCGGACGCAGTAAAAATTCGCATTTTGCGAGCAATGGATCGGGTCGATTCCGGTCGGGAGAGGGGGCTGCGAAAATATTGGGGTTTAAAATTTTTGAATTTAACATTTTAACCTACCTTTGCCTTCCCAAAAAAAGCAGTGGATCAGTGTGCTATGTCGGGAGTTTTGGTAACCGAGCGAAGGTTAGGAACGGGGGTGGCGCCGGTGGCGCGAGCCTAAGTTCGCAAAAGCCAGAGTAGCTCAGTTGGTAGAGCAGCTGATTTGTAATCAGCTGGTCGGGGGTTCGAATCCCTTCTCTGGCTCTGTGGGGGAGGTTCGGTCCCCTCCGGGAAATGGGCAAGTAGCCAAGTGGCCAACGGCAACAGACTGTAAATCTGTCCTCTTCGGAGTTCGGTGGTTCGAATCCATCCTTGCCCACGAGTTTTAAATCCCGGACCTTCGGTTTGAGCCGGGACCGGGTAAGTTCTTGAAAGCTTTGGCCTGCGGGCCGAAGCCGGGTTGAAAAGCGGAAGTAGCTCAGTTGGTAGAGCGACAGCCTTCCAAGCTGTAGGTCGCGGGTTCGAACCTCGTCTTCCGCTCTGCGAAGTGTACGGTAAGTCCCTGGACTTGACCAGCCGTTGTAGCTCAGGGGTAGAGCACTTCCTTGGTAAGGAAGAGGTCGAGAGTTCAATTCTCTTCAACGGCTCAGTAGTTAATATTTAAAAAAGATAAAAATGTCAAAAGAGACCTTTAAGAGGGACAAACCCCACGTTAATGTTGGGACTATTGGTCACGTAGACCATGGTAAGACCACCTTAACCGCTGCCATTACTACCATCTTGTCTTCAAGAGGGTTGGCGCAGGCAAAAAAATACGACGAGATCGATGCGGCTCCGGAAGAAAAGGAAAGGGGTATTACCATCAATACAGCACACGTTGAATACGCGACGGCAAACCGTCACTATGCCCACGTGGACTGCCCTGGTCACGCTGACTATGTCAAGAATATGATCACCGGCGCCGCCCAGATGGATGGCGCGATCCTGGTGGTAGCGGCCACGGATGGCCCGATGCCGCAAACGAAGGAGCACATCCTCCTGGCCCGCCAGGTAGGTGTCCCCCGTATCGTAGTGTTTATGAACAAGGTAGATCTGGTGGATGACCCCGAGCTGCTGGAGCTGGTCGAAATGGAGATCCGCGAACTGCTGACCTCCTATGGTTTTGACGGCGACAACACCCCGATCATCCAGGGTTCCGCTACCGGCGCGCTGGCCGGCGAAGCCAAGTGGGTAAAGGCCATCGACGACCTGATGGCAGCGGTGGACAGCTATATCCCGCTGCCTCCCCGCCCGGTGGATCAGCCGTTCCTGATGTCCGTGGAAGACGTTTTCTCGATCACGGGCCGCGGTACGGTGGCAACGGGTCGTATCGAGCGTGGCCGGATCAAGGTCGGTGAAGCGATCGAGATCGTTGGTCTTCAAGATGCTCCGCTGGCTTCGACGGTTACCGGTGTCGAAATGTTCCGCAAGTTGCTGGATCAGGGCGAAGCTGGTGACAACGCCGGTCTGCTGCTTCGCGGCATTGAAAAGAACCAGGTTCGCCGCGGAATGGTGCTTTGCAAACCGGGCTCGATCACGCCGCACACCGAGTTCAAGGGGGAAGTGTACGTGTTGAGCAAGGAAGAGGGTGGCCGTCATACGCCGTTCTTTAACAAATACCGTCCTCAATTCTATTTCCGCACCACGGACGTCACGGGTGAAGTAACCCTGCCAACCGGAACGGAGATGGTTATGCCGGGTGACAATACCTCGCTGTCGGTTCATCTGATCCAGCCTATCGCCATGGAAAAGGGTCTCAAGTTCGCCATCCGCGAGGGTGGTCGTACCGTGGGCGCCGGCCAGGTGACGGACATTGTCAAGTAAGTCGTTTTTTTATATCTTTGTCATACTAAGAGCTGTTCCGGCATCGATCGGGATAGCTCTTAGCTTTCTTTAACATACGGGTATAGTATAACGGTAGTACAGAGGTCTCCAAAACCTTCAGTCTGGGTTCGAATCCTAGTACCCGTGCGATTATTTTTATTATTATGAACAAAATCACGACATATTTCCGTGAGTCGTACAGGGAGTTGCTGGAAAAAGTGAGTTGGCCATCATGGACCGAGTTGCAGCAGTCGACCGTGATCGTACTGGTAGCGACGTTGGTGATCACGCTGTTGGTATGGCTAATGGACGTTATCGCCAGTACATTAATGCATGTGATCTATTCCTTTTTCGGCTCATAGGGTAGGGCGCCTGACGTGCCCCCGGGAGCGTGTATTGTTATAAAAAATCCTTTTATGACGGAGACAGTGAATCAACAGGAAGCCAAGACCCCGCCGGAAGCCAAACCGGCGCCGGAAACCAAGTGGTATGTCCTTCGGGTCGTTAGCGGGAAGGAACGCAAAGTGAAGGAGTACCTGGACAAGGAGATTTCCCGTGGCGGATGGGGAGAGATCGTCAAACAGGTATTTCTGCCGGTGGAGAAAGTATATAAAGTGCAGAACGGGAAGAAGGTGATGCGGGAACGCAATTATTATCCCGGCTATGTAATGGTCGAAGTGACGGAAGGAAAGCTGGGGGATGATCTGCGCGAGGTGATCAAGAATACAAACAGCGTCATTCACTTCCTCGGGAAGGAAAACCCGATCGCGCTCCGGAAGGCGGAGGTCAACAAGATGCTCGGCAAAATGGATGAAATGGCGGAGTCAGGCAGCATGAGCATGAGCGAGCCGTTCATTATCGGCGAAACGATAAAGATCATCGAAGGCCCCTTCAACGATTTTAACGGGATCATCGAAGAGGTCAATGACGAAAAGAAGAAGTTAAAGGTGACCGTGAAAATATTCGGTCGCTCGACACCGGTAGAGCTCAACTACATGCAGGTGGAGAAGATCGCATAAGATATCGTCAGCCTCAGGATGCCGCGTGGATGCGGGTTGCACCGAATTGCAGCGATAAAAAAAACCTTCCGGCCGGAAGGTTTTTTAGCGTTGCGCCTATTGTTAATTAATTGCCATTGTCATTGTCATGATCGAAATGGGGGGTCGGGTCGCCGAAAGAGGAGGGAGACGACATGGGGGCCGGCATGGAAGGGGCGGGAGCTGCGGCAGCAGGCTTTGGCTTGGGAGCAGCCTTCTTTGGAGCAGCCTTCTTCTTTGCAGCTTTTTTCTTGGGAGCAGCCTTCTTTGCCGGCGCCTTTTTAGCGGCTTTCTTCTTGGGGGCAGCCTTCTTTTTAGGAGCGGCCTTTTTCTTGGCGGCTTTCTTAGCAGCTTTCTTTTTAGCAGCCTTTTTCGGAGCCGCTTTTTTCTTGGCAGCTTTCTTTGCCGCTTTTTTAGGCGCAGCTTTTTTGGCCGACTTTTTCTTAGACTTTGACATAGTTTGTTGAGCGTTTTAAGTTGTTAGTAAGAATTATAATAGGTTATTAAAGGAAAAGTTAGTCAGAAAAATCCAAATACAAAAAAAAGCCCGGAAAATTTCTTCACAAAAGATTGGTTTGGAATGAGGGTGGGGGTGCGTGTTAGGTTTAGGAAGTCGGGAATGACAGAGTTTGGCGCATGACCGGGGATACTGATCCGGCGGTAATCGGACGCTGATCCGGCGAAGATCGGATGCTCACCCGGCGGTAATCGGACGCTGATCCGGCGAAGACCGGAACGGGCAGGAGACGGTCGGGCGGATGCCGGTGTAAAGTTAATTGTGGCGAATTCGCCATATTTAGAATCGGGATATCCGGGCCCGGTCACGGCCCGGCCGATAAAAAGTTGCCGGAAAACTAGGTGATGTCATCCTTTTTTTCCTAACTTTGCGTCCCCAAATAGATAGTTCTTATAACATGGATGGTTTGGGAGTTCCTGTCCGGCGCTCATCGATTCGACGGATGCTGTACGGGGACGTTAACACCAAAAAAAAGTAACATGGCAAAAGAGATTTCCGGTTATGTCAAGTTGCAGGTCAAAGGCGGTCAAGCCAATCCTGCACCGCCTATCGGACCGGCGTTAGGTTCTAAGGGTGTGAATATCATGGAGTTCTGCAAGCAATTCAATGCGCGGACCCAGGATAAGATGGGTAAGACCCTGCCCGTTGTCCTCACTGTCTATACAGACAAATCGTTCGAGTTCATCATCAAAACTCCCCCCGCCGCCGTTCAGCTGCTGGAAGCGAGCAAACTGCAGAGCGGATCCAAAGAGCCAAATCGTACCAAAGTCGGTAAAGTCACCTGGGCGCAGGTAGAAGCAATCGCGAAGGATAAAATGCCTGACCTGAATTGCTTTACTGTCGAGAGCGCAATGCGGATGGTGGCCGGTACTGCCCGCAGTATGGGTATTACGGTAGAGGGAAAAGCTCCCTGGGCCAATTAATTCGGTGAATTAACCTCAAAAACATTACGAAATGGCTATCACGAAAAAAAGAAAAGCTGCCATCGCAAAGGTGGACAAAAATAAGCTCTACACGCTGAAGGAGGCCTCCGCGCTGGTAAAGGAGGTCAATTTAACGAAATTCGACGCGTCTGTCGACCTGCACGTCCGGCTGGGCGTTGACCCTAAAAAGGCCGATCAATCGATCCGGGGGACGGTGAATCTTCCCCACGGTACGGGCAAGACCAAGCGGGTATTGGTATTGTGCACTCCCGACA
>DATJWK010000013.1:0-10087 GCA_035501395.1 Puia sp.
GCAGCTTCTCCAGGGCGGCTTGGTATGTCGCGGCGTTGTAAGTCATACCGGATCAGGAAGGGCGCCCCGCAACAGGACGTTTTTTTATGTGATTCTTTAACCGGCTGAATGTCTCCGGTTTCATATTCAGATAAGAGGCGAGATACTTCTGCGGCACCCGTGACAATAGCTCGGGGTTGTTGCCGATAAAACGCAGGAACCGCTCCCGCGTGTCCATCCGCATACACTCCAGCTCCCATTCTTCTTTTTGCAGCACAAAATAGGTCGTAACCAGCCTTCCCAGCTTCTCGATATTCGGGCTTTGCCGGTACGCCAACTCCAGGTCCGCCCGCGAAATGGACAACAAGGTACAAGGTTCGAGTGTCTCTACATAATAGTAAGAAGGCTTCCCTGAAAGAAAAGACGACGACGACGCGATCAGTTCCCCTTCCTTCGCGATGTTGGTGATCATTTCCGTCTTTCCTTTCAGGAAATACATCCGCGCCAAACCTTTCACGATAAAACTCAGGTAGCCCTCCACCTCCCCCACTTTCACCAATAACTGCCGCCGGTCGAACTCACGGACCACGATCTTGTCCCCCAGTGCGGCGAAATCTTCTGCCGTCAATGCTACGTACCCGGAAATGTATTGCCGTAACATTTCTAACATGGTCATATCGAGTTAGGTATACAAACATACAAAAAAGCCATCGGTTTTTGCCTCATTTCCTGTAGGTTTGCTATCCTTTTGAAGGTATTAAACAGAGACAAAATGGCCAAAAAGATCAAAGTTGCAAACCCCGTTGTCGAGTTGGACGGAGATGAAATGACCCGGATTATCTGGAAATTTATCAAGGACAAGCTGATCCTCCCCTACCTGGATATCGATATCAAATATTTCGACCTGGGTGTCGAATACCGTGACAAGACTGAGGACCAGGTGACCATAGAAGCCGCCAATGCCATTCGCCAATATGGCGTCGGTATCAAATGCGCCACCATCACTCCCGACGAAGCCCGGGTAAAGGAGTTTCACCTCAAACAAATGTGGAAAAGCCCAAACGGTACCATCCGCAATATCCTGGACGGAACCGTTTTTCGCGAGCCGATCGTGATGAAGAACGTACCCCGGCTTGTAACCAACTGGACTGCCCCGATCATCGTCGGCCGTCATGCCTTCGGCGACCAGTACCGCGCCACCGATACCGTCATCAAAGGGAAAGGCAAGCTCACCATGACGTTCACCCCGGAAGACGGCAGCGCCCCGCAAACATTCGAAGTGTTCAACTTCAAGGGTGACGGTGTCGCACTGACCATGTACAATGTCGACGAGTCGATAAAAGGATTTGCCCGCAGTTGCTTCAATATGGCCCTGAGCAAAAAATGGCCGCTCTATCTTTCCACTAAAAATACCATCCTGAAAAAATACGACGGCCGTTTCAAAGACATTTTTGAAGAGATCTTTAACAACGAATTCAAGGCAAAATTCAAAGAGGCCGGCATCGTGTATGAGCATCGCCTGATCGACGACATGGTTGCCAGCGCGCTCAAATGGAACGGCAACTTCGTCTGGGCCTGCAAAAACTACGACGGAGACGTCCAGAGCGATTCAGTTGCCCAGGGGTTCGGCTCACTCGGTTTGATGACCTCCGTGCTGATCACCCCCGACGGAAAGATCATGGAAGCCGAGGCCGCCCATGGTACCGTCACCCGCCATTACCGCGACCACCAGGCCGGAAAACCGACCTCGACCAATCCAATCGCCAGCATCTTCGCCTGGACCCGGGGCCTCGCCTTCCGCGGCAAGTTGGACAACAACCAATCGCTGATCGATTTCGCTAATGCCCTCGAATCGGTCTGCGTCGAGACCGTCGAAAGCGGAAAAATGACAAAGGACCTCGCGATCTGCATACATGGCAATAACGTGGAACACGGAAAACATTTCCTTTACACCGAAGAGTTTCTCGACGCCATCGATGCGGGGTTGCAGAAGAAGCTCAACTGATTTGCCGATATTTTCCAAATGACATGGCCCGGACTATTTCCGGGCCTTCTTTATTTTCCAGGTGCGACGCACGCGTCACGAATTATAATTCCCAAACGCCTCCCGCCTGCTGACCTCCAATCTCCTTACCAACCCTTTTTCAACGATCGCCCTCATCTTTCTCTCCTCACCTATCTCCCCGAGCACGCGGGATAGGCCGCACGCCGTGTATACCGCGCAAAATGGCTGCGCAAACGCGCCCTCATAATAAACATAAAATTCCGCTCCACCCTTTCGATACGCTTCGATCAATTCCCCGATCGTCCCATCATCCATATCCTGCATATCGCAGGCCAGCACCAACAGATCATCCCCCGGAAACCGGGTATGAACGCTATACAACCCGTTTAACGGGCCTCCCAGGTCGACCGAGTCGACCACCAACATGGCCTCCCCGGGAATCGCGGAATACGCCGGCCCCTGCTCCGAACGGACCGAGTAGACCACCGGCAGCCCAAACGAAGCCAACTTCAACCCCATGCGCTCCGCCCAGGACTTCCCCTCCTTTTCGATCAGGCCTTTGTCCCTGCCCATCCTTCGGCTCTCGCCGCCGCAAAGGACAACGCCGATCAGGTTAGCCCTTGGACTCATAAATATGTTTGGAAACATCCCCCGTCACCTCGCGGCAGTTACAATTGTTGCCCCATTCCTTCGTCCCATCGGCATAGTATTCACATTTCCAGATCGGCGCTTCATGCTTGATCCGGTCGATAATATACCTGTTCGCCGTATACGCCTCGCTCCGATGCGCCGCGGAAGTGATGACCACCACCGCTGTCTCCCCGATCGCCACCCGCCCGATCCTGTGCTGCGCGATCGCGATTTTCAGCCCCCATTTCTCCTTCGCCTCCGCTAAGATCTCCGAGATCATTCGCTCGGCCAGCGGTACCTGCGCCTCATATTCGAGGTATCGGACCACACGTCCCATGTTGCTGTCGCGCACTTCGCCGCTGAACAGCACAACGGCGCCGGCGGCAGGATGATGCCCCGCTGCAAGCAACCCCACCATGTCGATCGGCTGATCCGTCACGCCACCGGCCGGCGCGCCACCGCTTACGTCAACAGGTGCCGATGCGCTTTTATCCTCCACTACTGGGCGGAACGACGATGATTGTCTCATGGGCCCTGAATTTATAGGTATTGTCAATAAAACCATCCTCTACCGCAAACCGGCAGGCTGCCAGCAGATTGCCTGCCTGGTCGTTGATAGCCAGCATACAGGCCCGCAACTGATCGATATCATACACATCATCCGGCAATTCGAACTCAGGTGAAAAATAGTCCTTCAATCCAGCGTACACGTGAATAGTCATAACCTGTCTTTTTATCGGGGTTAACCGCCTATCTGCAGCATGCTCAACGCACTGCCGGTGAAGCGTAAATGTTGTTTTTGACCCAGCGCCTGTCGCAACTTTTCCCTCCAGGCCGAAGAGTCCTCTTCCCGGTCCAGCGCGATCGGATGATTGCTGCTCAGGCAACCATAGATATTCCCATTGCTGTCGAGGCGAAGCCGGTCGCAGTCCCGGCAGAACGGTTCACTCTCGTTAGCGATGATCCCGAATCGCTGGCCCTGATTCGTTTCCCAATACCGTGCCGTCGCCGACGGCTCCCGGCCAAGGTCTGTCAATTCAAAACGCTCGCCGACCAACTGCAAGATCTCCTGTTGTGTCAATAGATATCGATCCGAATCATGCAACAAATGGTGCATCTTCATTACCTCGAGGAACCGGATGGTTATCCCGCGCTCAAACGCGAAGTTCAAAAGCGGCAATACCTGATCCTCATTCACCCCTTTCATGACCACCGCATTCAGCTTGACCGTCAAACCCGCTTTAATGGCACTGTCGATTCCCCGGATGACCCGCGCGACCGAATTCCGCCTGCTCATCCTCTCGAATACTCCTTCATCGACGGCATCCAATGAAACATTGATGGATTCCAGACCCGCTTGCTTCAGCGCAAACGCCTTTCGCTCCAGCAAGGTCCCGTTCGTGGTCAATTTAATCCGGAGGATGCCCATCGACACGATCCCCTCTACCAGCTCGACGAGACCCGAATACAAAAGCGGTTCTCCTCCCGTCAGCCGGACCGTCTCCAGTCCAAGTTCATCGTGCAACCGCCGGATGATCTCCAATAGTCTTCCGGCTCCTGATTCCTCGGACACGCTGTTCATTTCCCTAAGCTCTTCTTCGCCTGCGACACAGTAAAGACACGCCAGGTTGCAATGGCTGAGCAGGCTCACCCGCAATGTCCTAAAACTCCTCCCGTATTGATCCCTGATCACATCCATCGTCTGTAAAGTTACGATTGTCCCGGAATTAACACCGGCAATTCGCGCCCTTTTTCCACCACCCGGAATTCCTCCTTCAACGACCCGCATACCGGACAAATATAGTCCTTCCCAAGGGCTTCGAACGCCGTACCTGCGGCCACCCCGCTACCCGGATCTCCATACACCGGTTGATACTGTGTAAGACAATCCTTGCATTCCCAAATGACCTCCCGGTCGATGGACCCTTCATTCCCCTGATAACGCAGATTGTCCTCCGAGACGACGGTGCTGCGCTTGCTTTGCAGGCTGTAAAAATCCTTACATAAAGAGACGATATACGGAAACAGCGTTTCCTTTTCCAGATCCTTCCGAAAAAGGATCAGTTCCCGGGAGTGCGGATCGAAATCCGCTGTATGCCAGAGTTCGTAGCGGTCCAGCAGCTTTTGTTGCCCCGGCCTGATCTCCGCCTGCTTCCGGATAACAATGGATCCGGGAAGACCCGACCCCTTTTGCAGCTTCACCGCAAAACTGAGGCCCTCCGTCCGGATGTCGTCCTGGTCCAGTTGCCGGACCAGATAACGCTTTAACCGCAAACCGTCCGTGCTGTGATCATCGATCTGCCAATTCAGTTCATTGGATGCATGGCGGATATTCATCCGGTATTTGCCCAGGACATACTCCCACAGCGGCAGATCACTTTCTTCGATCCCCTTGATGAGTATCGATTTCCATGGGGTGGTATAGATCTGGCCGATTTTTGTTTTCCGGCAGACGAGGCAAAGGTCCTTTAAAAAAGAAAGCGGGAACAGCTCCTCCCGCCGGTATATCCCAAGCCAATATTTGTTGCCATACCGGTTGAACCCTTCATAATACGGTAGCCGGAAGGTTGGCAGTCTCAACTCCGGAGCGGCAGGATCGCCGCCAAATGCAGCTTCCGTTCGGCTTCCGTTACCCCCGGAACACAATTCCTCCTCCAGAAGGCGGCTCATCCGGGATATCTCGGTAGAATATACCACCCTTCCCCAACGGTATAACTCGTTTGTCCCCGGCCGCCGCACGACGAGGTGCCAGTGATTGTTCAATCCGCTGGAGATAAAATTCAAATGACCGGTAAAATAAGGCACGAACGACTGACTGCTTTCCACCAGGTTGATCTTGACCCCCGGCCGGTGATCAAACCCATCGAGGATATCCTTGTATAACCCCTCGCTCACCCAGGCCGATTTGCTGAATACCCCTTCCGTCACATACGAACTGATGATATTTGGAAATCGCTCCTTCTCCGTTTCATAAAAGATCCCTGCCGATTCCAGCGACCGGAGAAAAGCGGGTCCGTATCGATCCTGCACCCTGCAGAACAGCTGTTGCCGAACCCCAAATTGCATATCCGGTACACGGGCCCGCTCTGCCGCTTCTATGATCGTGTATAGATCGCCGGTAGCCACGATTCCGCCCGGTAAATTGATCTTGACAATATAATTCTTACGAAACATCTGCCAGGACCTCCGCCAATATTTTTTTTACCTCCGGGCGGCAACTTCCGCACCCCGTTCCCGCGCCCGTTTCCGCGCACAACGTCGCCAGGTCCGTGCATCCGTTTGCCACCTTGTTTTTCAAATTACCGCTTCCCACATTATTACAGCTGCAAACCAGCCGCCCCTGCACCGGCTCAGCCCTCGCACCGCTACGCAGCAGCTGTAGACGCTTGTCGCTCAACTCGATCTTCCGGGCGATGAGGTCATGAAACTCCCGGAACTCTTCCTTATCGCCGATCAGGATAGCGCCTACCAGCCTGTCCCCGTGCACGATGCATTTCTTGTAATACCGGCGGGCCTTGTCGATAAAGACGATCTCTTCATATCCCGGCTGATCGGGCGATTCAGCCAGCCCGATACTGCACAGATCGAAACCATGGATCTTGATGATGTTCATCGGCACCGTTCCCGGGTAAAAGCTCGCAATATCTCCATGAAGAAATCGCGCCAGGACCGCCGCCTGCTGTTCGGCCGCCGCTGTAAAACCATATTGAGTGCCGTTGAATTCCGCGATCTCCCCGATCGCATGTATGTGCGGATCACTGGTCCGCAGGTACCCATCCACCACGACACCCCGCCGACACTCCAACCCCGCCTCCTTCGCGATCTCGATATTCGGCACCGTGCCGATCGCAAAGACCAGCGCATCGCCGTCCAGCGCCCTGCCGCTTCGTAGTCGTACTCCTGTTAACCGGGACTGCCCGAGGAACATCTGCACTTCATCCGAATAATAGACCTCACACCCCTGATCGATGATCTCCTCATGCAATAGCTGACTGCCCAGCGGATCGAGCTGCCGGTCAAGGAAGCGCGAGCTCCGGTGGACAATGGAAACCCGGATGCCCATCTCGCGGAGCGATGCCGCCAGCTCCAGCCCCAGCAAGCCGCCGCCCACCACGATGACGTTCGAGCCTGCCGCGATCCCCTTCCTGAAGCGGTCCGCATCCAACCGGCTGCGGAGGGTAAAAATGCCGGGCAGCTGAGGCATCTGGCGGGGGAGCGCCGCACGGCTCCCCGTAGCGAGGATCAGGGTATCGTAATAGGTTACATACCCGGAGGAATCCACCACAAACTTGCCGGCCCGGTCGATGCGCTCGATGTTGACTCCGCGCTGAAGCACTATGTTCAGCGACCGTTCCTCTTCATCCGTCATCCGCACGAGCTCGGTCCAGTGCTGAGCGCCGCTGATATAGTCCGGGAGCTGCACCCGGTTGTAAAACGGTTGATCCTCCTTGTTGAAAACGATGATCTCATCCTCCCGGTTAAGGGCGCGATAACTCCGGACAAACCCGTGCGCACCCGCCCCCGCCCCGACAATCACTATCCGTTCCCGGCGCTTCTTGTATTTTGTTACCCGAACCGCGCAATACTTAAGATCGGGCTCCTTGCTAACCGGGTCAAGCAGCGGGCTGGTCAGATTGTTCGCCCGGTTGAGATCGCTGTTCATCATTTTCCCCCAATGCATCGGCAGAAAGACGACGCCTCGCTTGATTGTCTCCGTTAGCTGGGCCGGCACCCTGACCTCCCCCCTGCGGGAAGACACTTCCACGATCTCCCCGGCGGCGATCCCCAATTTCCCGGCGTCTTCCGGATGTATCTCCAGGAAAGCCTGTGAATAATGTTCTTTTAATTTATTGACTTTCCCCGTCTTTGTCATGGTATGCCATTGATCACGGATGCGGCCGGTCGTCAGCAGGAGCGGATAATCGCCGTCAGGGCGTTCGCTGCGCAGCTCATCTGGGACCGCATGGAAAATAGCCCTCCCGGAAGCGGTGAGGAATCGTCCGTCCGTAAACAGCCGCGGTGACCCGTCGTCCGTTCTGCCCGGGGGATAAGGCCACCGAACCGACCGCCGCTCCCGGAGAATAGTATAGTCAAGGCCGCTGTAGTCGACGGAGGTCCCGGCGGTCAGCAGCGCGTGCTCACGGAAAATGGCCCCGGCATCGGGATAATCGAAGCCCGCAAAACCCATCTTCCGAGCGAGCCGACAAATGATAGTTGCATCCGGCATCGCCTCGCCCGGCGGGTCGATTACCTGATCGAGCAAGCTGATCCGCCGCTCGGAATTCGTCATCGTTCCCTGTTTTTCGGTCCATCCCGCGGCCGGCAAGATCAGATCGGCGAACGCCAGCGTTTCCGGCTTGCTGCTGACGTCCTGAACGACGACAAACTTCGCCTTTTGCAGCGCCCGCTCTGCCTTTCGCGCGTCGGGAAGGCTTACCAGCGGATTGGTACCGATGATCCAGATCGCTTTCATCCGGCCATCCTCCAGGGCATCCATCATCTCGACTGCCGTCAACCCCGGTATTTCCGTGATCGGGCCGCTTCCCCAGAACCGCCGGACCTCGCTCCGGTGATCTGCATTGCCCAAATCACGATGCGCCGGCAATAAATTCGCCAGGCCTCCCGCTTCCCTGCCCCCCATTGCGTTTGGCTGTCCGGTCAGCGAGAACGGGCCCGAGCCGGGCCGGCCGATATGTCCGGTCAACAAATGAAGGTCGATAAGCGATAAAACCTTATCAACCCCAAAGGCACTTTGATTCAATCCCATGGTCCATAGACTGAGGAAGCCGCCGGCGTCTGCGATCCAATCGGCTGCCCGGCAAATGTCCTGTTCTTCTAATCCGCAGATCGCGGCCGCCTCCGGGAGCGTTCT
Source organism: Puia sp. (assembly GCA_035501395.1). GTDB lineage: Bacteria > Bacteroidota > Bacteroidia > Chitinophagales > Chitinophagaceae > Puia. Next base: position 8,487 of record DATJWK010000013.1, read on the forward strand.
TGAAAAGATCCGTTCGCGGTACTCTTCGAAACCCGTCGTATGATCCCGGATAAAATCAGCTCCAACCGCACCGCGTTCGATCAACAACCGCCCGATCGCATGATGGAGGGTGATATCCGTTCCGGGATTTAAGGGCAAATGCAGGTCGGCGATCGCACAGCTATCGGTCCGCCGCGGGTCGGCCACAATGACTTTTACTTCCGGATGGGCCGCCTTGTGCGCTTCCAGCCGCCGCCACAATACCGGGTGGCACCAGGCGGGATTCGCGCCCGCGACATAGAGACAATCCGCCAATTCAATATCGTCATAGCTGGCCGGGACGCTATCCTCTCCCAGCGCCAGCTTGTATGCCGCGACCGCGGTGCTCATGCACAGGCGGGAATTGCTGTCGACATTATTGCTGCCGATATATCCCTTCATCAGCTTGTTGACGACATAATATTCCTCCGTCAGGCATTGCCCCGAGATATAGAAACCGACCGAATCGGGTCCATACTTCGAGATCATTGTTTTCATGACCGCCGCCGCCCTGTCCAGCGCGACATCCCAGCTAACGCGCTGCAATGGGACCGCTTTCCCGGGCCGCATTTGTGGATACAGCAGCCTGTCCGCGCGGTCATTGACCGTATGGTGCAGATTGAGTCCCTTGCTGCAGAGGAGGCCTTTGTTGACCGGATAATCGGGATTGCCCTCCACCGCGATCCGGCCTTGTTTATCTTTGTAAACCGTAACGCCGCACCCGACCCCGCAATAACAGCAGGTAGAAGAGAATCGTTGGGTATGGCGATAATGGGTTGACATGAAATAAAATAGCGTCAGGCCGACGCGGCAGCTCCTTCAACCACCGGATCCATTTCTGCCACGATTACCCCTTTCTCACCCGGAACCCACTTTGTCAATGAAACAGATAGGGCAACCCCCACTACCGCAATTCCGATGACCCCGAATGCCTCGGCATATCTAAGACTGGCCGAGCGGAACAGGAAGCCGAAGATCATCCCGCCGACATTGCCTCCGGCGCCGACGACCCCGGCGATCATTCCCGTTCTTTTTTCGTTGATAAACGGTACGATACCATATACCGCTCCGTTGGCCATCTTCAGGAAAAGTGCGAAACACAGCATAAACCCGATGGCCAGGGTCAGGATTGCCGCTTGCGAAAATGCAAGCAACGCCACCCCTTCCAACAGCAGAACTGCTGAGAGCAGGAACCCTTTCCCCCGCATACCCCAGCGGAACCCGGCCTTGTCGGAGAGGACCCCGCCCAGCGCGCGGGCAAAGAGGTTCATCGCGCCGAATACACCCGCCCACAACCCCGCCCGCGCGGCGCTCAGATGGAAATTATCGACAAAATAAAGGCTGGCTACATTGTCGAAGGTGATCTCCATGCCGAAACATACCGCATAAGCCAGCGTTAAAGTCAGGATCCGCCAATCCGCCAGCGCGGCCAGCCACCCCGCCCGACTTGTCGAACCCCTCCGCCTTGTTGAACCCGCCGGCCTCGCCAACTCCCCGTAACCCCGGACCTCCCGGAAATTCCCCGCCGGAGTATCCTTTGTATAACGGTAATACAAGAACGCAATTACCCACATCATCACCGC
>DATJWK010000014.1:0-18265 GCA_035501395.1 Puia sp.
TCTTTCCCACCTCCGATTGGATACCGGTATACGTTGACCGATACCAATAGTTCCCGAAGCATCCGAACCTGGATTTTCCTGAAGAACAACCGTCTTTTCCGGGTCTTGTCTCTGACGGACTCGACAGATACAAGCAGCAACTTTATCCGTCGCTTCTATGCGACCCTGAAACCGGTCGGCCCCTTATCCGGCCCGTCCGTTTTCGAGAGCAAACTGGATACGTTCTTCCGGGACTTCTACAGCGGCGACTCGCTGACGGCGCAACGCGCCCGCGACGCTATCCCCAACGTCTATTTTGGTGCCGCGGGTGTCCCTGCTCTCCTTCAGGCAATCAAAACACTGCCTTATAACGGGAAAGATTATTTTGAGACCAAGACAAAATTGATCAACGAACTGGGCTATATCAATGATTCTATTGCCACCATGGCTGTCGTGGACGGGCTTGACCAGATCTATCAACGGTCAGGTGACACCAGCACGATCCAGAACGCCGTGTTCAAGGCGCTTGCCCACCACAAGACCCTCGCTGCCTACGACCTCCTGAAACGCCTCATGGTCCAGGACCCACCCATCTTCGAGAACGCTTCGGACTATACCTACCTTTTCCAGGATCTTGGTGATTCGCTTGCCCTCGCCCGGACACTCTTCCCCGATTTGTTGCGTCTGGCGACCGTTGACGATTACAAAGGAAATGTTCAAAACCTCCTGGCCAGCCTGGTCGATAGCGGCTATATCAAGGGGCCTGACTATGAGTCTTACTTCAGCCAGATCTGGTTCGACGCCAGGATTCAGTGGAAAAAGCAGCAGGGGAAGGACGAGAAAAAACTACAGAAGAAAGAAGACGACGCGGATGACAACAACTCCGACGGAGACCCGGATGAAAGTAACGGCAACGACCTCGACGACTATGCGATCCTGCTTGCCCCGTTCTACGACAAAAACCCGGGTATTCCACGGTTCTTTGACAAGCTGCTGGCCAGCAAGGACGCTGCACTTCGCCTGAGCACCGCGATCCTGCTCCTGCGCCATGACCGGCCGGTAGCAGATACCGTCATTCGCAACCTGGCTGCTTCCGATGCTTATCGCAGCGAGCTCTTCCGGCGGTTGACCGCGATCGACCACGCGGAGCACTTTCCAAAGGAATATCGGAATCAGCTCGATATGGCCCGTAGCCTGCTGGCTTCGGGCCGCGGCAGCGCCGGCCTCGCCGATATCCAGTTTGCAGGCAAACGTAAAGTTGAGTTCAAACAATTCGACGGCTTCGTCTATTTCTTCAAATACAAAGCGGGCCGCGACGACGACTGGCAAATCGGCATCAGCGGTATCCAACCCTCCAACCCCTCCGACGTGAATACTGCCAATGAATTCGTTTCCCTCACCGGCAAAAAACTCAAACCCGGCTTGCCGGTCAACACCCAATTCGATGATCAGCTAAGGAAATTGATGTTCTCCAAGCGAAAGAGTGCCGATCACTTTTACATGGACCGCAGCTACCTCGACCGCTCCGGCGATGATGACTAGTTTGATTCCTTCCCCTCGCCCCTCACTTCCGATAGTATTGATCCAACAGGCCCTCCAACACGCCGTTCTCCGTCAATATCCCCTCCACAAACTCGCGGAAGACTCCTTCACCGCCTTTTTTTGTCAGCACCCTGGTGACCATCTGCTTGACATAATCCGGCGCGCCCCACGGACAAGCCGAATATCCCACCCTGGGCAACACCGCCATATCATTCAAGTCATCCCCGATATACGCCACGTCCTTAAGCGTGATCTTCAGATCCCGGCACAAGGCTTCCAAAACCGAAAGTTTATCCGCAATCCCCGTATGACAATGCACGATCTTCAATTTCTCCGCCCTCCTCCTGACCGCCATGGAAGGCTCCCCGGTAATAATGGCCACCGGTATCCCCAGCAGCCGGCAAAACACTACGCCCGCACTATCATAGGTATTGAACCGTTTGAACTCATCCCCCGACTCCGTATAATACATTCCTCCATCCGTCCAAACCCCGTCAATATCCGTGACTACCAGCTTCGGCAATCCTGTCATAATATGAAATTTGGACAAATATACCACCCGTTCAATTCACTCCCGGTATCGCCGCGAGCAACTTCCTTGTATATTCCGTCCGTGGCCGCAAATAAACCTCCTCCGCATCCCCCATCTCCTCGATCCGCCCCTTATTCATCACCATGATCCGGTCGCTGATGTACCGGATCACCGACAAGTCATGCGAAATGAACACCACGGTGAATCCAAACTCCCTGCGCAGATCATTCAGCAAGTTCAACACCTGGGCCTGCACACTAACATCCAGCGCGGAGACCGACTCGTCACAGACGAGGAAAGAGGGTCGCAATGACAACGCCCGCGCGATAACGATCCGCTGCCGCTGACCACCGGAGAACGCATGCGGATAGCGGTCGTAATGGTCCGCCCCCAAGCTCACTTTTTCCAGTAACTCGATAACCCGCTTCCGTCGCGTCCGGTCATCGGCGCCGATCCCATGGACCATCATGGCTTCCGCAATCGCCGGCCCGACCCGCAACCGCGGATTCAAAGAAGAATAGGGGTCCTGGAAGATGAGCTGGATCTGGCTGCGGCGCGCTGCGAGCGCTGAAGGACGTAGGCCCGTCCAGTCCGTTCCTTCGAAGGCAATCTTTCCATCCGTCGGTTCGACCAGTCGAAGCAAAGACCTGCCAAGCGTTGTTTTTCCGCATCCCGACTCGCCGACGAGCCCAAGCACCTCACCCCGTCGAACTTCAAAACTCACCCCGTCTACCGCTTTGGTGTATGCCACCGGCTTGCCCAGCCAGGTCCGTCGCGAAGCGTACCATACGCGCAAATCCTCCACCCGCATCATGACTTCGCCGTTCCGATCGATCCGGACCTGTTCCCGGACCATGCCGGTCGTCGCACCCCGCCCCTCCAGAAAATCGCTTACCATGGGCAACCGCTCCCCTTTCTTATGGAGCGCCGGCCGGCAATTCAACAATCCCTTTGTATAGGGATGCCGCGGGCTCCTGAACAACTCCTTCACCAACCCTTCCTCTACCACCCGACCTTTAAAAAGCACGAGCGCCCGGTCCGCAATTTCCGCTACCACGCCCAGATCGTGGGTGATAAAAATAACTCCCAGGTCTTCCGTCTTTTGCAGCGACCGGATCAGCGCCAGGATCGTTGCCTGCACCGTCACATCCAATGCCGTCGTTGGCTCATCGCAGATCAGCAGCGACGGACCGCCGCACATCGCTATCGCGATCATGACCCGCTGCTTCTGACCGCCGCTTAGCTGATGCGGATAACGCTTTAGCATCCGCCCGGGCTCCGGCAACTGAACCCTTCCAAACAACGAGATCGCCTCGCGCCGCGCCGCAGCCGTACTCAACTTCCGATGGATCCGGATCGCCTCAATCACCTGGTCCCCGCAGGTGTACACCGGATTTAATGACGTCATCGGCTCCTGGAAGATCATTCCAATCTCCCCGCCGCGGATTTGCTGCAGGACAGCTTGCGGCTGCTTCAGCAAATCGACCATCCTGCCGTCCCGTCGCAAAAAGTTGATTTCTCCCGTCAGCACCCGCGCCGGCGGCGCCGGCAACAACCCAAGGATCGACAGGGCGGTGATCGACTTTCCGGATCCCGACTCTCCTACCAGCGCGACGATCTCTCCCCGCCGCACCTCCAAGCTGACGCCCTCCACGGCAGGCGTCACCGCGCCCGCTGCGCCTGCGATCTTCGCGGGCCCGCCCCTGGCATCAAAACCAATAGAAAGATTTTGGATAGATAAAAGAGAAGTCATATTAAAACCGGAGGTGTCTTACCGTAAGCCCGTTATTGATCAGCTGCTTCAACGAATCTATCCCAATCCGGATATGCCGCTCCACAAAATCCGCTGTTACCTTCACATCGCTCTCCGCGGTCTTTACCCCCTCAGGAACCATCGGTTGATCGCTCACCAACAACAGCGCACCCGTCGGGATCTTGTTGTAAAACCCTACCGAAAAGATCGTAGCCGTTTCCATATCGATCGCATACGCCCGGATCTTCTGCAAATATTCTTTAAAAGCTTCATCATGCTCCCAGACGCGGCGGTTTGTCGTATACACCACACCGGTCCAGTAATCCACTCCGTAATCGCGGATCGTCGTCGAGATCGCCTTCTGCAATGCAAACGCCGGTAATGCAGGCACCTCCGGCGGAAAATAGTCCCTCGACGTACCTTCCCCGCGAATCGCCGCGATCGGCAGGATCAGATCCCCCAGCTTGTTCCGCTTTTTTAACCCGCCGCACTTTCCAAGGAACAGGACCGCCTTTGGCTTGATGGCCGTCAACAAGTCCATGACCGTCGCGGCCCCCGGACTTCCCATCCCGAAATTGATGATCGTGATGTCGCCCGCCGTTGCACAGGGCATGGGCTTGTGCATCCCGACCACCGGCACATCGTGCCACCCGGCAAAAAGCGTCACATAGTTTTCGAAATTTGTCAGCAGGATATATTCGCCGAAATTTTCCAGGCTCTCGCCGGTATACCTTGGAAGCCAGTTGGTAACGATTTCTTCTTTTGTCTTCATTATTCGTAAATTTAGCAAATTTCGGCCGAAGGCCGTTTCTGCCCATGATTAAGATCTACTATCCTACCCATCCTTTTAAATTGCGTGAGCCGGAGAAGAATAAAGAAGAGATCTGGGATGAACTGCGCCGGCAGTGGGTACGTCTCACGCCGGAAGAATGGGTTCGCCAAAACTTCATTCAATATCTGCTCCAGGTAAAGAATTACCCAGCATCCTATATCGCCGTGGAACGAAAAATGAAGCTCGGCGAACTAACCAAACGTTTCGACCTGCTGGTATTTGACGAGGCCGCCCATCCCTGGATGCTGATCGAATGCAAAGCCATGAAGGAAACACTCGACAGTCGCGTTCTCTGGCAGGTCCTCCGCTACAATATGGCGACCCCGGTCAAATATATCGTCGTCACCAATGGCGAAGAATGTCACGCCTTCGCCCGCGGCGCCACCGAGTTCGACGGAATCGCGGCCCTTCCGGCGTACAGTGAATGATCTACCACCTCATGAGCTTCTTCAAATATCCCGTCAACTCCTTTGCAATCTCCCGGTCATCCGCGATATCCGGGTGCGCCGCACATCCATTCGTCCATTGTTTTGAAAAGAAGAAACTTGAGACCGACGCGTCCCCCGACCGGTGCGCCGCTTCCACTACGCCGCCGAGGTAACGTCGAAGGACGGCAGTCAATTCAGCATTTCCCATCGGGCTCGTCAGCAAAACGATCCGTGCCTTCGGATAGACCTTCCGTAAGTGCCGGATGAAATTCACATAGGCGCCGCAGAACGTCGCTGAATCCTGTACGCCGTCATTCTGGCCAAGACAAACCGTTACCACATCCGGCTGGTAACGTGAAAAATCCCAGTCCCCCTGGTTGCCCCTGCTGTCCATCCGGTCATATACCTCGGGCATCGTGATCGTCATATTGCAGCAACTATGGATCAGGCCGATCCCCGAAACGGCTGTCAAATGCCATTGCGCCTCCAACTCCCGGGCGGCCACCGGGGCATAGCTCATCCAGGCGTTATGCTGGTCGTACCATTCCCCCTTGCCGCACGGGATACCCGTTGTGTCATTCCCAAACCCGCAGGTGATGGAATTCCCGATACACTCGATCTTCCGGTCGGGCAGGGCAGGAGGTGCAAGCAAGGTTTCTGTATAAACTCCCGCCACCTCCATCCAGCCGATCCCTTCGGTCGCCTTGCATAGCGTCACTACGTGGTCCCCTTCGGCATCCGGATTCTCCGCACCCATTTTTCCGTTACCCCAAACCGTCAGGGTGTCTGAATGACCCTTCAACTTCATACGGTATATTCCCTCGTTGTTCCCAACCACCACCACTACATAGTTATGGTCCTTGTCATACGCCACCTGATCGCGTACGACGATCCTGCATTGCTTACCCCTGAAGCGGATCCGTACGACTATCCCCGGGTTCCAGAACCGCGGTAACTTCGGATTCGAGAAATCGATCCGCCCCATATACCGGATCCGCGGATCGTCAGCCGTAAACCATTTCCCGCTTCGGAGCCCCGCCGCGGCAATCCGTTCCGGGCTAACCCGGTCGCGGTGAAATTGCCCGATCCCCGCGATCCCGGCCGCCACACCGAGTACCAGCCAAAGAATTCTTTTCATATTCGTCCTATTGCTGATGAAAACCCTGCCCAATAAAAGCCAAACCGTCGATGATCCCGGTTCGCCAGTACGTCCAGGTATGCGCCCCGTCCCTGACACGGAACTCATGCGGCACCCCTTTGTCCATCAGTTCGATGTGCAGCAGGCAATTCCCCCGGCTCAGCCCGTCGTCATCCCCGCAATCGATCCAGTATCGTACCTTTTTCATATCGTCCGGCGTTTTCGTCAGGACGATCCGCAACGGCGAATTAGCATTCCACGAAGCATTCACCCTGTCCGCTCCTTTCAATCCCCTGCCGAACAACGGGCCGAGGATGCGATCATATACGCCGTCCTGCATCTTGACGATCGCGCTGTCATCGAAGACCGCAGCGCTTAATGCGGCGCCGGCGGCAAACAATTCCGGGTGCTTGAGCGTGTAGATCATTGTTCCATACCCGCCCATCGAAAGCCCCGCAACCCCCCGGTATTTTTTTTCACCCTTGATGCGGTAGGTCTTCTCGATCGCCGGAATGAACTCGGTCACAAAAAAGTCCTCGTATTTTTCCTTCCCGTCATAGGAATTGATATACCAGCTCGAATCTCCGTTCGGCATCACGATGATCATCGGCGGGATCGTGCCCTCCGCTATGGCTTTGTCCGCCAGCCGGTTGATCTCCCCAAACTGCAGCCATCCCGTGTTGTCATCGGTATATCCGTGCAGCAGGTAGACGACTGGATAACTACGCTCCGAGCTGCTATAGTCGGCCGGCAGATAGACGGTATACCGCACATTTTTTCCGAGGATGGCGCTGTGCACCGACTGCTGCTCCAGCACTTTTCCCATCGGCCATTGCGCCCGAGCGCGCGTGGCAACCGCGCCGACCAGCAACAAAAAGACAACTGATATTCTCATGGTAATCAATTTGCTAATCAAGCATGCCGGTATACATCTTCGTCTCGTACCCCACCCGGACCCGCCCGCCGGCCGCATGCCGGTCGAAAAGGGCGTGGAGTTCGTCCAGCATCGCCGGTACGCGGGGCCCTTCTTTTGGAATGTACGAGGAAGAGAGCAGCCGCCCTTTCAGCCCGTCAAAGTCGAAACGCTGCTCGTTCTCAAAAGACCGCAAAAGAAAGGATTGCGGATGGAAAAAGTCGCCAATCTGCGCATCCGTAATATTCTTGTGGTTGATGGCGGCATAATCGCCCGAATATTCGACGATCAGGTCTTCGTATTCCTTTTCGAATGCCGAAAGGATCAGCCGCTCGTTCCAGATCAGCGCTACCACTGCGCCCGGCCGCGCGATCCGCGAGAATTCCCTGCGCGCGCCGGCCGGATCGAACCAGTGGAAGGCCTGACCAGCTACGATCAGATCGACCGACGAATCCGCCAGGCCTGTGTTCTCCGCGGTCCCTTCAACGCTCACAAACCCGGATTTGTCCGCCAGCAGCTCCTCGGCTTTCAATCGCATTTCCCGGTTAGGCTCAATCGCAATGACCCGGTTACCGAAATCCAGAAATAGCGACGTTGAAATCCCTGTCCCCGATCCGATATCGGCTACCACCCATCCGGGTCCGAACGTATACAGGTCCCGCAAATAAGAAAGAATGACCGATGGATAGTGCGGCCGGTATTTGACATAGTCTTCGACCCGGTCGCTAAAGCGCATCGTACTATTGGACGCCATAATGCGTCAAGTTAAGAAAATTATTCCGATCGCAGACTGTGCTCGGGATTCGAGACGGCGCGCAAACCCCTACGGGAAAATCCCGAGCTCCGCATACGACGTCCCCACCTTGTTGATCGCCACGACATATGCCGCCGTCCGCATATCAGGAATCGCGGGATTCGCCTTCCATGCATCCATGATCTCCCGGGTTGCCGCGATCATCGTCTCTTCCAATCCGCTATATACCAGATCCACTTCGTCCGCCCCATGCATGATGAACTCCTTCTCCTTCTGGCTGACCTTCTTTCCGGTCAGGCCCTCGATCTGTGTAAGGATATGCGTATTCATATTTTCTGTGAACCGCTTTTCCATCCGTCCGTATCGCACATGACTCAAATTCTTCAACCATTCGAAGTAAGAGACCGTTACCCCGCCCGCATTCAGATACATATCCGGCACCACCAGCGTCCCCTTCTTGATAAAGACCTCATCCGCCTCGGGTGTCAACGGCCCATTGGCCGCCTCGCCAATGATCCTTGCGTTGATCCGCGGCGCATTCTCTCCATTAATCACATTCTCCAGCGCCGCCGGGATCAGGATATCGCAATCCAACTCCAAAGCGTCTCCCGACCTGGCAAGATTGGTTGCTCCGGGGAAATTCAGAATACTCCCGGTTTTTTTGCGGTGCTGAAAGACTTCCTCTTCATTAAGTCCGGCGGGATTCATGATCGCCCCCTCATACTCCGCCAGCGCGATTACCTTCGCGCCGCCTTCCCGAAAGAATTTCGCCGCATGAAACCCGACGTTTCCCAAGCCCTGCACGACAACCGTCTTGCCTTCGACCCCCGGTTTTAGCTTCAGTCGCTTCATGATCTCCTCCATGTTGCAGACTTCGCGAATGCCATAGAAAACACCAAGCCCGGTTGCCTCACGGCGGCCACGTACCCCACCCTGCGACACCGGTTTGCCTGTTACACAGGCCAGCGCATCGACCTCACCCGGCCGCATACTCATATACGTATCCAGGATCCACGCCATTTCCCGCTCGCCTGTGCCATAATCCGGCGCGGGAACGTCCGTTCCGGGTCCGATAAAATTCTTTTTGATCAGCTCCGACGTATACCGGCGGGTGATCTTCTCCAACTCATAAGGGGTGTACTTTTTGGGATCGATGCTGATCCCGCCCTTGGCCCCGCCGAAGGGTACATTGACGATCGCGCACTTGAAGGTCATCAACGCCGCCAGCGCCGCTACCTCATCCAGGTTGACCGACAAGGCAAACCGGATACCACCCTTACAGGGCGTTTTATGTTGGGAATGCTGAACCCGATACGCCTTTATCACTTCGATCTTATCGCCTATCTTGACGGGAAAGAACATGCGATAAACGGCATTACACTGCTTGATCTGCTCCAGGATCCCGGGATCCCAGCTTGTAAAAGCGGCAGCTTTATCAAAACTCTTTTCTACCGCTGCGAAAAATTTGTATTCCACCTGGCTTGGCAAAACGTTCGTTGTGCTTGACATAACGTTGATTTTTATTTATTACCCTTTTCCAGCCGCCCGATTTTCCGGTCCAGCCGGATAACATACGCAATTATCCCTATGAATATTGTGACCAGCACGACAACGACGACATATATCTTTCCGTCGGCCCGAAGCCGGTCGGCCATTTCTACCGGTTTGCCGGCAGTCGAATCCTGTGCCTGGCTAACCTGTCCGATCAACGACAACGCCGTAAGAAGCAGTAAGAATTGAACTTTTCTATACATGCGAGAGTTTTTTTTCAGCCATCAGCTGCAACCGGATCCGGAGCGTGGTGATCCATACGCCGAGGAGGACCCAGCCCGGAACCGCCCCGGGCCAGAAGATCAGCCGCATCCGGTTGTCGATGTCATTGGTAACCGGGTTGCCGCCGATACCCCCCGGATGAAGACTTTCCACAAGCCGCGGAATGATCCAAATCGTCGGGAAAAGCATGGCATAAGCGAACACATTATACACGGCGCCGATCCGTGCCCGTTTATCCATATCCGTCATAGAGTTCCGTAGAACCAGGTAAGCAAAATAGATCAACAAGGCGATCGCCGCCCCCAATTGTTTGGGGTCGTTTGACCACCAGGCGCCCCAGGTGTACCTGGCCCATATTGAGCCGGTCACTAACCCAAGACACCCGAAGAAAATTCCTCCCTTCGCATATTCCAACGCGTAGATATCGCGCACCGGTTTGCCCGTCCGCAAATAAAGAACCGAATAAACCGCCGACACGGTAAAGAGCACCATCATCGCAAACCACATCCCGACATGAAAGTAAAGATTCCGGATCGTCTCATTCAGAATAGGCTTTGCCGGAACGGCGCCCAGAAATCCGGCTATGATTGTATAGGCCAATAGAACGACACAAAGTATTTTCCACCAGTTCTTGCGAAGCATGTCTCCGGTTTAGTTTCATCGGACTACGTCCGAATTCGCAAAATTAGGGGAATTCAATCTTTCCAAAGAAAAGGAAAAAGGATCACCGACAGCACGATGATGAGCACATCAAGCGATGCCAGCACTGCGATCAGCCAGCCAAGTCCGGCCTGAACCACCGAACCCAAAGCGACGTTCGAAAGTTTGCTCAGCAGCAATAGTTGAGGTATCACCAGGGGAAACCCCAATATCGCCATCAACGCGGCACTCTGTTGCGCCCGTGCCGCGATCGCCGCCAGAAAAGTAAACAGCAGGCTCAAACTTATCCCCCCCAAACAACTAATCAATACAAATACCCCCGCGTCCGGCATCGGGTCACCTAACATGAGCACGAACAAACCCAGGCTGAGCAAACTCATCAGCAACATCAGCAACGCATTGAACAATAGTTTTGACAAAATGAAATTTGCCGCTCCGGTGATTGAATAGAAATACAATAACCGCCCCTTGCCTTCCTGCAGGAAACTTTTTGCCACCGCATTCACACACACGAATAACTGGATCATCCAGAACAACCCTTTCCATACAATCTCTTCCGGCTGTCCCATCGCCAGATAGAGCACGAAAATGGTCGACGCCACATAAAGCAGTATCCCGTAAAAGCTGTATTGCTGCCTTAGCTCCAGCAGCAGGTCCTTTTTAAAAAGCGCCCATATTTGCGAATTCTTCATAATAAAAGGAATCGTTAAAGTTTGGCGTAGTAGCATCGCCTGCACCTGGGCTCATACCAGTCTTTTTCGCCTAATAATATCTGCCCACCCGCCGCCGGTATTCCGCCACCGGGGGATCCGCCGGCCGGTCCCTTGCGGTAGGAATAGTTGGCGATATTTCCACATTTGACACAAATGGCATGCAACTTGGTGATATATTCTGCTTTGGCGAGCAGGTTAGGCATCTCCCCGAACGGATTGGAGAGGTAGTCCATGTCCAGACCCGCGACGATCACCCGGATACCACGGACCGCCAGCTGGTCGCAAACCGCAGGGAGTTGATCATCAAAGAACTGGGCCTCGTCTATGCCGATCACCTCGACTTCGCCCGCCATCAAAAGGATCGATGTGGCGGTTTCGACCGGTGTAGATTGGATCGTGTTTTCGTCGTGAGATACGATTTTTTGTTCATGATACCGGGTGTCGATCGCCGGCTTGAAGATTTCGACGGAAAGATTGGCAATTTTAGCGCGTTTTAGCCTCCTGATCAATTCTTCCGTTTTCCCGGAGAACATGGATCCGCAAATGACCTCGATCCAACCTCGTTTTTCACTTGTTAAATGCGGCTCGACGAACATAGATACATATGAATTAGGTTCGAAATTTGTTATAACTTTATAGGGAGAGTACAGTTTACACCTTACTAACCCATTTGTCTCTTAAGTACCTAGCATGGAACGACTAAAAGAACTGATATCCCAGCTGATGGAGCAGTTCGACCGCAAGGCCGAGCCATCCCAAATGCTCCAGACTACCCAGCAATTGGAAGCAGAACTTCAGGCGTTGGCTGTCCAGCCTCCGCCTGCCCGGGTAACGCCGACGAAGATAGCGGTTATGATGCCATCCGCCGCAAAAATCACCCCGGCGGCCGCCGAAGCATCTGCCAGGACCGCCGCTCCTGCGGCACCCGACTTGCCTGCCGAAGGTTCAGCGAAGACGGGAGCACCCGCCAGAACAGGCCCCGCGACCAGGCAGACCACCGTTACGAACGGCACACCCCCGGTCAACGGATCCTCCACCGCCAATGGGGCTCCGGTCCCAAATGGGGTCCCTGTCCCGCTTGTGGCAGCCGTGGCGCCGCCTCCCGCCTCGCGGAAGGAGCCGGAAAGAGGCGTTTGGCCGTTCGACCCACTTGCCGAGAAGCCAACCGACCGCTTTACCCTCTCCCAAAAAAGCCGGGAAATCAACGATATTATCGGCGGGGGAGCCGGAAACTCGCTAAATGAAAAGCTGAAATCGGAAATCGCAGACCTTCGGTCTGCCCTCAATGACACTCCTATCCGCGACCTCAAAAAGGCTATCGGCGTAAATGACCGCTATGTATTTGTAAATCAGTTATTTCGGGGTGACGAAGCCATGTACGAGCGGAGTATCAAAACGATTAACGGGTTCCGTATTTTGCCCGAAGCCGAATACTGGATGGAACGGGAGCTAAAGGTTAAGCTTGGCTGGGACGAGAACCGCGAGATTACGCGCCACTTTTATCAGCTGGTCAAGAGACGGTTTTCCTGAATGAACCGGGTAATCCGCCTCGTCGCGCCCTTCCTGGAATGCACATAGTCCCTGGAGGCCTTGCCGGTTTCTTCCCGCTCGGCCTGATCCCTAAGGAGCCGGTCAAAGACCTTTTCCGCCTCCAAAGCGCTGTCAATTACGATCCCGCCGCCACACTCCGTCAATTCCACTGCCTCCGCATATTTTTCGATTACCGGTCCGTACACCACCGGCTTGCCGTAAACGGCGGCCTCCAGCACGTTGTGCACCCCGTCATCTCCAAACCCTCCCCCCACATAGGCAACCGTGGCATACCGGTACAATTTCGACAACATCCCGATATTGTCGATCAGTAAAACATTCGGCTCCGGCCAACCGGGTCTCGAAATCTTCAATGCTCCGCCGTTGCTTACCCAGCTGGAATACCGGATCGAATGGTGGAATAACCGCTCTACCTCCGCTAACCGGTCCTCATTGATCTCATGCGGCGCCAGGATGAATCGGATCTCGGGATGTGTATTGGCATAATGATCCATCTCCTCTTCATCCTCTTCCCACGTGCTCCCCGCCACGATAACCGGCTGGGCACCGCAGAACGCTTCGACTTCCGGCATCTTTATCACCTCCTCCGCTATCTCGATAACCCGGTCGAACCGTGTATCCCCGCTCACGCTTACATTTTCCATCGGCACCAACCGCTTCAGCAAGAGCTTCGAGGCTTCCGTCTGCACGAACAAATGACTAAAACATTCCAGCATATACCGATGCAACCGGCCATACCAGCGGAAAAAGGGCTGGTCAGACCTGAATACCCCCGAGATCAGCAACGCCGGAATTCTTCTCTTCTTCAACTCCACAAGGAAATAATACCAATAATCATATTTGACCCACAACACCAGGGACGGGTTCACGAGGTCGATGAAACGACGTGCGTTCCGCAAGCCATCCAACGGCAGATAGAAGATGTGGTCCGCTCCCGCATAACCCTTTTTCGCCGTATAACCGGAAGGCGAAAAAAATGTCACCACGATCCGCACGCCGGGCGCCGTCCGACGCAAATCCTCGATCACCGGCCGCCCCTGCTCGAATTCCCCCAGTGAACTGCAATGCATCCAGACTACCTTGCCCGCCGTTCCGTTCAATTCCGCTCCGATCCGTTCGAAAATATCCCTCCTCCCATCAAGCCATGCACGCGCCTTGACATTCCATGGTGCTACGAGCCGAATCCCGATCTTATACAGCCACAAAAAAACATGATAGAAAAATATGCTCAACTTCCCCGGTTTAATTTTCAATTAAAAGTCTCCGCACTCCTCGCGCATGCCTGCAAACCGCCCCTCAAAGCATTGGTCAAACCACAATTTTGCAGTAGGTTTGTGCCCCAAAACCGCCGGACGCGGATTGAGACATTAAACTTTTACCGGAGATACACTACATGTCCAACGTGGATCTCCCGTATATACAAAACGGAGATAAAGTATGCGGCCCATCCAAATGGTAGACCTGAAGCAGCAATATACAAAAATAAAGGGTGAAGTCGATTCCGCCATTGCAGAGGTGATCACCAGCGCGGCCTTCATCAACGGCCCTGCTGTCAATGAATTCGCCGTCTCCCTCGCCACTTACAATGGCTCCAGACACGTCATCCCCTGCGCCAACGGTACCGATGCCCTCCAGATCGCCATGATGGCGCTGGGGCTTCAACCCGGCGACGAGGTCATTACCCCCTCCTTTACTTACATCGCCACCACCGAAGTCGTCGCCTTGCTGCGGCTGACACCTGTCTTTGTCGACGTAGACCCAAAGACCTTTTGTATGGATCCCGCTTCGCTCGAAGCCGCCATTACCCCCAGAACGAAGGCCATCGTACCGGTTCACCTCTATGGCCATGCCGCACCGATGGACGAGATCATGGCCATCGCCAAACGTAATAACCTCTATGTCATAGAGGACAATGCCCAGGCCATCGGTTGTACCTTTACGTCAAAAGACGGCACCCGCAAAAAGACGGGGGCCATCGGCCACATCGGGTGCACGTCCTTTTTCCCATCCAAGAATTTGGGCTGTTACGGCGACGGCGGGGCAATATTTACGGATGATGACGCGTTAGCTACGCGGCTAAAAATGATCGCTAATCACGGACAGAATAAGCGCTATTATCATGAAATGGTGGGTTGCAACAGCCGCCTGGATTCCCTCCAGGCTGCCGTCCTCAACGTTAAGCTGAAACGTCTCGATCAGTATATCGAGGCCAGACAGGCGGCCGCCAGCCACTATGATAACGCATTCGCCGCCCATCCAAAGGTTACCATACCTTTCCGGGCGTCTTACAGCCGCCACGTTTTTCACCAGTATACCCTGATCCTCGAAGGAGTCGACCGCAACGGATTGAATGAATACCTGGCCTCTAAAAGCATCCCGTCGATGATCTACTATCCCGTGCCTGCCCACCGGCAACAGATGTTCGCTGCCTCCGGCGGTGGCAAATATCAACTGCCGGTTACCGACTGGCTGACAGAACGGGTCATTTCACTCCCTATGCACACCGAACTCGACCAGGAACAATTGCAAGCCATCAGCACCGCCGTCTTGGAATTTCTGGATAAAAAGTGAGTTTAACCTAAAGAAAGCATCATTATGAAAATTGCTGTAGTTGGGACCGGATATGTTGGCCTTGTCACGGGGACCTGTTTTGCCGAAACCGGCAACGATGTCTGTTGCGTCGATATCGACGCCCGGAAAGTAGAGAGCCTGATCAACGGTCAAATCACGATCTATGAGCCGGGCCTCGAAAAACTATTCCTTCGCAACCTGAAGGAAGAACGCCTCAAATTCACCACCAGCCTGGAGGAAGGGATCCGCGACGCCCAGATCGTCTTCCTGGCGTTGCCCACGCCGCCGGGGGAAGACGGCTCCGCAGATCTTAAATATGTACTCGGCGTCGCCGATCAGCTAGGACGCCTCCTCAAGGAATATAAGGTCATCGTGGACAAGAGCACGGTTCCCGTCGGGACCGCCGAAAAGGTCAGGAGCAGTATCGCCCGGCACGCAACCGTCGAATTCGACGTTGTCTCCAATCCCGAATTCCTTCGGGAAGGCGTAGCCGTAGATGATTTCATGAAGCCGGACCGCGTCGTCATTGGCGCCTCCACAGAACGCGCCCGAAAGATCATGGGCGACCTGTACGCTCCTTTCGTTCGCCAGGGTAACCCGGTGATCTTCATGGACGAACGATCCGCCGAATTGACCAAATATGCGGCAAACTCGTTCCTGGCGACGAAGATCACTTTTATGAATGAGATTGCACTGCTTTGTGAACGCCTGGGAGCAGATGTTGACATGGTCAGACGAGGCATCGGAAGCGACGAACGCATCGGTAAACGTTTCCTTTTCCCCGGCATCGGTTACGGCGGCAGCTGCTTCCCAAAAGACGTCCAGGCGCTCGTAAAATCTTCCGAAGAAGCAGGGTACGATTTCAGGATCCTGAATGCCGTGATGGATGTCAACGAAAAACAAAAGCTCCATCTGGTCCCCAAGATCAAGAAGTATTTCAACGGCAGCCTGAAAGGCCGCCATTTCGCCCTATGGGGCCTCGCGTTCAAACCCAATACCGATGACATTCGCGAAGCCCCGGCTTTATACATGATAGATGCCCTCCTCGGTGAAGGCGCGACCCTGAGCGTGTTCGATCCGGAAGCCATGAACAACGTCCGCAACCTCCTGGGATCAAAAATCGCCTATGCGGAAAGTCAGTATGACGCGCTCGACGGCGCCGACGCTCTGATCATTGCGACGGAGTGGAACGAATTCCGAACGCCTAATTTCCTGAAGATCGTGACTTCGCTGAAGAACAAGGTGATATTCGACGGCCGGAACCTGTTCGATATCGCGGCCATCCGTGAATTGGGATTCTATTACGAAAGCATCGGCAGGGCTCCCGCCAGCAACCACAAGTCAAACAACTAACAATTTTCGATATGACGAGCAAAGAGCGTGTATTGATCACCGGTGCAGCAGGATTCCTGGGGTCCCATCTCTGCGACCGATTCATCCGCGAAGGGTATCACGTCATCGGGATGGACAACCTCATCACCGGCGACCTCCGCAATATCGAGCACCTCTTTCGGCTCGAACACTTCGAGTTCTACCACCACGACGTCAGCAAATTCATCCATGTTCCCGGCGAACTGCGATACATCCTGCATTTCGCTTCGCCCGCCAGCCCGATCGACTACCTCAAGATTCCCATCCAAACCCTGAAGGTAGGCTCCCTTGGAACCCACAATTGTCTCGGTCTTGCAAAGTCCAAACGCGCCCGAATCCTCGTCGCTTCCACCTCGGAGATCTATGGCGATCCGCGTGTTCACCCGCAGCCAGAGGAATATTGGGGCAACGTCAACCCTGTCGGCCCGCGCGGAGTGTACGACGAAGCAAAGCGTTTCCAGGAAGCGATGACCATGGCCTACCATAATTTTCACCATCTCGAGACCCGCATCGTGCGCATCTTCAATACTTATGGCCCGCGGATGCGTCTCAATGACGGACGCGCCCTTCCCGCATTTATCGGCCAGGCCCTGCGTGGCGAAGATCTGACCGTATTCGGCGACGGCAGCCAAACCCGCTCATTTTGCTATGTCGACGATCTCGTGGAAGGCATCTATCGCCTCCTGCTGAGCGACTACTACCTTCCGCTCAACCTGGGCAACCCGTCCGAGATCACCCTCAAACAATTTGCCGAGGAAGTCATTGCCCTTACCGGTACCAATCAAAAGATCGTCTACCGCCCCCTGCCCGAAGATGACCCCAAACAACGTCAACCCGATATCTCCCGGGCAAAAATGATCCTCGACTGGAGACCAAAAGTGGAACGCCGGGAGGGCCTGAAGATCACCTATGAGTACTTTAAATCCCTGCCCCCCGAAGAGTGGGCGAGACAACCCAAGGAATTTATAAGCAGAAGCTAGATCCAATATGCAGCAAGCAAAAATTTACGACGACCTGGTCGAACGACGCGCCAAACTCGCCGTTATCGGCCTGGGTTACGTCGGCCTCCCGATCGCACTCGAATTTGCAAAGACGATCTCGGTGATCGGCTTCGATATAAACAGCCGCCGCATCGACATGATGCGCAACCGCATCGACCCGAGCAAAGAAGTGTCCGCGGAAGAATTCGCGGGACGCGATATCGTTTTTACCGACGATGTGGAGGTGCTCAAACAGGCGCGTTTCTTCATCGTTGCCGTTCCCACCCCGGTTGACAAATACAATGTCCCCGACCTCAAACCGCTGGCCGGCGCTTCCATGACCGTGGGCAAAGCCCTCAAAAAAGGAGACTATGTGGTTTACGAATCCACGACCTATCCCGGATGCACCGAGGAAGATTGCCTGCCTATCCTCGAGAAAACCTCGGACCTGCACCTTAGCGACGGAGATTTCAGCCTCGGCTATTCACCCGAACGCATCAACCCCGGCGACAGGAAGCATACGCTGCGTACCGTCGTAAAGGTCGTATCGGGCAGCAATCCGACCGCCCTGGAGGAGATCGCAAAGACCTATTCCCTTGTCGTCGATGCCGGCGTACATCGCGCGCCGTCCATTAAGGTGGCCGAAGCCAGCAAGATCATCGAGAACACGCAGCGGGATCTGAACATCGCGCTCATGAACGAACTATCGCTGATCTTCGACCGGATGTCCATCAATACCTACGACGTCATCGAGGCCGCCGGCACCAAATGGAAT
>DATJWK010000015.1:0-20880 GCA_035501395.1 Puia sp.
ATTATCCGCGAGCTGAATGTCGAGTATCTCCTTTAGTTCTGCGACGATCACTTCGTCCAGCACCGGGCAGGTTGCCTCCACCCGGTGGTCCAGGTTGCGTACCATCCAGTCCGCCGAAGAAATATACGTCTTCTCCTTCCCTCCGTTATGGAAGATAAAGACCCGCGCATGTTCCAGGTATTCGTCGATAATGCTGACGGCCTTGACCGGGATGAGGAATTTGCTGTTCTCCGAGTACATGCAAAATATGCCGCGGATGATGAGCCGGATGCGTACGCCGGCCTTCGCCGCTTCCGTCAACTTCTCGATGAGGTCTTCATCCGAGAGCGAATTCATCTTGAGCGTAATGGCGGCCGGCTTTTTCTCGCGGGCCAGCCGGGTCTCTCGGACTACCATCTTTACCAGCTCCCGTCTCAGGCTGGTAGGGCAGGGGATGAGGGTCTTGCATGCCTTTAACGGTGCGGTACCCTCTTTCCATTTCTCGAGATAGGTGAAGATGCGGTTCACATCCGCCATGATATGCCGGTCGGCAGTCAGCAAACAATGATCGCCGTAAAGTTTTGCCGTCTTTTCATTCAGGTTCCCCGTGCTTACGAATCCATAGTGGATCGTAAAGTTGTTGATTCGTTTCTTGATCAGGCAGATCTTGGCATGGACCTTCACATTGGGGATGCCGATCAGCACCCGGACACCCTCATCCTCGAGCCGTTCCTTCCATTCCAGGTTGGCTTCCTCGTCGAACCGCGCTCTTAGCTCCAGCATAACCGTCACGTGCTTGCCGTTACGAACCGCATTGATCAGCGCATTGATGATCTTGGAATTGCTGGCCAGCCGGTAGCCGGTGATCTTGATGGTCGTTACGTTGGGGTCTATCGCGGCTTCCCGCAGCAAATCGATTACGGGATTAAATGAATGATACGGGAAATGGAGCATCACGTCTT
The DNA here is from genome assembly GCA_035501395.1 of Puia sp. Taxonomy (GTDB): domain Bacteria; phylum Bacteroidota; class Bacteroidia; order Chitinophagales; family Chitinophagaceae; genus Puia. Next base: position 942 of record DATJWK010000015.1, read on the forward strand.
GCTCGAGTACCACATCGGTCACCCGCGGAGATTTCATCAGCAAGGGGTGCGCGAACGGTCTCCGCCGCTGACCCTTCTTGGGGAATACATCCGGAAAATCCATGAAATGCCGGAAATTGTGGATCCGGCCGCCCGGGATGATATTCCCGCCCTTCTTTGAGAGGCCGAGCCGCTTGACGAGATAGTCCAACAACCCCTTGTCCATCTCCCGGTCGTAAACCAGCCGCGTCGGCTTGCCCTTCCGCCGGTTCTTCAGGCCTTTTTCGATCTTTTGCATCAGCGTGGTGCTGACGTCGTTGTCAATGTCGATCTCCGCGTCGCGCGTCACCTTGAACACCCAGGATTCATAGGTGTCGTAGCCGAAATAAGCGAAAATATTCCGCAGATTGTACCGGATAATGTCCTCCAGCAGGATGATATGATGTTCGTCCATCGCCGGCGAAGGCAACAGCACAAACCGCCCCAGTACGCGACTGGGCACTTCGATCAGGGCGTATTTGCGCTTCATGCTCCCGTCTCTTCGGGAAAGGACAACGCCGAGGTAAAGCGACTTATCCCGTAAATAGGGCATGGCCGGAATGCTCTCGATCATCAGCGGGATCGTATTCGACCGGACCTCCTCCTCAAAATAATTCTGGACGAACTGCTGTTGGTTCGGATCCAGTTCCGTCTCCGTCACGAGATAGATCTTCTCGCCTTCCATTTCATTCCGGATCCCCTCCCAAACGGCGTCGAACGTATCCCCCTGCTCCAGGACAATCCCTTGTATCTCATTTAAGATCTTCTCCGGCGACTGTTCCAAATGCATATTGGCCTTCGATTTGCTCCCGCTGAACTCAGCCATCCGCTTCAATGTCGCAACACGCACCCGAAAAAATTCATCCATATTGTTGGAAAAAATGCCGAGGAACTTGATCCTTTCCCGCAGCGGCACCGTCGGATCGGCCGCCTCCTGCAATACGCGGCCATTGAACGCCAGCCAGCTGATATCCCGCGCAATCGTTTTACGTCTCATTGGTTCTTGCATTTGCCCATTTTGCGTAAATATCGGGGGCAAAAAGGATTGGTAAATTAAGGAATTATTAATAAACTTTCGTCACCGATCGGTCGCCACTGGTCAAAGAAAATAGGAGCTGCCCGTTATTCAAAGTAAGTTTGAAGAAAACAATCCTTTTATGCGATATCTCCTTTCCATATTCTCTCTTATCCCGCCGCTGTTCGCGTTGTCTCAATCCTGGTCGTTCTATGGCCAGGACCCCGGGGGTAAGCGGTACTCTCCCCTTGATCAGATCAACGATAAAAATGTCACGCGCCTTACCGTCGCGTGGACTTTCCGCACCGGCGAACTGGACACATATAAAGGCACGAACGCCACCGATAAAGCAGCGTTTGAAGCAACGCCCATCCTCATCGACCGTTCATTATATTTCAGTACACCGAGCGATCGCGTCTTCGCCATCGACGCCGCAACCGGCCAACAGCAATGGGTTTACGATCCGCATGTGGATCTGCATCGCGATATGTCGGAGATGAGTTCCCGTGGCGTAGCCGCATGGTATTCCCACAAGAAGCGCTACACCCGTAGCGCCCCCGACACACTTCGGATCTTTATCGGTACGATCGACGGCCGTCTGATCGCACTGGACGGCAAAACCGGTCAGCCGGTAACCAACTTCGGCGCCGCCGGCACCGTCAACCTGCGCGCCGGCTATAGCAATGAAGTCCAGGAGACCTCGCCACCCGCCGTCATCGGCGATCTGGTCATCGTCGGCTCTTCGATGGGTGATAACCAGCGATTTGACCAGCCCCCCGGCGTTGTCCGCGCCTACGATGTCCATACGGGGTTGCTGGTTTGGCGCTGGAACCCAATCCCCGAGGACCCGGCGGATAGCGCGTATATGACCTGGAACGGTCCCAAGGCCCACCAATCCGGGGCCGCCAACGCCTGGTCGATCCTTAGCGTAGATACGGTACGCGATATGGTGTTCATCCCGTCCACCAGCCCCAGCCCCGACTATTATGGGGGAGAGCGGCTCGGCTCTAACCGCTATGCCAATTCCCTCGTTGCCCTTCGAGCCTCAACCGGCAAGCTCCTGTGGAGTTTCCAGGTCGTCCATCATGATCTTTGGGACTTCGATATCGCCGCACAACCGATGCTGATCGACTTTCCCTCGGCCGGCCTTGCCGCCGCAGCCCCGGCGAAGCCAGCCACCTCGGCGAAGGCGGGTCTCCGCACCATGCCCGCCGTTGTCGTCGGGACCAAAATGGGATTTATTTATGTCCTCGACCGGCTCACCGGCCATCCCCTCCTGCCGGTTGAAGAACGCCCCGTCCCCGCCTCCACGATCGCCGGCGAACAAGCGTGGCCTACCCAGCCTTTTCCTTCGCTTCCCGCACTCGGCTTGCAATCGCTGAGCATAGATAGTGCCTGGGGTCCTAACCCCGATAACCTCGCTTCTGCCAGGACGCGGATAGCCAAATACCGCTACCAGGGACCTTTTACGCCACCCAGCTTTGAAGGGACGATCATGGCGCCGGGCAATGTCGGCGGCATCCACTGGGGCGGCATGTGCTACGATCCCGTCAATAATATTATATATACGAACATCAACCGCGTCGCTGCCGTTATCCGCATGATCCCCCGCGACCAGGTCGATAGCATCGAGAAGGAGAGCAGCGAAACCTTGCGCGCCGAGACAGGGCGCCAGCGCGGAACCCCCTATGTAATGAAGCGGGACTATCTTTTCAAACCCGGGCCCGACGGCTTCCTTATGCAAACCCGACCGCCCTGGGGCACCCTTGTCGGCATCGACCTGAGAACCCGCGCAAAGATCTGGGAAGTTCCGCTGGGCTTCCAAATGCCCCCCGAAAAATATCCCGACGCAAAAAAATGGGGATCGCTAAACTTCGGCGGCGCTATCGTCACCGCAGGTCAGCTGATATTCGTCGCCGCCAGCATCGACGGTCACCTCCGTGCCTTTGACAGCCGCACCGGCGAGACCCGCTGGGAATATCCCCTCCCGGCCAGCGCCCAGGCTACCCCCATGACCTATTCGCTCGACGGCCACCAATACGTCGTCATCGCCGCCGGAGGCCACGGGAAGCTGCGTACAAAGCTGGGGGATTATGTCATGGCGTTCCGGCTCCCGTGAGCCGGCTGATGCAATTGTGTTATTGGTCACAGTGAAATCATAGATATCCCTTCTCGCGCAAATAGGTGACCCATCTTTCATAGCCACCGGCAGCAGGATTCAGATGCAATCCCTCCCAGGAATATTTCGCCTCCAGTCTGCCATGCGCATCGGCGAGCAAATCGTGAATGTTCACATAAGTGCAATGGGAATCCGCCGCTACCCGCTCGATAAGTTTGTTCGTGCTCAGGATGTGTTCCTGCTTGTCGTAATGTTGCGGGAAATTTGGCATCTCGGGATTGACCGGTAAAATGCTTTCTATGTAAATTTTTGTCGAGGGGGATCCTTTCTGCACGCGAACAATTATTTTTCGGATGTTGTCGGCAATCACGGCATCCGGGATGTCCTTGCCAATATCGTTTATACCGATCAGCAGAAATAGTTTGGACGGCTGTCGCACGATCACGTCGTCCAGGCGCTTAAGCACACCAAACGTAATGTCGCCGCCGATTCCCCGGTTTATTACGGTGGAATCGTTCAACAATTTTTTCCAGTCGCCGATTTCGGTAATACTGTTTCCCAGAAAGATGATCCGGCCCTTGACAACCGGCTCCTTTGCAAATGTGGCTACCCGTTCAGGATAGTGCTCCGGGACAAATCCGGTCGTATCGAAGACCCGCTGATTGGTGAGATTCGTCTGAGGATGTCCAAAAAACGGAAATAACAGCAAGGTGACGATCAGCGCGGTTCTCTGGACGTTGATGGCATGGGGAGAACAGATAGTAGCTATCATTTAGTAGATTTTACGAAATGGAAAATTAGGATTTAATCGGAAACATTTCTTTTGGTTAATTCCTAATATTTTACGACTTTTGCAGTCCAAATTTTCGCTATCATGGCTAGAGTATGTCAGATCACGGGTAAAGTTCCGGTCACCGGCCACAAGGTGTCCCACTCCAATATCAAGACGAACAGGAGGTTCCTGCCCAATTTGCAGACCAAGCGGTTCTTCCTCGCCGAGGAAGATAAATGGATCACCCTGAAGGTTTCGTCCGAAGGGCTCCGTACCATCAACAAGAACGGTCTGTACAACGTCGTAAAGAAACTGAGAGCAGAGGGAACAAAGATTTAAAACGAATCGCCGGCCCCGAGGCGGCAAATAAAATCGTCCAACAATGGCAAAAAAAGGAAGTCGGGTACAGGTGATCCTGGAATGCACCGAACACAAGAACAGCGGACTCCCGGGTACCAGCAGGTACATCACTACCAAGAACAAAAAGAACACTCCGGAGCGCCTGGAGCTGAAGAAGTTCAACCCGATCATGAAGAAAGTAACCCTTCACAAGGAAATTAAGTAACTGTTCATAAAGTAATAGACTATGGCAAAGGCCGCAAAAACCGCAATCAAGACCAAAGACGCCAAGGCTGCCGCCGAAGCAAAGAACTGGACAAAGGTGATCCGGGCCGTACGCAGCCCCAAGACCGGCGCCTACACCTTTAAAGAAGCGATTATCCATAAGGATAAGATCAGGGAGTATTTGGCTCAGAAGTAATGTAGGGTTTAGTAAGACATACTACGAAAGCTGTCCCCCGGACGGCTTTTTTCAATTCCGGAATAATGGGACTATTCGATAAACTCTTCGGGAAAAAAGAAAAGGAAAGCCTTGACCAGGGCCTCCAAAAGACCAAGGAAGGCTTCTTCACCCGCCTCACCAAAGCGGTCGCCGGCAAAAGCCACGTCGATGAAGAGGTCCTCGACGACCTCGAAGACGCACTCGTCAGCGCCGATGTCGGTATTGACACCACCGTGAAGATCATTCAGAAGATTGAAGACAGAGTCGCAAGAGATAAGTATGTGAATACCAGTGATCTGAACAAAATACTTCAACAAGAAATTGAGAAATTGCTGGTCGATGCACCCGATCAATCCTACCGCGATTTCAGCACACCCGCCGGCAGCAAACCTTATGTCATTCTCGTCGTCGGCGTCAACGGCGTTGGTAAGACCACCACGATCGGAAAGCTGGCCTACAATTTCAAAAAAGCGGGCAAGTCCGTCCTGCTCGGGGCCGCGGATACCTTTCGCGCCGCAGCCGTCGACCAGTTGACCATCTGGAGCGAGCGGGTTGGGGTTCCGATCGTCAAGCAAGGCATGGGCTCCGATCCCGGCGCGGTCGCCTTTGATACCGTCCAGAGCGGCATCTCCCGGAACACCGACGTCGTTATCATCGACACCGCCGGCCGCCTCCACAATAAGGCTCACCTGATGGAGGAATTGTCGAAGATCAGCCGTGTCATAAAAAAATTAATGCCCGACGCACCCCATGAAGTCCTGCTGGTTCTCGACGGGTCGACCGGCCAGAATGCCCTCGAACAAGCCCGTCACTTCACCGCCGCCACCAATGTCACGGCGCTGGCCATCACCAAGCTGGACGGTACCGCAAAGGGTGGGGTGGTACTCGCCATCGCAAACCAGTTCAGGATCCCCGTCAAGTTCATCGGCGTCGGCGAAAAAATGGACGACCTGCTGGTATTTGACAAACACGAATTTGTGGACAGCCTTTTTAGCCTCGAAAAATGAAAACAAAAACACTCAAAAAAGACAAGGTCAATATCATAACGCTGGGCTGTAGTAAAAACATGGTCGACAGCGAAGTCCTTAGCGGTCAGTTGAAGGCCAATGAGATCGATGTAGTCCATGAAAATAAAAAGAATGACCACAATATCGTCGTCGTCAATACTTGCGGATTCATCGACAAGGCAAAAGAAGAATCCGTCAATACCATCCTCGATCAGGTCAACCTCAAAAGGAACGGCCGGCTTGACAAGGTCTACGTCACCGGCTGCCTGAGCCAGCGCTACCGCGACGACCTGGAAAAAGAGATCCCCGAAGTCGATGCCTGGTTCGGGACCCTTGAGCTGCCCTTGCTGCTGCGCCAATTCGACGCCGACTATAAAGCCGAGCTGCTGGGTGAACGGCTCCTGGCTACCCCCAAGCACTACGCCTACCTGAAGATTTCCGAAGGCTGCAACCGCACCTGTGCCTTTTGCGCCATCCCGCTTATGCGCGGCGGTCACGTCAGCAGAACCATCGAAGACCTCGTAAAGGAAGCCGAATTCCTGGTAAAGAAGGGTGTCAAAGAGATCATGCTGATCGCCCAGGAGCTGACGTACTATGGTCTGGATATCTACAAACGCCGGGCCCTGCCGGACCTTCTCAACCGCCTCGCGGATATCCCCGGTCTCCACTGGATCCGGCTCCATTATGCCTACCCGGCCAGGTTCCCGCTCGAAGTCCTCGACGTCATGCGCGAGCGCCCGAATATCTGCAACTACCTCGACATGCCGCTCCAGCACGCGAGCGACCGGATGCTGACGGCTATGCGCCGCCAGTTGACCAGAAAAGACATGACCGACCTGATCCTCGCTATCCGCGAAAGGGTGCCGGGTATCTGCCTGCGAACGACCCTGATTGCCGGCTTCCCCGGCGAAACCGAAGAGGACGTCGAGGAGCTGAAAGACTTTCTCCGCGAACATCGGTTTGACCGCGTCGGCATCTTTACCTATTCCCATGAAGAAGGGACGTCGGCGCATGACCTGGTAGACAATGTCCCCGCGGACCTAAAACAATCCCGCGCCCAGGACATCATGGAGGTCCAGCAGGAGATCTCCTTCCAGATCAACCAGCAAAAAATCGGCAACGTCTTCCATGTCCTGATCGATAAAAAAGAAGCGGGCCGCTATCTTGGCCGGACAGAATTCGATTCGGTGGAGGTCGACAATGAAGTGATCGTTCATAGCCCGAACAAATTGTCCATCGGCGAGTTCGTATCCGTCCGCATCACAAAGGCATATGATTATGACCTCGAAGGGGAAACCTGTTAAAATAATGGAAGAATTGGTGAATCGCCGCTAGCCTCCCAACCCGCCGATCCGGTATATTTGCAAAAAACGCCCACATGAGAATAAACTGGAACGGCGTGTACCCGGCGGTAACGACCAAATTCACCCCCAACGATACCCTTGACCTGCCCAGCTTTGGAGCGAACCTCGATGCCCAGGTACAGGCCGGCGTCAGCGGTATCATCATCGGCGGATCGCTCGGCGAAGCCAGCACCCTGGCGATTGAAGAAAAGGAGACCCTCCTGAAATATGCCGCCGAACGCACCGGCCTTCCCACACTGATGAATATCGCCGAAGGGACGACGAAAGAGGCGATCCGGCAGGCGACCCTCGCTTCAAAATGGGGAGCCCGCGGGCTGATGCTCCTGCCGCCCATGCGTTATAAGAGCGACCATCGCGAAACCGTCACCTTCTTCAAAACCGTTGCACAATCGACCGAACTGCCCATTCTGATCTACAATAACCCTGTTGACTACAAGATCGAAGTCACCCTGGAAATGTTTGACGAACTGCTGGAATTGCCCAACATCGAGGCGGTCAAGGAATCGACCCGCGATATCACGAATGTAACGAGGCTCATCAACCGCTTTGGTGAACGCCTCAAGATCCTCACCGGCGTCGACCCCATCGCCACGGAGGCACTGATCATGGGGGCACACGGCTGGGTCGCCGGACTCGTTTGCGCTTTCCCCGCGGAAACCGTCGCCATCTATCGGCTCGTGAAGGCAGGCCGGACAGAAGAAGCCCTCGAGATCCATCGCTGGTTCCTGCCCCTGCTCGAACTGGATATCCACCCAAAACTGGTCCAATATATCAAGCTGGCTGAAGCTGAAACGGGTTTGGGTACCGAGTACGTGCGGGCGCCAAGGCTAACCCTGGTGGGCAAGGAACGCGACCATATCCTTGGCATCATCCGGGAAGGGATCGCCACCCGTCCCGCGCTTCCTGAATACCTCTCCCTCGCCGTATAACCTTAACTTTGTGTCATGAATGTTCAAGACGCCACCGCAGCCGAAATAGATGCCGTGATGAATACGGCGTGGGAAGCCTTTCAGGTTTACCGGCAGACAACTTTACAGCAGCGCGGCTCGCTTATGCGCGGCATCGCGAAGCAAATAGACGCCATTGGCGATCTATTGATCGAGACGGCGATGCGGGAGACCAATCTTCCGGAAGCACGGCTCCGTAACGAACGCGCCCGCACCCAATTTCAGCTCACCTCTTATGCCGACGCCGCCGAAACCGGCCACTGGCTGGAGGTCCGCATCGATACTGCCGACACCGCAAAAGGCGATCCGGATATCCGAAAATGGCAGGTGCCCCTCGGACCGGTGGTCGTATTCGGCGCAAGCAATTTCCCCTTTGCCTATTCCACCGCCGGCGGGGATACCGCCTCCGCCCTGGCAGCAGGCTGTCCAGTCATCGTAAAGGCCCACCCCGCTCATCCCGAAACCTCTGAACTCGTGGCGCAGGCTGTAACGCGGGCCGTCAGGGCCGAGGGCCTCCCCGACGGCGTTTTCGCGCATGTTCATGGCGCCGGCACCGAAACCGGCCGGTTATTGGTCACGCACACGCATACCCGCGCAGTCGGCTTCACCGGTTCCTACGGCGGCGGCAAGGCTCTTTTCGACTGGGCAAACCAGCGTAAGGTTCCTATCCCCGTTTTTGCAGAGATGGGTAGCATCAACCCGATCTTCCTCCTCCCCGGCAAACTTGCCGCATCGGCCAGGGAAGTCGCGGCCACCATCGCGGGTTCCATTACCCTGGGCGTCGGCCAGTTTTGCACCAACCCCGGCCTCCTGATCGGTATCGAAGGAGACGACCTCGACCTCTTTATCGAAGAACTCGGCGCTGCCATTTCCAGGGCTATTCCCGGAACGATGCTTCACTCCGGTATCGCCAGGGCGTTTTCGGAAAAACGCGGCGCGGCCCTCGCCCAATCCGGCGTAGCTACGGTCGCGGTATCCGGGACGGAGCCCGCGACCGACCAGGGCGTTCCGACGCTGGCCTCGGCCACCGCGGAAGCGTTCTTTCGCAACCCCCTTCTCCACCAGGAAGTTTTTGGCCCGTACTCGCTCGTCATCCAATGCAAACACCCCGACGAGATGTTAAAAGTGGCCCGTCATATGGAAGGCCAGCTTACCGCCACATTGATGGCGACGGAGCAGGACATCACCAATCACCCCGAACTGGTGCAGGCTACACAGGATATCTGCGGCCGGCTCATCCTCAACGGCGTACCCACCGGGGTTCGCGTGGCCCTCTCGATGCAGCACGGCGGACCATTCCCCGCCACTACCGATAGCCGGTTCACCTCTGTCGGCGCGGATGGCATTCGCCGCTGGACTCGACCGGTCGCCTATCAAAACTGGCCGAACCGCCTGCTACCTCAAGCACTTCAGGATATAAACTCTATAACTATTTGGAGAATAGTTAACAACAGGCTGACAAAGGATCCCATTTAACCCATGCCGAAGCATACTTTTTTTTGCATCGACGCTCATACCTGCGGCAACCCGGTCCGTCTTGTCGCCGGCGGCGGGCCTATTCTTCAAGGCCGTAACATGAGCGAAAAGCGGCAGCATTTTCTCGCGGAGTACGACTGGATCAGAAAGGGGCTGATGTTCGAACCGCGCGGGCACGACATGATGAGCGGCAGCATCCTTTATCCTCCGCATGACCCCGCCAATGATATTGCGGTGCTATTTATCGAAACCAGCGGTTGCCTGCCCATGTGCGGGCATGGTACCATCGGGACCATAACGATCGCGATCGAAGAGGGGCTGATCCGGCCGAAGATCCCCGGCCGCGTGCGAATGGAAGCCCCCGCGGGTCTGGTGTTGATCGAATATCGCCAGGAAGGAAAAAAAGTCATATCCGTCAAACTTACCAACGTCCCGTCTTATCTCGCGGCGACCAATATCGCCGTGGAATGCCCGGAGCTTGGTACACTCCGGGTTGACGTGGCGTATGGCGGAAACTTCTATGCGATCGTCGATACACAGGAGCATTTCTCGAAGCTTGACGACTACTCCGCCGGCCAGTTGATCGCCTATAGCCGCGTGATGCGCCGGCGGATCAACGAAACGCATACCTTCGTTCATCCCGAGAACCCCACCATCCACAGCTGTACGCATATCCTCTGGTCGGGCGCGACGATCCACCCCGATGCGACGGCCCGCAACGCCGTATTTTATGGGGATAAGGCGATCGACCGCTCACCCTGCGGGACCGGAACATCCGCCCGGATGGCACAATGGTTCGCCAAGGGCAAACTGAAAGAAGGCGACATATTTGTCCACGAAAGTATCATCGGATCGCGGTTCACCGGCATGGTCGAAATGACCACGACCGTCGGCGGCAAACCGGCCATTATTCCCAGTATCGAGGGTTGGGCCAAGGTCTATGGATATAATACGATAAGCATTGACCCCGATGACGACCCTTACGCCCACGGTTTCCAGGTGTTGTGATGACGGGGCCTGCGAAGTGCGGGCCGGGCGCGAGGGAGCGGGCCCGACAAATCCAAATCTTAGTGAGTCCGACCGCCCATCAATCGCGCAGAACAATTGGGTGAATTTTGTGTTATTTTGCTCCATTAGCTTAGCTTATGGATTGGACCGAACATCATTTGTCTATAAACCTGACCGGCTATTTTTCCCGTATCATTACCGACTATAACGCGAAGGCGGAGGACCTCCGGCCGTTTTACGCCTATCCGCCCGATGCAAACGGGATTTTTCAGGCCATCAGGAACCGCCAGTCGAACCCGGTCAACCGGACGGTCCTGGTCGATGCACTGAAGATTCAATACCGGTCTATCGGGGTCGCCCTGCCTCCTCAGGCTGCGCTCCTGGCAAAAGACACCACCTTTACGGTTTGCACCGCCCATCAGCCTGCGATCTTCACCGGCCCGCTTTATTTTATCTATAAGATCCTTCACGCGGTTCGGCTGGCAGATTGGCTAAAAACGCAACGCCCGGAATACGACTTTGTGCCCGTTTTCTGGATGGGCAGCGAGGACGCGGATCTTGAAGAACTCAACCATATCCATCTCGGCGGGGATACGCTCACCTGGGATACCCGGCAAACCGGAGCGGTCGGCCGGATGAATACAAAGGGTCTCGACAGACTCCTCTTCCGGCTCGAAGGGCAGCTTTCCGTCCAGCCTTTCGGCCCGCCGCTGCTCGCTTTGTTAAAGGAGTGCTACCTCGACAGTCCCGATATCCAGACGGCTACGTTCCGCCTCCTGCACCGGCTCTTCGGCGAATATGGTCTTGTCGTGCTGGTCGCCGACACACGTCCGCTGAAAGCATTGATGACCCCCGTTTTCGAAGACGATCTGTTCCGGCAGCAACCCGCCGCGATCGTCGGCGAAACGATCCGCCGGATCCCCGACCATTATAAGGTCCAGGCTAATCCCCGCGACATAAACCTGTTCTATCTCAAAGACGATCTCCGCGGCCGGATCGACCGCGATGGCGACGATTTTATCGTCCATGGCTCGACGTTACGTTTTACGGCGGCGGAGATGCGGGAGGAACTGAGGGGTAAACCGGAATGTTTTAGTCCCAATGTGATCCTCCGCGGTCTTTTCCAGGAGACCGTTTTACCCAACCTTGCCTTTATCGGCGGCGGCGGGGAGACAGCGTATTGGCTGGAGCTCAAGGCGCTCTTCGACCACTACCAGGTTCCCTTTCCCGTGCTCATCCTGCGCAACTCCTTCCTGCTCATCGACCGCCAGTGGCAGGAGAAGATCGACCGCGCCGGTTTGGCGCCAGCCGATCTGTTCAGGCCTGCGGAAGAGTTGGTGGGGGAGATCGTGCGCCGGGAATCCGAAAATCCGCTGTCGCTGGAACGCGAGATCGGCGAAGCCAACCGGTACTATGAAGCGTTAAAAGCGCTTGCCCGCCCGGTGGACCCTTCACTGGAACAACATGTGGAGGCGCTGCAGGCAAAGGCCCTCGACCCCATCAGGGTCCTGGAGAAAAAATTGCTAAAGGCGGAAAAACGAAAATACGGTGATCTTCAGCGTCAGCTCCATTCCCTGAAATCGGCGCTCTTCCCGAAGGGCGGCTTGCAGGAGCGCGTGGAGAATTTCATGCCCTGGTATGCGCAGTATGGCCCCGCGTTCCTGCGAGATCTTTATGACCATTCGCCGGCGCTGGACCAGGATTTTATCATCCTGTCTTTAAGGCCTGGGCGGGGCTCGCATTAGCCGCCTTGAACGCTCGCGACCGGACCGTGACCGGCGCACCCCACTTCATCCCCGCGCATGCCGCTTGAAAAAGGCCCAGATCACCTCACTGGCATCCAGGTTCCGGGACGTTTTTCCAACCATAAAAACCGGCAAATACTGCCATCCTCCCGGCCAGGTATGACCACCGTTCCGGATCACATATCCGACGACTTCCGTCATCCGCGCACCGCCCGAAAAGGTTGACACCGTCAATGTCGTCCCATCCCCCGCTGAATCCGCAATGGTCCGCACGCTCGCGGCCTGACTGCAGCCATCTGCTTTCGCCCACCAGCTCACCGTTGAATCGTGGGAGAAGATCGGGCCTGCCGCATTGGAATGCACCGAGCCGCCCCCGAACGGCACCAGCGGATCGTTGGTCCCGTGGACGATCATGATGGAAACCGGATTTAGCCGGGTTGCCGATCGCGCCGTCTCCTCATCCATTGTAGCTGCTACCACCGCCGCTGCGGCCAGCCGATCCGAAAGTTCTGCCGCGACCCGCATCGTCATAAACCCGCCGTTGGATATCCCGGTTACATATATTCGCTTCGGATTGACACCGCATTGCCGCACCGCACTGTCCATCAGCGCCCGGATAAACGCCACATCATCCACACCTTCCTTCTCCGCAGGTGTCTCCCGCCCGTCATTCCAACTCTTGCGCACCCCGTCGGGATAGATCAGTAAAAACTTCTCCCGCGCGGCGATCCGCTCCAGGTGGGTAAGCTTCTCCATCCCCGCACCCGTGCCCAGCCGCCCGTGCAGCGCGATGACCAGCGGCTCGCCGCCGGCAACCCCCTCGGGCGTGTACAATAAAAAACTTCGCTCCCGCCCCCCGACAACCATCGTCTGCCTGCTCTCACCGGGCCGGACCATCAACATCGCCGCCAAAAAGAAGGAAACTATCATAGATAACCGACTTTCACGACCCGCAGGGATGCGTCCAACTCATACTTCCTTGGCAATCCGGTCGGAAGATCAACCTCCGAGATGGCTTCCTCGCTGATCCCTTCCAGTAGCATCATCAGTGCCCGCAGGCTATTCCCATGCGCCACAACCAATACATCCTTCTCTTCGCGTAACAGCGGCTCGATCGCCGCATGATAATAGGGGAGGACGCGCGCCGCCGTATCCGCCAGACTTTCGCCGCCGGGTGGCCGTACCGAATAGCTCCTGCGCCAGATCGCCACCTGCTCCTCGCCATATTGACGGGCCACTTCCGCTTTGTTGAGGCCCTGCAGCTGCCCGTAGTTCCGTTCGTTCAAGGCATGATCACGGCTGATCGGACAGTTGGGCTGACCCGCCCGATCGAGGATCAGGAGGAGCGAATCGTACGCCCGAACTAACATAGATGTAAAAGCATGGGAAAAGTTTAATCCCCGGAGCTTTTCTCCGGCCACGCAGGCTTCCAGCCGGCCTTTGGCCGTCAGCGGTACATCCGTTTCGCCCGTAAAACGATTCTGAAGATTCCACTCCGACTCCCCATGCCGGACAAGGACAAGAATTGCCATGCGCTAAGATAAGACATCCCCGCCACCCTTGCAGAACGTGGCGCTTGCGGCCACCTGCCTTAAGCGTGGCGAGCGTTGTCAATAGTCCTTGTACACCCATACATCCCAGTAACTTCCAGGCTGCTCCAGCTTAAAGGCATCCTGTGACTGTTGTTTCGTGGAGAAGTAAAACCCGGGCCGCCATCCGGGCGTAGACTACCGGCTTACCAGCATCGCAACGGGGAACCGGTTCCATCCCTTCCAGACCGGTGCGCCGTCGTCGGTCTGATATACATCCCCCGTAAAAAGATCCATCCACGGCCCGGGCGCCCCCGCCGGGAGTTCCAGGCGAAACCCGCTGGGGGTCTCCAACTCCGTCCGGCGGATCAACGGCGCCAACACCAGCACCCAGTTGGAACCCGATCGCCGCGCATAGGCGAGCATTGGTCCGTCCACTGCCACCGGGAGATACTCGCCTTCCGAAAAAACTCCGGGGTGGGCGCGTCGGAACCCGAGCACCCGGTAGATCACCCACATCTTCATCGCGCTCCTCTCGGGGTGATCCAGAACAAAATCCAGGGCTGCCGGAAGCCCCAACGCTTCTCTTGTCCGCATCTCCCGCAACATCGCCGCCCGCGTCTCATAGTCCACCGCCCGCCGGTTATCGGGGTCGACGAAGCTTGTCTCCCAACATTCCGCACCCTGAAAAATATCCGGGATTCCCGGCGCAGTAAGTTTGAATAGGGTTTGCGCCAGGCTGAAGCCAAACGACTCCCGGGCGACCGACACCGCAAAAGCCCCGAAGTCGACCAGAAATTCCGACCCCTCTTTCAGCAGCCCCGCCGCAAAGGTCTGACAAGCCTCCTCATACCATTCATCCGGATCGTCGTAGTTCGTCTCTGTCTTGGCCTCGCGCAACGCTTTTTGCAGGTAACCGGCAAATCGCTCCCGAAAATTATCCGTCACCACGCCGTCTGCCGGCCATCCGCCCAGCAAAGCCTGGTACATCAGATATTCATCATTGGCGGATGGGGCCCGCCGTTCGCCGTCGACGGCAAGGAGCCCACGATTCATCTCCGTCCACCCGCGTACGGCCCCGATCCATTCACCCGGTTGTGCACTAAGTATATTCAGCCTGATCCGGGCATCCTCCCCGCGTTTGGTATCGTGTGTCGTCGTCGCATTCAGCGAATGCGGCCAGCGCGATTGCCGCTCCCGCATGAACCGATGGAACGCCGAAGCGTCGATCCCCGCCACCGCCGGAGTATCGCCGACCTCGCAATGCGCGATATAAGGGTTGTAGATATAGAAGCTCGTGTCTTCGATCCCCTTCGCCGCCAGCGGCCCGGTGAATTGCATCATCCGCATCAGGAATGGCGCCCCCTGCTCCAGCGAGAACAACCTTTCCAGCCAGTCCAGCTCCTCCCGGTATTCCGGCCGGTTGATCCCCGCCCGCTCGAAAGCCGAGGCTATCGTCATCTTGTCGGTGGCCGAAAAGGCCCCGCCGTCCGGATACAATCGATATACCGGGAAACAGGCCAGCAACATCGCGAGCGCCTCGCGCAGCGGCCCGACATTCCGCCCCGCCGCGCCGGTCATTGGCATCGAAACCAATAAATCCATCAGGTTATCCAACTCCCCACCCATATACGTTCGGAGGAACGAATATTTTTGATCCGTGACCAGTTGCGGATATTCCGGCAAGTCGGCCACCCCGCGTGCATACCAATCCAGCAGCGTTCTGCTTCCGGCTGCATCCGTCAACACCTGTCCCGCCGCCGCGAGAAACTCATAACCGGTCGTTCCCTGGCACTCCCAATACCCGGGCAACGCCTCATCCCGCGCGAGGATCTTTTCTGCGACGATATAGACGTCGGGCCCCGTACATTCCCTCAGCCTCCCCAAATACTCTGCCGGCGCCGCCAGCCCATCGATATGATCGATCCGCAGCCCCTGTATATACCCGCGCCGATACCACTCGGCGATTTTCTTGTGATACGCGTCGAATACCTCGCGGTTTTCCATGCGCAAACAGATCAGGCTGTTCACCGTGAAAAACCGGCGATAGTTGATCAGCGACGACGACAACCGGTGATGTGTCAGCGCATAATGCTGGCAGCCCGCCAGCGTCTCGAGCAGCGGAAGCCGGCCGTTGAAGAAGGCCACCCGAAGCGCCATAAATCCTGTCAGCGATGCGTCGTCCTCCACGGCCGCCAGCCACCGCGCCTTAGCCGCCTTCCATTCCTCCACCGGAGAAAGCGACGCGATGACCAGCTCCTCCAGCATCTCCCTGAGCTTCTCCGGGCAATCACCCGATACCGTGCAAATCCACGCATACAAATGGGCCGCGACCGGCCAGTCCGTGTCGAAATAACGGAGAACAAACCCATCCCGGGCATACTGTAACGTTAGTTCGCCCTGCATTACGCAGTCGGTGAGCGTGGACCCCAGAAAAGGCGCCATGATTCGTTCGCCCAGCAGTTTTAGCGGCTCGGGATGGAAGTCGAAAAAAGAATAGAAAGGGGAGACCTTGCCCCGTTCCAGGACGTCGAAAAGCCATGGGTTTTGCGGGGAGTAGGCCATGTGATTGGGAACAATGTCCTGCAGCCAGCTCATCCCGTATTCCCGGAGTCGCGCCGCCAGTGCGGCGAATTCTTCCTCCGTCCCGATCTCCGGGTTGAGCGTCAGCGGATCGGCAACATCATAACCATGCCGGCTTCCTTTGAAGGCCGTCGTCACCGGCGACGCATAGATCGTCGATATCCCTAGCTCATGCAAATAGTCGAGTATCTTGTCCAGGTCGGCGAAGCGAAAATGTTCGTTGAATTGCACCCGGTATGTTGCGGTAGGAATGTTCATTGCGTTAGGTTATGAATTAATTCACAAACAACTACGGACCAGGGCGCGATGTTGCCGGCGGGGACCGCCTCCGATGAAAAGATTGTTCTAAGCTCCTGGCTTGTCAGCTCCGCTGCCTGCACCGGCGAATCGCCAAAATTGAAAAAGATATAGACGTGATCGCCGGGGATCTTCCGTTCCAGTATCAGCACCGATCCGGCTGCCGGATGAACGATCATTGTATCTCTCATCCTTCCCTGCAATGCGGGCCGCGTTTTCCGCAACCGGATAAGCGCCTTATAATAATTCAGCAGGACGGCGTCGCCCTCCCAGGACAGCACCGCCCGATCGAAAGTCTCCGCCGCCTCCGGATCGGGGATTGTCCGACCCTCGCTCAGAAAGCCCTTGAACTCCGCGATACGGCCTTCCCGCACCGCTTTGATCAGGGCGGGGTCTTCAAAGTCCACAAAAAACGGGAAGGGATTCCGCTCGCCGTATTCCTCTCCCATGAATAGTAATGGTACGTAAGGCGACAACAGAACCGCCGCAGCCGCCAGTTTCAACTGCGCCTTCGTCAGGTGCGCCGTCAACCGCTCCCCGCATGCCCGGTTTCCTACCTGGTCATGATTCTGGGAAAAGACAACGAACTGATCATACGGGCAGGCATCGGCGTGCCCGCCATAGACCCGCTTGCGATACGCGGAATACACGCCGTTATAGACGTACGTATTTCGGAACGCCCGCTCCAGATGCCCGATCTCGCCGAAATCTTCATAATAGGCGCTTCGGTCACCGGTAAGCAGCGCACGCAGCGCATGATGGAATTCATCCACCCACTGGCCGTCCAGTCCATAACCACCGCGAGAAGGAGGATGGATATAGCGCGGATCGTTGAGGTCCAGCTCGGCGATCAGCAATTTCCGGCGCCCTGTCCGGTGCTCGATCTCCATCGCCAGTTCCTTCAGCTGGCGGACAAACGGGATTGCGCTAAGGTCCTTGATGGCATGCACCGCATCCAGCCGCAACGCGTCGACGTGGTAGTCTTCCAGCCACATCCGCGCATTCTGTAGGAAATAATTCCGCACCCCGTCCGACCAGGCATCGTCAAAATTGACCGCGCTGCCCCACGGTGTGCGGTAATTGTCCGTGAAGTAAGGCCCATAGTGCGTAAGATAGTTTCCTTCGGGACCAAAATGATTGTAGACCACATCGACCACTATCGCGATACCCCGCTCGTGCGCCGAATTCACCAGCTGGCGAAATCCGGTCACGCCGCCATATGAATGCTGGACGGCAAAAGGGTAAACGCCGTCATAACCCCAGTTGCGCGAGCCGGGGAACTGCGCCAGCGGCATTAACTCGATCGCATTGACCCCAAGCTCCGCGAGGTAGTCCAGCTTTCGCGCAACGCCGTCGAAATCGTGGGTGTGGGTAAACGTTCCCACATGCAGTTCATACAGGATCAGGTTAGCCAGCGGAATTCCCCCCCAACCGTCATCCCGCCACCGAAAACCGGCGATGTCCACCACCGCCGAACGGCCATGCACACCCTCCGGCTGGGAAAGCGAGGCCGGATCGGGACAGCGGATCTGCCCGTCCAGCCGATACAGATATTTACAACCCGCGTCGACCGCAGCCCGCCCCCTCCAATACCCCTGCTCATCCTTTTGTAAGGCCAGCACATGCGAAGGCCCCGCCAGCAATTCCACAGTGCGGCGGAAGGGAGCCCAGACAGAAAATTCGGTAAATTCCGGCGAGTACGCCGCGCCGACCGGTATCAACGATTGGTTCACGCTTTAAACGAAATGCAAAATCAATGCCCCGTCATTCCGGTACGATCGCTTCGGCTTTCTTCAAATAAGGGATAGTAAAATGAAATGTCGACCCGACATCCAGCTTGCTGTCGATCCATATCCGCCCTCCATGCGCATTGATGATCCTCGAAGCAATGTACAACCCCATCCCAAGCCCGGAATAGGAGCGGACGATCTCTTCTGCGCGAAAGAATTTCTCAAAAACCCGGCGAATGTTTTGCTCGGACATCCCGATTCCCTCATCGCGAACGGAAATGCGGAGCATTTTACCGGGCTCAATCGCCGCGAAGATCCGGATAGGAGACCGCTCGTTGGAATATTTGGCGGCGTTTACAATGAGATTCGAAAAGACTTGCTCCAGCCGCAGCTTGTCTATGCGCGCGATGACATCTTCCGTAGTGACCTCTATAAAGATCGGATGGGTTGGGATGGATTTGGCGAGCAGCGAAACCGTGTCCCGGATATAGGCATTCATCGGTGCCTCTTCCATTGTAAAATCCAGCTGCCCGGATTCCACCTTGGAAATATCCAGCAGCTGTTGAATAAGCTTGTACAACTTATCGGTCTGCAGGTTGATCTTACTGAGATACATCTGGACATTTTCGGGCAGATTCGATCCCTCGGTCATCGCCAGTTGGGTGAAGGCCTTGATGGTCGTTAGCGGCGTCTTTAGTTCGTGGCTGGCGATCGACAGGAATTCCGTCTTTTTTTCATTTACATAGCGTGACCGGATCAGTTGCTCCTCCTGCTCGGCCGCAATCCGTTTCAGTTCGTCCTTTTTTAGCTTCACCATTTCATAAGGACTGGTGGGGTTTACTTGTTTGAATACCTCGATGATCTGGTAAATTTTGTCGCTGGTGAGACGCGAAGGCCTGGGAATATTGGTCCGCAGCTCGATATTGCTGAGGAATTCCTCCTGGTAGACAGAAAAATGCGTCACCAGCCGCCTGGCATAGTCCAACGCGCTGCCATAGGCGGATGGGTTGGCATTTTCTGGATCGGTGTAGCGGATCTTGGCGGTCAGAAACGTTTTGGCTGATTCCTGCATGATCTCCACGACCAGCAGCCCGCTGCCCGTTCGTTCCAGCACTTCCCGGCAGCATTCGGAGATCGCCGTGGTAAAACTGGTCTGACTGGCGACGGACAGATTTAGCAATTCACCCAGCCGGATAGAGCGCTTGTGGGCCAACACGAGGTCCATTTCATTCTCCAGGCTCAGCCGGGTGATCTCATAGTTCATATTGGTAGTTTACCGATTATGATTGACATATCGTCATTCCGCCGGGAAAAGTCCTTATACAAGACAGCGGCCTGGATCATCAGATCCTGTCTGCCGATCTCCGGCAACTTAACCTGCTGCCACCGCGAACGGATACCGTCGGAGCAGAGGGTGATCTGCTGGTAATCCGCTTGTGTCACTTCCTGGTCACAAAGACTACCGGGAATATTGTGCCCGACTATTCCGTTGTAGGACAGGTAGCTCCGGGCTTCATGGACACCGGTGAACCGGGTGGTAATATTCCC
>DATJWK010000016.1:0-12039 GCA_035501395.1 Puia sp.
CAGCTGCTATGAATTGATCAAGGAATATAAGGGCGGGTTCTCGGCCCGGTTTTATCAGACGGTGGCATTCTTCTTCAGCACCAGTCTAAAACAACCTTACGATGCAAAGGGCGATGACCAGGCGATCGAATCCATCGTCCAGGAAATCGAGCGGATGTATCGCAGTTGACCTGGCCGGTCTAGTTGCCGCCGAGATAGGTAACGTGTGCCGCAATCGCCACCCACCGCCCTCTTCGTTTCTCATACACATCCAGGTAGTCGGTTTTTCCGGATGTTTGCTTGCCTCCATCTTCAAACGTAAACGCCGCACGGGCATGGACAAGACCGGTCGTGCCATAGATCCTGATCTCGACCGTGTCGACCTCGCTCGAAAGAACATGCGGGCCCGTTACAAAACCATTTAAAACATCGCTTCCCGAACGTCGCACACCCGAAGGGTTGATCAAAATAAAATCGGGAGCAAAAATGCGCTTGAGCCTGGCGGTATCCCGGGTAATCGACCCATGGATAAACAATGCGTTCAACGCCTTGAGCGAATCCACATCGGCGGATTGCTGCGCCCCCCCGTCGCCGGACGCCTGGGACACCCCATCACCGGATCGCGCCATCTCCGCATTGCGGGATCGCCCTCGCACGGCAATCACCGCGATCAGCAGCAAAGCGGGTAATAACATTTTCATAATCTGGCAATTTTCTCCAATATAGCGGTAGTCGAGAACCCCGGGACAATCGGATTGATCACCACCCGACCTCCCCAGGATATAACCTCCTTTGCTCCGACGATCTGTTCAAGCGTATAGTCGCCGCCTTTTACCAGGACATCCGGACGGACGAGGCTGATCAGTTCAAGCGGAGTGTCTTCGTCGAAGAGGATCACGCCATCTACCATCAGCAGAGCGGCCAGCACCGTGGCCCGGGCATGCTGATCGTTGACGGGACGTCCCGGCCCTTTTAACCGCGCTGCCGAAGCGTCCGAATTGAGCCCTACGATCAGCATATCCGCCTCCCGCGCGGCATCCGACAGAGAGGCGATATGACCCGCATGCAGGATGTCAAAGCATCCGTTCGTGAAAGCAACGGTCTTCCCCAAAAGGCGCCACCGGTTTAATTGATGGATCATCCCGGAGCGATCAAAGATCTTTTGCGATATGATCTGTGGTAATTTCATTTGTGGCGATTACAACTCGGTTCTTATTGATTCTTGGCAACAGGATAAAGCTGACGGTTCCAAACAGGATAAAGCTAAGAAATTGGCCGAACCATAACAACCATCCGAGCGCCTGTCCGAATGGCAGGGGAGGGATATTGTAAAAGGAGACGGTCTCGCGGACAAGCAAGGCATATGCTCCGATCCCGCCCGGCGAAACGATCATTCCCACGCTTCCCATGGCGAGCACGCTGAGGGCATCCACGATGCTGAGGTTCCGCGTGGCGCTGATCGCGAAGAAGCCAAACCAGGTGCTTAACAGGTACAGGCACCAGATCCCGATGGTATAGAAGAAGAATAAGGGCTTGTTCCTGATCGAACGTACCGTGGTAAGCCCATGCAGGATGTTGACGATTACCGCCTTGACCTTAAAGATGATCTGTGTCCACCGGCTTGCCACCCATTTCCAACGGATAATCACAAAGGCGGCGACGAGCATGGCTGCCGCCAGTACGATCCACCAGGTCCATGGGGAAGAGTGGCCGGGGCTTTTGCTATGGAAAAGCGAGCTGTCCGTCGTCAGCGTATGAATAACGTTGAATTGCAGCAAAAAGGTCAGCCCAAAAACGATAGCAAGACAGACGACGTCAAAAGCCCGCTCCGCTACAATGGTCCCCACGAGTTTGTCGGCCGGCACCTTTTCATAGCGGGCGAGGATCGTGCACTTTACCACTTCACCAAGTCGGGGCGCGCCGAGATTGACGAAATAGCCGATCATGACACCAAGAAAACAATTCATTCGCGACGGTTCGTAACCCAACGGCTCGATAAGCTGCCGCCAGCGCAGTGCCCGCAGCCAGTGACTGGCCAGCAGCAACAAGAGTACAGGGATCAGCAGCCAGTAATTCGCCTGATCCAGCGCGTCCCTTAGCTGGGCCCAGCTTTTCCGGTCCATATCCTTCAGGCTCAACCACACAAAAAACGCTGCCAAAGCAGCGAAAAAAGCATATTGCAGCAGGACCAGCATTCCTTTCTTCATAACCCGTACAAGTTACAGCTTATTTCCTTCTTTCGGAAAAACGATGGCCGGCGTAAAACGCTTAGCCTGTTCGAAATCCATCTGTGCATACGAGATGACGATAACAATATCTCCCACTGCACCCGTCCTTGCAGCGGGGCCGTTGAGGCAACAGGTTCCGGAACCCCTTTTCCCGGTGATCAGGTAGGTTTCGATCCGCGACCCCGTGTTGACGTTGACAACCTGCACCTTTTCGTTTTCGATCATGTTGGCCGCTTCCATGATATCTTCATCCAGCGTTAAGCTGCCGACATAGTTGAGATTCGCTTCAGTGATCGTAATGCGATGCACTTTTGATTTCAGGAGTTCTATGAGCATAGGAAATTTTGCAAAATTAAAGGATCATGTTGTCGATGAGCCGAACGTCACCCTGGAAGGCGGCGATGAGCGCGACCACCGCGCCGCCATCGGCCCGGTCGGATACCGGCTCGAGCGTGGCAGCGTCGGCGACCGAAATATAATCAATTTTGAAATGGGCCTGATTCAGAATAGCTCCCGCTTCGATCAGCGCGGCGAGCGGAGCGACAGGCCATTTTTCTTTCAATAGTACCAGCGCATGAAAGATGCCGGCCGCATTGCCCCGTTGCGTCGGAGAAAGCCGCAGGTTTCGACTGCTCATAGCCAGGCCGTCATTTTCCCGGACGATCGGGCACCGTTCAAGTCGAACCGGAAGTTTCATCAAATGCAGCAGCCGTTCGACTACCATGCATTGCTGGTAGTCTTTTTGACCCATGAATAGCTTGTCCGGTCGAACGATGGTCAAAAGCCGGTTCATGACCTGGCACACGCCCTGAAAATGACCCGGTCGGTACTTGCCCTCCAGCACCGTCTCCAGCGCCCCCAATTCATAATGTTCCAGATTGGACATCCCGTCCGGATATAGCTCCGTTACGGCGGGGAGGAAAACAATATCGACACCGGCCGCCTCCAGCAAAGCGATATCTTTTTCCAGCGTTACGGGATATTTCTGGAAGTCCTTCGGGTCATTGAACTGCGTGGGGTTGACAAATATGCTGCAAACGCTAACATCGGCCGCATTTTTTGATATAGTAATAAGTGATATATGTCCGGCATGGAGTGCGCCCATCGTCGGCACAAACCCGACGGATTTGCCGGAATCGGTCTCTTTTTTCAGCCAGCCGGCCAGGTCATTTGACCGTTTAAATATGATCATTTTTTGTTCTTTTAACCTTCAAAACCGGTTACCCGGGGCCGATTTACAATAAAAATTGCTACCTTTGCAAACTATTTGGGTCGATTGGCCTGATTCATCATTGTAATAATAATGCTACAAAAAAAGCGAATTTTATTTATTGCCAACGAAATGTCGCCATATTTAGAGCTGACAGAATTTGCAGAGATCGTTAACAAGCTGGCAATTAAATCAAATGACAATGGATTTGAGGTGCGTTGTATCATGCCGAGGTTTGGGGTAGTGAATGAGCGGAGACACCGGCTTCATGAGGTTGTTCGGCTTTCGGGCATCAATGTGTCGATCGACAACGATGATTATCCGCTGCAAATCAAGGTGGCATCCCTTCCAAACGCCCGGTTACAGGTATATTTCCTGGACAATGAAGACCTGTTCAAACGGAAGTTCATTTTTCACGATGAGCAGGACAAATGGTTCGAGGACAACGGGCTGCGGACGGTGTTTTATTGCAAGGGGGCTTTGGAGACCGTAAAGAAGTTCGGCTGGCCCCCCGACGTGATCCATTGCAGCGGATGGATGACCGGGCTTATCCCTCTCTATCTCAAGACAGTCTATAAAAAAGAGCCGGTATTTGCCCACAGCAAATGTGTTTTTACCATCGGGCAGCCCACCTTTAAGGAGAAACTCGGGGCGGACTTCCTGAAACTGGCGAATATTCACGCCAATATCAAGGATAAAGACCTCGAGCCTTATAAGGACGCTAACAACAGTGCTCTCTTCCGGGGCGGCGCGACCTATGCCGACGCGATCAGTTTTGGCGCTGAAAAGGTAGACAAGAAGCTGCTTGAGGAATTCGGCAAGATCCGCGGTAAAAAAGTGCTTTCGTTCAACGCCGAGTCCGATCTCTCGGATTATTTGCAGTTATATACTGATTTGAGCAAATAATGCGTTAATTGCCGGTAAAGTTCCAATTTGGGAAAACTTTTTGTCGCAATTCAAATATCTTTGCCGCCGTAATCAAAACACCATTCTTTTTCAATTAAATATTCCTTTCCAACATGCCGTATTTATTTACTTCCGAGAGCGTTTCTGAAGGGCACCCGGATAAGGTGGCCGATCAGATCTCCGATGCGTTGATCGACAATTTCCTTGCATTTGACCCGCAATCCAAAGTAGCATGTGAAACGCTGGTCACTACCGGCCAGGTAGTCCTGGCGGGTGAAGTTAAATCAAAGGCCTACCTCGATGTCCAGGAGATCGCCCGTGGCGTTATCCGCAAGATCGGCTATACAAAGAGCGAGTACATGTTCGAGGCCAATTCCTGCGGGATCTTTTCCGCCATCCATGAGCAGTCCTCCGATATCAACCAGGGCGTTGACCGGAAGAAAAAGGAAGAACAAGGCGCCGGAGATCAGGGGATGATGTTCGGTTATGCCAGCAACGAGACGGAGGACTATATGCCCCTGGCGCTCGACCTGGCACACAAGATCCTGTTGGAACTGGCTGCGCTGCGCCGGGAGGACAAGCAGATCAAATATCTTCGCCCCGATGCCAAGAGCCAGGTCACGCTCGAATATGACGACAATAACCGGCCCGTCCGGATCGACGCGATCGTAGTTTCTACCCAACATGACGATTTCGATACGGAAGCCCGGATGGCGGCAAAAATAAAGAAAGACATTATCGAGATCCTGATCCCCCGGGTCAAGGCTAAATATAAAAAGTACGCCCGGCTTTTTAATGACCAGATAAAATACCACATCAATCCCACCGGGAAATTTGTGATCGGCGGTCCCCACGGCGACACCGGCCTGACCGGCAGGAAGATCATCGTCGATACCTATGGTGGCAAGGGCGCCCATGGCGGCGGCGCATTCAGCGGAAAGGATCCCTCGAAAGTGGACCGGTCTGCGGCTTACGCAACCCGACATATCGCCAAGAACCTGGTTGCGGCCGGGGTGGCCGATGAGGTCCTCGTCCAGGTCTCCTATGCCATAGGCGTAGCCCAGCCTACCAGTATCAACGTCAATACCTATGGAACCGCGAAGGTTAAGCTGACCGACGGCCAGATCGCCAGGAAAGTCATGGAGCTATTCGATATGCGTCCGTACTTTATCGAGACCCGGCTT
Source organism: Puia sp. (assembly GCA_035501395.1). Lineage (GTDB taxonomy): Bacteria > Bacteroidota > Bacteroidia > Chitinophagales > Chitinophagaceae > Puia. The sequence goes on from DATJWK010000016.1 coordinate 5,508, forward strand.
AAGCTGCGCAATCCGATCTATAGCGAGACCGCGGCCTATGGTCATATGGGCCGGGAACCGAAGGTCATAGAAAAAATATTTACTTCTCCCGACGGTAAACAAATAAAGAAGAACGTGGAGCTGTTCACCTGGGAAAAACTGGATTATGTTCCGAAGGTAAAGAAGGCTTTCGGACTTAAATAATCGATTTCACCACAGAGGAGGCCCGCGAAAGCGGGCCTCCTCGTATTTAGACGGCCGGAGGCCATCTGACCGATCGGTCAAACATAGGCGGTTGAGGAATGCGCTATTTTCCAATTTTGCGCATTTTACGCATAAATTTGAGGAATGAGTGAACATCGCAATCCATGGACGGTTCTGGCTCAGCGTGAGATCTACGATAACCCCTGGATCGGCCTGACGGAATATGACGTGATCAACCCCGGAGGCGGTAAAGGCATCTATGGAAAAGTCCGGTTCAAAAGCCTGGCGATCGGAATCCTGCCGCTGGACGAGCAGGGCAATACCTGGCTGGTTGGCCAATACCGGTTCGCGCTGGGCTCATATAGCTGGGAGATCCCGGAAGGAGGCGGCGATCCGGCAGTTCCGCCGGTCGAATCGGCCCGGAGGGAATTACTGGAAGAAACCGGGCTTGTCGCAAAAGAGTGGGTGGACCTGATGGAAATGCATCTTTCCAATTCCGTTACGGATGAGCGGGCCTTTATCTTTTTAGCCCGGGGACTGGAACAGCAGGAATCGGCGCCGGACGAAACGGAGGAACTGGTCGTTCGCCGCCTGCCGTTTGAGGAGGCTTACCGGATGGTAGAACAAGGTGTGATTACCGATTCCATGTCCGTCGCCGCCATTTTAAAGGTCAAATTGCTATTGGTACTGGGAGAACTATCATGGGGATAAAGAAGAATCAATTGATTATCGGGCGTCAGCCGCTGATCGAGACGATCCGTTCCGGACGTCCCGTGGATAAGATACTCCTCCAGCGGAACACCGCGGGTGAATCCATCGCCGAGATCCGGCAACTGGCCAGGGAGTACCATATTCCCGTACAGATCGTTCCGGTAGAAAAGCTGGGATCCCTGACACGCGCCAATCACCAGGGAGTTGTCGCCTTTGCCGGACTTGTACAATACATGGACCTGCAACAGGTAATCGACCATACGGTGGGGGCAGGGGCGGTCCCGCTCTTTGTCATGCTGGACGGGATCACCGATGTCCGCAATATCGGGGCGATCGCCCGCTCTGCGGTCTGCTGCGGGGCGCAAGCCCTTATCATCCCCGACAAGGGCACCGGAGCGTTGAATGAAGAGGCGATGAAGTCGTCCGCCGGAGCGCTCGAGCAGATCCAGGTCTGCCGGGTTGACAGCCTGCTGAAAGCGGTCGATACGCTGCATCTCAACGGGATCAAGGTATTCACGAGCGAAATGAAGGCCGATCGCCGGGTTTTCGAACTGTCGCTCGCGGACCCTTGTTGTATTGTCATGGGTAGCGAAGACAAAGGCGTACAGTCCTATATCCGAAAGGCGGCGGACGAACAATTTACGATACCCATGGCCGGTGGATTTGATTCGTTCAACGTGTCCGTTGCGGCCGGGATCATATTGTATGAAGCCATGAAACATCGCATGCCATGAGTTCACCGGTCACGCTGATCGAATGTCCGCGCGACGCCATGCAAGGCTGGCCGCATATCATCCCGACAACGCGGAAGATCGACTACCTCAACGCATTGTTGCGGGTAGGATTCGACACGCTTGATTTCGGGAGCTATGTTTCCGCAAAGGCAATTCCGCAGATGGCGGATACCGCGGAGGTATTAAAGGGTTTGCGTCCGGATGGGACGCAGACAAAACTGCTGGCGATCGTAGCCAATTTCCGCGGGGCGGCGGAGGCTGCAAACCAGGACCCGATCCGATACCTTGGATTCCCGTTTTCGGTGAGCGAGACGTTCCAATTGCGCAACACCAACAACACGATCGAAGGCGCCTTTGCAACCGTCGAAGAGATCCAGGCATTGTGCGCCGCACGCCAAAAAGAGCTGGTGGTCTATCTCTCCATGGGATTTGGCAATCCTTATGGCGACCCCTGGAATGAGGAGATCGTATACGAATGGGCAGCGGCGCTGGCAAAGCTGAGTGTCAGGACCATCTCGGTTGCCGACACCGTTGGGGTAGCGACGCCGGAACATATATTTTCGATCGTCGAATACCTCATTCGGCAGCTGCCGGGGGTTACCATCGGCGTACACCTGCACTCGACACATCAAAATCGAACCTTGAAAATCGACGCCGCGCTGGACGCAGGCTGCCGGCGGTTTGACGGCGCCCTGAAGGGTATCGGGGGGTGTCCGATGGCGGGAAACGAGCTGGTCGGCAATATGGATACAGAGTGGATGATCGCCCATTTCCGCGAAAAAAAATTAATGCCGGCATTCGATGAAGCCGCCCTGCATCAAGCGGCGCAGATCGCTGCCAACTTATTCGTCTGACCATGGAATTTCAGTTGCCCATCACCATCCCGTCGTTGCCAAACCCCATCCAGTACGGTGAAAGGATCCTGCTGACCGGCTCTTGTTTTACCGAGCATATCGGGAATGCATTGACCGACTGGAAATTCCTGACATTCCAAAACCCGAATGGCATCCTGTTCGACCCTGCCAGCGTGGCTTCCAGCCTGGTATCCTATATTGGACCAAAACACTATGGCAAGGAGGACCTGCTTTTCCTGAACGACCTTTGGCAAAGCTGGCAGCACCATAGTATATTTTCACACCCCGATCCCGCGGAATGCCTGCGCGGCATCAACGCGGCACAGGAGAAAGCGCATGATTTTCTCCACGAGGCGGACTGGCTGATCATCACTCTCGGAACCGCCTGGTCGTACCGGTTAGTGGACGGCAACAGGGCGGTAGCCAATTGTCACCGGGCCCCGGGTCAGTGGTTCCACAAGCACCTGATGACGATCGGGGAGATCCAGGCGGCGCTGGACGGTTGTTTGCATCAATTGTGGCAATTCAACCCACGGCTGCGCATCCTTTTTACGATAAGCCCGGTGCGTCATATCCGGGATGGCGTAGTAGAAAACAACCGAAGCAAAGCACGGCTGATCGAGGCCGTACACCAGCTCGTCGGAAAATGGGAAAGACTCTTCTATTTTCCCGCGTATGAGTTGGTCATCGATGTGCTTCGTGACTACCGCTTCTACGACATCGATATGGTGCATCCCAACTATCCCGCCACGACCTTTGTGCTGGAGAAATTCGTCCGGCATTGCATCGATGAACCGGCGCGGCAACTGCTGGAAGAAGTGAAAAAGATCATGACCGCGCGCCGACACCGGCCGCTGCAGCCGACCACCCCGGCTCACCGGCGTTTTCTGCAGGAGCATTTTCAAAAGACGGCCGAACTCGCCCGGCAACACCCCTTTCTCGACTTCAGCGAGGAGCTTCGATACTTTTCGGCGGAACCTTCCGGAAAGTAGGCTATTGCTCGCGTTTCAAATAAAATTGTCCATCGGTGATGACGTCGGATTTCCCGAAATCGGAACGGTAAACGGTACCGGAGAAGGTCCCCTTCACGTCGGAGCCGGTCAATTCGGTAATAGTAACCATGGAATTCGCGACCACACCGCTTAGCAGGACATTGCCGCTGGCATCGGCGAATTCTCCGGCGGTAAGGTACCCCGCCGCGGACGAATCATACCAAAATACCGTAGACTGCGGTACCTGGCTGCCATTCGTTTCCGTCGCCTTCCCGGGATCATTGTAGGCTACATTTGCGGCAATGGCGCTCGAACTGTAGACGATAATGGTGATCGAATTCGGAGTTCCGGCATTGACATTCTGATATGCTATGAGGACGGCGGAATACAATCCGTCCGAGTTTGGCTTTGGTACTTCGGCAACGGGTTGACTGCTGTATTCGACCGCTTTCCCATCCAGGTTGAATTTCATGTAGTACCCACTGCCGTTATTCGGGCTTTTCGATCCGCCGCTCTTCTTACATTGTGACAGGACAAGGGTTATGAGGGTTAGTGCAGTAAGGGAAGCTATCTTGCCGATAATTGACTTGCGCATGGATGTGATCGTTAGAATTTTAGAATTTCGCCGCTATACCGACATTGAGAAAGGCTACACCGTATCCGAGTTCTGCCAGTACCGCGAAATGGTCGCTGAAGAAATAGCGCGCGCCGGCATACAGACTAAACCCGAATGTGCTGCCGTAACTTCCGGAGCCGGAGACATTATAGCCGGCATTGTCCGTGAAGGAATAGCTGAGCAGATTGTATGAAAGCATGACACCGCCGTAAAGATCCAGTTTGTCGACGCCAAGGCCGTTGTAGTGATACGCACTGCGGACACCCAATACGGTGTAATGCCATTTTTCCGAGTAGTCGGGACCGGAGTAACTATACCCCTTGTACCCGACGTAGCCGCCAAGGCTGATTACGCCGGGGCCGCCGATGTCCCACAAACCCCGCTCGTACTGCAGATTGATGGCCGGACTCTGGGAAGCCCCCGAATAACTGAGGATCGAACTTCCGAGTCCGATGCCGGCACTGACGATATTTGTGCCCGTTTGAAATTCCTGGGCGCGGGCGGAGAAGACCAGCGCCAGAACCCCCATAAGCAGTGATAGCTTCTTCATATATTTTTTGTCCAAATTAATCGCCACGGAAAGGCGGGACAAGCCGCATTTATTCTTTGCAGGCCGCGATTTATTTTTTGCCGGTAAACCGATGAAATTTGCTTACCTTTTCCAACCCAAACCCCGTGTAGCGGATGACCAAACTACTACTGCCTGCAGCCCTTCTGACCCTGGTCATCGTCAGTGCCGGGCAGCAGCCCTCGCCCATCGATTCCTTTTCACAAATCGTCCGGCAACATCCCGTCCGCGACAGCAACCGGGTAACGGCCCTTCTCAAGTTGGCGGATGCAACCGTTTACACCGATCCCGCCGCCGCCATGCGATATGCGGATGAAGCCCTGGCCATCGCCCGGGAGACCAACTGGCCGAAAGGCATCGCACTTTCCTGGCGGCAGAAGGGGAATGCCTTCTACTACTTCTCCGACAACCCCGCCGCGATGGATGCTTACATAAAGGCGCTGAGGGTCGCCAGACCGCTGGGCATAGGAGAGCTAAACGCCAGCCTGTTCAATAACCTCGCGAACATCTACAGCGACAACAAGCAATATGACAAGGCGCTGGACTATTATCGGCAGTTCCTGGTCACCGCAAGAGAGCTTAAGTCGGGTAAGGAGGAGGCGATCGCCCTGGTGAATATGGGAACGGTCTACACAGAGCTTGGTCAGCAGGAAAAAGCGCTGGGGTCCGCGCGACAGGCCCTCGACATCTGCCGGCAAAACGGCATCGGCTATTTTATTCCGATCATTTTGAACAACCTCGGCGAGGAATACAAAAAAGAGGGGAAAACCGACAGCGCGCTGGCCTTGTATCGCCAAAGTATCGCGTCGGCGGGTCCCTCCGGTAACAATGACGCAAAAGCTGCGTCGCTCGAGGGGATCGGGAAAATATATCTCGCCCGCGGAGACTACGGCAATGCGGAAAAATATGCGCTGCAATCCCTGGCAATCGCACGCCGGCTGCAGTCCGCCGAGTGGCAGTCCGGCGCCTGGCAGAGTCTCTACCAGGCATATGAGAAGCGACATCAGTATGGCAAGGCGCTGGACGCCTATAAGCAGTACATCGTATTTCGCGACAGCGTGTCGAATGGCGAGAAACAGTCTGCAATGGCGAAAAAGGAACTACAATTCGATTTCGAAAGGAAAGAAGCGGCAACAAAAGCGGACAACGACAAAAAGGCTGCGATGGCACAGGCCGAGATCAACCGGCAGGGCGTGATCCGGAAGGCGCTGGTAGCGGGCGTTGCGGTCCTGTTGCTGGCAGGCCTGTCGACCTTTGTGCTGTACAAGCGGCGTCGGGACGCAGAAGCGCGGCAAAAGGAAGCGGACCTGAAGGCAAAGGTTTCGGCGACGGAGATGAAAGTACTCCGGCTGCAAATGAACCCGCATTTTATCTTCAATTCGCTCAATTCAGTGAGCGACTATATCTCGCGGAATGAAACAACTACCGCCAACTACTTCCTGAGCAAATTCGCCAAGATGATGCGGCAGGTCCTCGAACATTCCGAGAAGAGTGAGATCACGCTGGCAGAAGACCTGAAGGTATTGGAGACCTATATCCAGCTGGAGGGACTGCGGCTCCGGAACGACCTCCGGTATGAGATCGTCATCGATAAGGAGATCGACCCGGAAGCAACGATGGTACCGCCGCTCATCGTGCAGCCCTTCGTCGAGAACAGTATCTGGCACGGGTTTTCCGGGAAGGCACATTCCGGAAAAATTTCGATACGAATAACCCGGGAAGCGGGAATGATCTACTATATCGTGGAGGACAACGGCATCGGGCGCAGGGAAGCCGGTAAATATACGCCGGCCGGCAAAAGGTCTATGGGACTTCGGATCACCCGGGACCGCATCGAGATCATTAATCAGATCAAAGGGACAAACGCCGGCGTG
>DATJWK010000017.1:0-34300 GCA_035501395.1 Puia sp.
GCCCATCAGGCATTTGCCCGTTTATAAGCCTCGAGCAACACCACTACCTCCCGCGCTGCAGCCGGATCATGCACCCGCAGAATGTCCGCCCCGTTCATCAACGCGAGCGTATGCATCACCGTGGTTCCGTTTAAAGCGGCCTCGGGTCCTATCCCCAGCGTCCGGTAAATGGTCGACTTGCGTGAAACGCCGAGCAGCAGCGGTTTCCCACAAATCCGAAGCACCGGCAACCCGTGCAAAAGCCGGAAATTGTGCACCGCCATCTTTGCAAAACCCCATCCCGGATCGACAATGACATCGTGGATGCCGGCCCGGCGACAGGCTTCGATGCGTGCTACAAAAAAGTCCAGCACCTCTTTTACCACATCTTCATAGTGCGCTTCGCTGTTCATCGTCGACGGCGTCCCTTTCATATGCATACAGATATACGGTACGCCGAGCCGCCCCACCGTTTCAAGCATGGCCGGATCCACCTGGCCGCCGCTCACGTCGTTGACGATGGAAGCACCCGCTTCCACCGCTTCCGCTGCCACCCGTGCATGCCAGGTGTCGACTGAAATCGGCACGTCGGACCACTCCCGCCGCAACCGGACGATCGCCGGGATCAGCCGCCGTAGCTCCTCTTCCTGGCCCACCACCTCCGCACCGGGCCTTGTGCTCTGACCGCCGATGTCCAGCCAGTCGGCGCCTTCATCGAGCAGCCGGCCGGCCTGCCGCATCAATAAGTCGTCCGCCGCCACCCGGCTGCCGCTATAGAAGGAATCCGGTGTTCTGTTGAGCACCCCCATGATTACCGGCCCGTCGATCGTTAATAATTTACCGCGAGCATTGAGCGTCCACATGAGTTATCTTTACATAAAATTCAGGAATTTGCGCATCATGGAGAAATCAGCACCCGCTAAACATACCGAACGCCAATATGACGAAGCCGTCGACCGCTGCCGGGACATCTTTCTGAAGAAGACCCGCGACTACGGTACCTCCTGGCGTGTTCTTCGTACTATATCGATCGCCGACCAGCTGTATATCAAGGCGCGGCGCATCCGGACTCTCCAGCAGACCGGGGAGGGCAGGGTAGGAGAGGACAAACAGGGTGAGTTCATCGCCATGGTCAACTACGGCGTTATCGGTCTCATCCAGCTTTCGCTCGGCGCCGATACATCCGGGGAACTTTCCCCCGAACAGGCAGCAATGTGCTACGACGAACGGATCGACCTCGTGCGCCGCGTGATGCGCGACAAGAACCACGACTACGGCGAAGCCTGGCGCGACATGAGCCAGGAGAGCTTTGTCGACCTTATCCTCATGAAGATACTTCGGATACGCCAGATCGTGGCGAACGACGGAAACACCCTGATCAGCGAAGGCATCGATTCCAACTTTACCGATATCGTTAACTATTCGCTGTTTGCCCTCATCCTGATCGGTGAAGGCAAGCACTCAGCCTAAAACATCGCTATGAAGCTTCTGATCGCCGTCACCCGTACCCTTGTTGGCATCCTCTTCATTTTCTCCGGCCTCGTCAAGGCCGACGACCCCCTCGGGCTTAGTTACAAAATGCAGGAATTCTTCGAGGTCTGGAATTTCCACTGGTTTGACCACGTCACCCTGGCGTTTTCGATCCTGATGATCGTGTTCGAGATCGTAGCCGGGGTTGCCCTGCTCCTGGGCTGGCGGATCCGGCTCTTTAGCTGGCTGCTTCTCCTGCTTATAATCTTTTTTACCTTTCTCACCGGGTATGCTTACTTGTCGGGAAAAGTCCGCGAATGCGGCTGTTTCGGCAACTGTATCCCGCTGACGGCCGGCCAGTCGTTTATGAAGGACCTGGTGTTGACTGTGCTGATTATTTTTCTTTTCATCGTTCGTGACCGGATCAAGCCTCTCCTGCCGCCGCGGCTGAGTGCCGCCTTGTTGACGGCTGCCGCCATTTTCTCGTTCCTTTTTCAGTGGTATGTCCTGGTACACCTTCCGGTCGTGGACTGTCTGCCCTACAGGATCGGCGCCAGTATTCCCGATCAGATGAAGCCGCCGCCCGGCGCTATTCCCGATAGTACCGTGATCACCATGGTCTATGAGAAGGCCGGCAAACGGATCGAATTCGATGCCACGCATTTCCCGGCCGACTTTTCCGATAGCTATCATTTTGTCAGCCGGTACGATAAGCTGGTCCGCAAGGGCAACGCGGAGCCGGCCATCAAGGATTTTATTTTGACGACGGCCGCCGACGTCGATACCACGGAAGCTGTTCTTGGTGCAAAGGGCTATAAATTGTTTGAGTTTGTGGAGAACGTAAATGACTATACCGCGACCCGCGAGTTCAGCATCATCCTGACGTTGGCCAAAGCAAAAAATATTCCCTTGTATATCATAACGGCTGACTACGATGGGGTGATGAACCGGGTTGCGCAAATCGGGATTGCCGCCAATGTCATCGTGCTGAAATGCGACGGCACCGCCGTCAAGACTGCCGCCCGGGCCAATCCTACCTTACTCCTGCTAAAAAAAGGTATCATCATTGGTAAATGGAGCTATGCCGATTTCGACCGCGCTTTGCCGGCGATCAGCGCGCTCGCGAACGACCAGGCTCCATGATCCGCTATTTTTTTCGCCGCCTGGGCTATGGCTTCCTCGTCCTGCTGGGCGTAGTCTGCGCGGTCTTCTTTTTATTCCAGGGTTTCGGCGATCCATCGCGGCTGGTGATCGGGCAGCGCGCCGATGCCGCGACCCAGGACAATATTCGCAAGGAACTTTATCTCGACCAGCCCCGCTGGAAGCAATTTGTCTATTACCTCGATGATATTTCGCCCATCGCGATCCACCGTCGCGAAGAGGTCGGCACAAAAGGGCTGCACGGCATCTTTATCGGCGGTAAAAAGACCGTTTTTGCTATCAAGTGGCCCTACCTCCGCCGGTCCTATCAGTCCAAACGCGAGGTCTGGGACATTCTCATGGAAGCGCTCCCGGGTACGATCCTCCTTGCATTCGCTGCTATGCTTCTGGCCACGGCCGGCGGTATTTGCCTCGGGGTGCTCGCCGCCATCCGCAAGAATACCTGGTTGGATACCTCGGCGATCTTTGTCAGTGTGCTGGGCATCTCCGCACCTTCCTTTTTTATGGGGATTCTGATCGCCTATTTGTTTGGTTTTGTTTTCAGCGACTTTACCGGGCTTCATATGACCGGAAGCCTGATCGACACCGACCCGTTTACGGGCCGTCACCTCGAACTCCGCAACCTCATCCTACCGGCTATTACGCTGGGCATCCGCCCGATGGCCATCATCGCGCAACTGACCCGCGGCTCGCTCCTCGACGTCCTCGACCAGGACTATATCCGTACCGCCTATGCGAAAGGACTGCCGCCCCGTGTCGTCATCTGGAAACACGGTTTACGCAACGCCCTGAATCCGGTTGTCACGGCGATTACCGGCTGGTTTGCCGAGCTGCTTGCCGGCGCATTCTTTGTAGAAAAAATCTTTGGCTGGAAAGGCATCGGTAAAGTAACCGTCGATGCCCTGGGGACACTGGATTTCCCCGTTGTCATGGGTTCCGTTCTGGTCACGTCGACCTTTTTCATCATGGTGGGGCTTTTCTCAGACCTTCTTTATGGATGGATCGACCCGCGCGTTCGGCTCGCCCGCTGATATCGGCCGCCGGATCTTCAGCGCAGGCGGCTTATTTGATCACCACATCGGTCACCACGACTTCCCCCAGCGCTTCATTCACCCGCCGCACGATCGTATCCTTTTGGTAGAGCAGCTCTTGCCGCAACGGCGCGATCGCCGTATCGATATACAACGTTTTCCCGTGGATCCGGATCTTGTCGGTATACCGCGCTACCGTCTTACCCATGATCTTCTCCCAGACCTCTTCGATCTGGAGGGCCTGTATCGACCCTTTCAGCTGACTTTGATTCAGAAATTTTCGCAATGCGTCGGCTAGCGTATGTTCACCCATTGGCGCAAGTTAGGAAAAGCTTTTAGAGTGGCCAGCATAAGGAGCGCTCCCGTTATGCACATCAATACCAGGTAAAGGACCGGCTTTTTCTGACCTTGCGGCGCCATCGGCCGCACCGGTGAAAGGCCATGAAGAATGATCTGTTTCCGCGATTCGTATTGGGGAAGGATACCGGCGATCAGGTTGTAGCCGGTCTCACTGAACATCCAGTCTTTCGGACTGAAAAAAAGCGGTTGGGTCGTCGGAGCCACTTCTTCCATTTCCAGCGACTTCTTCAGCAGATCTGCCGCATAAAGCCGAAGGCCCTCCTTATTTGCTTTGATGACGCCGAATTCTCCGGTGTCGTCTACCGAATAGGAAAAATAGGCGTTCTCGGGGTTGTTGGTTTCTTCTATCTGGCGGATAGAAGTCTCAAGGTCGGATGACATAGCAATCAATTTTCCAGGAGTTTTTCAAATGTGTGTGATCGTAAATATACTCTTTTTTTAGTTCAACTTCCAACTATGCCGGTAAAAAAAATACGTGGATTTGTGGGTCCGCACCACCTCGCGACAGCACTTCGCGCCCGCTGGCGCAAATTCACAACCCGACGATCTGATATTGCACTCCCAACCCATCCATTTCCGCGCGGATGCGCTCCGCATGCGTATCGGTGATAAAGATCTGCCCGTCATCCTGCACGCATACCCGGTCCAGCAGGTTTCGCATGCGGAACTCATCCAGCTTCTCAAAAACGTCATCCAGCAGCAATAGCGGCGCAAACCCTTTCTCACGCTTCAGCGTCTCGTACTCCGCCAGTTTTAACGCAAATAACAGGCTCTTCCGTTGCCCCTGCGACGCCATCGTTTTGAAAGGCAGGTCGGCATAGGTCAACCCGATATCATCCCGGTGTATCCCGACCCCCGTCCGTTGTAACGCCAGGTCCCGATCCAGTCCCTGTCGCAACAGCTCCGCGAAATGGCCGAAAAGCAACTGACTCTCATAGCCCAACGCGACCGGCTCTTCCGCGCCCGCAATCAGCGTGTAGTATCGACCCGCCAGGGGTAGGAATCCGGAAAGGAACTGGCGTCTTCGCGAAAAGATCGCATCTCCTGTACGTACCAACTGCTCGTCATACACCTCGAGCAGCCCCTTGTCCGTCAGCCGGCGCTCGGTGAGCGATTTCAGGAAACCATTGCGTTGCTGCAGGATCTTATTGTAGTCGATCAGTTGCTGCAGGTATACCGGGTCCAGCTGTGATAATAATGCATCCAGGAATCGACGCCGCTCTTCACTTGTACCGGTAACGATCTGGATGTCGTCGGGAGCGATGATCACACAGGGAAAACGCCCGATGTGGCGGGAAAACTTTTCATATGCCTCCCCGTTCGCCAGGAACTCTTTTTTGCCCGTTTCGCGGAGGATGGCTGTCAAGTCCGTTATTTTCCCCTCTTTTTCGAAATGTCCTTCCAAACGGAAACCGGCGGGGCCCGTCACGCCGCCAAATCCTGCACCGGTTCGAAATCCCGTCGCGCCACTGGATCCCGTCGCGCCACCCGGTTCAACGCTTCCCCGGAAGACCGCTTGCTGGTCCGACCGCGAAAAATAGCTCTTTGTAAAGCACAGGTAATACAACGCGTCGAGAAGATTGGTCTTGCCCACTCCATTTTTGCCGCAAATCCCGACGATCCGCTCGTGAAAAGCAAAAGCTGCGTTTGGGTAATTTTTGAATTGAAAGAGAGATATATCCTTTATGCGGAGCAACGGTAAATCTAATTAGGCTGCAAAGTATTATCTTTCCGCTAAACAAAGCTGCCATGCGAAAATTTTCGATCCTCCTTTTCCTGCTACCGTTGGCAGTCCGAGGCCAGGACACCGAGCCCCTCGACACCGCCATGATCGGCCGCATCCGCACCGAAGCCTTTCAGCATTCGCAGATCCCCTGGATCAGCCACGAGATTACCGATGTCGCCGGGCCTCGCCTCACCAACTCTCCGGGCTGGCATTACGCCGCGGACTGGATCGTAAAGACCCTTAAGGGCTGGGGGCTCAGCAAGGCTGCCATAGAGCCATGGGGAGAGTTCGGTTTCGGCTGGACTGCCGAAAAGACAAGTCTCTCCATTCGCATCCCCTACTATAGCCCGTTGATCGCCTACGCCATTCCCTGGAGCGGCAGCACCCACGGACCTGTGTCGGCAAAGACTTACCTGGTCGAACAAATGGATTCCGCCTGGGTCGTCTCCCACCTGGCGCAAATGAAAGGGAAAGCACTGCTGCTCCCAACCCCTGATACGGCCAATCACCCCCGATTTCATGCGGATGCGGAACGCTATAGCGACAGCGCCCTTGCCGCCATCGGCGATATGTATATGCTGACAAAGGAAGAGTTGGCGGGCATCATCCCCCATTTCACCAAAATGCTGGCGATCCAGCGCATGATCCGGAACAGCGGCGCGGTCGCCCTGATCGGGACCAGTGGCGGCCGGGATGGAACCGTATTTGTACAAAGTTTTATCGGCTACCGTAAAAAGGACCAGCCGGAATTGCCCGGCCTGGAAGTCTCGAAAGAGGACTTCCTCCGCCTCGTTCGCCTCACCCGTGATGGCCTCCCCGTAACGGTGGAACTGCAAAGCGATACAAAACTATACGATCAGGACCTTACCGGTCACAATGTCGTCGCAGAGATCCCGGGCACCGACCCCACGCTGAAGGCCGAGCTGGTCATGCTTGGCGGCCACCTCGATTCCTGGACCGCCGGTACGGGCGCAACGGATAACGGCGCAGGCTGTATCGTAGCGCTGGAGGCCGTCCGCATCCTCAAGACGCTTGGTATCCAGCCCCGCCGGACCATCCGGATCGCCCTATGGGACGGCGAAGAGGAAGGCCTGCTGGGCTCCTTCGGCTATGTCAGGAACCATTTCGGCGATCCGAAGGATATGAAGCTGAAACCCGAAGCGGCGAAGGTTTCAGCCTATTACAATCTCGACAACGGCACCGGAAAGATCAGGGGCATCTTCGCGCAGGGCAACGACAAGGCGGCCGATGTCTTTCGCCAGTGGCTCGTGCCCTTCAAGGACCTCGGGGCGTCGACGGTTACCCTCCACAATACGGGCTCGACCGACCATCTGGGTTTTGATGCCGTTGGCATCCCGGGCTTCCAGTTTATCCAGGATCCCATCGACTACGAGACACGCACCCACCATAGCAATCAGGATAACTATGACCACCTGGTAATGGAAGACATGCAACAAGCCGCCGCTATAATGGCCGCTTTTGTCTATAATACCGCTATGCGGACGGCCTTGATCCCCCGCAAACCGCTGCCAAAACCCGAAAAATTCATCTTCGACGATCTTCTGCCTTAAAAGCCATATATTTGCACCCTCAAAAACTGTAAATACTAGTGGCCACCACCAAGTTTTCAAAGGAGACCTACCTGTACTGGTATGAACTGATGCAGCTCATCCGCCAGTTCGAGCTGACAGCGGAGGAGAAATACAAAATGGACGGTAAGATCCGCGGTTTCTTCCACGCCTATGTCGGCCAGGAGGCCATCGCTGCCGGCTGCATGACGGCCACCCGACCCGATGATCCCTTTATCACCGCCTACCGGGATCACGGCCTGGCCCTTGCAAAGGGCGTCCACGCCAGCGCCTGCATGGCGGAGCTCTACGGTAAGGCAACCGGCTGCGCAAAAGGGAAAGGCGGCAGTATGCACTTCTTCGGCGTGGACGTAAAGTTTTTTGGTGGTCACGGGATCGTCGGCGCGCAGATCGGCACCGGCGCCGGGCTCGCTTTTGCGGAAAAATACAAAGGCACCGATAACGCAGTTCTAACCTTCTTTGGCGACGGCGCCGCCCGCCAGGGTATGCTCCATGAGGTGTTCAACCTCGCCATGCTTTGGAAGCTCCCCGTCGTATTCATCTGCGAGAACAACAACTACGCCATGGGAACATCTGTCGAGCGGACGTCAAACGTTGTCGACATCTACAAACTGGCTGATGCCTATGAAATGCCCGCCGACTCCATCGACGGGATGAGCGCCGAAGCCGTCCACGACGCCGTCACCCGGGCTATCAAACGCGCCCGCCAGGGAGACGGCCCGACCCTGCTTGAGATCAAGACGTACCGGTATAAGGGACACTCGATCTCAGACCCGCAGAAATACCGTACGAAGGAAGAAGTCGATGAATATAAGGCCAAGGACCCCATCCAGCAAGTGCTCAATACGATACTCAGCAAGAAATTCGCGACCCAGGAAGAGATCGACGCCATCAACAAACGCGTGGCTGACACGATCGCCGAATCCGTGAAGTTCGCTGAAGAATCGCCCTGGCCCGATGACTCCGAGGTATACAAAGACATCTATATCGACAAAAACTATCCGTTCATTGTCGACTAGCTTAGCCTTGGTTCACGAGACAGCAAAAAACGTTAAAAGCCAAATAATATACCCGATGCCAGAGATCAAACATCCTGCACACCTCGAAGAAGAAAAGAACCCGGTGGCCGAGCTCCGCAATACCTGGGAGCGTTATGGTAAGCAGGCGTCTTATGTTCTTATTGCCATCCTCCTGCTGGTGGGCGGCTACATCGCTTACCGCAACTGGATTGCCGAACCCAACGAGAAAAAGGCTGTAGACGCCATGTTCCGCGCCGAATACTACTATCGGATGGACTCCGCCCGCCTGGCGTTGAACGGCGACGCGGCCAACTATGGCTTCCTGAAGGTCATCAACCGCTATAGCGGAACAAAAGCTGCCAACCTCGCATCGTTCTATGCCGGGAGCTGCTACCTGAAACTCGGCGACTACAACAACGCCATCAAATATCTGAAGGACTTTTCTACCTCGGTCGGCATCATCCAGGAGCGGGACTATGGCCTGCTGGGCGATGCCTACTCGGAGCTGAATAGAAAGGAAGAGGCTGCAGAACAATACAAGAAAGCCGGAACCTTCAACCAAAAGGATGAGACGCTTTCGCCTGAATACCTTTTCCGATCGGGTTACCTGTACGAAAGCATGGGGAAGACGCAGGACGCCATCAGCATGTACAAGATGATCAAGGACCGCTATCCGCAGTCGTCAAGAGGCATCGAGATCGACAAATACCTCGCGCGGCTCGGTGCGTTGCAATAATAACCAGGGGCAATAACAAGAGGGGCAATACCATGGCCGAGGTCGCTAAAAGTAACTTGTTTACCAACATCAACCTCCCCGATCTGAAGGGCGCGAGCATCGTCATCTTCCGGACGGAATGGAACGATGCCATCGTTGCCTCCCTTGAAGCAGGCTGCCGGGAAGTGCTCGACCAGGCCGGCGTTCCTTACAATGTTGTAACCGTCCCCGGCGCTTTCGAGATCCCATTTGCCATACGCGCTTACTGGGACGCCCATAAATACAAAGACGACCGCCCGCGCGCTTTTGTGGCGCTCGGCTGCGTGCTCCGCGGCGATACTCCGCATTTTGAATATGTTTGCCGGGCCGTGACGGATGGGGTGCTCCAGCTGAATATGACACTGCCGGTTCCGACGATCTTTGGTGTCTTGACCGTGGACACCCAACAACAAGCGGAGGATCGGGCTGGCGGTGCTCACGGGCATAAGGGCAAGGAGGCCGCCATTACCGCCCTTAAAATGATCTCGGTTCAAAAGACGTTTTAGTGACCATCCAACTCTTCATACCATGCTTTGTCGACCAGCTTTTCCCTCAATCTGCCTTCAACATGGTCAAGGTGCTGGAAAAGGCCGGGGTCGAGGTGAAATACAATACCGACCAGACCTGTTGCGGCCAGCCGGCCTTCAACGCCGGATTTCGGGATGAGGCGCGCGAAGTCTGCACGAAATTTATAAAAGACTTTGCGGGGGTCGATTACATTGTGGCGCCTTCCGCCAGCTGCGTCGGCTTCGTCCGCAATTATTACGGAGCACTCTTTGACAACTCCTCACTACATAACGATGTCCGCGATACGCAGAAGCGGATATTCGAGTTCTCTTCCTTTCTTGTCAACGTTCTCGGGATCGACGACTGCGGTGCAAGCCTTTACGGCAAGGCCACTTATCACGATTCCTGTGCCGCTCTCCGCGAATGCGGCATTCGCGAAGAACCCCGGCGTTTATTGTCGAAAGTAAGAGGGTTGGAACTGGCCGAAATGACCGACACTGACGTATGTTGCGGGTTTGGCGGGAGCTTCGCGGTGAAGTTTGAGTCTATTTCGATCGCCATGGCCGATCAGAAGGTCAACAATGCCCTCAAGACGGGCGCCGAATATATCATTTCCACTGATCTTTCCTGTCTCATGCATCTCGATGGATATATCCGGTTTAAGGGACATCCGATCCGCGCGATGCACATTGCCGATGTTCTAGCCAGTGAATGACAAAAAAATAAGACCACCCACATAACAACCGTTACTGGATGGTCTTGACCCTTAAAACAACCTGTCGCAAGCGTTAAATAGGGTTAAAACCAGGCCTCGAAAGCTATCTACGTAAACCGGTCCCTTTTGGATTTAAAAAAAGCCGCTTTTTTCAAAAACGGCTTTTGCTTGATTATCAGGTTGTTGTATTCCTATTTCGGCAAAAGAACGTGGTCGACTACCTGGATTACCCCATTGCTTTGGAGAACATCCTTGATGGTGATCACCGCCATCCCTCCATTTTCGTCCTTGATCCAGAACTTTTTCCCCTTCATCATGACCCACAGCTTTCCGCCGGCTAAGGTCGTCAGTTCGGCAGTTCCGTTCCCTTTCATGATCATTTCCGTCAATGTCTTGCTGTCCAGCCGTCCGGCGACGACGTGATAGGTCAGGATGCCGGTGAGTTTTGTTTTATTTTCCGGCTTGACCAGCGTCTCCACCGTGCCTTTTGGCAGCTTGTCAAACGCCTCGTTCGTCGGAGCGAATACCGTGAACGGACCGGTGCCTTCCAGCGTCTCCACCAGCCCGGCTGCCTTGACCGCCGAGACCAGCGTCGTATGATCTTTGGAATTGATGGCATTTTCTACGATGTTTTTGGAGGGGTACATGGCGGCCCCGCCGACCATGACCGTGTTTTCCTGTGCAAATGCGGTGTTGATCATTAAGGCGCCCATCACGAACAGACCCATTTTTTTCAATAGTTGCATAACTCGAAATTTTGCTTTTTTCTCGAATGGAATTTTTGTTTCTTGCGCTTGCTACATGTAACCAACACGAATACATACGGGAAAGGATCACGTGTCGGATTGCATCACTTAAAAAAAATGTCGTATGGCACACTGGTTAGTCAAGTCGGAACCTTCGGTCTACAGCTTCGATCAATTGATAAAGGACAAGTCGACCGTATGGAGCGGCATCCGCAACTATGCCGCGCGTCTTCATCTGCGGGCGATGAAAAAGGGAGACGAGGTGTTCTTTTATCACAGCAACGAAGGCACCAATATCGTTGGTATCGCCAAAGTCATCAAAGAAGCCTATCAGGACCCCACCACCGACGACGACCGCTGGTCAGCCGTTGACATCGCGGCAGTCCGTCGCTTACATCAACCCGTTAGCCTTGAACAGATCAAGGCCGACAAACGCCTCGCGGAAATGGCACTCGTTCGCATCGGCCGCCTGTCGACGCAGCCGGTAACCGACCGCGAGTGGAAGATCGTCCTGGAGCTTGCCGGAGAGAAGTAAGGCCTGCGCGGCAATATTCCCCGCAATTCGGGGAGTTTTTTTTCTTACTTTGCAACCCATGCAACCGCCATCGAAAAAGAAACGAATCGTAGTCCTCACCGGCGCCGGGATCAGTGCGGAGAGCGGACTCCGGACATTTCGCGATTCCGACGGTCTCTGGGAAGGCTTTGAGGTCACCGAAGTCGCCACTCCCCGCGCGTGGCGGCGGAATCCTTCTCTCGTGCTTGACTTCTACAACATGCGTCGCCGCGACGTCGCCAAAGCCGAACCCAATGCCGCGCACCTGGGGCTCGCCGCGCTCGAAGCCGACTTCGACGTTCATATTATTACGCAAAATATCGACGACCTCCATGAACGCGCCGGTAGTACCAGCGTCCTCCACCTCCACGGGGAGATCTTCAAGATGCGCAGCGAAGAGGATGAAACCCTCGTTTATGACATCCGCGAAGATATCCGCCTTGGTCAGCAGGCCGAAGACGGCGCCCAACTGCGCCCGCATATCGTCTGGTTCGAAGAACCCGTTCCCATGATCGGGCAGGCCGTCCCGCTTGTTCGCTCCGCCGACATCTTTATCGTCGTCGGCACCTCCCTTGTTGTCTACCCCGCCGCGGGGCTCGTCGACTTTACACGCCCCGGTACACATACCTTTATCGTCGACAAAAAGATCCCTTATACTTCGAGCCTGGACAATCTCACCGCAATCGAGCTGCCTGCGTCGCAGGGGATCGGCGTGTTGCGGGAGCGGCTGCATGCGATGCGATAAATCGCGATTTTATACTTTTCATTAACAAACCATATCCTATTATTGCAGCCCAATGCGCATCGTCCAACAGCTCCTCATTCTGACAATCAGGGTCGCGACCGCGATCAGTGTCACCGCGATAAACGCCTCCGCGCAGGACCTCTTCCCCGCCGTCCAGCGGCTAAAGAACTACTGTCTTGCTACCGCGCCCTACGGCTACAGCCCCCACCTTCGCGTTCTCAGCCTCACCCCGAAAGACAATATCCATTACCTCTTTCCGCTCTACCATGGCTTTCGCGACGAACAAAAGTTTCGCCAGATTTACTCCGACAAAGGGTATTACGACGAAATGAGCCAATATTTCGCCTTTGCCGGCGACTACGAAACCGCCCTGCAATTCCTCGTGAAGAGCTATGACACCGTGGATGACGCTACCGCACACAAGATCTATAAGACCGCTTCCAATCTGAAAGACATCCAGCATGTCAACGCGGCGCGCTATATCCACCTCGAGGCGCGAAGCCGCCGCGTGATCATGATCAACGAAGCGTTCGCCAAACCCGTCCATCGCGCGTTTACCCTGTCGCTGCTTGCCGATCTATACCGGCAAGGATTCCGATATCTCGCCATGGAGATGCTGAACAATTTCTCCAACCGGAGCCTGTCCCGCGTGACGATGAATACGGGCTACTACGCCGCGGAGCCCGTGGCTGCCGAACTGATCCGGTCAGCCCGGCAACTCGGCTACACCCTCGTGCCTTACGAAGACACGGCCGCCGCCATCCACACCGCAACGCAACGTGATTCCGTCCAGGCCGCCAATATCTATGACATCCTGAAAAAGGACACAGGCGCGAAGATCCTTGTGCATGCTTCGTTTGCACATATCAGTAAGAAGCCCGGCCCCGGCGGGTTTATTCCCATGGCGCTGGCGTTCCGCAATATGTCGGGGATCGATCCGCTGACCATCGACCAGACCGACATGACGGAAGAAAGCAATTTCGCCTATGGCCGGATCATCTATCAGGCCTACCTGGCAAAATTCCCGCTGACGGAGCCTTCGATCGCCCTCATAAACGGCAACCCGGTCAACGTCACCGACAAGGATCTCTACGACCTCTGCGTCATTCACCCGCCTTCCGTCTATAAGGATAGCCGGCCTACCTGGCTCAGTCTGGGAGGCCTTCGCAAACCATTTATCGTAAAGCCCCCCGTAGAAGGCGTCTTTCTCACCCAGGCCTATTATCTGAACGAGATCGTCGGCAACAACAACGGGCCCTGGCAGCTCATCCCGGCCGACCAGACCTATATCACCACCGGCAGCGGCAACTACCCGCTCTATTTACGAAAAGGAAAATACCGCATCTTTTTCCGGGATATCAATTACCAGATCCTGAGCACCCTCAACGTGGAAGTAAATTGATTTCACTCTTCTTCAAAAACAATCCCTTCCGCTTCCAGCTCTTTCAGCACCGGAACATATAACTCCGGCGCGACCGGAATATGGACCCCGCGTAACGGGATCTTCCCCTCGAGCATCAACTTCGCCGCGATCCCCAGCGGCAGCCCGACCGTCCGTGCCATCGCCGTATGCAGCGAATCCTCCCCTTTTACGACAAGCGTACTCTTCCGGCGACAGGTCTTGCCACCGCTGACATATCCGATCTCATGCTGCATGACGATCATATCCTTGTCCTCCGGCCGCATCGCGAGCTTCGTTTCCAGCAAATGTTGCAATACGTCGGCCGCCGTCCGCGCGTCCGCCGGTACCGGGGCCGGATCGAATAAACCAAGATAAGAATACAATTCCCGGTTCACCGCCGTTACATAGGGTAGGAGCGGGGCCGCCCACTCTGCAATTGTCAGCCTGACCGGCGGGGTCCCCGCGCCGGCGCCGCGGAGCGGGGCGCTATCATCCGTCAACCCCGCCCGCACGATCGGCGCCCACCCGGTACAGAACGCCGGATACCGTAGTGTCGTCCGCACAAACGTCTCCACGTCCTCCAACCCATACAATTCTATGTAGGGCAACGAATCCCGGTTGGGATACCACGCGAGCGGGCCCGTCTTCGCGAGCTCGATATACCCGGGGCGGTCGAACAACTCAGCATAGCCGCGCGAGACTTCCTTTCCGTTCTCACGAAATCGTGCACCCGCCGCACCGGCCCGCACGACATTGCGCGGATTCCAGCTGATCTTGTAGTGCCAGGGGTTGTTATCGCTCTCCGGCGCGACCAGGCCGCCGGTATGGCTGTGAAAACTGACGATCCGCCCTGCGCCCGGTTCACCGGTACCCGAACCGCCTGCTTTCACCTGCCCGATAAAATGCAGCGCACTCATGTGATCGATCCCCGGATCGAGCCCCATCTCGCAAAGAAAAAGCAGCCCGCCTGCCGCCACTTCCCGCGCCAACCCGCGGATGGCATCATCCACGTACGACGCCGTCAGCAAATGCCGCCGCATACGGAGACAAGACTGCGCCACCAGGAAATGCAGTGACGGCGGTAAGAGCGAGATTACCACATCCGCCTCTGCAACGAGCCGGTCGCGTTCTGCCTCATTACCAACATCCACCGGCACCGCCGCTGCGCAGGCCGCCGATCCGATCTTGGATAGCGCCAGCTCG
Source organism: Puia sp. (assembly GCA_035501395.1). Classification (GTDB taxonomy): domain Bacteria; phylum Bacteroidota; class Bacteroidia; order Chitinophagales; family Chitinophagaceae; genus Puia. The sequence goes on from DATJWK010000017.1 coordinate 14,961, forward strand.
AGGTTGTTTTCGGCCACGACTACGCGCCACCCTCGGGGCCCGGCAACACCGATCAGGTACCGGATAAGCGTAGTCGCCGACTTTCCCGCCCCGAATAATAAAATTGTTGACATGTCACGGAGTGATTATGAGCGGTAAATGTAGGACTTTGTGAAAATCCCGGTAAATACTGTCGTTTTCCCGGTCATTAACATAAAAATTACGTAGTAAAGTTTCCGACATTCTGGAGAAATTTGTAGATTTGCGTCATCCTTTTGTATACTCCGCTTCACCTGGTCCAATTCCCCTGATAATCACCTCTTTTATTTCCTTCTGACTTGCCAGTCAATATCCCGACCTGATCTTATTCGATCATCCGGGGCGCTTTTTGCGTCAATGGAATTGAAATAGCATACCCCCTAACCAACAGAGACATGAAAATTTCTGCTCGTGCAATCGTGCCCTTCCTGACCATTATCGCCTTTATGGCCATGCCGCATGCAACCGCGCAGCTTGTCATGAGCCCCACCGATTCGGTCTATACCTACAACTCCAATGCAGCCGCCGGCTCGGTGACCAACCCCAACCAGCCCGCACCGGGAAAGATCGGGAAATGGATCCGGACCGTCCGGATGTCTTGGAATACCAACGAATACAAGGCGTATATCTTTAACGGATCCGCTTTCCGCATTCACTTCCCGAAGTCCTACAACCCGACGGCGAATGACGGCAAACGCTATCCGATCATCATCTTTTATTGCGGCGACGGCGAAATGGCAAGCATTACCGACAACGAGGACCAGCTCGCACACGGTGCACAGCCATTTATGTCGGCCATCGACGCGGGAACCTTTGACGGCTATGCGGTATTCATGCAGACCCAATATGGCTGGGGACAGGCGCAATGGCTGAATTACCAGTCGCTGATCGACTCCCTGGTTGTCGGTTACAAAGGCGACCCGTATCGCGTCACCCAGAATGGCCTTTCCGGCGGCGGTCAGGGGATATGGAACCACCTGGCTTTCAACCCGACCTATTTCGCGGGCTCGGTGCCGATGTCGGCAACGCTGACGAACGACGGAACATTACCTATCATCGACCTGCTTCGCTTTATGCCCATCTGGAATCTGGATGGTGCACTGGACAACGACCCGCCGCCCTACCTCGCCTATATGGTCCAGGACTCTATGTTGAAGTACGGCGCCAATTACACCCTTTACGAATTCCCGACCGAAGGACACGATACCTGGGACAGCACCTGGCTTAAGCCGGGTTGGTGGCCATATTGCAACAATGTCTACCAATCGAATCCCTGGCCCTTATACGGCCGGACGAATTTTTGCCCGGGACAGCCGATCAATGTTACACTGGGTGTGGTCGGCGGCCTCCAGGGATATCAATGGCGGAAGAACGGAGTCAACATTCCGGGCGCCACCGCAGATACCCTTCTCGTCACCGGGCCGGGAACCTATGACGTACAGGTGAAACGCGGTAATTATTACTGGTCCGACTTCTCGCATACCCCTGTCGTTATCACCGTACAGGCGGCAGCTCAAACACCGCCCGTAACCGTGCTTAACGGGGCCAGCCCGGTCTTGCCGGATGCCGCCGGAGACACGACCGTTACATTGACCGAGCCGGCAGGCGATTCTTTGTACGCCTGGAAATATCTGCCGACCGGCGCTATAGTCGGTACGACCCAAAACATTACCGTCGGCGCCAGCGCCGCCGGCGACTATGCCGCTGCGGTTATTCCATACCAGGGTTGTTCCGCACTGTATTCTCCCGCATTTCCTGTAGTAAGAGCTTCCGGACCCTCGGCGCCGCCACCGGCTACAAACCTGGTGGCAATCGGTCAAAGTTTTACGTCCGTCCGTCTCACGTGGGCCGCTAATCCGAACCCGCCGAACCGGCAGACTGCGTTTGAAGTCTATCGGGGAAGTAAAAGCGGGTCCTATAAATATCTACGGTCGGTCCGCCCTGACTCCCTGGGCTACACAGATCCCGGAGCGCTGCCGGGCACGAAGTATTTTTATGCGATTCGCGCCGTGGATACGACCGGCGCCGCCGCACTGTCAAATGAAGCGGTCGTTGTTACGCCGGGTGACGTCACTCCGCCGACCGCACCCGGAAATCTGACCGTCGTATCGAGCACGACCAGTTCCGTCGGACTGTCATGGACGGCATCGACAGACAACGTAGGCGTCGACCACTATGCGGTATTCGTGAACGGGATATTGACGAATGTGACGACAAACCTGAATTTTCTCGTCAATGCCCTCACCGCAAACAAGCTGTATTCCTTCACTGTCAAAGCGGTCGATGCCAGCGGCAATTACTCGACCCCAAGCAACCAGGTCGACGCTCCCGCGATCAACAACGGGCTGAATTATTCGTATTATACCACTGCGACCGCCTGGAGCGTGCTGCCGAATTTCTCGACGCTCACACCGGTGATGAGCGGCCAAATGCCGAACGTAAGCATAGCCAATGCGACGCAGGCGACCAATTTCGGGTACGTCTGGAGCGGTTATATCACCATCCCGGTTACGGGCACCTACCGGTTCTCCACGACTTCGGATGACGGGAGTGCATTGTGGTTTAATCAACTGACGCCCGGCGCAAATACGTCCGCCGCGACAGTCAACAACGACGGCGCGCATGGTTCAACAGCCGTCACCAGCGCGGCGCTCAACCTGACGGCCGGGGTATATCCCATCTGCATAGAATATTTCCAGGCGGGAGGCGGGAGCGCCATGTCGGTATCCTGGTCCAGCCAGCAGGCCTTCGGAAACACGACCCTGCGGGCCATCGCCAACCAGTATTTCGCGGGGACGTTTACTCCGGGCGGCACCGCGCCTGCCAGGCCCACCCAGATCACGGCGACGGCGCCAGCCTACAACCAGGTCAACGTGGCGTGGAAAGACAACAGCAATAACGAGACTGGATTCGAGGTCTACCGCGCGTCATCGGCGAATGGCCCCTGGCAGATCGTTCAGACCACTGCTGCCAATACTACCAGCTACAGCGACGTGCAAGGACTTCTTCCCAATACGCAATACTACTATAAGGTGCAAGCCATTAATCAGTATGGCGGTTCCGGCTACGACAGCGCGTCGATCGGCGGTATCAGCTATAATTTTTACCAGGGTACCTTCAACCCGCTGTACAACTATGACTCGGCCGGTACTCCGGTCGTATCCTCCGGCGTACTCAACAATATCTCATTGTCACCGGCCGGCAGCATAACCACGAACTTTGGCTTCCTTTACGGCGGCGTGATCCGCATCCCTAAATCGGGCTCCTGGACATTCTATACGTCGTCGGACGATGCCAGCGAACTTTTTATCAATGGCTATCAGTGGTCGAAGGTGGTGGTCAACAATAACTTTCAGCAAGGGATGACACAGCGCTCCGGAACGATCACGCTGGCCGCCGGCACCTATCCCTTCTATGTTTCCTACGAACAGTCGGGGGGCGGATTCGGCCTCACCGTTTCCTGGTCCAACAGCGGTGCGAAGATCGCACAGTCTACCATTCCCGATTCGGCGTTTGCCTATGCTGGGTGGACCACGACAACACTATCCCTGCCGGCGACACCAAAGACTCCCTACAACGTAACCGGCACCGCGGCGTCCTCCACGCGGATCAACCTGAACTGGACCGACACATCCTCCGCGTTGACCGGCTATACCTTGTCCAGATCTATCGGCGACTCTTCGCACTTCACCGTGCTGGCAAATCTCGCTGCGGGCGTGACGACCTATTCAGACAGCGCTCTGTTTGGTCACCAGGCGTATTATTATAGGCTGACGGCAACAGGTCCGGGCGGGACGTCGGCCTCCACACCGGCGCTGCTGGTCACGACAAAAGACAACCCGCCGGTGCTCAACGCGGTATCTCAGACCTTTGTGCGGTATAATACGAGCAAGTCGATTTCATTCATTGCTTCGGATGCCGATGGGGATACCGTTACGATCGCTTCCGGCAATTTACCGTCGTTTGCCAACCTCACCGCTTCCGGCACCAGGCAGGCGTTGTTGAGCATTTCCCCCGCTCAGGCAAACCAGGGCACCTATCCCGGCATCATCATCACCGCTAACGATAGTCACGGAGGCATCGTGGCCGACACGTTCACGCTTGTCGTCAACAACGATTATCCGCCCGTCATTACACCCATCGCCAACGACACGTTAAACGCGAACGGCTATCTGAGCTTTCCCATCTATGCCGCGGATTCGAATTCCGCCGACACGCTGAGCTTTACCGTCACGGGTCTGCCCGGCGGCTCCACCGTGGCCCCCGGCCCGAACGGCGTGGATACGATCAAGCTGCACCCCTCCTACGGAGCATCGGGCAACTACTCGCCGATCGTGACCGTGAACGACGGCAACGGCGGGGTCGCCGCGGATACTTTTCACATCCAGGTCAACTATGTCAGCCCGACAACAAACATCTATGTCCAGTTCAGCGCCGGCGACGTTGCAGGTTCACCCTGGAATGTGATGAACGCCAGCGGGACCGCAACGAATTTTGTCGACAGTAAGGGTAATCCGACCACGGTCGGGTTGAATTTCCAGCCGGGCTGGTGGGTCACGTTCAACAATGGGCCTGTGACGGGGAATAACACGGGTATCTACCCCGACAAGGTAGAGCAGGACTACTTCTTCTTTGGCTCCTATCCGGGCGTCTTCACCGCTCCGAACACCGATAGTGTGCAAGTCACCGGTCTGGACCCGGCGCAAACCTATTCGCTGACCTTCTATTCCGGCAGTATCTGGAACGCGCAGGTGGATAACGGAACGACGACGTTTAGCTGCCAGGGTCAGAACGGCAGCCTGGAGGTCCAGAACAATACGCAAAATACGGTTACATTAAGCGGTCTGCAGCCGGATGCAAGCGGGATCATTACGTTCACCCTTGGTCTTGGTGCCAATACAACGGTCGGTTATTTGAATGCCCTCGAGATATCTTCCACATTTAACGATGGAACGGCTCCGCTCAGCCCGTCCAATCTGACGGCGCAGTACGCATCGGATTCCGGCGGCGCAGCAGGCGTACAACTGAATTGGTACGACTCCGCATACAACGCCACGGGCTACCAGGTATTCCGGTCGGCAAGCGCTTCCGGTCCGTTCACGCAGGTACCATCCGGCACCCTGCCTTCGGCGACCAGCGCATTCGACTCTACCGTCGGATCGTTCCGAACCTACTTCTACCAGGTTAGAGCCGTCAATGCGAACGGGGTCTCGAACTTTAGTAATGTGGTGAGCGTAACGACGCCGGACAAGGTTCCGGCGGTCAACCCGATCGCCAGCATCAATATCAACTATAACCAGACGGCATCGGTCAATGTAACAACGACGGCCGACAGCACAAATCCTGTGACGCTGACCGCATCTGGACTGCCGCCATTCGCGAGCTTCACGGATAACGGGAACGGAACGGGGACCATCGGGGTCAACCCTACCCCCGGAACGACCGGCAGCTTCCAGAATATCACGATCACGTCGACCGACCAGGCTGACTCGGTTCGCAGTCAGACTTTTGGTATCTATGTCAGCGACCCCAATGTCACGTCTACCTATATCCACTTCTCGGATGGCACCCAGCTGGGTCAGTTCCCATGGAATAACTTCACCTTCTGGCCCGGCGTCGGGTACAACATGCAGAACCTCGTGAACGATCAGAACGTATCCACCGGGATGGGTATAACCTTTACGAATGGCATGGCGGGCAATTTTGCCGGCGGGATGCAGCCGCACAACGGGGCGGGTATCTATCCTGATGCGGTTATGCGCAGCGGTGAATTTGAGAACACGACCAAAATAGATACGATCACGATCTCGGGCCTTAACACCTCCAATGCCTACAATTTTGTTTTCTTCAACAGTATCGACTATGGCGGGAAAGGTCTGACCAACTACAGCATCGACGGGACGACGGTTTCCCTGGATCCGAAATACAATCTCACCAACACAGCCCGGATCAACCATATCATGCCGAACGCCGCCGGACAGGTTAACATTACGATCTCGATGGCGAACAGCAGCCAGTCCTATGCCTTTATCAATGACCTGGTCGTGGAAAGCTATGTCGACACGCCCGCGAAAGTACTCTCACCCATCGGTTTGATGGTGTCGGGTATGGCCCGGAATTCGGTGAGCCTGCAATGGCAAACTCGGTCTTATAACCAGACGGGTATCCAGGTATGGCGGGGCACGGACAGCACCGGCAGCGCCTACAACCTGATCGCAACACTACCGGCTGCGGCAACGACCTATAAGGATTCCACGGTGACCGCCAACGCGAACTATTTCTACATGGTCAGAGCGGTCGACGGCGGCGTCAACTCCAATTTCAGTAATGCCGTGCAGGCGACGCCTTACGCCTACCAGGTATATATGAACTTCTCGGTGCTCAATGCCCCTGCGCCGTGGAATAACCTGTTGTATGTGCCCAACCAGGGATTCGTCTGGCCGAACAATTTCTTTGTGGATGAGAAAGGCGCCCTTACCAATACCGGCCTCGTCGAGACTGGTCTATGGGCGGGTGAGGCCAACTTCGGGATGAACACCGGGAATAATTCAGGAGTGGTTCCCGACGCGGTCATGCAGGATGGCTATGCGGTATTCCCCGGCCAAACCGGAAGCGTCACGATCACCGGACTGGATATGAACCTCACCTATGATATCACGGTATTCGGCAGTAGTGTTTTCTTTGAAGACCAGAATGCCCTTTACACGGCGAACGGTAAGGTTTGTATGTTGAATGCACTCAACAACGAAACCGGCGAGTTGACGATATCCGGCGTTACCCCGGACCAAACCGGGGCCATTAATCTCTCCGTGACCTGCGGTACGCCCACGTCGCAGTATGCTATCCTTAACTGCGCGATCATCAAGGGTCATAATCTCTACGTCGCCGGAAATACGCCGAAACGCCCTGCGGGTACGATAGAAGGCACCGATGCGATACAAGCCGTGACACCTGCGCTGACGGGTACAACGGACAGCACTATTGCGCTGAAAGATCCGGGGGTATATCCCAACCCGATCACCGATTACTTTACGCTTTGTGTTCCGGCAAACGGTCCGGACAGGATCCAGGTGAGCATCTTTGACGCAAAAGGTCAGATGGCCTACCGGAACGAGTTTGGAGGTCTGGTGGCAGGCGACAATTTCTTCCGGATCAATACGCCTTCAAGTATGAATGTCAAAGGAGTGTACTTTGCAAGGGTCACATATGGCGACAAGAAGACGGTGAAAGTATTCAAGATCGTCAGGGAATAGGGCCAGGATCGCAAAGGACCGGGCCGGAATTTATCTCATGAGTTGGATCGTTCCCAGGTCCACCTCGCCTCCCGGACCGGCGACCAGCTCATGGCGATAACCCATGAATGGAGGGGCTGCATCGACTAGCACCACCCAGGTCCCGGGATTGATCGATCGGATCGAATAAACGCCATTGAAACCCGTCAGTTCCAGCGTATCGTGTCCCTGGATCGCCCGGACTTTTTTTGCCGCCTGCGGCGGCCCAACCCGTAAATGAAGCGTGGACGTTGCAAATAACCTGGCTGCATGAATGCTGGTAATCCCGATGATTACCAGAACTAACTGGACCACTGCATTTCTCATACCGGTACCTTTTAAACGGACCGCGGGGTCCTGTTTCGGATAAATGTAATTGATGATGAGCCTTCAGCCAGGAGTTACACTAATCAGATACGACAGGTTACAGGTAGAAGTTGTCTTGCTGCTAGATACCGGGCTCCGATAAGCCCAGTTCTTTCGAATTGATAGACGTGACCTTGTACTGGACGCTGATGCCGCGCGAACTTTTCGGTGCCTCCAGCATCAACGCAGATCCAGGACCGATGCCACGAAAATAGAGATTTTCGGTCTTATACGTTTTTTTATTTGCCTGGATATACGAAACCGCTACGACTACCAGGTCAAGGGAGTAAGCCGAACGGTTCGTGACAGTGACCTGCAGGTTGTGGATGCCGCCAAAAGTTCCGACATCATATTTATTCGTACCAACGGAAACCTCGTTGGCTAATATCGCTCTGGCGCCTTCCCGGTCATCCGCGGGCTGGCTTTGTACGGCATCGGTACGATGCACCGCTTCGCGGTGAGCGACCAGCGGAACGGCTTGCAAATCCGTTGGCGGGCCCGCCGGGACGTCGGCCGGTGTTTTTTGTGCTTCCGTTTTTTGCTGGCGGCCCGTTGTCCTCGGCTTTATTGCCGCTTTATCGGTGGGAAGGGCAGTCGTCTCCTGCACCGGAGTAGCCGCCACGGCATAAGTTCCCGCATTATTGCCGGCAAGGGACTTGTTTGGGGCCGCCGCCGGATTATCGGCCGGGTTGCTGACCTGGTTCACCGGGTTGACGGGCATCTGTTGCGCCGTCGTCCGCACCAGTGCCTGCTGGTTATTCTTCGCGCCTTGGGTGGTGAGCTTCTGAACATTACCGGAATCCTTTTGTATGGACAGGCCGATGAAAATGCCCACGGCCAAAAGAACGACCATCCCTGCACCTATCCCCACCGGTATCCAGATCTTCGTTACTTTACGCCCGGGCGGCGGCGGCAGGATCTCCGTTTCCGGTTGTCCTAAATAAGACATCCGCTCGCGTAAGGGGGTAACCTCGCGCGCCGGAACATGTGCCTCCCTGACCGGTGTGATCTCGCGGATCACGTCGTTCGCCGGAGACGTATCACGGGTGTTTTCTCTTGCAACGATGCCGCCGGGCATCGTTACATAAATGGTTCGTTTGACGACTGTGGGATTGGAAGCAGAGGCGGGTTGCGTCATTGTCACGGCTGTCGGCTTTTTGAAGAACCGGTCAAAAGGCTGCTCTTCCACAGCCGGTGCGAAGGCCTTCATCTCCTCGATCTCGGATGGGTACCGCCATGCGGCGCTTCTGCCTTCCACCCAGACAAGGTCATATGCTTTCAGGCCCTTCGCCTTTAATTCGTCGAGAGAATAGGGGCCGCTTTGCTTATTGTCACGTAAGAGCAAATACATCATGATAATGAGATTATCACTACAAAAATTTCACCGGATATTGTGAAGAGTAAGTTAGCGTTTAAACCGGGCTCTACCCGGTCTTCCAAGGCAGGATTTTCAGCGAATTTTCAAAAAGACAGTGACACAAATATATACCATTTCCCCCAGTTGCGGAAGACCCGCCCATAACTTTATCGTGATATTTGCTAATATTCGCAATCTTACCGATCTTGTCGCCCAAAATATAATTCGCGCAATGGATGCTGCTATACAGGAAAAGCTGACCATATGGTTGAACGGGAACTATGACCAGGCCACGAAAGATGAGATCACCCGACTGCAGCAGGACAATCCCAACGAATTGATTGAGAGTTTTTACCGCAACCTTGAATTTGGTACCGGCGGGCTTCGCGGCATCATGGGAGTGGGTACCAACCGCATCAACAAATACACCATCGGCATGGCTACCCAGGGGTTCGCCAACTACCTCCGGCGCTCCTTTCCCGGCAAAGAGATACGGGTAGCCATCGCACACGATAGCCGCAACAACAGTCGTTTTTTCGCGGAAACTACGGCTAATGTATTCGCCGCCAACGGAATAAAGGTATTTCTGTTCCAGTCGCTCCGGCCCACCCCTGAATTGAGCTTTGCGATCCGCCATCTCCGGTGCCAGGGTGGAGTCGTCTGCACCGCATCCCATAACCCGAAGGAATATAATGGCTACAAAGCCTACTGGAGTGACGGCGGCCAGCTGGTCCCTCCCCATGACAAGAACGTTATCGCCGAAGTCGAAAAGATCGGTGGCATAGATGAGGTCAAATGGGGCGGCGGTGAGTCCAACATCACCATGATCGGCAAAGACATCGATGAAGCCTACATCGCGATGGTCCGCAACTTGTCGGTTTATCCGGAAGTTATTGAACGCCAGCATAATCTTCGGATCGTGTATACCTCGATACACGGCAGCGGCATCAAGCTGGTCCCGGAGGTTCTGCAGCGATTCGGATTCGCCAACGTCCACGTTGTCGACGAACAGGCCACGCCCGACGGCAATTTTCCAACCGTGATCTTTCCAAACCCCGAAGAGAGTGAAGCCATGAGCATCGGACTGCGTAAGGCGCAACAGATCGACGCGGATATCCTGCTTGGCACCGACCCGGATGCGGATCGGGTAGGCATTGGCGTGAAAGACAGGAAAGGCAAATGGCTGCTCATGAACGGCAACCAGACCGCCGTTCTCGCGTTCAATTATATGATCGAAGCCCGCAAAGCCAAAGGAATCGCCGAACCAAACGATATGGTTGTCAAGACCATCGTTACTACCGAATTGATCGACGAGATCGCGCGGCGCAACGATATCAACTGTTACAACACGCTCACGGGATTCAAATATATCGCCGAGCTGATAAAAGAGAAGGAATGGAACGAAAACTATATCATCGGCGGCGAAGAAAGCTATGGCCTTATGATCGGCAACCAGGTCCGCGACAAGGACGCCGTCAGCGCTGTTGCGCTGCTCTGCGAAATGGCCGCCTATGAGAAGGACAAGGGCCGCACGCTTTATGAAAAACTGATCGACCTCTATGTCAAATACGGCTTCTACAAGGAAAACCTCATCTCCCTGACAAAAAAGGGGATGAACGGCCAGAAAGAGATTGCCGATATGATGGCTGCCTACCGCAGTCATCCCCCGGCCGCGATCAACGGATCTCCGGTGGTCCAACTCCTCGATTACGACACCCACACCGGCAAAAACCTCAGTACCGGCGAAACCTGGTCGATCGACCTCCCGCGATCAAATGTGCTCCAATTCATCCTCGCCGACGGCTCAAAGATCTCCGCCCGGCCATCCGGTACCGAACCAAAGATCAAATTCTATTTTAGCGTCCACACCGTCCTGCCCTCCGCCGCCGAATTCGATCGCGTCAACGCGGAGCTTACTATCCGGATTGACAAGATCATGGCCGATATGCAATTAAAGTAAAGCCTGAAATATGAAAAGCCTGCCTCGCAGGGAATTCCTGAAGATGAGCGGCGCCGCTGCGCTGGCTGCTTCGTTGCCCCGCATCGTTCCGTCTTGGCCCCGGATCGTTACGCCGATGCCCCGCATCGCGGTCCAGTTATATACCGTTCGCCAGGAGTTCGAGAAGGATATCCCCGGCACGTTGCACAAACTGGCTACCATGGGTATCCGCTATGTTGAGACGGCGTTCTGGCCAAAAAATGTTGCCGTCCGGCAAGCCGCCCGCTACATCCGTGACGCCGGGCTCTCCGTCTGCTCCAGCCACACGGATATTCCCGTCGGTGACCACAAGGCTGCCGTGTCGGAGATCGCCGAAGCATTTGGAACAAGGCGGGTCATTTGGCATGGTTGGCCGGAGGACAAACGATACAGCAACGTGGATGGAACCAAACAGCTTATCGATCTATATAACCAGGCCGGGGAATGGGCCACGACAAACGGCCTGGAATTCGGCCTTCACAACCATTGGTGGGAATTCCGGAACAGGGTAGGGGATAGATTGGTATATGAGTGGCTGCTGGACGGGGTTCACAAAAACATATTTTTTGAGATTGACACCTACTGGGTGAAGGTCGCCGGCCAGGACCCAGCCGCCATCATTGCCAAATATGGCGATCGGGCGAAGTTTCTGCATATGAAGGACGGACCGGCCGTTTACAACGAAGCCCTCGCCAGGGACAAGCCCGACCCCATGGTTGCCCTGGGGAAAGGAACCCAGAACGTCCCGGCCATCGCGGCTGCCGCAAAAGACCACATCGAATGGATGGTCATCGAAATGGATGTGGTTGCCGGTGATGTATTTGCTGCGATCAGGGAGAGTGTTAACTATCTCGTGAGCAACCGATTCGCTCGGTTGTAAAATCTGCCTATCGGCTAACAGCTTCCCCCTCAAGGATTTATAGCCAGTCCACCGCCGGTCGCTGTTCGCTTTCGTTATACGGAGAGTTCGCTTTTACGCGCTGCACGTCACACAGCCGTCGACCATTGAACAGGCGGCACCGATTGCCTCTGCGCCCGCGATCGCCGGGCCAATCTGTACCGTGGCCGGGTTGACCAACGGCTCGATCGACTGCCCCCCCTGTTTCTCCACCGTGAATTGAACCGCCTGCGTTGCCGCCTGCGTCCGAAGATAATACATCCCGGTCTTCAACCCTTTCTTCCAGGCATAGAAATGCATCGACGTAAGCCGGCTTGCCGTCGGCGTATCTACAAACAGATTCAATGACTGGGACTGGCAGATATAGGCTCCCCGGTCCGCTGCCATATCGATGATCGTCCGCTGTTTGATCTCCCAAACCGTCTTATAGATCTCCTTGATGTGGGCCGGAATTCCCTCGATCGCCTGCACCGAGCCGTTGTGGAAGATGATGTTATTCTTGATATCGTCGTTCCATAACCCCAGTTCCACCAGATCTTTCAGCAGGTGTTTATTGACGACCACGAATTCACCACTCAACACGCGCCGGACATATATATTCGACGTGTAGGGCTCAAAACATTCATTGTTGCCCAATATCTGCGAGGTAGACGCCGTCGGCATCGGTGCGACCAGCAACGAATTCCGTAACCCGAACCGGATCACTTCATCCTTCAGGCGGTACCAATCCCAGCGCAAGGTCGGCTCCACTCCCCAGAGATCGAACTGAAACTGTCCCTTTGACGCGGGTGAACCGGCAAAGCTTGAATACGCGCCTTCTGCTTTCGCCAGATCTTTCGATGCGGTCATCGCGGCAAAATAGATCGTCTCGAAAATCTCCTTATTGAGCTGTCGGGCCTGATCGCTTTCGAAGGGTAGCCGCAGCAAAATAAAGGCATCCGCCAGCCCCTGGACACCAAGCCCTATCGGCCGATGCCGGACATTGGAATTGCGCGCCTCCTCCACCGGATAGTAGTTGTGATCGATGATCTTGTTGAGATTTTTCGTCACCTCATAAGTCACTTCGTACAACTTCTGATGGTCGAACCGGCCATCTGCAACAAACCGCGGCAGCGCCAGCGACGCCAGGTTGCATACGGCTACCTCGTCCGGGGATGTATATTCGATGATTTCCGTACATAGATTGGAGCTCTTGATCGTCCCCAGATTCTGCTGATTGCTCTTGCGGTTCGCTGAGTCCTTGTACAAAAGATAAGGCGTACCGGTCTCTATTTGCGCATCCAGGATGGCAAACCATAAGTCCTGCGCCTTTACGACCCGCCGTGCACGTCCTTCCGATTCATATCGGGCATACAGGGCTTCGAATTCCGCCCCCCACTTGTCGTGGAGCCCGGGCGCCTCGTGCGGACAAAACAACGACCATTCGCCACCGGCTTCTACCCGCTCCATGAAGAGATCGGGTATCCACAGGGCATAAAACAAATCCCTCGCCCGCAGTTCATCCTTACCATGATTCTTCCGCAGGTCGAGGAATTCGAAGACGTCCGCATGCCAGGGCTCCAGGTAGATCGCAAATGCCCCTTTCCGCTTTCCGCCGCCCTGGTCGACATAGCGCGCGGTGTCATTGAAGACCCGCAACATCGGGATGATCCCATTGCTTGTCCCGTTCGTACCGCCGATATAAGAGCCGGTCGCCCGGATATTGTGGATAGACAACCCGATCCCGCCCGCGGACTGGGAGATCTTCGCGGTCTGCTTGAGCGTATCGTAGATGCCGTCAATGCTGTCGTCCTTCATAGCGAGCAAAAAACAACTGCTCATCTGCGGCTTTGGCGTACCGGCATTGAACAGGGTCGGGGTGGCGTGCGTGAACCACCGCTCGCTCATCAGGTGATAGGTCCGGATGGCGCTCTCGATATCCTCGCCGTGAATTCCTACCGCCACCCGCATATACATATGCTGCGGCCGTTCCGCCACTTTGCCGTCGACCTTCAGGAGATAAGACTTTTCGAGTGTTTTAAAGCCAAAGTAATCAAAGCCATAATCTCGGTCATAGATGATCGTCGAATCCAGCAGTTCGGCGTTTTCCCGGATCACGGCCCAGATCTCATCGGAGAGCAGGGGGACCGCTTTGCCGGTCTTGGCGTCCCGCGCATCGTAAAGCAATTCCATCGTACGCGAAAAGCTTTTCGTCGTGTTTTTGTGCAGATTGCTAACCGCGATCCGGCTCGCCAGCAAAGCATAGTCCGGATGTTTTACCGTCAGCGATGCCGCGGTCTCCGCGGCGAGGTTGTCCAGTTCGGTAGTCGACACGCCGTCATACAATCCTTCGATAACCTTTTTCGCGACATCGATCGAATTGACAAACCGGCGGTCAAGGCCATAACAGAGTTTTTCGATCCGCGCGGTGATCTTGTCAAATTTGACCGATTCGTGCTTTCCGTTTCGTTTGATTACAAACATGAGTTTATATTTTTAGCGCGATGCGCGTATTAGAAATCTTCCTCCAAACTAAAGGCCTGCGCGGTGCCGCCGCCGATCACACCCGACTTTTGATAATCCCCCACCCGTTTCTCGAAGAAATTTGTTTTCCCTTGCAAGGAAATCATCTCCATAAAGTCGAACGGGTTGGAAGCATGGTAAAATTTTTCATAACCCAGCTCGCCTAGCCATCGGTCCGCGACAAACTCGATATACTGTTGCATCAGCCGCGCATTCATTCCGATCAGATCTACCGGAAGCGCCTCTGTTATAAACTCTTTTTCGATCGTTACGGCATCCGTGATGATCTGCCGAACCCGTCCGGCGGGTAACTTCTGCGCCAGCATCGAGTACAGCAGGCAGGCGAATTCGCAGTGCAGCCCCTCATCCCGGCTGATCAGCTCATTACTGAATGTCAGCCCGGGCATCAGTCCCCGCTTCTTCAACCAGAAGATCGAGCAAAAACTCCCGCTGAAGAAGATGCCCTCCACTGCTGCAAATGCGACCAGCCGCTCCGCAAAAGATCCGTTACTGATCCATCGAAGCGCCCACTCCGCCTTCTTCTTCACCGCCGGAACCGTGTCGATGGCGTGGAACAGCCGGTGTTTCTCCTGCGGATCTTTGATATACGTGTCGATGAGCAAGGCATAGGTCTCCGAATGGATATTCTCCATCATGATCTGGAAACCATAAAAACACCGGGCCTCCGGCAACTGCACTTCGCTCATGAAATTGACCGCGAGGTTCTCATTTACGATCCCGTCGCTTGCCGCGAAAAAGGCGAGGATATGCGAGATGAAATGCCGCTCGCCCGCGTTGAGCTTGTTCCAGTACGCCAGATCCCCGCCGAGATCGATCTCTTCCGCCGTCCAGAAGCTGGCCTCATGCTTCTTGTACATCTCCCAGACCCGGGGGTAGTTGATCGGAAGGATGACAAAACGATCCTTGTTCTCCTGCAATAAAATTTCGTTCTCCATATCTTTATTTTCTTTGCCGTCACATGAGGCGGAATTGTTTTCAGTCGGTTCCGCGTTCGGGCAATACCGGGCCCTTACGCGCCATTTCGCGTTGTGTACGGAGATACGTCTGCACCCGGACCTTTAGGGTCGCAAGTGCAAACGGGGTCGTCTTGGTTTTTCCGATAAAATTCCGCGAGGAATTCGATTGGATCCCATTCGGGGAGGCTCCAAACAATAACTGACTGCTGTGGCAGGTATCCTGGCTCGTAACGGAGATTGGGGTTACTTACAGTTGCCCGTCAGCCCATGAATTGCACATGGTTCCCCTTTTAATCGAACCGGCAGCCGATGGTCGGCTACCGCCCGAACCAAAGCAGCGTCGTCAAGAACTAACTCAAAAATAACATGGCTGATTAAATTTTCCGGTTTTGGTTTTCCACCCGATGTGCAAAACCAATCGCCAGCAACCCGATAAGAAACCCATATTCTCCGATCGTATTGGCCATAGGGATAAAAGGAAGGTGCACGATATTCAGCAGCAGGCAGACAAGCAGGCCGAGGTAGACCCGTCGTTGCTGTCCGTCATACATCGCCGCCGCCAGCAGCAGCGGCATGAACCACTGGACGCCATAGTAAGCATGCCGGTAGATCGGCGAGAAAAGGTCCGAGATCATATACAGGCAAAAACCAAGGACCGCGAGCCGGGTGGGGTCTGTGTTCCTGCATTCCGCGTCGCCTGCCGTCTTGAGCGCCGTCTTGAGCGCCGTAGCTTCAGCGGAGGCGTTAGCCCTGGCAAAGGCCGGTCGCCGCTGCCGCACCAGTATTCCCAGCACCGCCGCGATCGAAAATAGTCCGAGACCGCCCAGCACCCCAAGCGGCATCCGCCGCCCGGCGATCTTTTGATATAACACGAACACATTCCCGTTTTCCGAATAGATATGTACCGGGTCGCGCCCGATGCGCGCACGAACCGTATCCATATTCACTCCTTCCCAGTCGCCGATACCCGGATCGGTCCAGGCCGGGCGTCTTTTCGGTCCAAGGCCCTGGTGGATTTTCACCTGCTGGCTCAGCATGACCCGATAGTCGCTCCACAACCGCCTCTCCCGCGGAACGAGCAGCACCCATGCCAGTGCGACGATCGCCGGAACAAGGAATGCGATTTTCCAGGGTCGACGCCGTTCGTACATGGCCCACCACCCAAAAGGCAAGAGAAATAATACCGCATTCGGCCTTACCAGCACGAGCAATACCGCAACCAGTCCGCTCAACGGACCCTGTCCGCGGAAACAAGGCTTTCGGATGATGGCCGTGAACAACATCGCCAGCGCCGGGACCAGCAAATAGGTCTGCCCATACCTGGTGTGCAATTCCCAGGCGTTTGTAAGGAGCAACAATACCGCGGTTACGGCTACTCCCACGCGCGCCTTCGGCGCGCGGGCAAGCGAAAATGCATACGCCGTCATCCCGAAATAAAGCAGGTACAGTACCACTGCCCATACCCGCATGATCGTGGCGAACGGCAGACGTGCCAGCGGGATCAGCAGCCGGTGCAGAAAAGGCGTGGACGTGCAAATGGAAACAAAATAGGGATCGAAGGCCTGCGGGTCGTAGTACCGCACCGGATCGCCGGGAGCATATTTATAAAAGTAGGGCGAATACCCATCGTCGATAAGCCGCGCCCCCACGACCCGGTTGCGCAGATCACCCATATACTCCCGCGAATACCGGATATCACGCGTCAGCGCAAACCAAAGAGCCGCCAACATGGCGGCGCCCAGGGCGATCCGGGCAAGCCTAACCCAAAACCTGCTCGATGATCTTACCATCCTTCTTGTTCTTCAGGATGACCTTCTTTGCGCCAAAATGGGTCACTTCCTCCTTGATCAGGTAGTGATCCGCATCATACTCCGTCAGATGACTGTCTTTTGTTACCCCGGTCTTCCCGCGCCAGATATCCAGATTAACCGGCTCCCACAGCTTTGTCTTTGCCGACCGGTAGGCCGAATCCAGGATCGCGTTGACGACGTACCCGTCATAAAAGGTCTCTTTCGGCGCTTTCCCGCTCTCAAAGGAATTGAAGACATCCGTGAACATATGGTTGTAGCCGAAGTCGTTGATCTCGTCACCCATCGGGAAAAGCCAGCCGCTGGTGCTCTCCGCCTTTTCCGCGACATAATCGGCGCCCTTCCCGGTGGTAAACATCTCCAGACCCGTACGCAAACAGCTGTTGATCCAGATCGTCCCCTCCGTCCCCATCACTTCATCGCGGAGGTCCATCCCGCCGCGGAACGTCCAGCTGACTTCAAACTGTCCGATGGAGCCATTTTCGTATTTGACCAGCCCGATCGCATGATCCTCCGCATCGATCGGCTTGACCTGCGTATCCGCCCAGCACATCACCTCCACCGGCCGGATATCCTTGCCGATAAAGGAACGTGCGATCTCGACACAATGGCACCCGAGGTCGAGGATACAGCCGCCGCCTGCCTGCTCCTTGTCCCAGAACCAGTCGCTGTGCGGCCCCGGATGTGTCTCCCGGGACTTTGCCCATAAGATGCGCCCCAGCGCGCCTCCCTTGACGCTTTCATGTGCCTTGATAAATTTCGGCGTGTAGACAAGGTCCTCGAGGTAGGCGCTGTAAACGCCCGCATCCTCCACCGCCTCCAGCATCCGCCGCGCTTCCGTCGCATTGCGCCCCAGCGGCTTTGTCGTAATCACCGCCTTGTTATACTTGCACGACAATAACACCGCGATCTCATGGAGGTTATTCGGAAGCGCGATACAGACCATGTCCACGTCCGGCCGGGAGATAACCGCCTCCATATCTTCCGCGGCAAACGAACAATGATAGTCCCGCGCGAACTTCTCCGCGCTCTCTTTCCGGCGCGAATACACGGCTACGATCTTATCCCGGTTACGTTGACCGAGGATGGAATCGGCATAGAAACGGGCGATAAAGCCCGATCCCAACATAGCAATCTTTACCATATAGGAACTTTTTTTAAGCGTTAACAGCTACTTGTTTTTTCTCCCGGAAGAAAACAATAAAATAAAGCAGTACTCCCGCCGCGATGTATGCCGGAACTAACCAGATGCCCTTCCAATCATGCGGTATCGCTGCCCCGGGGGTCGCGTACGAGTCCACGATCAAGCCCGAGAACCAGGTCCCGATGAACATCCCCACGCCGTAAGTCGCCATCGTGAAGAGACCCTGTGCCGCATTCTTGATCCGTTCTCCCGCCTTTTTCTCCGTGTACATGTAGCCCGTCACAAAAAAGAAGTCATAACAAACACCGTGCAAAATGATCCCCGCATACAACATCCACGCGTTCGCCCCTAATCCGCCGTAAGCAAAACAGATATAACGGAGGATCCAGGCAGTCATTCCCATCAGCAGCATGTTTTTCACTCCGATCCGGTTGAACAGGAACGGGATTGCCATGATAAAAAGGCCTTCGGATATCTGCCCCATGATCATTTTGCCCGCCGCATTCGTCATACCCAGCTCGTTGAGGAACGGGTTGCAAAATCCATAATAAAAAGACAGCGGAATGCAAACCAAAATAGCTGCGATAAAGAAGATCAGGTACGGCCTGCTCTTGAACAATACAAAAGCCTCCGTCCCCAGTGCAGCGGAGGCTGAGGTCGTTTTACCCTTAGGGGGCGTATTTGGCAATGCAAAGCTCGCCAGCCCAAGCAGGGCGGAAGCGCCGGCGGCCAGATAAAATGTATTGAACGATTTTTCCCAACCGAGATTTCCTACGAGCAACCCGGCCACGATCCAGCCTAGCGTGCCGAAAACCCGGATCCAGGGGAATTGCTTTCCCGGATCTGTCATCTGGGAGAAGGCAACGCTGTTTGACAGCGCGATGGTCGGCATATATAACAGGGAATACAAAAGGATGATCCAATAAAAAGCTCCGTTGTCGGTGATCTTTGTCGCAAAAAATAGCAGTACGGCGCCCAGCAGGTGTAATACGCCCATAATACGCTGCGCCGCAAAATAACG
>DATJWK010000018.1:0-7043 GCA_035501395.1 Puia sp.
CTGCGGGCGCCGGAACTGTTGTTCCGGCAAATTGAAGACGGTGAGGTCAACGCCCAGCTGGAGAAGTTGCGGACGGCATCCGCGCGGCGGGCGGTTGAAAATGCAGCCGGGGCGGCCGGGTCAGCCGCGGGAGGTGCGGACGGGCCGGGCGCAGCGGGCGGGAAGGCCATTTCCCCGGTCAAACCGGAGATCCTGTTTGACGATTTTGCAAAACTCGATTTGCGGGTGGGGACGATCCTGGCCGCGGAAAAAGTGGAAAAGGCTGATAAGTTGTTGAAACTGAGCGTAGATCTTGGAAATGAGCAGCGGACGATCGTCTCGGGTATCGCCCAGCACTTTAAACCGGACGAGATCAAAGGGCGGCAAGTCGTAGTGGTTGTCAACCTGGCGCCGCGGAAAATGCGGGGAATTGAAAGCAACGGTATGATCCTCATGGCAGAAGACCCTGGTGGCCGGCTCCATTTCGTGCAGCCGGGAGAAAAAATTCCGTCGGGCTCAGGTGTCAGTTAATCAATGAGTTACATAAGACCTAATACATAAATCCTTCTTCCGGATACTTATTTCAGGTTATCGGCGTTTAGTTAATGATCAAAAGAGACTGAGTCAGAATCTAATATCTTATACCGTCATGAAACAAGCTTACGGATACCGCATCCTGCAATACAGCCGCTACAGTTCGTTCTACCAGGAGAGGGAAAGTTTCTACCGCAGCTTTATCAACCAGTATTACCTGGATTTTGCCCATCAGGTATTATCGCAGGACCAATATGATCCATATCTGACCAAAACGCTTATTGCGCCGCATGACATTCAATTCGGCGCTACCCCCCGCCGGGTCATCTGGAAGATCGGGATGCCTTCTTTCCAGGTAAAAGACATCAACGATTTCAAGGATCACAAAATATTGTTTTATCGTACCAAACTCCTTCGGCAAAAAGCGTTGATCCAGTTCCACTTTATCAACAGCTTCTTTTACTATTCTCAATTAAGCTTCCTTTCCTTCACGGAAAAGACCAATAGCATTCTTTTCAATTCCATCCGCGGCAAATATGAATGTCCGGCCTCCTACTACGACAGGGATAAGATCCACATGACGGATATCTGCGGCAACAAGCTGATCATCGAAAAGGGCGTTTACCTTACGGTCAGCTACATTACGGCAGACAGCTATCCGCGCCTCCTCATGGAAGAGCAGATCAAACAGCGGAACGCCCTGCTCGATAAGGCCGACAACTACGAGATCGATCGCCTCAGCAAGATCCTGTAGTAAAGACAGCCGCTCCCGAATTAAATCATCTTATTGTTATCTATCGGTAAGGATCACTCCTTCACGTGAGGGCGGTAATGATTTTTTTGGTACCTTAGCCTTAAATAGTTGTTTAACTAACTAATCGCATGGCATGAACCGCATCATAAAAAAAGTGGCCGTATTGGGAAGCGGAGTTATGGGTTCCAGGATTGCTTGTCATTTTGCCGGCATCGGTATCCCGACCCTTTTGCTGGATATCGCGCCGAAGGAGCTGAGCCCGGCAGAGGCGGCCAAAAACCTTAGCCTCGAACATCCGGCGGTACGCAACCGGATCGTCAATGAAGCGTTGGCTTCGGCGATCAAAAGCAATCCGTCTCCGATCTATACAAAGGATGTTCCCGCCCGGATCACCACGGGGAATTTTACCGATAATATGAAGGATATTTCCGGCTGTGACTGGATCATCGAAGTCGTCGTGGAGCGGTTGGATATCAAACAGCAGATTTTTTCCGAAGTGGAAAAATACCGCCGGCCGGGAACCTTGATCACGTCCAATACGTCGGGTATTCCGATCCACATGATGGCCGAAGGCCGCACCGGCGATTTTAAAAAGCATTTTTGCGGGACCCATTTTTTCAATCCGCCGCGCTATCTGCGGCTGCTGGAGATCATTCCCACTCCGGCCACGGACCCGGAGGTAACGGAATTCCTGCTTCATTACGGCGACCTGTACCTGGGAAAGACGACGGTACTTTGCAAGGACACGCCCGCATTCATCGCCAACCGCATCGGTGTCTACGGCATCATGGCGATATTCGGGTTGCTCGACAAACTGGATATGACGATCGATGAAGTAGAAGCGCTGACAGGGCCGCTGATCGGCAGACCCAGGTCGGCGACTTTTCGCACGGCGGATGTGGTGGGTATCGATACGCTGGTAAAGGTCGCGCAGGGTGTGGCCGCGAATTGTCCGAACGATGAGCAGCGGGCCGCGTTCGGGATCCCGAAGTGGCTGGAGAAGGTGGTAGAGAATAAATGGCTGGGTGACAAGACCGGGCAGGGCTTCTTTAAGAAGACGAAAGGCGCCGGCGGCGAGAAAGAGATCCTCACGCTCAATCTGAAGACGCTGGAGTACGGACCGAGGCAAAAACCAAAATTCGCTTCCGTGGAAGCGGCGAAACCCGTGGACGACCTGAAGACACGATTGAAACTCCTGTTTGCCGCAACCGACAAGGCGGGCGAATTCATCCGGCTGTTCCACTATGGACTGTTCTCTTATATTTCCCACCGGATACCGGAGATCTCCGACGAACTATACCGGGTGGATGATGCGATGATGGCGGGATTCGGCTGGGAGATCGGCGCGTTTGAAACCTGGGACGTATTTGGCGTCGATAAAGTGCTGCCGCAAATGAAGGCGGCGGGATTCACCGTCGCGCCGTGGGTGGAGGAAATGCTGGCGTCGGGTATCCGCAATTTCTATAAGATCGAAAACGGCAAACGCCTCTGCTACGATGCGGCAAGCCGCGGCTATCGGCCGCTTCCGGGTGGGGAAGCCTTCCTGGTCATGAAAAATTTTGAGGGTCAGACGGTTTGGAAGAACAGCGCCTGCCATCTTTATAACTTGGGGGATGAGGTATTGGGGCTGGAATGGAACACAAAAATGGGAACGATCGGCGGCGAAGTAGTGGAAGGTATCCAGCGCGGGATCGGGATAGCGGAAGAAAAATATAAAGGACTGGTGATCGCCAATGAAGGCGCTAACTTCAGCCTTGGCGCCAATGTGGGGCTGATCCTTATGTTAGCCATCGAACAGGATTTCGATGAGCTGGAAATGGCTGTCCGGCAATTCCAGGTCACCACGACCCGGGCCCGTTTTTCGGCCGTTCCGGTAGTCGTCGCGCCTCACGGAATGACATTAGGCGGCTCCTGTGAGTTATCCCTGCACGCGGACCGGGTGGTTCCGGCCGCGGAGTCTTATATCGGCCTGGTGGAGATGGGAGTTGGTTTGATCCCCGGCGGCGGTGGCACGAAGGAATTCGCGTTGCGGGCATCGGATGAGATGCATCCGGACGAGCCGGAGACCGTCACGCTAAAGGAACGGTTCTTTACGCTCGCGACCGCAAAAGTCTCCACGTCCGCGTATGAAGCATTCGACCTGGGTATACTGCGGAAAGGTCACGATATCGTGAGCATAAATCAGGGACGGCGCATCGCCGAAGCCAAGGCTTCGGTCCTCGAGATGTACCATGACGGGTATACCACACCGGTACCGCGAAAAGACGTTAAGGTGTTTGGCCGGTCGGTGCTCGGCGCGCTTTATTCCGGCATCCATGCCATGTGGCGTGGCAACTATGCAACAGACCACGACGTCGTCGTCGCCAAAAAGTTGGCCTATGTGATATGCGGCGGGGATCTGACCGAGCCTACCCTGGTCAGCGAACAATACCTGCTGGATCTCGAACGGGAAGCATTCCTAAGCCTATGCGGCGAGAAGAAAACACTGGAGCGCATCCAAAGCGTCATAAAGGGCGGAAAACCTATCCGGAATTGATATGAAGTATTTACCGTTTATCGGCGGGACCATCTTGGCGCTGGGGCTATTGCGGACCCCGTCCGCCTATACGCTGCGCGGCGATATTGCCGGGCTCGAAAGCGGCTGGGTTTTTCTATACCATCCGGCCGACGGGCCGACCGACTCCGCTGCGATCAGGCATGGTCATTTCGAGCTTTCGGGAAAGGTCGAAGAAACGGAGTTCTGTCACCTGGCGTTTAGAACGGTCAAAGGCGACAACCTCAATAGCATGGGTTTCTTTCTTCAGTCCGGAGAGATCGTGGCGACCGGAAAGAAGGACTCCCTGGGATCGATATCGTTTACCGGGGCGCCCGTTCAGGCTGAATACGAAAAATTCCTTGAAAAGGAAATGGAACATCTTGACTGGAATACGTGGAACCGGGAATACGCGGCAGCGAATGCGAAGAAGAACAAGGTGAAGATCGACAGCCTCATGACCGCCGCGAAAGAAATGCAGGACCGGCAGAAGGAATTTACCCGGCAATATGCGACCGCGCACCCGGCGTCATACGTAGCCGTTGAAGAAGTGCTGAGCGAATTCAGCTATAATCCGAATGCCGATACGTTGCAACAGATATATGCGGGACTCTCGCCGGCCATTCAATCTTCCTATCTTGGAAAAGAACTGAAGAAGATTTTGGATGCGGCCTTGCTCACCGGCATTGGCCGGCCGGCCCCCGAATTTACCCAGGTCGATATAAAGGGAAGGCCGGTGGCGCTGTCTTCTTTCCGTGGCCAGTACGTGTTGATCGACTTTTGGGCCAGCTGGTGCGGGCCCTGCCGGATGGAGAACCCCAACGTTTTAAAGACCTATCGGAAATTCCATGCCAAGGGGTTTACGGTTTTGGGCGTCTCGCTGGACGACAAAAAGGATAAATGGCTGGCGGCCATCCGGCAGGATGACCTGCCCTGGACGCAGGTTTCAGACCTGGGGGGATGGAAGAATCAGGCCGCGGTGCAATATGGGGTGGAAGGCATCCCGATGAACTTTCTGTTGGACAAGGATGGAAAGATCGTGGCAAAAGGACTCAGGGGTCCGGACCTGGAAAACAAATTGGCAGCACTTGTACATTGATCCCACATGGGCGAGGCAGAACTGAATATTTTTTCGCACCGGCTTACCATCCGATCGATCCTTTGTTTTTATGGAGGGTCGGCGAGCAGCCAATTAGCCGCACAGATCGCGGATGACATCGCTGCGGCATGGAATGCGCCGAAAGGATCGGTAAAGATCCGCGGCGAGTGGCATGAGGTCCGGTTCGAGATCGAAGGGATCTGCAATCCCGATTTGCGTCCGGCAGCGGTCTGGCACAACACCGATCCCCGCCTGAATTTCTTTCGGATCGAAGAATTTTCGCAACACGATATTTCTTCCGTCGATGGATTGGGTTGCAATACCGGGTATTTCAAACTCGGCAATTTATTGAATCATTCGACGACCGCCGCACACGAGTATGGTCACACGCTGGGGCTGGACCATCCAAAGGACCTGGATATCCGCGGGAAAGGACAGCCGGGGATCATGTATCCGCGGGGAACGTTATGCGACCCGGAATACCAATACGATCCCGCGGCGCCGGCAGGCGGCCCCGGTGGAACCTTGAATCCATTCACGCGAAAAGTATTGCCGGCAGACATCGCGGGCTTACGGTTGTCGAGACTCGTATTTGATAAGCGGGGGTTGTCGGTGTTGGGTGACTTTTCTTCCCTGTATCATCAACCGCATGAAGATGCGGCCGGCGGAATCTCCTGATTATTCTTTATCTTGTCATAAGATAAACCTTTACCGTGAGCAGTATACTTTCCATTCGGTCCGTGACCAAATTCTATGGCAGGATCAGGGCACTCAACGCGGTGTCCTTCGAAGTGCCGCCGGGATCGGTGTTTGGCGTCCTTGGACCCAACGGGAGCGGTAAAACAACGCTTCTGGGCGTTGTCATGGACGTCCTTAAACCAACTGCGGGAACCTATTCCTGGTTTGGTGAGCCGCCTTCGGAAAAACAACGCCGCAAGATAGGGACCTTGCTGGAGACGCCAAATTTCTATCATTATCTCTCCGGGGAACGAAATCTGCGGATCGCCGCTGCGATCAAAGGCCATGGTGCCGATGATATCCCACGGGTGCTGGAGATGGTAAAATTGACGGAGCGTAAGGATTCCAAATTCAGCACGTATTCGCTGGGGATGAAACAGCGGCTGGCCATAGCCTCCTGTATGCTGGGCAATCCTTCCGTGCTTGTTTTTGATGAGCCGACCAATGGCCTGGACCCGGTGGGCATCGCCGAAACGCGGGAGACGATCCGCCACCTGGCCCGGGAGGGAAAGACGATCGTTCTGGCCAGCCACCTGCTCGACGAGGTGGAAAAGGTTTGTACCCATGTGGCGATCCTGCAACGGGGCCAGTTGCTTATGGCCGGAGATGTCCGGGAGGTATTGAGGAGCGAGGATATCGTGGAGCTGGGCGCGGCGGATGATTTGTCGCGACAGTTGCCGGAAATACTCGCGGGCTGGCCGGGCGTCAGACAGGTCAGACCCAATGAAGGGCTGATACAGGTTTTCTTCGAGCCGGGTAAGACGCCTGATATGGCGGAAGTCAACCGGTTTTGTTTTGAAAAAGGGATTGTGTTAAACCATCTGCAGCTGCGCAAACGTAGCCTTGAGTCGAAATTCATGGAGATCACGAGCGCACCGAAGCAATAACCGCAAAAACGCGACGTCATGTTGAACCTCTTGAGAATCGAATGGATGAAGCTGAAGAACTACCGGACATTCTGGATCCTGCTGGCAATCGTGGTCGCGGCCATTCCGGGTGTGAACTATGCGGTATATGGTATCGTCGGTATAGTCACGTCGAACGGGAAAGGAGGCGGCGGGGCCATCCCCAACCCGTTCGGTTTCCCTAATGGTTGGCACACCATCTGCTATACGTCAGCGATGCTGTTTATCATGCAGGCCATCCTGATCATTACACTGACGACAAACGAATTCAGCTTCAGAACCCACCGGCAAAATATCATCGATGGCTGGAGCCGCAGTGCATTCATCCAGGTTAAATTGGTTGGGGTAATCCTGTTGTCCATACTCAGTACCCTGGTCGTTTTGCTGACCGTGCTGGCATTCGGCTTTTTCACCGGTCATGGAGGAGCGCAGGTCTCCGTCTGGCAGGGGAGCCGCTTCCTCTTCTTCTATTTTGTCCAGGTCATTTCATATTCGATGATC
>DATJWK010000019.1:0-3386 GCA_035501395.1 Puia sp.
ACTTTTAATGACCTCAACCGGGCCTTCGACGCGATCGACGCAGGCAGGTTGTAGGCGAAGATCAAATTCTTCAGCCGGATAAAAGAGCCGTCTTCCAGGAACCGCGTGGAATTCAACGCCGCATTGCCGTTCGGATCGCCGAAGACAGCCCGCGGCATATTCGTATTGGTGTCTGTGGGCTCCCACCGCTTTAAGGTCGTGGCATACTGGCCGAACAGGCTGTTCATACCCTCTGCAAATACGCGGTTCTCGTTGAAGATCTTATTCCCCTCGTTGAACTGGAAGAAAACCGTCAGATCGAAGCCCTTGTAAGAGAATGTGTTGGTCAGACCGCCATAGTATTTCGGGTTGGCATTTCCAATGACCATTTGGTCGGATGAATTGATGGCGCCGTCATGATTGAGATCGGCAAATTTGATATCGCCCGGAGCGGTACCCTGGAACTGCGTGGGCGATTTTGCGACATCGGCAGCCGAATTGAATATGCCGATCGCTTTGTAGCCGTAAAACGATCCGAGCGCATACCCTTCCTGCGTCCAGCTTGCAAAGCCCGATGGGAAGGGCGAACCCGAGATCTTCTTGACGATATTCTTGTTAAAGGAGATATTGAAGCTCGTTGTCCAAACGAAATCCCTGGTAGAAAACTCCGTAGCCGTTATCGAGAACTCCCAACCGGTATTCGAAATCTCCCCGATATTCTGGTTGACGGCCGTGAATCCCGAGCTGCCGACAAGCGGTCGCGCAAGCAGGAGGTCCTTGGTGGCCTTATTATAATAGTCTACGGTGAACTGCAGCCTTTCCTTGAACAAGCCGACCTCCAATCCCACATCGCCTTGTGTCAGGCTCTCCCAGCGCAGCGAATCATTACCGATCTGCGACGGTGCAAGACCCGGCGTATTGGCATTTCCGTTGAGGACGTAGTTGGCGCCAACTCCGACCAGCGCCTTCGACGCATAGGGGTTTAACCCGTTCGTATTTCCGAGTTTGCCATAGCTGCCCCGCAGTTTCAGATTGCTGACTTTTGGAACGCCCTTGAACCAATCCTCATCCGAGATTCGCCAGCCGGCGGATACCGCAGGGAAAGTACCGTATTGGAAATCGGAACCCAACGCCGAGGACCCGTCCCTTCTGATACTGGCGCTCAGCAGGTACCGGCCTTTGAAGTCATAGTTCACGCGGGCCAGATAACCGATCTGTCCCAGCGCGTTTTGACTGGAAGTGAGGGTCACCGGTGTCGAAGCAGCGGACAGCTCCTGGATGCCGTTCCCGGGGAAATTATGTCCTTCCCCGAAGATAGATTGGAAGTTATCCGTCTGGAAAGACGCAACCGCCGTTGCCGTGATATTGTGGTCACCAAAACTTTGTTTCCACGTCAGCACGTTCTCGTTCAACAGATTCAGGTCCGATGAATAGCCCTGACGGCCGATCCCGTTTGGTCCGGTGGCACCCTCCAGTGTATTGCTGGGCAGGAACTGGAACTCATTGAACCCGACGTAATCCACGCTTCCCTGCACGCGCAATGACAACGAAGGCAGAATGAAGTATTCGGCCGCAAGGTCACCGACGACCCGGTTGGTCTTGGCCTGGTTGAATCGTAGCTTGGCCGCCGCAATGGGATTTTCGATAATACCCAGGTTCGCATCATAAGCATAGGTGCCATCCGCGTTGTACGGCTTGAAATAGGTCGGCATCAGCACGGCGGTACTCAGGACGCCATAAATATCGTTATCATTATCCGTCCGGTTCTGGATGCTTCTGCTTACCCCCAGTTCGCCGGAAACTTTGAACTTGCTCGATACCGTGTGGTCGACGTTCAAGCGCGCGCCATAGCGGTGATAGTCTGTCCCGATCTGGATGCCGTCCGTTCCGGTATAGTTCGCGGACAAATAGAACTTCGTCTTCGCATCCCCGCCGGCGGCCGACAACTGGTAATTAAAAATCGGCGCTTTATGAAAGATCAGGTCCTGCCAGTTCGTTGTCGGATAGGTATCCGGCGCGTTGCTGAGATTCTGGATCCCCACCAGCGGGAATTGAGAAGGTGTGAGGCCGAAACCATTCAGCAGCTCCTCCTGGACCAGCGCGATATATTGCGGTCCGGTCAGGGTCGGCTCCTTTTTCCACGGCGAATTGGAACCCAGCGATGCATCGAGATTGATCCTTGTCTTCTGATTGGCGCCATGCTTTGTGGTGATCAGCACCACGCCATTGGCGCCGCGAGAACCATAAATAGCCGCCGCCGCCGCGTCTTTCAGCACTTCATATGATTCGATATCGTTTGGATTGATCTCCGACAACGCATTCAGCACCTGGTCGCCCACGCCGATCTGCGCGTAGCTGCCGGTATTCAGGATGATCCCGTCAACGACATACAGTGGCTGATTGCTGGTCGTTATCGTACCGGAGCCCCGGATGATCACATTGATGCTCGAGCCCGGAGTACCCGAAGATTGCGTTACCTGCACCCCGGGAACCTTTCCCCGCAGCGCCTGATCCGGCCCCTGAAGAGGCACATCGCTTAGCGTGGAGTCTTTTAATTTGTAAATGGCGCCCGTCAGATCGCGCTTCCTTTGGGTACCATATCCTACGACCACAACATCCTGCAGATCCGTATGGGTAGCAGCGACCAGTTGAGCCGTAACATCGTTGACCCCGTCTATGGAAACCTCCAGGGGAGCAAAGCCGATGGAAGAAACGACGAGGGTTTTCGCGGTTGGCGGAACATTCAATTTGAAACTTCCATCCGGAGCCGTATTCGTCCCGCGTCTGGTGCCCTTCACCACCACGCTGGCGGAAGGTATGGGACTACCGGCGGCATCTGTGACCTTACCTGTCACAATGCGATTTTGCGCCGCTGCTCCTCCGATAAGCAAGAACACGCAGCTGAGAAAGCATAACAATTTTCTCATACGTTGAATTTTGGTTTTTTTAATGTGACCCGAAGTTGATGTTGAACAATGATTGTCAAACTAAATTAACGAATTAAACACTTCAATTCACATCCATGTTCAAGAATTCGCTAATTTTCAGTCTGATATTAAAAACGAATCATGAGACACTTCACTACCTGCTGCCTGATCAGTCTTGCCATGCTGCCGCCGGTCTCCCCGGTCGCCCCGGCTGTTGCAAGATCCGATGCCCGGTCATCAATTACTAAGGACGCATCCACGTCGTGTTCCGCTGCATCGCCCGTCGCATCACCTGCCGCTTACTCCCCAAAAGACTGGAAAATCGGGATCCAGCTCTGGACCTTCCACTTCGTCTCCTTCGCCAGGGCAATCGAAAAAGCCGACAGTGCCGGCGTCAGGTATCTCGAAGCCTTTCCCCGCCAGCCCCTCGGCTTTGACGTGCCGGATACGTTTGGTATCAGGATGTCCGAAGCCAGTAAG
>DATJWK010000020.1:0-84660 GCA_035501395.1 Puia sp.
GAAACGTAGTTTCTCGCAACATACAGTTCAAAGTTCATTGTATATACCGAACCAGTTTCCCACGCAACCAAAAATCACAATTCCTTAATGTCGGCTAACAATCCACTAATATTGGTTGTGTGCGATTTAGCGTCATAGTTATCCACCAATTATCCAGATCAATTTTCTATCACTTGTCGAGATATGGCAACAAGATTTGCTGCCAGATCCGATATCCTTTTTCGTTCATATGCAGTTTGTCATCCAGGAACAAACTGTCTGCCGGCTGGCCGGTTGGCTTCAGCATCGGATGATAAACATCCACAAAGGTAGCGTGGCTGTATTTAGCCATGAAATCCCGTATCAGGTCGTTTGCTTCCTCCATCCGGGCCATCAATTTCTGGCGGCTCGGGCTGGGTTTGATCGAAATATAAACAATATCCACTTCACCCAGGTGGCTGCGGATCAGGTCATATAGCTTTACAAACCGGTTGTAAACCATCGTCGCCGTCACCGAATCGCTATTGGCCAGATCATTATCTCCACAATAAATAACGATCTGTTTCGGATGGTACGGGTAAATGATCTCCTTTGCGTATCGGATTAGATCGGGAAGGCTCGAGCCGCCAAACCCCCGGTTGATGATCGTATAGCCCGGGAAATAACTTCCGACGTTTGTCCATTTTCGAAAAGACGAACTTCCTACAAAAAGGATCGCTCCGGTGGGCGGGTGATGAAGGCTGTCCTGGTGCCGGAATT
Source organism: Puia sp. (assembly GCA_035501395.1). Taxonomy (GTDB): domain Bacteria; phylum Bacteroidota; class Bacteroidia; order Chitinophagales; family Chitinophagaceae; genus Puia. The sequence goes on from DATJWK010000020.1 coordinate 739, forward strand.
CCGCTATCTCCTCCCAAAAAGGCGGTGACTGTTTTGTTGGCGCGGGTACGGCTGAAGCTGCGGCCGATGCAGGTGGTGTTGACGTTGCTGGCGGCGGCTGCTGTGCGTGTGACGGGAAGACTGTCAACAGGACCAGGCAGCAGTTTAGATAGAAGGTTAGACGTAAGCTGGTGTTGTTCATTACAACGTTTTATCAAATCTACGGTAAAAACCTAAATTTGAGGATAATCGCGATTCATGGTTCATCCTTGATATCAGTCCCCCTTACGGCAATCGGCTCGGCATCTTAATCCTTATCCGCGAAGCGCTTCGACCGCTGCGGCGGTTTTGGCCAGCGGTTTGCCGAGAAGGCGGCTGCCGGAAGAGGTGATCAGCAGGTCTTCTTCGATGCGGATGCCGCCGAAATCGCGTAGCGATTCGAGCTTGCCGTAGTTGATAAAGTCCGCATATTTTTTTTCGGCGCCCCAGCGGTCCATCAGTTCGGGAATAAAATAGAGCCCCGGCTCGATCGTCACAACAAACCCCGGCTCGAGGGCGCGGGCGAGGCGCAGAAACTTCCAGCCGAATTCTTTGCTTTTTTTTAGGTCGTCGGTGTAGCCGACATATTCCTCCCCGAGGTCTTCCATGTCATGGACGTCCAGGCCCATCATATGACCGAGGCCGCATTGGAATACCATGGTATGGGCTCCCGCGGCGACGGCTTCCGCGGGGTCGCCTTTCATGATACCCGCAGATTTGAGTCCGGCTACGAGTCTTTTCGCCGCCAGTGCATGGACATCACGGAATAGTACGCCCGGTTTCAGGGCAGCCACGGCCGCTTCCTGTGCGTCCAGGACGATATCGTACATTTCACGTTGAAGCGTGGTAAACTTTTTTGCGACCGGGAAGGTCCGGGTCATATCGCCTGCGTAATGCATTTTGGTCTCTGCACCGGCATCGCAAATGACGATCCGGCCGCTTTTCATCACGGTATCGCCATAGTGGTTGTGGAGGACCTGCCCGTTGACCGTAAGAATCGTCGGGAAGGACAGATTTCCGCCGGAGCTGATGGCTATTCCGTGCAACACTCCCGCCAGCTGGGCTTCTGTTATTCCGTCGCGCGCCCCGCGGATGGCTGCAAGGTGCATCGCCGTGGTGATGTCGACGGCTTCTTCGATCTGCGCAATTTCTTCGGCCGATTTGATCGAACGTTGCGCGACAACGGCTTTTATGAGCGGCACGGATGCGTGTCCTTTGACCGCTCCGGGCGCAAATCCCAGCCACGCGCTAAGCTTCAGGATGTTCTCCGGCCGGAATGGGGGAAGGAAGTGGATCGTCCGGCCTGCACCACGTGCGGGGACCAGTTCGGCGGCCAATGCCGCCGCCGGCCGGGTATCCGTGATGCCCGAAGCTTCGGCCTGCTGTGCCAGTGGAGGCTGCGCGCCGGTCCAGACGATGTCGTCCATCGTGAGATCGTTGCCGAAGATGACTTCTGTATTGTTGTCGATGTCGATGAGCGCAGCCAGCCCGGGCTTGTCGATACCAAAGAAGTACAGAAAGCTGCTGTCCTGGCGGAAGGGATAGAGGTTATCCTTGTAATTCATGGAGCTATCCTCATTTCCCAGCAGGAGGATGAGCCCTTTTCCCACCTGTTCTTTTAGTCTCGATCTTCGCGATTGGTAGATGTGTTTGTCAAACATAATAGTCTGCGGTTACAAGTCATAGATCACCTTCTTGAGGTAAAAGTCCTTTGTATCGATCAGTGGCATGGATGTGCTCGTGATCGTAATGCCTTTTGTATCCACTATCATCCGGTTTGTGCCGGAATTCGTTGTGATATCCAGCGGGAGTGGCATGTCCATATTCAGCAATTTCACCCGGTAATGTGTGGCGTCAGTCTGCCGGATATTGACCTCCAGCTTATCGGTCGTATAGAGGTACAAATGAAACAATGGCGAAAGGTCTTTGCCGGAGGCGCGGTCAAAGATCTGTTCGACTGCCGGGGTGCTGGTCGGGTGTGTGTACGTATGGTTGCTGTCGGTAGCCACTTGCAACAAAGCCGGGAAAAAAACACTATCGCCAAGCACATAGCGTAACGTATGCATAAAGAAGGCGCCTTTGGGATAGATATCCGGATGATAAGCGGCATCTTCGGTGATGTCTTTTCCCAGGACAAGGGGTTTGTCGTTGTGAATGCGCGGCATCGAGCGCTGGAAGAGCTTTTCATATGCGTCTTCTCCCTCCATATCCCTGGTATAGAGATCGTCGCCAAATGTGCCGATGCCTTCATGGATCCAATAGTCGGCCCAGTCGCCGGCGGTTACTTTATTGCCCCACCATTCGTGGCCGAACTCGTGGTTCATGAGCCAGTCATAGTCCTGGCCGCCGACCTGCGTGTAACGGAATTTGTTGCCATAGGCGTTCATGGTCTGGTGTTCCATACCCAGGTGCGGCGTTTCCACGATGCCGATCTTCTCTTTTACCCAGGGATATTCGCCAAAATATTTCTCCTTTATTCTTGCGAACCTTTCCAGCATTTCCAGTTGGTGAGGCGCCATGGCCGCATGTGGTTTCAGGACATAAAACTGCATCGGCACCTGATTACCCTTTATCGTTGAATAGGTGCGGGACACTACCGCATAGTCTCCGACATTAAAGACAATACTGTAATTGTTGATCGGGTAGTTGGTCTTCCAGTGATATGCGCTTTGATCGCCGTGGGTCTTGACGTCCACCAGGAGACCAGGGCCTGCGACTACCAGGCCTTTCGGCACCCGCACAGTCAGATCCACGCCCTCGTCGGGTTCGTCGGAGGGATGATCTTTTGCCGGGAAATAGATCTTTCCGCCGGTGCCTTCCGCCGTTACGGCGACCCAGGGGTGACCCAGGGAATCGGTAGTAAAGGTAAATCCGTCGTCCCAGGGAGGGCGGACGGCAATCATCGGATGACCGGAGTAATCCACCCTGACGGTTACCGGACCGGCAGGCCATGGCTGCGCGGCGGTGATCCGCAACTCGTGGTTTTTGTGCGCGTATTCGGCGGGTTTCCCGTTGACCGTCACCCCTTTTACTTTGAAGGAATCCATCAGGTCAAGCAGGAGGCTGGTGGCAGGCTGTGCGAGATTGCAGCGGATGGTTGAATAGCCGGAGATAGATTTTACCGGGATATCGAGGGCCAGATCGATCGTGTAGTGCCGGATATCCATATTGGCTTGTTCCGGCTTTAGCGGGCCGCCGTAATCAGGACGAACGATCTGAGCGAAGGCGGGGCATGCAGCGCAGCCGAGAAGCATGCACCAGGTCAGGAATCTTGTCATGGTACAATATTACTTAAAGTCCGGATGCCAGCGCATGCTGTATCCCCCGTAATTCTGCGAGACCGCGGAGGCGGCCGATGGCGCTGTAGCCGGGATAGGTTGTCTTGCGGAGGTCGTCCAACATCTGGTGCCCGTGGTCGGGCCGCATCGGCAGAGAGATCTTCCGGCGGTCCTGAACGTTAAGGAGTTCTCTGATAACAGCTACCATATCGACATCTCCGTCCAGGTGATCGGCCTCAAAGAAATTGCCCTCCCCGTCTCTTGTGGTGCTCCGCAGGTGAATAAAATGGATGTGGTCGCCCAGCCGCTTCACCATGCCGACAAGGTCGTTGTCCGGCCGGACGCCATATGAACCCGTACAGAAACATAAGCCGTTCGCAGGCGAAGGCGAGCAGTCCAGGAGTTCGCGGGCATCCTGCTCGGTGCTAACGATCCGGGGCAGCCCGAGGATGGGATAAGGCGGGTCATCAGGGTGGATGGCCAGTTTGAGCCCGTTCGCTTCTGCGGTAGGGACGATCTGTTGGAGGAAATAAAAAAGATGCTGCTTCAATTTCGCAGCGTCGATCCCCTGGTACTCCTTGAGGGCAGCAAGGATCTGGGCTTCGGTGAATCGTTCCTCGGACCCCGGCAATCCAAGCAATGCATTTCGAAACAGCGTTTCTTTCTCGTTCGCCGTCATCGACGCGAGGCGGCGTTCGGCGGCTGCGATCTCTTTCGCGGTATAGTCCTTGTCGGCGCCGGGTCGTTTGAGGAGGAAGAGATCGAACGCAACAAAGGCCGGCTTTTCGAACCGGAGTGCCTTGCTGCGATCGGGCAATTCGTAGGCGATATCGGTCCGCATCCAGTCAAGGATCGGCATGAAGTTATAGGTTACCACCTCGAGGCCTTCTTTTGCCACGTTCTTCAGGCTCTGCTGATAGGTACCGATGTATTGCTGGTAGTTGCCCCGTTGTTTCTTTATGTCCTCATGGACCGGCAGGCTTTCGATGACGGTCCAGCGCATGCCCGCGTCTTCAATTTCTCTCCGGCGTTTTGCGACCTCTTCGCGTGGCCAGGTTTCGCCGACTGCAATATGATGGAGTGCGGTGACTACGCCGGTGCAGCCTGCCTGGCGGATGTCCCAAAGGGTGACCGGATCGTTGGGTCCATACCAGCGCATGGTCTCCTCCATCATATAGGGTCGCTTCATATAATTGTTTTATTTCCCAAGCACTTCGATCTCAGTTACTGCCGGCATTGGCGCACCCAGTTCCTCGCTTCGTCGTGAGGGCAGCGAGCCGGCAATGCTGATCCTGATCTTTCCCGGCAGTTCGACTTTCATGCCTTTCGAGTCTACAACAGAGAGTTGGTCCGGGGTAAGCGTGAAATGCAGGCGGATCGAATCACCGGGCGCCAAAGATACACGCTGAAATCCTTTCAATGCAAATAAGGCGGCCGAATCGCCGGCGTTTTCGTGTGTCAGGTACATTTCAGCTACTTCGTCGGAGGCGTATTTACCGGTGTTTGTAAGGGTCACCTCCGCAGTCAGGGTTTCGCCGCGGCGGATCTTCGGTTTCGAAACGGTCAGCCCGCTGTAGAAAAAGCTGGTATAGCTTAGGCCAAATCCGAACGGATACAAGGGGTCCGTAGTCATAAAACGATACGTTCTGCCCTTCATGGAATAGCTGTCAAATGGCGGCAGCTGGTCATAGGAGCGGGGGAAGGTCACCGGTAGTTTCCCTGACGGTGCGACTTTTCCGAATAACACGTCCGCCACTGCGTTACCGCCTTCTTCCCCCGGGTACCATACCAGCAGTACGGCATCGGCTATTTGCTGGACTTCGGCGAGGTTCATGGGGCTGCCGCCGGTGACGACGGCAATGACCGGGTGTTGATTGCCGGCCTTTAGTTTCCGCAGGTAGTCGATCTGGGCGGCAGGAAGGTTGTAGTCCAGCCGGTCGCCGAATGTCGGGGATGCCAGCGACTCGCCTTCTTCGCCTTCCAGCAGGCCGGTGATACCCATAACATAGATCGTTGCGTCGGCGCCTTTGGCATTTCCCGATGCCCAGTCGATCGGGTTCACGTTGGGGCGATCCAGCAGAACACCCTGGTTGTAGGTCAGCTGGCTTCCCGCTTGCACCTGGGATGCGAGACCTTCCATGATCGAGACCAACCGGTTGTTGACCCCATAGTAGTTGCCCAGGAGGATGTCGATGCTGGTCGCGTTGGGGCCGGTTAGAAAATACTGCTTCAGACCGGGGGAAAGCGGCAGGACGCCGTTGTTTTTTAGCAGCACGATGGATTTCTCCGCCACTTTCCGGGCCAGGGCGCGGTGTTCGGGGCTATTGATAACGGATTCTGGTATCCGATCGTAGGGGTTGCTCCCGGCAGGATCGAAAAGACCCAGTTTGAATCGCGTGAGAAGCAGTGTGGCGAGGGAACTGTCGATCTCGCGCTGGGTGATCAGACCCTGCTTTACTGCGTCGGGCAGTGCGAGATAGGTGTCGCCGCAATTCAGGTTGACACCTCGTTGTACGGCAAGTGCGGCGGCGGCGGCTCTGCTCGTGACAAGCTTGTGCCCGCTATAGATATCGGCGATCGCATCGCAGTCGGAAACGACATGTCCTTTAAATCCCCATTGGGTGCGCAGGACCTGATCCAGCAGATAGGTATTTGCGCAGCAGGCCTCGCCGTCGGTCCGGTTGTAAGCGCACATCACCGCCTCTACCTTGGCGTCGACGACCAGGGCATGGAAAGCCGGAAGGTAGGTGTCCCAGAGATCGTGCTTTGAAACTTCAGCGTCGAACTGATGCCGCAGCCGCTCCGGGCCGCTGTGCACGGCGAAATGTTTTGCACACGCCGCCACCTTCAGGTAGCGCGGGTCGTCGCCCTGGAAACCACGCACCAGAGCAACGCCCATACGACCGGTCAGGTAGGGATCCTCACCATAGGTCTCCTGCCCCCTGCCCCATCGGGGGTCGCGAAAGATATTGATATTGGGTGTCCAGAACGTCAGCCCGCTAAAGCGGTTGCGATAGTCTTTTTTTACGGATGCATTGTACATCGCCCGGGCCTCATCCGAGATTGCGTCGGCTACCTGGCGGACAAGGCTGTCGTCGAAAGTTGCCGCCATTCCGATCGGCTGTGGGAAGATGGTGGCGACGCCGGATCGGGCGACACCGTGCAAGGCTTCGTTCCACCAGTCGTAGGCCGGTATGTGTAACCGGGGAATGGCCGGAGTGCTGTTCATCATTTGGTAGATCTTTTCTTCCGGCGTGAGGCGCGTGATCAAGTCACGGACGCGGACTTCGAGAGGCAGCGCTGGGTTCTTCCAGGGTTCGGCTTGGGCCGGCGTTTCAATTTGCGGGGGTTGGGCGGTGGATCGCGCCGGCGGCGGCGCTGGTTGGGCGGTTTGCGCGGTGGTGCGGGCAGATAGCACCAAACAGGCGATCGGGGCGAGGAAGAAAAGTCTTTTCATACTTGAGCAACATTTAAGGCTGCTAATGTAGCCAAATTTAGCCAGGATGCAACCGATTGCAGGCATGTCTCATTTTTTTGGCGTTTTGGGGGGCCTTGCCTGGCGGGGCTGTATTCGGGCGGCAGTCGGCTGCGGCAGCTATTTAGGTGTCTTTCGCGCTTGAAAAGGCGAAGCAGGCAATCCATCCTGGAAGAGGCGGTCGCGGTTGATGAGGTTTATTCCCCGGGGATTGTCTGCCCACCCGTACCGCAGGGCGACCGGATTGGGAACCTGTTCGCAGGTAACGACAACTGTCTTTCCTTCGATGACGGCCTTTGCGGGGTAAAAGTGATTGTCATCGCCCGCCAGAGCGAAGCCGTGGACTTCGCCACCGCCTTTGACGACCAGCCCGCTTTCGACGGCATCAAAATGCACGGTGACTTTTTCATGTTTGATGTGCATGGCGTGAAATAGCGGACCGGTATAGATCGTGTTGGCTTTTTCGTATGCTATCCCTTCCGCGGAGGCAAACAGTCGTTTTGCCAGTTCATCCAGATGGCGACATTCGCCGTCACTTCCCTCTCCCAGGTCGGCCGACACCGCCATCCCGGTCAATGGAACGCTAAGGGTCAGGCGCTGTTGTTCGCGCAGGTCCGCCCAACGGCTTTCTTCGGGCTGGGTCGACGGGGCGCCGTGTGCCCCCGCCTGAACATATATCCACGGTAAGCCCGGTTGACCCCAGTGCCGCCGCCAGTCTCCGATAAGGGATGCGAAGATTCCGTGGTAGTCTTCCGGCCTGGCCATATTCGCCTCTCCCTGGAACCACAATACCCCCCGAACGGTATAGAGGCAAGCCGGAGCGATCATGCCATTAAACAATCCACCGGTAGCCATCCGGTCGGCCGGCCCGGTCCCGTCCGCAAATGTGCTGTCGGCATAGGGTGCAGCCATGGCGGTGTAAGGTGGGAATAACCGTAACGCCTCCGGGCTAAGCCATGCTTCCGCGGGAGTACCGGCAACGGTGGCGTCGATAATACCCACTGCCACATGATATTGATCGGCTACCTGCAAAGCGAACAGGTAGGACAGAGCGGAAAAGGAAAGTACGGAAGAAGGATTGGCCGCCTGCCATCCACTGCCGGAAACGTTTGGGCGGGGACCTTTGAAGTCATAGTGGGTGGCGATATGATATTGCCGGATAATGGCGTGGTCTGCCGCAGCGATAAAATCGGTGTATTGGTCTTTGACCTTCTCCATACGAAGCTGCATACCGGTCCCGCCGGAACAAAACCATACTTCGCCAACCATTATGTCCTTTATCCAGATATGATTGATACCGTCGATATCCATCGTGTAGGGTCCGCCGGCCTTCTTTGGTGAGAGGACCACAAGCCATTTGCCATTGTCCCCGGTGATGCCGCGTACGGTCTCGCCATCGAATTTGACCGCTACTTCTTCACCGGGTGAGCCAAAACCCCAGATGCGGATCGGGATATCGCGCTGCAGCACCATTCCGTCACTAACGAGTCGGGGTACTCGCACCTGGCCTTGCGCCTTCCATCCTGATAACAACCATAACCCGATCCAGACGAAAAGATGTCTACCATGCATGACCGTAAATATTTAGGGCGGCCCCTTCGGGGCCGCCCTGCAAATATATTTCTTTATGCCATGTATCTAATACCCATTGTTTTGCGGAAAAGTCGGTCCGGTCGTTACTGCGTCGATTTCGGATTGCGGGATCGGGCGGAGTACCATATACGGCTGGAGGTGCGCGCCGGCTTCGACGGGGTTCCAGGTCTGGACTCTTTCCAGCAGAGATTTGGTACGCACGAGGTCCCACCAGCGGATGCCTTCGCCGTAAAATTCCCTGGTGCGCTCATCGAGGATGAAGTCGATAGTCACCTGGCCGGGGGTGATATCCATTGCTGCTGCTGCGGCGGCATTTTGTCCCGCATTATTTGCCGGATTATACGCGGCTCTTTCCCGCACGACATTGATCATCGCCGCTGCATCGGTCGGGTCATTGTTTTCCAGGTATGCTTCGGCGCAAAGAAGGTAAACGTCGGAGAAACGCCAGAGGATCACCGGTCGCGTGCTGGGGTCATTGAAATCGGGCGCAGGCCGGCTCGGGTCGTCGAATTTGCGATTTGCCGGAAAATAGGAATTGGTCTGCAGGCTCGGTGGAATGATAATTCCCTTGAATGGCGTTGCGCCGTTGAATTGTGGCGCGCCGGGGACTTCGTAGGGCGGGAACCACACCGCGGTATCGACGTTCACATTCATGGTATAGCTGATCCCGCGGGAATTATTGGTGGCGCCGGCGGTGTTGGAAATGCCGGCGGTGTTGGCGATAAAGACGGTCTGGAATGTTTTCCAGTAGCGTGTGTCGTTGATCCGGTCCACACTGTCAAACGCCTCGCCGAGAACATAGGCGTTGTTCGGCCGCACACGGATATAGGGCCGGCCGTTCAACACATCACGGGTCATCATGGAAGCGCCCGAGTTGGCGAGCTTTCCGGAACCGTTGACATAGGAGTTGATACCGCTGTTTGCCGGATAGTTCCAGCGCTGGAACCAGGGCAGCAGGTTTTGCGCGGCGCCGCCGGCCAGTCCCTTACCCACCTGGTATTGGCCATACTGGGCATTGCTGCTGTGGTCGCTTACCAATATCGTCTCCTTACCATAGTCCCAGGTCGCCCGGGATCCGGTGACGGGGTTGACGTTTTCGCCAAAGGCATCGGCATAATCCTGCCACAGTCCGAAGCCATAGGTTGCCTGGTTGGTTATCAGGTTTTGGAAGACGCTGATTGCCTGTTGGAAGTCGTTCGGTTGCGCGGCGCTCGACCACCCGCGGGTGAGGTAGGTCTTACCCAGCAGATAAAGCGCGGCTCCCTGGGCGGCCGCTTTTCCCCCGAAAGGCGCTTGGGCGGTGGCATTTACCGGCGAGGTCACCTGCAGGAAGGCTGCCGCATAGTTCAGGTCGGAAATGATCGTGTCGTATACCTGGGCCATCGGCTGCCGCGAATCCGTCGTGCTGGCCGACGTGATGAACGTGGTGTGGAGCGGCACGTCGCCGAAATCGATCACCAGGTAGAAATACCAGAATGCCCGAAGGAAGTGGGCTTGAGCGACACATTGGTTAACGATCGTATCGGGCGGCAAAGCTTTGGCATACTGCAAGACACCGTTCAGCGTATTGATATCCTGATAGGCGATGTTCCACCACCCGTTGGATTCGTCGGCGCTGTTCATCGGGTTATACGTAAAGAAATCCGTGCTGGTGGCGCTTGCCCCTTCGAGTGTCTCATCCGTCCCGCCGAGACACTGCATCGAAAATCCTTCGGTACCCCAGAGACTGCGCAGATCGTTGTATACACCGCCAACCCCACCCACCAGTCCGATCTCGGTGTTAAAGACACTGGGCGGAATGGAAGCCTCTGGTTTCTCCTGGAGGATCTTTTGACAGCTGATGGTACTCAGCAGAAGCGCCAGGAGGCTCGCAATACCAATTTTCTTAAATTGTTCCATATGCAAAATTTTTATTGAATTAGAATTGGAGGTTAACGCCGATGTTGAAAGCGCGGGTGGATGGGTTGTTGGCATTGACGGTGATCTGCCGGCTTTGACCGTTCGTCCCCCCCGCGCCCACGCTGCCGCCTGCCGCCGTCGATGCAACCGCGCCGCCGTAGCCGTTGCCTTCCGGATCGGGCCCATAACCTGCTTTTACAAAAGGGGAATACAGGATAAAGGGATTTAATGCCGTCAGATAGACGCGAAGATTGGTGATGCCGGATCTGCCCAGGGCCCTTGCCGGAATGGTATAGCCGAGGTTGATGCTGCGCATTTTTATAAAGGAGCCATCCATATATCCCAGGGTCGATGCAAAGGGAAAGGATTGAAGACTGGCATCCGGTCTGGGGAAGGCGTTTGTCGGATTGCTGCGGGTCCAGTAGTCCACTTTCATCTGGTTGACGCGGCTCTGCATGAAAAAGTCATAGCCGTTTGCCGAACCATCCGTCTGCAGGTAAGGAACAACCATCTTCATGCCCATGCGCGCGAAGATCACGAAGTTCAGGTCGAATCCCCTATAGGTCATGGTACTGCTAAATCCGCCTTCCCACTTTGGCTGGAAATTGCCGAGGATCTGCCGGTCGTTCTGGTCGATCTTTCCGTCGGGTTTGCCATTCGGTCCGCTGATGTCCTGCACGTGGATATTTCCAGGTAATTGCGCCGGCGAAGTCTGTGCCTGTAATTTGCCGTCGACGGAGTCCGCGGTCTGCCAGATCCCCACCTTCTTTACGTCGTAGATGACGGTCAGTGGCTGTCCTACGAACCAGCCGTCATTGATGTCCTTCGTTACGCCAGGGATGATTTGGGTGATCTTTTCACGGCTCAGGAAGAAATTGAAGTCGGTCGTCCAACCGAAACCGCCGGGCGAAGAAGGCTTGATATTGACGGTCGTCAGATTGATCTCGACTCCTTTGCCGGTGGTTTTACCCAGGTTGCTGACAATGCTGCTCGCACCGTTGCTCGCCGGGAGGGTTTGCTGCAGGAGGATGTCCTTCGTATTTTGCTGATAGACGTCGATCGTACCGAAGATCCGGTTCTGGATAAGACCGAAGTCGAAGCCGAAATTTGTCTGTGCCGTTTGTTCCCAATGAAGGTGCGGATTGGCCAGTTGGGTCACCAGGAATGTCCCGACCCCACCCGCGGATGCCTGGCCGAAGTTATAGGTGCTGGTGGTCAGCAGACCCAGGGTACTATAAGGCCCGACGCCCTGGTTGGATGTGACGCCCCAGCCTGCTCTCAATTTCAGGTTGCTCAGCCAGGCGAATCCCTTCATAAATTCTTCGTTCATCATATTCCAGCCCAGTGCGAAGGCCGGATACGTAAAGTAGCGGTTACCCGGTGAAAGAACGGAAGCTCCGTCTGTTCGCACGGTTGCCGTCAGCAGGTATTTCTCGTTAAAGGCGTAATTCACGCGTCCCATATACGAGATAAGTCCACGTTCATAGAAGTTGCTTGGATTGTTTGGGTCCACCCCAAGTGTCGTTGCGAGGGCAAGGTTGCCGTCCAGTACGGAATTTGCGGGGAATCCGGTTCCCTGGAAACCGCTATTTTGGAAATGGTCTTTTTGGGCGCTGTATAACCCGGTGATAGTAATGTGGTGCTTCTCCGCAAAGGTCTTGTCATAGGTCAGCACGTTTTCCCAAACCCATGAATAGGTTTCGGTATTGGCGACCGTTGCCGTTGCGCTCGCCAGCGAAGTATTGGCGTTTACAAACGTCTGCGGACCGCTGTAGCTACCGGTATAATTTTGTGCATAATTCAACCCGATATTCATCCGGTAACGCAAACCGGGCAGGATATACCATTCGCCGTATAGGCTATTAAAAGTCTGCAGCCGGCGGGTGCGGTTCAGGATCTCGCTCTTGGCTGTCTTCAGCGTCAGCGGGTTGACATAGGTGGTCGCGTCGATGGAACCGGCCAGGGGGTAGAGGTTGAGTGTTCCGTTCGGATTATAAGGTGCATCGAGCGGGCTCAAACGCATAAGGGTCCCTGTGACACCCGTACCGCCGGGTAGATTGGTATAAGCCAGTGAATTGATCGTGTTGATCCCTATCTTCAGGTGGCTGCTTACCTTATGATCGATAGTCGTGCGAAGCGCAAACCGTTCGAAGTTTTGGTTGGGAATGATCCCTTGCTGGTCGTAATAAGAAGCGCCTATGCCGAATTGGGTCGTCTCGGTGCCGCCGGAAAGACTCAAATTATTGCTTGTAGTCATTGCGTTCCGGTAGATCAGCTTCTGCCAGTCCGTATTTACTCCTGCGTTCAGACCGGAGTCTTCAAGCGGCGTCAATCCGTAAACCGTTGTATTCGGTGTGGCGGAATTCAGGGCAGCGGCATCCGCCTTAAATTGCGCATACTCTTTTCCATTAAATACCCGCAGTTCTTTAAGGATGCTTGAAATACCATAGTATCCATTGTAGGTCATCTGTGATTTCCCTACCCGTCCCCGCTTGGTGGTGATGATGATAACGCCGCCGGAGCCCCGGGAACCATAGATAGCCGTCGCCGAAGCGTCCTTTAATATATCAAGGTTGGCGATATCATTCGGGTCGATGTCGTTCACGCTGCCCGAGAATGGGATCCCGTCAAGTACCACCAGCGGCTGGTCGAGGCCGTCGCTGACGGAGTTGGCATTCCCGGTGCCGGTTATGGGATTGGTATATGAAGAGGTCGCCATCGACCGGTTTCCCCGGATGCGGATCTGGCCGCCGCCACCCGGTGAAGCGCTGTTGGTTACAATATCCACGCCGGCTGTCCGGCCCTGCAACTGGTTGATGAAGTTTGGTTCAGGCACCTGCGCCAGCGTGTTTGCGGATACCCTTGCAACCGAGCCCGTAACGTCACTTTTCCGCTGTGACCCATACCCGACGACAATCACCTGGTCCAACGAGCTGCTGGCTGAGGGTAAAACGATCTGGATGGAATTGCGCCCGCCAACTTTGACGGAAGTGGTAATATAACCGACGGAAGAGACGATCAGGGTCGCGTTGGGCGGAACGGAAATGGCAAAATTCCCGTTGTCGTCGCTGCTGACACCCTGTTTGCCTCCCTTAACCCCGATGGTCGCTTTTGCTACGGTCTGGCCGCTGTCGGAGACGACATGCCCGACGACATGGATGTCCTGGGCGTACAAGCGGGGGGCGGCCAGGACAAGCCCGCAGCAGATGAGGAGAAATGATCTTTTCAACGGCCACCCGGTCGGCGGCAGTCCCCGGGGGACCCGATGCTCGAACGAAACTCTCATAAGTGATCGGTTTTAGTTTTGAAGCTTTGGTAATTAATATGTGCTGTACAGCATGGTCACCGCGTTGCCGGCTTTGGGCATACGAGAGAATATTGGCAGCGAAGGGAGTGGAAAATAGTTCTGGCTGCATGAGATCAATCGTTGTTTTTTTGGCATGGCAAGAATGCAGTGTGCTGCGTTGACGAGGCTAAAATAGTGAAAATTCCAAAAAAATGTAACCGATTACATTTTTTTTTAAAAAATAAAGTACATTTACCTCTGTCTAAGGGATGTAAACGATTGCCATGAGCTACCAGAAAGAAGTTACTATTTATGATTTAGCCCGAAGGCTTGACCTCTCTATCGCAACCGTCAGCCGGGCATTGAAGGACGACCCCGTTGTAAGCAAAAAGACAAAGAAACGGATCTCGGATCTCGCCCAGGAGCTGGGGTACCGTAGCAATCATTTTGCCCGTAATTTGCGCACCCGTCGAACGATGACGATCGGCGTGATCATTCCGCGTATCAACAGTTATTTCATGTCCGCCGTGATCGCCGGGATGGAAAACATCGCCAATCATGAAGGCTATAACCTTATTATCAGCCAATCCTCCGAATCAGTGGAAAAGGAGCGCGCCAACGCCACTACCCTTTTTAACAACCGGGTAGACGGTTTGCTGGTTTCGCTCGCCTACGATACCACCAACCTGCTTCATTTCGAGCCTTTTTTTTCAAAGAAGATCCCGCTTATCTTCTTCGATCGTGTCGCCGAGCACAAGGATTGCACTTGTATTTTGATCGACAATCAAAAGGCCGCCTATGACGCCACCACCCATCTCATTAGTCTTGGACGGCGCAGGATCGTTCATATCACCGCCCCTTCCCGGCGAAACGTATACACCGACCGGCTGAAGGGCTATAAGGAAGCGCTTGCCGATAATCACATCGCCTATCGGGAAGATTACGTCATTGCCGGCAACCTTAGCCAGGAAGCCGGCGCCGAAGCTGCCGCCCAGATTCGTGGCATGTCACCGCTGCCGGACGCTGTATTTGTAGCCAACGACAATTGCGCGGTTGGTTGTATGGTGGCCATCCGCCAGATGGGGATTCGGATACCCGGCGACATCGCATTCGTTGGTTTTAACAACGATCCCGTAACCACGGTGGTCGAACCGAATCTCACCACGATCAGTTATCCTGGTTATGAGATGGGTCAGCTAGCGGCACGCAGCCTTATTGAACATCTGAACGGTACATCCAACATTCATTCGACCAATACCATCCTTCTTCGTTCCGAACTGATCGTCCGCGACTCGTCGGCCGAAAAAAAACCCGCTGCGTCATGAGAACGGCTGCGTTGATCCTGCTATTACTCGGCAGGCTGGGCGCTACTCAAGCAGAAAATGGCTATCGGCTGTGGCTGCGTTACGACCGCATCGAAGATCAGCGCTTACTTCGCGAATACCGGCTGGCTATTCCGTCTCTTGATTTTCCCGGTTCCGACCCCATCATCAGCGCTGCGCGAACCGAGCTGCTCAATGGCCTCCAGGGTCTTTTCGGTGAACCCGGCTGGCTTCCTTCGGTGAATGGCGTCGTCATCATTGGTACACCGGCAAGCTCGCCGTTCGTGGCTCAATTGCCCGGCGCAGATACGCTTTCGCGGCTCGGCGACGAAGGCTTTACCATTCGGGAGATGAACCTGAAGGGCCGATACCATCTTGTAATCGCGGCCTTTACCAGTAAAGGTATCCTATACGGGGTCTTCCGTTTTCTCCGGGTCCTTCAGACGCATCAGCCGCTTAGGAACCTGAATATCTCGGAGGCTCCCGCCTATCGGTACCGTATCCTCGACCATTGGGACAATCTGAACCGGGTCGTCGAGCGGGGATATGCCGGGCTCTCGCTTTGGGATTGGTGGACTCTGCCCGCATATCGTGATCCACGGTATGCAGACTATGCGAGGGCAAATGCATCGGTAGGAATTAACGGGACGGTACTGAATAACGTAAATGCCAGTCCGATCATCCTCCTGCCGGAATGGTTGAGTAAGGCTGCGGCACTGGCGGATATTTTCCGGCCTTATGGTATCCGCGTCTATCTCTCGGTAAAATGGAGCTCGCCTATCGAGATCGGCGGGCTAAAGACGGCCGATCCCCTTGACACAGCTGTCCGGAGGTGGTGGAAAGATAAAGTAGCGGAGATCTATCGGTATATCCCCGACTTTGGCGGGCTGCTTGTCAAAGCCAACTCGGAAGGACAGCCCGGCCCGCAAAATTATGGAAGGACCCATGCGGACGGCGCCAATATGCTAGCGGCTGCGATCGCCCCCTATCATGGGATCGTGATCTGGCGGGCTTTTGTTTACAGCACATCCGGTGAGGACAGGGCAAAACAGGCGTATGATGAGTTTAAGCCGCTTGACGGCCGCTTTTCGGCAAATGTCCTTGTACAAATAAAGAACGGTCCCATCGACTTTCAGCCGCGTGAACCTTTTCATCCGTTGTTTGGCGCTATGCCGCGTACGCCGCTTCTGCTTGAGGTGCAGCTGACCCAGGAGTATCTTGGTTTTTCAAACCACCTTGTCTATCTCGCGCCGTTGTTCGCAGAATGCCTGAATGCCGATACGCATACACAGGGCACAGGACCCGTGGTAGCGTCGACGATTTCCGGCATCGCAGGCGTCGCCAATACCGGCAATGACATTAATTGGTGCGGTCATCCCTTTGCTGCTGCCAACTGGTATGCCTTTGGCCGGCTGGCATGGAATCCCCGGACAGCCGCCGCTGAAATCGCGGATGACTGGATCCGCCAGACATTCACCAATGACCCCGGGTTTGTCGCGCCCGTCAGCCGGATGATGCTGGCTTCCCGGGAGATTGCGGTCGATTACATGACACCGCTGGGGCTTCATCACATCATGGGGTATGGGCATCATTATGGCCCCGCGCCGTGGTATGACAAGGCTCCCCGCGCAGATTGGAACCCGGTATACTTTCACCGCGCGGACAGCGTAGGTCTCGGATTTGACCGGACGGTAACGGGCTCCAATGCGCTGGAGCAGTATGCCCCGGGCGCCCGTTCGCTGTGGGAAGACGCGCGGACCTGCCCGGATACCTGGCTGCTCTGGTTTCACCATGTACCGTGGAACTGGCGGATGCATTCGGGCCGGACACTCTGGGAGGAACTCTGTTACCGGTATTATGCGGGTGTTGATTCGGTCCGCTGGATGCAGCGGACATGGGATTCGCTCCGGGGCCGGATCGACGAGGAGCGCTGGTCGCAGGTCTCCATGCTGCTGGGGATCCAGGAGCATGACGCCGTCTGGTGGCGAAATGCCTGCCTGCTGTATTTTCAGACTTTTTCACGCCTGCCGCTGCCCCCGGGTCGTGAGGTCCCGGACCATACCCTGAGTGACTACGAAAATATTCAGCTATATTTTGCACCATGAAAATGAAACGAACAGCCATCATCACCGGCGGCGGCTCCGGAATCGGCCTGGCCATCGCGGATCGCTTTGTTGCCGCGGGTATCTGCACCATTATTATCGGTCGCGACCCGCAGAAACTGGCGACAGCCAGCGAGCAGCTGGGGGAAGATTGTCATCCGGTCGCGCACGATCTGAACGATCTTCCTTCCTTGCCCGGTCTTGTCGGTCAACTGGTCACTCGATTCGGTCAGATCGATATCCTCGTCAACAACGCCGGGATCAACCTGAAAAAGGAATTCACGGACGTGACCGACGAAGAATTCGACTATATCCTTCACACCAATGTAAAGGCGGTATTCGCCTTGTCGAGGGAAGTGGTCAAGACGATGCTGCCCCGCCGGATGGGCCATATCATCCATATCAGCAGCATGGCTTCCCAATATGGTATCCCCAAGGTGATCGCTTATACGGCATCCAAAGCTGCTATAGAAGGGATGACGAGGGCGATGGCTGTAGAACTTTCCCCTGATGGCATCCTCGTCAATTGCATCGCACCTGGGTTTATCGCCACGGATATGTCGGCCAGGGCGCTGAATAGTGATCCGGAGCGCCGGCAAAAGGTATTTGCCCGGACGCCGATGGGCAGACTGGGTGAGCCGGCCGAAGTCGCTGATGCAGCGCTTTTCCTGGCGTCCGATCAGGCCAGCTATCTCACCGGTGTGGTGCTGCCGGTCGACGGCGGCAATTCCATCGGCTTTTGAATTTTCATCGTATGAAGCGATCTTTTTTCTGCCTACTGTATGTACTTATCGCATTGCCCGCCTTGTCCCGGGACATGGCTGCCGAAAGGCGTGAAGATACAATTGGCAAGGGTCTCAAAGACTATTACCGCGATTATTTCCCCGTTGGCGTTGCCGTCGGCGGCCGCTCGGTTTTCGGGCCGGATACGGCGCTGATCATAAAGGAATTCAATAGCGTGACGCCGGAAAACGCAATGAAAATGGGGCCGATACACCCTCAGGAAAACCGTTACAACTGGAAGGAAGCCGACGCAATCGTTGATTTTGCCACCACACACGGGATGCGTATCCGTGGTCATAACCTTTGTTGGCATGAACAGACACCCGCATGGCTTTTTGTCGACTCCGTGGGGGACACGGTCAGCAAGGCCATTTTGCTAAAACGGTTAAGGGAGCACATCACAGCCGTGGTCAGCCGTTACAAGGGCCGCATCTACGCCTGGGATGCCGTCAACGAAGCCGTCGCTGACGAAAACAGCGATGACACCACCAGGGTCCTCCGCAACTCTCCGTGGTACCGGATCTGCGGCGACGAATTCGTCGCCAGGGCATTTGAATTTGCGCATGCCGCCGACCCGGAGGCCCAGTTGTTCTACAATGACTACAATACGGAGCGGCCGGAGAAGCGGGAGCGGGTTTATCGTTTGCTCAGGAAGCTCGTGGCGGCCGGCGTACCCATCACGGGAGTCGGTATCCAGGCTCACTGGTCTATCTACGAGCCGTCGGCAACGGACCTGCGCGCGTCGATCGACCGATTCTCCAGCCTCGGGCTAAAAGTGCAGATCACGGAACTGGACATTTCAATCTACCCCTGGGAAAAGAACCGGCGGGCGCGCAGGCCGGGGGATTCGGATGACTATACGCCCGAACTGCAGCAGCGCCAGACGGAGCAGTATAAGAATGTATTTGGCATTTTTCGCGATTATAAAGGAATTATCAACGGCGTGACCTTCTGGAATATCACCGACAAACATACCTGGCTGGATAATTACCCGGTACCGGGGAGAAAAAATTATCCGCTTCTATTTGACACGGCGGGACAACGGAAAAAAGCCTATTGGGAGGTGGTTCATTTTTAATTATTTCCCGTAACTTTAATGGGAGAGAGAATTCCCTGCGTCAGGGACTTTGCTGTCCGCCATTCAAAACGATTGCTTGTGACTCCCCGGGGATCTTCAACGCCCGGGGGGTTCCACTGTCTGTGGTTCTACCGTTTGTCCGAATTTACCACTCGCGAACAGCCAAACTTCCTACCTTCCTGCCGAACAAATTATTCGGCGTATGTCACGTTTCAACATGGTTGTCCTGCTTGTCGGATTAATGAGTCATCCGGCTTTTTGCCAACCACTTTATGTTCCCCGCGATGTCCAGCGCGCCTATCAAAAGGGGACCCGCTCCGCCGATGGGCGGCCCGGTCCGAACTACTGGCAGAACAGCGGCCGGTATGACATCAGCATCGAGGCCTCACCGCCGGATCGGTTGGTCCGCGGATCGGAAAAAATCACTTATTTCAACAACAGCCCGGACACCTTACGGATCATCGTCTTCCGGCTGACCATCAATGTCCACAAACCAGGGGCGGTTCGATTGGGTACGGAGGATTCCAGTTATCTCAACCCCGGGATCCACATAGACAGCTATGCGGAGAACGGGCAACCGAGACCCTGGCGAAATCAGGAGTTTGACGGCACCTGGAGAAATATCCGGCTTGCCAACCCGCTCCTCCCGCACGATTCTCTTCGTCTTGATGTCAGTTGGCATTACGTCGCTTCCCTAAAGAGCAACAGGGAGGGGATGATTGATTCCACGTCCTGGTTTCTCGCCTATTCATACCCGCGCGTCGCCGTGTATGACGACTACAACGGATGGGACCGGATGGATTTCACGGATACGCAGGAATTCTACAATGATTTTAACGACTATGTCCTTCATGTCCGTGTCCCGAAAAACTTTGTCGTTTGGGCAACCGGCGATCTGCTCAATCCCGATGAGGTGCTGCAACAGCCCTATGCCAAACAACTGGCCGCTTCGTATCGTTCAGATGCGATCACCCGGATAGCCTCACCCGCGGACATTTCCGGCGGGTCGGTAACCGCGCAGCAGGCGGTCAATACATGGACCTGGCAAGCAAACCATATCACGGATATGACTTTTGCCATAAGCAACCATTTCGCCTGGGATGCTTCGAGCGTGGTGGTCGATGACGGGACCGGACGCCGCGCCAGCGTGCAAGCGGCGTATAATGACACGGCCCGGGACTATCACCGTATGGTCGAGATCGGGCGGCACGCGCTCGACTGGCTTTCACATAACTGGCCGGGTGTCTCCTATCCTTTCCCAAAAACGACGATCGTTCAGGGCTACGCCGATATGGAATACCCGATGATGGTCAATGACAATACGACGGAAGACTTCAATTTTTCCCGTTTTGTAGCCGAACATGAGATCGCGCACAGCTGGTTTCCATTTTACATGGGTATCAATGAATCAAGATATGGGTTTATGGATGAGGGATGGGCAACGACCTTCGAGCTACTGATCAGCCAGGCCGATCTCGGCAAGGACAAGGCCGAAGACAATTATAAAAACTTCCGGATCAACTATTATACATATGATCCTTCCGCGGAAGAAGATATTCCGATCATTACACCGGCGAATGCGCTGAAAGGTATTGCATATGGAACAAATGCCTATGGCAAACCTTCATTGGCATATCTGGCCGTCAAGGACATGCTTGGTGATGAATTGTTTCGCAAATGTCTGCATACGTATATGGATAGATGGAATGGCCGTCATCCGATACCCTGGGACTTCTTTTATTCCTTTAATGACGCCGCCGGCAAGGATCTGGACTGGTTCTGGAATAATTGGTTTTTTACCACTAATTATCTTGATATCGGGATCGACTCGGTGTCACCGGCCAAATTCGCCATCGGCAACCAATTTCATACGGGCGTAAATATTTATATCAAGAACCCGGGCGGCTTTGCGATTCCCTTTGATATTGTGTTGCACTATACGGACGGAAGCTCGTCCAGTGAACACCTTAAGCCGGATGTCTGGCAACATGATCAGCGGCGGGTCGCAGTCATAGTTGATGTGCAAAAGGCGAAAACACTCGTGTCCGTGCAGCTAAGAACGGGCATCTACGTGGATGCAAATCCGAAAGACAATGTTTGGAAGGCGAATTAGAAATTCATTTCCTCTATAACGGGAGGGGCATTGAAATTACTGTAGCGGATCCAGGATGGCCGGATGACAAAATGCGTCAACCCTGCCCATTCCGCCGCGCGTTGCCTGCCGTCCGGAAAGACCGAATAGTACGTCTCCTTGTATTCAGCGCCCTCGCCGGACAACAATTCGATGGCCCTGCCTTCATATTGGACGGAGGTTTCGTGGGACCAGCCGATCACGAGTGCTACTCGCGGATTGGCGCAGAGATTGCTGTATTTGCGGGAACTCCGAACCGTGTCGAAAACGATCTCCAGCCCGGGCGTTACGGCAAACCCTACGAGAGCAGCCTGAGGCTGGTTCGCATCGCCGGCAAGTGTGGCCAGAACGGCCAGCTGATGTCGGCGCAGGAAGGAATAGCAAAATTCTTTGGTCATAGCTTTTGTATCCTTTTGAATATGATTAAATCCCGTGGTGACCGGCAGTGCCTAAACCGACAGTCTGAATTTTCGCTTCTCGAGCCATCCAGTCAGCATTACGATCAGGAGCGAAAAAAGCAGCGATTTCAGGAGGCCAATGTTTCCGGTGCGTAGCGATTCCGGCAACCGCCAGCTTTCCGGCAGCATTTTCAGGATGGAAAAATGGATATAGGTCAGCAGGTAACACATCAGCGTGCTGGTACCCGCTGGCCGGATCAGCGCGTACCAGGTTTGGCAACCACGCAGGTCTACCACATAAGCCAGTACAGAAAATACGATCATGCTGATGGCGGTACAGATCAGAACCCAGGATGGCGTGTCACCCAGCTTGGCGATTCCACCCAGGGGACGCAAGGCAAATCCCGCCGCCAGCAACAGGGGCGTCAGCAGCAGCATTCGCCAGAGACTTTGGGCCGCCCGGCCACGCCCCGTCCAACGGCTATAGAAGACGGCGGTCAGTACTCCGGCCAGCGTGAAGGCAACAAGACCCCCGCCGTCGATAAACCACATTCCTTCATGGTAGGTCATTATTTTCGATAGCCAGCCCGCGCTGTTTGCGATCGACAAACCGAGAAACAACAAAGCCGCAGCCGCCAGCGGCAGCAAGCGGTCCCCGATATACAGGTACAACAGTGCCCCGCAAAGATACGCCCAGCCGATCAGACCCAGGATACCGTACCAATGGGTCTTCATCCAGCTCGGATGTATCGGTGTGCCTCCCTTATAGATGATCGCCAGAAAGATCAGCAACAGGATACCGACTGACCGGATCCGCCATTTCCCTGTGGCGGACCAATTGCCCGGAAAATTGAACCAGATAAGGAAAAAAGCGATCGTCGCGATCAGCAGCCAGGCAAATTGACTGATCAAAGCGGCCCCGGTGGTATATTCTTCGTAGTTGACCGCGTAGACGCCCATGACCAGTAAGGCGAAGGAGCGGCTGAGGATGTGGCCAAACAACGCCTTTTTTGACATCCCTTTTGATTCCCATCGGCGAATGGCAAATGGAATGGAAAGGCCCACAATGAAAAGAAAGGCGGGGAACACGGTATCGGCCAGGCCCAGCCGATCCTCGCCTTCTGCGGCATGCTCCAGCCAGCGTGGGACTTTTTCGTCGAGTATCAGGTCATTTACAAAGATCATCAGTAGCATCGTGATGGCGCGGAAGACGTCGATGGAAGCGAGGCGACGGGACCTTCCGCCGTTCACGGGCCCCGGCGATGCGGAGGGGGAGATGGTCATATTGTATCAGTTTGTCCAGTAATGAAGCCAATCGATCATCCGGCTCGTGTATCCATATTCGTTATCGAACCAGGCGATGATCTTTACCAGCCTGCCCGCAGCCGAGGTCAGCGTTCCATCCACTACGCAAGAGTTCGTGTTGCCCTTTATATCCTGCGACACCAGGCCATCTTCGTTGAAACCTAGGATTCCCTTGTATGCATCCGCCGCCGCTTTCCGGAAAAGGTCGTTGATTTCGGCAGGATCGGCTTCCGAACGAAGTCCGACGGTAAAATCGGCCATCGCCCCATTGGCTACGGGAACCCGGGTTGAGACGGTGGCGATGCGGCCCTTGATTGCAGGCATCAATCGTTCCAACGAGAAAGCAAGGTCTATCTCAACCGGGATGATCGATTCGGCTGCCGCGCGTCCCCTGCGGAACTGCCGGTTTGGCGCGTCGACCAATTCCTGCCGGGAAGTATAGGAATGCAGGATGTTGACCTGCACCGATTCGATCCCGACCTTTTCCAATATATGAAGCAGGGGAGTAGAGCAATTGGTCATGCAACCGCCTGGCGAGAAGATAGTGATGTCCGTTGACAGCAAATGCTGGTTATATCCATAGATCAGCAGCGGGATATCCGCTGAACCGGTCGTTGACAGCATCACCTTCCTCGCGCCGGCTGACAGGTGGATCGCAGCGCGCTCCTTGCTGGCAAACCGGCCTGTGCATTCCAGCACGACGTCAATATCCAATGCTGCCCAGGGAAGCAACGCGGGGTCTTCGCGACGATACACAGCGAAGGACCGAGCTCCAATAGTAAAGCAGCCTTTGCCGATCTCTAAGGGCTCCGGCAACGGGCCATAAATAGAATCGTAGCGCAAGAGGTAGGCCAGGTTGTCTTCCTCCATGACATCATTGACCGCTACCAATTCGATCCCCTTCAATCCCAGTAATCGCCTGGCAAGCAACCGACCTATCCGCCCCATCCCGTTTATTGCAATTCGCATAAGATGCAAATATAAAAAAAGCTGCCCTGGGATCAGGACAGCCTCTAACGATTGCTTGCCTAAAAACTATTTCTTGGTCATCGTGTCTTTCTTGGTAGTGTCGGCAGCCATCTTAGCCGTTGTATCGGCAGACATCTTAGCCGTGGTGTCGGCAGACATCTTGGCGGTCGTGTCGGCAGCCTTAGTGTCAGAGCCAGAGTTGTTACAAGCAGCGAAAGCGGCGATTGCGCATACGAACAAGAACTTTTTCATTTGAGATTGTTTTTAACGTTAAATTGAATGGTTCCGGGCTTAATACGACAGCAATCAAAAAGTAACCCGATAAAATCAATGCTTTTTGCATATTTTTTTTACTAATGTGTATTTATTGGTTCTTGAGGCATTGAGACCGATCTTTTGAAATTTTTGCCCTTCATTTGGGTTACGAATCATTAATTTGGGTATTAAACAAGGTTATCAGCGTGAGGACTGACACGACCGAACAACAGTTATTGGAAGGCTTGGCGCTCAACGACAGAAAGGCCATAGAGACCATTTATAAGCGACATTATAGTATGGTGCAAGCGCTGATTCTCAACAATAGCGGCTACCCGGATGACGCCCGGGACATTTTCCAGGAGGCCATGATCGTACTCTACGAAAAGGTCAAATCCGGTTCCTTCGAATTGAATTGTCAACTGAAAACCTACCTTTATTCCGTATGCCGTCGCCTTTGGTTAAAGCGCCTCGGGCAGTTGAATCGAACTTTTTCGGAGGTGGAGAATCTGCAGGATACGGTACCCGTAGAAGACGAATTGGAGCGCCATGAGCAACGAAACAGGGATTTCCAGGTTATGGAGCTATCGTTAAACAGCCTTGGTGAGCCCTGCAGGAGTTTACTCAAGGCCTATTACCTGGAAATGAAAAGCATGGTGGAGATTGCGGGCGACTTCGGTTACACCAATGCCGACAATGCAAAGAATCAAAAATATAAGTGCCTGATGAGGCTTAAAAAAATATTCAATCAGCAGATCAAATAGTGTGAAAGATGCAAGATAATAATACGCTTTTGGACGCCGTCGAACGCTATATCCGGGGGGAAATGCTCCCGGAGGAAAGGCGCTTCTTCGAGCATGTGCGCACCAGCAACCCGGAAGTTGATCAATTGGTGATCGAACATACGTTATTCCTTAAGCAGTTTACGCAATATGGCGAAATGTCGCGGCTGAAGGCCAAATTACACGATGTTCATGAAGAGTTGTCTGAGACGGGTGAGATCGGCGAAGGACGGCCGGCGCTCGTGGTGACCCTTTGGAAGAAATATAAGCGGGTGGTTTTTGTCGCCGCATCGATTGCGGGTATCACAGCGTTGTTTATCAGCGTCTTGGTCTCCTTGCTGTCACCCAAGCTGACAGAGCCTAAGTTCGAACAGTTATACAAGGATATTCGAAATACGAGGAACGATCTTAATAATCTCAAAAATAAGATCAACTCCGTACAACCTCCCATGGTCCCCTTCAACCGCGGCGGTACAGGTTTTCTGATCGACCCTGCGGGCTATCTGATCACCAATGCCCACGTCGTTAAGAACGCCACCGCTGTGGACGTACAAAATACGCTCGGTGAGTACCGCGCCAGGATCATCCAGTTGGATCGCCAGGCGGATTTGGCGCTGCTCAAGATCGACGATACCACCTATCACGCGTTTAACGGACTGCCCTATGGTATCAGCAAGACGGACGGCGAATTGGGTGAAGAGCTGTTTACGCTCGGGTATCCTCGCCCGGAGATCGTCTATAATAAAGGCTATCTTAGCGCGGCGACGGGATTTCAGGGCGACACCACCGCTTTTCAGCTGACCATTGCGGCCAACCCGGGAAACAGCGGTACTCCGGTTCTGAACAATGAAGGAGAGGTAATTGGCATCGTTACCGGTAGCCAGCAAAATGCGGAAGGGATGGTCTTTGCCGTCCGGTCAAGAAATATCTTCCAGGCGGTCGATACCATGAAGGCGGACAGCACGCTTCAGAAAAGTGACAGCACGCTGTCCCACCTGAGAATGCCGTTGTCGTCCGCGCTAAAGGGAATGGACCGGCGTCAGCAGATCAAACGACTGAAAGACTATATTTTTATCGTAAAATCGAATTGAGAAAGACCCGCCACTTTCGCATCCTTCGGTTGGGCGGGATTTTATTTCCAGAGTCGTTGCGGATATTCCCCCTTATTGATCAACGCATTCAGGCTGGCCTGCACGCCCGGGGCATCTTCCTTATAGGTCACGCCAAACCACTGTGCGGAAGTTGGGATCACGCGGATATTGCCTTTTCCCTCCTTGATTAGCTTGTCACCGATGATCGGAATAAAGAACTCAGCCTTTGGATCGGTGCCCCGTTCCTTTAGAAATTCCCTGAAGATCTTTTCGGTATAAGTAAAGACAGACGGGTCAAACCCCCAGAAATTCATCGACACTTTTGAGTCAAAAGGAACATCGAACTTCTTACCATCTTCTTCATAGGTGATCCGCTCGCCGTCCTGGTATATCTTGGTCCGTTCAGCGATCGACACCAGGTTGCCCGACGCATCGACCACGCAAACGCCCCGGCTGACGGTTCCATTTTCGGACAGCGTTTTTTTCAACTCGTACCCGATGATACAATACAGTGAAGGGCGAACGTTGCTCGTGAGAAATTTAAAAGCCTTCTCAAACGCATCCCTTCCATAAAAGTCATCGGCGTTGATGACCGCAAACGGCTCGCGGATCGCGTCTTTGGCGCAAAGCACTGCATGCGCGGTCCCCCATGGCTTCGTCCGGTCGGCAGGAACGGCAAAGCCGCCGGTGTATGAATGCAGATCCTGGTACACATAGTCGGTCGCTATCTTGCCGTTCAGCTTTGGTTCGAAGATGTTTTTAAAGTCTTCGGCAAAGTCCTTACGAATAATGAAAACTACTTTTTTGAACCCCGCGCGGATCGCGTCGAAGATCGAGTAGTCCATGATCGTCTCGCCGCCCGGGCCAAAGCCTTGAATCTGTTTCATACTTCCATATCGGGAGGCCATTCCTGCAGCCAGGATCAGAAGGGTTGGTTGCATTATCGTAATTTTAATTTTTTCAGGACACGAAAATAAAACAATTTGATGACGCAACCGCCAGATGGTATTTCCCTGTTGCAGCCGATCGAATTCCCCGAGTCGCTCGGGCTCGGAATTCATATCGACGTGTTGCGTCTTGACCGTCTGCATCCGATCGTCTCCGGAAACAAATGGTTTAAGTTAAAGGGTCATCTCGACCAGGCGGTTCTGTCGTCTTCCGATACGATCGTCACGTTTGGCGGCGCATGGTCCAATCACCTCGTCGCAACGGCCTACGCCGCCGGCGAGGCCGGACTGCGCGCGATCGGGATCGTTCGGGGCGAACGGCCTGCCGTCTTGTCTCCTACCCTGACCGATGCGTTACGGCACGGGATGACGCTTGAATTCATCTCCCGCCATCAGTATGCCAAAAAAGAGATTGCCCTTTTTTCCCAACGTTATCCCGGCGCATATATCATCCCGGAAGGAGGGGCGGGGCCGCCTGGCGCCCGGGGCAGCGGGGAAATCCTGCGGATGATCGACAGCACGGAGTATAGCCATATTTTATGTGCGGTAGGCACCGGAACGATGTTCGAGGGCCTGGTCCACGCTGTCCGGCCTGGACAGGTTGTCATTGGTGTCCCGGCGCTCAAAGGATTCGAACCGCGGGATAATTGGTGGACGGACTATCATTTCGGGGGTTACGCCAGACATCCGCCGGAACTGCTGGTCTTTATGAATGAATTCTATCGGGAAACGGGTGTGCCGACGGATATTGTTTATACGGGGAAATTGATGTATGCGCTGCGCGATGGCTTGCGAAAGGAATGTTTTAGGCCTGCGGCTCGCCTGCTGGTGATCCACAGCGGCGGTTTGCAGGGCAACCGGTCTTTGCCACCGGGGACGTTATTATTTTAGGCCCGGAATTTGGTTCAATTTTAGCGCAATTTCTAATGCCAGTAAAACATCTTTTTAATAGCTTCGTTTAACACCTATGCAGCGCAACTTTGGAATCTTGTTGGTCTGCCTTCTCGCTTCAGTAAGCCTAAAAGGGCAGGACACGCTTCCCCGGTTCACTGTCACCGCCCGTGGCCCGGGGAAAATACTCATCAGTTGGCACAACAGGTACCCGGTCGTTACCCAGATCAGTATCCAGCGCTCCAGTGACAGTCTTAGAGATTTTACAACGCTTCTAACGGTACCCGATCCTACACTTCCGGAAAATGGGGCCGTCGACAGCAAGGCCCCCCACCCCAATTTCTTTTACCGGCTTTTTGTCGTCTTCAACAATGGACAGTATCTTTTCACCGGTTCGCACCGGCCACAGTCCAATCCGGTCGAGAGCGAAGTCGTTGTTCGGGAAGACAAGGCCGCGGAGAAGGTGCTGGCAAAGGCGGTGGAGCCGCGGATTGTATTTGTCGACCCCGGCGGGGCGCGCAAACCCGCTTCGATTAAAAATCCGGTCGCCGCGCGCGGGAGTGTTCCTATTTCGGATATGGCATTTACGAGCATCTATGTTCGCCGGGGAGACAAGGTGATCGGCCAGATCTCCAGCCGCCAGATCCAGTCTTTCCGAGACTCGGTTCTCAACCGAACCCGGGATACGCTTGTATTCATCGATGGCGATACGCTGATGATCAAACCGTTTGTTGCGCCGGAGGTTTATAAGGTTTCAACGTATGTATATACCGGTCGATATGGCAATATTCACGTGTCCTTGCCGGAGGCCGCCAGGAGGCACTATTCGGTGCGATTCTTTGACGAGAGTAACAGGCTGCTCTTCGAATTGGCGGATATTAAGGATCCGGCGCTTATCCTGGATAAAACCAATTTCCATCACGCCGGCTGGTTCCGGTTTGAATTGTATGACGGAGATCAATTGAAGGAAAAAAATAAGCTGTTTATTCCAAAGGATTTTTAATGAGGGGACGCCGTCAGGCGCCGGTTACCTCGCAGTTGAATACTTCGGCAAAGGCGGAGCGCAAGACAGATTTAACCTCCCCTATTTCCACCTGTCTGCCCAGTTCCCTTTCCAGTGACGTAACCTGTTTCTGCGGGATGCCACAGGGGACGATATCGCCGAACCAGGACAGATCCGTATTGACATTTAGTGCAAAACCATGCATGGTGATCCACCGGCTGCAGCGGACGCCGATCGCACAGATCTTACGCTCCAGACCTTTTACGCCCGGGTCGATCCAGACCCCGGTTTCCCCTTTCGACCGATCCCCCTTGAGCCCATAGGCGGCGAGCACGCGAATGTTCACTTCTTCGAGATTCCGCAGGTAGAGCCCGATATCGGTAAAAAATTCCTCCAGGTCGAGGATGGGGTACCCCACCAATTGTCCCGGACCGTGAAAGGTGATATCGCCGCCGCGATTAGTGCGGAATAGCTGGGCGCCCTTCTCGCGCATGCGTGCTTCCCCGATCAGCACGTTTTCCTCGTGGCCGCTTTTACCCAGTGTATAGACAGGGGGATGCTCGACAAATAGCAGGTGATGGATCGTGCGTTCGTGTCCCGTCCCTTCACGGGCAGCCGCCTTGATCTGAAGATTTTGTTGCAGTAACTTCTCCTGGTAGCCCCACGCCTGTTGATATTCCATCCGGCCCAGATCTTCAAATACTACCTTTCGCATAAGGCGCAAAGGTAATAACTTTGCAAATATGGAGACAATGTACGATGGGTCGGAGGAGCTTTATGAGCGGCTCAACCTGAAGGTAGACAGAGGGCAGGAGCCGGTGCGTATCGATAAGTTCCTGGTCCGGCGGATCGAAAGCGTGTCCCGCAACAAGATCCAGAAGGCACTGGAGGCGGGAATGGTGCTCGTCAACAACAAGCAGGTCCAGCCCAACTACAAGATACGGCCGCTTGATGAGATCGTGCTGTATTCCGACAAGGAGGCGCACGGAGAAGAGATCGTACCCGAGGAACTTCCGCTAAACATCCGGTATGAAGATGAGGAGGTGATGATCATCAACAAACCGCCCGGGATGGTTGTCCATCCGGCCAGCGGCAACTATACCGGGACCCTGATCAATGGGATCGCCTGGTATCTGCAGCAAAAAAATGCAGCGATCAACGAACAAACCTTGCCGCGTTTTGGTCTTGTTCACCGGATCGACAAGAATACAAGCGGGCTGATGGTCCTTGCCAAAACGGAGCGGGCCGTCCGCAGCCTGGCCAGGCAATTTTTCGATCATACGGTCCGTCGACAGTATATGGCCCTGGTTTGGGGCGACCTCACGGAGGATACAGGAACGATCGTGGCGCACGTGGGAAGACACCGGCGTTTTCGCAAGCTGTTTGACGCTTATCCCGAAGGGGAGCACGGGAAAGAGGCCATCACACATTATAAGGTCCTGGAGCGGTTTGGCTATGTTACGCTGGTCCAGTGTGTGCTGGAGACGGGGCGGACCCACCAGATCCGTGTCCACATGCAGCATATCGGACATCCCCTGTTCAACGACGACACCTATGGCGGAGATAAGATCGTAAAGGGAACGGTATTTTCCAGGTACCGGCAATTTGTGGACAATTGTTTTGAGATCTGTCCGAGGCAAGCGCTGCATGCGAAGACTATCGGCTTTATCCACCCGGCAACGGGAGAGGATGTGCTGTTTGAAAGCGAGCTGCCGGAGGATATGCAACAGCTGATCCGGAAATGGCGGTCTTATACAAACGGGAACATGCTCCGTTAAAATTCAGGGTTATGCCAACAGTTAAATTCACATATGCGCTTCGAAGGTTCTTTCCCGGGCTGAAAGATACGCCGGCCAGGGCAACAAGCCTTGCGGCTGTGCTCGCTGAGCTGGAGGACCGCTATCCCGGAGTAAGAAGTTATATTCTCGACGAACAGGGGCAGCTTCGGCGTCATGTCAATATCTTTATAGACGGGGTCGTGATCAGTGACCGGAATAAACTGAGCGATCCGTTTGGAGAAAATAGCGAAATTTATATCATGCAGGCGCTTTCGGGCGGATAACCATTTCAAAAGATTTATGCAACCGACGCTTCTATTAGGAACAAGAAAAGGCCTTATCGCCTATCATGCGAACGGCAGGGGCTGGAAGATGGAAAATCTTTCCTTCGAGGGACAGCCGGTATCCATTGCGTATTCCGATCCCAGGAATCAAACCTGGTGGGCATGCCTCGATCATGGCCACTGGGGCGTTAAATTACATCGGTCTGCCGACCGGGGAAGGACCTGGGAGGAAGTGCCGGCTCCGGCATATCCGGAAGGAGAAGAGGTCAAGGACGGCGTCCCTGCCGCTACCCGATATATCTGGTCCATGTCGCAAGGTGGCCGGGAGCTGTCGAAACTCTGGATCGGTACCGATCCGGGCGGACTTTTTCTTAGCAACGACGGCGGAGCCAGCTTTCGCCTTGTCGAATCGCTGTGGCAGCATCCTACCCGCAAGACCGGCTGGTTCGGCGGGGGCAGGGATCAGCCTGGAATTCATTCTATCGTCATCGATCCACGCAACGACGATCACCTCTACGTGGGGATCAGCTGTGCAGGCGTATTTGAAACGACGGATGGTGGTCGCCATTGGTCTATCCGGAACAAAGGGCTGAAAGCTGAATTCTTGCCAAACCCCGATACAGAAGTGGGATATGATCCGCATATCCTTGTCGCCGCTCCCACGAATCCCGAAATCCTCTGGCAACAAAATCATTGCGGTATTTTCCGGTCCGCCGACGGCGGTTTGAGCTGGCAAGACGTCAGCCAGCCGAATGGCCCGGCCCGGTTTGGATTCGCCATTGCCGTCGCCGATGACAACCCCGACCAGGCCTGGGTTGCTCCCGCAGACAGCGATGTCACCCGAACAGCCATCAAAGGAGCACTTTGTATCTGTCGCACCGACGACGGTGGAAAGAATTGGAAGGAGTACCGAACGGGGTTGCCGCAAAAGGATTGCTTCGACATCGTCTATCGTCATGCACTGGCTTGTTCCGGAAATGGTGTTGCGTTTGGGACGACGACAGGGAATCTCTTCTTTTCACCGGACAGAGGGGAAAACTGGCAGGCAATCAACAACTACCTGCCCATGGTTTATTCGGTTCAATTCACGAATTAGCGCGGGAAACTCATTTTATAGTCGACGCTGATCTTTCCTTTGGTGATATCGTCCAGCTTGCTCTTTAAAAGCTTCCTTTTCAGCGGTTTCAGATAATCTATAAACAGTTTCCCTTCGATATGATCGTATTCGTGCAGGATGATGCGGGCGGTAATACCATTGTATGTTTGGGTGTGCGGTTCGAAATTCTCATCGACAAAGCTCAGCGTCACTTCTTCGTGCCGGATAATGTCTTCTCGGATCTTCGGGATGCTCAGACAGCCTTCATTATAGGACCATTCTTCGCCGTTGAGGCCGGTCACGTGGGCGTTGATAAAGACTTGCTTTGTGCCGGGGCCGTCCGGATACTTATCCCGTTCATTTTCTTCGAGGTTGTCAAAGACCTGGTGGGAATCGATGACAAAAAGCCGGATGTCCCGGTTGACCTGCGGCGCTGCCAGCCCTACTCCGTTGCTCGAGTACATCGTGTCCCACATATCTTCGATCAATTTGGCCAGTTCGGGGTAACCGGGAGTTATGTCTTTTGCTACTTGCCGTAGCACCGGTGTGCCATAGGCCACAATGGGTAAAATCATATTCGTCTTATTTTGACCTTTCTAAATATTCCTGTAATAGTATTGTTGCGGCTATCTCGTCGACAAGCGCCTTATTTTGGCGCTGTTTTTTTTTCATTCCCATATCGATCATCGCGCGGCTCGCCATTTTTGACGTGAACCGCTCATCCACCGGTTTTAGCGGCAGGGCGGGAAATTCGCGTTGCAGCTGTATAATAATATCGCGGACCAGGGGTGTTGCGTGGGTGTCGCTGTCGTCCCAATTCTTCGGTTCCCCGATCAGTATCAGTTCAACCGGTTCTTTTTTGATGTAGTCCTTCAGAAAAGGGACCAGCTTCGGGGATTCAATGGTGGTCAATCCCGTTGCAATGATCTGCAGGGGGTCGGTTACCGCGATGCCGGTACGTTTGAGGCCGTAATCTATTGCGAGGATACGTGCCATAGTCAATATATTTTAGCCAGCTGCGCGCCGTGTTTGTTGAGGAAATCGATTGGTGTAGTCACCGGCAGTGCCGGGGTGTCCAGCGGGAAAAGCGGGTAACTCCAGGTAATGAAATAGTCCAGGCGATGATGGAGGGCCGTATAGTAGGAAATCGCGCCGGGGATGTCCTCGATCTTTGATTGTAAGGCGATGACAGTGGTTTCCAGCCCTGCATCGATGATCTGCACGGACGCGATCAAGGTGAGCAGCAGTTGTTTCGCCACCTTCGTTCCATATGCTTTTTGCAATGCCGGCCCGATGTCCCGCAAAATTGCGGAGGAAACAAAGACCTGAACCCGCCCGGCGACCGCCCATTGTACCAGATCCCTGGTCATTCCATAGCTACTGCCTTTTAGCAAATAGTCTAGCAACACATCCGTGCCGAAAAAGATCCTAAATGCCATCTGGCTCTTTTATGATTGCATTTGTCTTTTTGGTTACCCGCGGCTCTAACCGATCCATGTACTCAAGAATATTGTTATGTTTAACCGGCTCAGTAACAATACGAAAATAATTTTCCACCAACTCGGAAACACTCATATTCTTGCGGGCGGCATAGGCTTTGACGGCTTCCAGGAGGGCGCCGTCGATAGTGAGGTTTAGTCTTTCCTTCATGCTGGGGCAAAGATACGCATGATTTCAAATTATGCGCATAAACTTAACGGGAACCCGGGATACACTGGACTCTACCGCCTTGTCAGGACACATAGATCGGTGATTACAAACACGGCAAAAACTGCGCTGGCGATACCATTTGCCGTCATAAAGGCAAGATTGACTCGGCTTAAGTCATTGGGCTTGACGATCATATGCTGATAGATCAGCATTCCCATAAAAACCGCCACGCCGCCCCAGTAAAGCCACCCGAAGCCCCCATAAATCCCCGCGATAACCACGCAAACCGTCGATAACAGATGCAGGAATTCAGAGACCCGGAGCGCCTTCGCCTTGCCCAGCCAGGAAGGCATGGAATAGAGGCGTTGCGATCTGTCAAATTCCTCGTCCTGCAAAGCATAGATGATGTCGAATCCGCTTACCCAAAAGATGACGGTCAGTGAAAAAAGGATTGGAAGAAGGTCGAATCGGCCGGCGACCGCAAGGTAGGCGCCAATGGGTGCAAGCGATAAGCCTAGCCCGAGAACCAGGTGACAGAGGGGGGTAAAACGTTTCGTATAGCTATAGCCCAGCACGACAGCCAATGCGACAAAGGAAAGCACGAAGCACAGGGGATTAATAAACCAGGTGCAAAGAATGAAGAGCAGGCAGTTGACAACCACGAATCTCAAAGCGCTGTTCCTGGAAATGATACCTCGGGGGATCTCGCGGATCGCAGTCCGCGGATTCAACGCGTCGAATTTGACGTCGAGCCAGCGGTTGAACGCCATGGCGGCGCTGCGCGCGAAGATCATGCAGAGGAGGACCTCGATCAAGCGACCAGCGATGAAATCTTTTCCCAAATAAACAAAATTCCACCCCGGGCCGACATTCAATGGGGAATGCGCCAACCCCAGAAAAAACCCGATCATCGCAAACGGCATCGCAAAGATCGTGTGCGAGAACCGGATCAAACTCAAATAACTCTTTACTGTACTCATTCTATTTTTTTATTTCGAGTCGGCCGGGAGCCGCGTGCGGGCCAATTCCCAAAGGACAATGCCCGCGGCAATCGACACATTCAGCGAATGTTTCATCCCCCATTGCGGGATCTCGACACTCCCGTCGCACAAGGCCAGGGCGGCACTATCCACTCCCGTCACCTCGTTGCCGAATACTACGGCCAGCGGACCCGATACAACCGCCGGTAGCGTATTCAGGCGCATACTCCCCTCCGTTTGCTCCACCGCGAGCACCGTATACCCTTCCTCCTTCAGGGACAGAATCGCGTCGGCGGTCGCCGGGAAATGGCGCCATTCGACTGTCTCCGTCGCGCCAAGGGCTGTCTTGTGGATATCGCGATGAGGCGGCTGCGGCGTATACCCGCAGAGATATATCCCGCGGATAAGAAAGGCATCACCGGACCGAAAGACACTTCCCACATTATGCATGCTCCGGATATTGTCCAGAACGACGATCACCGGCATTTTCTCCGATTGTCGAAACTCATTCACCGATTTACGGCCCAACTCATCCATCACCAATTTGCGCATAGACAATGGTAATTCACTGCTGATACATTTATGCCCCGCTTACCCGATTTTATTTGCCGATTTCCCTGCAATCTTTCGCATCGCCATTTGTCTGTGCTTTCTTACATTTGTTGAAATGGCTAGTGCAAAAAGCCGCGCAAAAAGCGGCGCAAAAAGCGGCGCAAAAAGCGGCGCAAACAGCGGCGCGGATACTCCGCTGATGCAGCAACATCGGGCGATCAAACAACGATATCCCGACGCGATCCTGCTTTTCCGCGTCGGTGATTTTTATGAGACGTTTGGCGAAGACGCGATCACCGCTTCCGGGATCCTCGGGATCACGCTCACGAAACGGAACAACGGCGCGGCGGCTTCGAGCGAATTAGCCGGCTTTCCCTATCACGCCCTGGACACCTATTTGCACAAGCTTGTCAAAGCCGGTCATCGCGTCGCCGTCTGCGACCAGCTGGAGGACCCCAAGTCGGTGAAAGGGATCGTGAAGCGGGGGGTGACGGAGATGGTGACGCCGGGGGTGGCTATGAACGACAAGCTTCTGGAGGGCAACCAGAACAATTTCCTCGCAGGAATTTTCTTCCCGGAGAACTGGCCGGGGCAAGATAGCGGAAAGATCGGTATCTCCTTCCTCGATATCTCGACCGGCGAATTTTTTCTGGCAGAGGGCGACACCGAGTACATCGATAAATTACTCCAGACGTTCCGGCCCGCAGAGGTCATCTTTCAACGATCCTTCCAACGGGCATTCAAAGAGGTGTTCGGCCAGAAGTTCTATACCTATACCCTGGAAAGCTGGCTGTTCGAAGAAGGTTTTGCCAGGGAGACCATCCTCCGGCATTTCCAGACCCATTCGCTAAAAGGGTTTGGGATCGATGACAGAAAGGCCGCCGTGATCTCAGCCGGAGCCGTCCTGCATTACCTGAAAGACACCGAGCATCCCAACCTTCAACATATTTCGTCCATCCAGCGAATCGACCGCGAAGAATACCTCTGGATGGATAAATGGACGGTCCGCAACCTTGAGCTGCTGGGATCTTCCTATGACGGCGAACAGCGACATTCGCTGTTGAACGTGCTTGACAACACCGTTTCGCCGATGGGGGCGCGGCTGCTAAAGCGATGGCTGCTCATGCCGCTAAAGGACCGGGCCGCCATCGAGAGGCGGCTTGACGCGGTGGAGCTTCTCATCAAGGAGCCTGACGGGCGCGCTGCGCTGACACAACGCATCCGCCATTGCGGGGATGTCGAAAGGCTGGTGGCCCGCATCCCGGTCCGCAAGACCGGTCCGCGCGAACTGATCCAACTGGCCCGCGGACTGGAAGAGATCGTACATATCCGGGCGGCCGCACAGCGCTTTCCGGAGGGATGGCTGAAGGATCGTTGTCTTTCGCTCGACCCTTGCCCGCAGGTGGCGGAACGGATCGTACGGACGATAGCGGAGAATCCGCCGGCTGCCGCCGCCAAGGGCGATTTCGTGCGCCCTGGGGTGCATGCCGAACTGGATCGGCTTCGCCGGATCGCCAGCGGTGGAAAGGAATATGTGGCCGGCCTACAGCAAAAGGAAGCGGGCCGTTCGGGGATTTCGACCCTCAAGGTCGGCTTCAACAGCGTATTCGGCTACTACCTCGAAGTCACCAACTCGCACAGGAATAAAGTACCCGCCGACTGGATCCGCAAGCAAACGCTTGCCGGCGCCGAACGGTATATCACGCCGGAACTGAAAGAGTACGAAGAGCAGATCACCGGGGCCGAGGACAAGATCAGGACACTCGAAATGGAAATTTATGAGCAGCTGTTGGTTTTCCTGCAACAAACCCTTGCACCGCTGCAAGCGAATGGCCACCAGCTCGCGATACTTGATTGCCTGTTGTGTTTCGCGCAAAATGCGTTGCAATACAATTATAAGAAACCGCAACTGCACGAAGGAGGAGAGCTCGAGCTGAAAGGGAGCCGTCATCCGGTGATCGAACGCCGGCTTCCCGCCGGCGAGCCGTATATCGCCAACGACGTGCTGCTCGACCCGGCGTCGCAACAGATCATCATTCTTACCGGACCCAACATGAGCGGCAAAAGCGCCTTGCTCCGGCAGACCGCTCTTATTACGCTCATGGCGCATATCGGCAGCTTTGTCCCCTGCGACAGCGCAAGGGTCCCGCTGACCGACAAGATCTTTACCCGGGTCGGAGCGTCCGACAACCTGAGCGGCGGGGAGTCGACATTTATGGTGGAAATGAACGAAACCGCCAGCATTCTCAATAACCTGAGCGAAGGAAGCCTGATCCTGCTCGACGAGATCGGCCGGGGCACGTCCACTTACGACGGAATTTCCATTGCCTGGAGCATCGCCGAGTACCTTCACCGGTCGCCTTTCAAACCAAAGACTTTGTTTGCCACCCACTACCACGAACTCAACGAGCTCGAGACCAAATTCCCCGGCATTCTCAACTTTCATATTACCAACAAGGAGGTCGGCAATAGGGTCATCTTCCTTCGCAAGCTTGCACCGGGCGGCAGCACGCATAGTTTTGGCATCCATGTCGCGAAAATGGCCGGTATGCCCCTTTCGCTTATACAACGGGCGGAAGAGATCCTTCGTCAGCTCGAAGAGAAACATGTCGGATCGCCCGTCGGGGAATCGCTGAAAAAGATCGCCGCACCGAAAATGCAGCTTTCGATATTCGATGCGCATACCGAAACGTTCGGGCGGATCCGGAAATTACTGGAGGCAACGGATATCAACCGGCTCACACCGGTAGAAGCGCTGCTGAAGTTACAGGAAATCAAAAACGAGCTGAGGTGATCCACGGTGACCTTTATCAATCTCCAACAGCATTTTATCCGGCGGATCGTCCTGTATGTCCCATAAAGTAACCGGGATCGGCGGCGTTTGTTACTTTACGTTAGCAGACCGCTGAATAAATGATCAGATACGCTTATGAGTTAAACGATTTCCGCCGTTGGGCCGGCGGGTTCCGCAAATTAGTTCCCCAACCTGTCCTCCGCACAGGCCATTTGTATGCCGGTATCTCCTGGATGGTGATCGATGTGACGCTTCGCGAAGACCTTGTTCTCCTCATGCAGCCCGCCGCCGCTCCCTCCCTTTTGTTGCAGTTCGATCTGGAAACCAACCACCCGACACTCCGCCTTTCTTCCACCGGCAATGGCCGGGAGTCCACGCATCTCCGAAATACGCGGCTAAAGAAGATCGCGCTGCTTGTTGCGCCGGCCTTTCTCCGGCATCACATTCGCGCCGGCATTCACGACGATCTGTTGAGGCAGGCATCCCGGATGCCGCATCCATACACCGAGCCTGTCCCTTTCGACTACCGGCCGCTGCTCGAAGAGATCTTTCACTCGGATCCCACCGCGCCCCTCCACCATCTGCTCTTGCACAACCGCATGCTGCTGCTGGCGGAGAAGTTCCTGTACGCGTTTATCCATAAGACTCCCCAACCGCAGCCCGGCAGTATCAATTGGGCGAAGGCAAAGGAAAAAGATGTCGAAGCGCTGCGCGAGGTCATGAACATGCTCAGCGATACGCAACTGCACAAATTTCCCTCTATCGAAGCGCTCTCCAAAACGGCCATGATGAGTTCGACGAAGCTCAAGACCAGGTTCAAGCAGATCTATGGGATGAAACTCTACGAATTCTACAATCACCACCGGCTGCTCTACGCCAAAGAAATGCTCCGGACCGGCAATTATTCGGTCAAACAGGTTGGAGTCAATATAGGGTTTTCCAATCTGAGTAATTTTGCGAAGGCATTTAAAAAGGAATTTGGGGTATTACCCCGTGAAATCATTAAGAGTAAGTGATTAATTTTGTGAAAAGGAATGTTAAATAGCCTTTTCAGGTAATAAAACGATCCCAACAGCTAAGCTTCCTGCGGCTATTTTCTTTAATTTTGCGCTTTTGCGACGCCCGATCCTTCCCCTCCCCACCGCGACTATTGCCGATGAGACTGTTGAGTGCTGCCTTGAATTTTTCATTAAACTATCAAAATCAGTGATTATGGTAACGTATTCTTTTCAACTGGAAGATTTTGAAAAATGGCTCGCCGGTTTCGCCACAAAGCTGGACACCACCGTCAACGACCACATCCTTAGTTTGCCATCCCGCCTGGGCGACGGGACCATCATGGCCCGCAACGTGAACCCGCATTTTTCCTATTCGATCATGAATTTCAAGCTGACCGACGACCTGGAATTGCGTCGTGAGACCGGTGCGAAGGGTTTTGTCGTCACGTTTAACCAGGTAGAAACGCAAAAAGAAGGTCTTGTCGGACTTCCGCCGCAACCGATCTCCGAAAAGAAAGCCTTCTTCCGGAACGATATTTTCCTGACGGAGTCTAGCAACCCCGCCAGCCTGAGGCTTACCGCCGGAACTACGGTTAAACGACTGCTGATCTATTGTTCGCATGAACTGGCAAATCAATATCTGCCGGCCGACCTCCACGAAAAGCTTGCCGCGTTTGCCAGAGCCAACAGCGGGGCCGATAGCCCGCTGTTTATCAATCTGACACATCGTACCATGCTGAAGGAGTTGTTCGAGATCAACAACAATGATCCGGTCAGCCAGATCAAGCGGCTAAGTGTCGTCATTCACCTGATCGAACGCTCGTTGCATTCGTTCCTTCGCCAGGAGCAGGCCATGCTTCCCCGTACGGTCAAGAAGACCGATCTCGAGAGCATGCAGCATATCGAACAGATCCTCAGCAGCCGGCTGGAAGGTTTCCCTTCGCTGGAATCGCTTGCTCACGAGGTGTATATGAGCACCAGCAAGCTGAAGAACCTCTTCAAGCAGGTATACGGTGACACGCTGTATGACTATTATAACAAAAGCAGGCTGCAACGCGCCAGGGAACTGCTGCTCAACGGGCAGGTCTCCATCAAGCAGGCGGGAAGCGAGATCGGATTTTCCAATCTCAGCCATTTTGCCAAAGCGTTCCGGAAGGAATTCGGGATATTACCGCGCGATTTGGTGAAGGGGCGCTAGCGCGCCGAGGATGCCGCCCGGAGAGGATGCCGCGAGGTGCGGGCGAAGTTATCGCGAAGTAGAAAGGTCATGGAGACGAG
This sequence comes from Puia sp., assembly GCA_035501395.1. Taxonomy (GTDB): domain Bacteria; phylum Bacteroidota; class Bacteroidia; order Chitinophagales; family Chitinophagaceae; genus Puia. Next base: position 40,755 of record DATJWK010000020.1, read on the forward strand.
GATAGAGCAGGGTAAAGATCCGAAAGTTCTGCTGATAGGCGGCATGTCGCGCCGCATCGGGTTTGAAGGTTTTTACAACGTGTACCAGGTCTTTCACCGCATCGAGATCATCGATCAATCCCAGTGCATAGAGACCCATGATGGCGGCGCCGACTGCCGAGGCGTCTGCCGTGCCGGTCAGGTGCACCGGTTTGTCGAACACGTCGGCGATCATTTGCAACCAAACCGTCGAACGCGTAAACCCGCCGGTGGCGACGATGTGCGCTATCGGGTTTAGTGACGAGCCGATCTGGCACAATGCAAAGCTGACGCCTTCCAGGCAGGCCCGGGTAAAATGTCGATGGTCATGGCCGGACCTTACGCCGAAAAAGACGCCGCTGGCATCTGCGTCCCATACCGGCGCCCGTTCTCCCTGTAAGTAGGGCAGGAAGATAAGCCCTTCGGATCCCGGCGTTACCGTATCTGCTTCGTTAACCCGGCGCTGCCATTCTTCTTCGCCGTCGCCGGCCGAAAAGATTTTTTCGAAGAGCCATTTCAGGACATTGCCGCCGTTGTTGGTGGCGCCTCCGCAGGCATAGCGGTTTTCCGACAATATATACGTGAAGACACTTCCATTCGGGTCGTCTGCCGGTGTACCGGCCGTCATCCGGATCGCTCCGCTTGTCCCGATGGTCAGTGCGGTCTCGCCGGGGCGGATGGCGCCGCTTCCCAGGTTGGCGAGGCACCCATCGCCGCCGCCAATGACGTAGCGAACGTTCGCTTTTGTTTCTTCCACATGCGTGCAGGGAACCGGCTCGGATAGTTTTGAAGCGTCGATCCCCGCGAGGGCAAGGCTTTCGGCATACCATTCCAGGCGCCGGATATCAAAAAGTCCGGTGGCGGAGGCGACGCTATGGTCGACCTGGTACTTGTGGGTCAGGCGCCACCAGATATATTCCTTTATTCCGATGAAGCGCGCAGCACGCCGAAAGATTTCGGGTTGGGTCTCTTTAAGCCAGATCAATTTGCATAGCGGCGACATGGCGTGGATCGGCGTTCCGGTACGCTGATAGATGCGTTGGGCGGATTCGGATGCTTTCAATGCTTTTGCCTGCGCCGACGGGCGGAGGTCTGCCCAGGTCATGGCGAGGGTGAGTGGTTTGCCGTTTGCGTCGACGGCGATCAGACTATGAAAAGCGCAGCTAAAGCTGATGCATTCCGGTTCGTTATGGTTCAAACCGGCTGTTTGGCCCAATGTCCGGAGGACGGCAATGACCGCATCCATCAGTTGATCGGGGTCGAGTTCGTGACGACCCCCGGCATCGGTGAATACCGGGTAGCTTGCGCCGGCGGTTCCCAATAGCTGTCCGTCCGTGGTAAAGGCGACGGCCTTGGTATTGGTCGTCCCGATATCCATACCGATCACATACTTCATACGCTTGTTATATCAGCTCTTTCAGTGCGGTTACCACCTGGTCTATCTGTTCACGCGTGTTGTGCTTGCAGAAGGAAAACCGGACCGTGACCTGGTTGGGGTTATTGTTGATCGCCCGGATGACATGTGATCCCTGCTCTACGCCGCTCGTGCAGGCGCTGCCGCCGGAGGCGCAGATATGATGAATATCCAGGTTGAAGAGCAACATTTCGGACTTTTCCGTTTTGGGGAATGAAACGCTAAGCACGGTGTAAAGGCTCCGGCCGGCAGGGTCCCCGTTAAAAGAGATGCCGTTGAGCTGGTGGCTGAGCTGCTGCATCATGTAGTGTTTCAGGTCCGTTATATATGCGCTGTCGGCCTCGTAGCCTGCCGTGGCGAGCTCGAGGGCCTTTGCAAATCCCACGATACCGTAGACGTTTTCCGTCCCGGCCCGCATGTTCCGCTCCTGGGCGCCGCCATGGATCAGCGGGTGGATGCGGACGTTCTCGTTGATGTACAGCAGCCCCACGCCTTTGGGGCCGTGGAATTTATGACTGGCGCCGGTAATAAAGTGAACCGGCGTATTGCGCAGATCAAAGGGGAAGTGTCCCACCGTCTGAACGGTATCGGAATGAAAGATCGCTCCATACCGTTTGCACAGGTCGCCCACCGAGTGGATGTCCAGGATATTGCCGATCTCGTTATTGGCGTGCATGAGACTAACCAGCATTTTTTCCGTACCGGCCGCTAATTGCTGTTCGAGGTCTTCCATATCGATATGCCCGTTTGGCAGCACGCGTACATAACCCACGGATGCTTCGCCGCGCTTGTGCAAATGTTCGACCGAATGGAGCGTGGCATGATGTTCCAGGGGCGAAGTAATGATATGGGTGCAGCCCAGATCGCGAACTGCCGCGGTGATCGCGGTATTCGAGCTCTCGGTGCCGCCAGAGGTGAAAAAGATTTCTGCCGGGTGAGCGTTGAGGATCTTCGCGACAGATTTGCGGGCGCTTTCGATGGCGAGGCGAGATTCGCGGCCGTAGGAGTAAATGGAAGACGGATTCCCGAATCGCTCGGTCAGGTAAGGCATCATTGCTTCCAGGACGAGCGGGTCAAGGCCTGTAGTAGCGGCGTTATCAAAGTAAATTCTCTCCATGGGGGGCAAAAGTACGAATTCCCGGTCAGGCGACAATCGGTCAGGGCGCGTTCGCCAGGGGCAGCTTCCGCCAGAGCTGCAATCGGTCAGGGCGCGATCGCTTCTTTGATATCCTGCATCAGTCGGAGCGCGATATTATTCGCCGTCGTTTCGAAATTGCTTTCGGCGTAGATACGAATGATCGGTTCGGTATTGGAAGAACGAAGATGGACCCAATCGTTATCGAACTCTATTTTCAGCCCATCGTCCGTATTGACCGGATGGTTCTTGTATTTCTTTTTTATTTTCTCCAGTACCGCCGGCACATCGATCCCCTGACGAAGCTCGATCTTGTTCTTGGAAATGAAATAATCCGGATATTTTTTTCGCAGCGATTTCACCCCGCCCCGATGATGGGACAAGGCGCTAAGGAAAAGACCGATGCCGACCAACGCGTCGCGGCCGTAGTGCAGGTCCGGCACGATGATCCCGCCGTTCCCTTCGCCGCCGATCACCGCATCCACGGCCTTCATCGCGCTGACGACGTTGACCTCGCCGACCGCAGATGGAAAATACCGGCCACCGTGCCCTTCCGTGATCTCTTTCAGCGCCTTGGTGCTGCTCATGTTGCTCACCGTGTTCCCGGGGCGACGGCTCAGCACATAATCGGCCACGGCCACCAGGGTGTATTCTTCGCCGAACATGCTGCCGTCTTCGCAGACAAAACAAAGTCTGTCCACATCGGGGTCGACGGCTATGCCGAGGTCAGCCCTCGATTTCTTCACCTGTGCGCTGAGACCGACCAGGTTTTCCGGTAACGGTTCGGGGTTGTGGGCAAAGCGGCCATTGACTTCGTCGTTTAACAGCTGGATGTCTTCCACTCCGAGGGCCTTTAGCAGGGGTGGGATGAATATGGCGCCGGTCGAGTTGATCACATCCACCACCACCTTTAGTTTTCGCTCGCGGATAGCCGTCACATCCACCAGCGGATAATATACCACGGCCTCTATATGCCGCTGCAACCATGCATTCGAGAGCTGATATTCTCCGAGCCTGTCAACAGGAGCGAATATAAAGTCTTCCTTTTGGGCCTTTTCCAAAATGGCGGCACCCTCCGGCGCGCTGATAAATTCACCTTCGTTGTTTAGCAATTTGAGTGCATTCCATTCCTGGGGATTGTGGCTCGCGGTCAGGATGATCCCGCCGGCGGCCTTTTCGCCCGCGACTGCGAGTTCCACGGTTGGGGTAGTCGAAAGGCCGAGATCGATCACATCCAGGCCAAGTCCTCTCAACGTATTGACCACCAGAGCATTTACCATTTCCCCACTCATCCGCCCGTCCCGGCCGACGACGATTTTTCTGCCCTTGCCCAATTGAAGGATCCTGCTGCCGTAGGCGGCCGTGAACTTTACGATGTCCAACGGAGACAGGTTATCTCCCGGCTTCCCCCCGATCGTCCCCCGGATACCGGAAATACTCTTTATCAATGCCACGAAATGCTAGTTTTAAATGACCACAAAAATAAGGTTTTCCGACCGGCGGCCGGCGATTATTCCGGCCTATGGTGGGTGATCATCCCGCCTCCGCCCGGCGTTGCCGGGGACACAAATAAAATGGCCGCTCCCCGAACGGAAACGGCCAATGCAATAGAATAGGGTTTAACCGGATATCTTAGAGCGCCGGGACCGGCCCGGCGCATTTGATCTTCAACAAAGATACCGCCGCGACCGACCGGAAACAATAGTATTTACCCCCATTCCGCCCGGCTTTTATCAGCCGGAAATCTACTATTTCCGATTCTTCAACAGCATATACCGGGCGGTTTCGTACAGGCCTTCGGTGAGCTGTTCCAGTTGTTGCCTGACCGGTCCGGTCATCAGTTGAGGGGATACCGGGTTGTTATCCGTAACCGATGCCATCTCTACGTTTCCCGTGATGAGACCGCGACGATAGAAAAGACCGTCCTTTAGTAGTCCGATGTATGCCTGGTCGGGGTCGTAGATAAACGCGAATTCTTTCCCCCGGTTACGCACGGTATCCAGGATGTCCCTGCCCAATGTGGTATTGCGGTATGGGATGTGGCAAAGGCCGGCGAGTGTGGGTAGTACATCGAGCTGGCTGCAATCGAAGGGGAATCGTCGCCCGGCTTTCCTGCCGGGCGCATAGATCAGCAGCGGCACATGTTCCGCCGTCAGGCGGTCTGTGGTCCAGGCCCTTGGGAAAAGATTGCCGGCATCTCCGGGTATCCCGTGGTCGCCGACAAAAAGGAAGATCGTGTTGGAAAAGAATTTCTCTTTTGATGCAGCCTCTATAAATGTTCGATAGCCAAAATCGGTGTACCGAAAGGCATTCATTTCGTCGTCGCTGGTAAATCCGAACCTTTGCAGTGAGTCGCCGGATACATGGATCGAATGAAATGCGGCCTGATCTTCTTTTGGGATGGTGTAGGGGCGATGATTGTCGGCGGTCTGGATGACGGCAAAAAAGGGATGGTCGCGGGTCCGCAGGACTTTTGTCGCCTCAAGAAAGAGGTTCTTATCGCTAATGCCCCACACGTCTACTTTTGGCGCCTGGTAGTCCTGTTGTTCGTACAGGTGAAGGCCGCGGATATTATTGGTCAGCAACCCCCGGATATTAGCCCAACTGGTGCTGCCGCCGAGGAAATAGAATTTGTCGTATCCTTGGAAATCGTTGATGATCGTGTGCTGATCGACCGCCGCGGGATTGCGGCTCGAGGTGCTCGTCGCAGGCGACACATCCGGGATACCGGTGACCACCGCCCAAACGCCTCTCGCAGTTCCATAGGAAGGCGTAAAGCAATGGTCGAAGAACAATCCTTCGCGGCAAAGGCTGTCGAAGAAAGGCGTCGTGTTCAGCGGGTTTCCCCACATCGAGCTTTTGTAGGCGCTAAAAGATTCGCAGATCACAACGATCACATTCGGTCGGGTGCCCGGGGAAAGATGGTCGGGCGGCGGCGTGCCCGGAATGATCCGCGTATAACCGCTATCCCAACCAAAATAGGGCGCGAGGATGGGGTATGCCGCTTTAACTTTTGCTTCATCGTAGGTCGAATGACGGAACTTCAGGCTGCTAAAGAAGGACTGGAACGGATTCAGGGAGAGGTTCGCCTGATAGTCGCCACCTTCCGCAAACGCGTCGCTCCAGCGCAGCGGGTATTGGCCGATGCGGCCGAAGATACCAAGACCGAGAAGAAGAAAGGTCGCCGCGAACCAGACCACCCGCGCACGGCGGGAAAGCGGGGCGCCGGAGGATGCGGGGACGTAGGATGCGGTGCTGTCATGGTCCCTGATCCGCCCGAATGTCCACCGGATGATCCGGCGGATCGCCCATGTGCCGGCAATCAGGATCAGGACGATGCGCAACACGGGATAGGTCTGCCAAACTACGCCCGCCGAGATGCTCGTATCGGTCAGATAGTTCAGCACGCTGGCGCTCAGGCGTTGGGAGAGATAGGCGTAGTATGCGAAGTCCACGCAATAAAAGAAGACTACCCACAACCCCGCTAGTGAGGTGAGGAAGAAAAGCCATTTTCGCCCTGCATTGCGCCGGAACGGATCGAGGATCGGCCAGCTCGAGCCGATCAGTATCAGGACCCCGAGGATGCCCGCGTAGCGCAGGTCAAAGCGAACGCCCAGCCCGAAGCAAGACAGGAGCGAGAAAAAGGAATGTCCCTGTGAAGAAAAAACGATGTACAAGGCCAGTCGTAACAGGCTCATGATCAACAAAAAAATAATAGTAATAGCCAAAACCAAACGCACCGATTTTGGTATATTTGGTAAATTTGCCGCTGATCTGTTTAACATGTCCGAGTCGAATTTTGCAGTGGCCGGCGCCCCGGGGCGCTACGGCCGGGTTTAAAGTCTGCAACAGGTTATCAACCCGTTGCAGGGGGCATAAAATTAGATCAAATATATTGAAACCATGATTTTACTCGACACCGGTGCTCCTCCGGCTTTCTTACACAAGATTTTGCAGGGTGACTACTGGCTCTTTTCCCATATCAACCAGCGGTGGACAGCTCCTTTCCTGGACAGCGTCCTGTTATTTATGCGGGAAGCGGAATTCTGGGTTCCTTTTTATCTTTTCCTGCTCGTCTTTATCACCATGAATTTTGGCAAGAAGGGCTGGTTGTGGTCGTTCTACCTGATCATGGCCGTGATCGTCAGCGATCTTATCAGCAGCCATCTCATCAAGGACCGGCTCGTCAACCGCTTACGCCCCTGCGGCAATCCGTTTTGGGCCGATTCCATCCGTTTCCTTGCCAATTACTGTCCGGTGAGTTCCGGTTTCACGTCCTCTCATGCCAGTAACCATTTTGCGATGGCCGTCTTTATATACCGGACGCTAAAGCCGGTCAGCCGCTGGTGGTCGCTCGTGCTGCTCTGGGCCTTCCTTATCAGTTATGCGCAGGTTTATGTCGGTGTTCATTACCCGCTGGATGTGATTTCCGGCGGTCTTCTCGGTTCGCTGATCGGGTGGCTGGTCAGTTTTGTTTTCCGGCGTCAGGTCGGAATGCTTCCTTTACCAACCAATTCGATCTCCCATGCTTGAACTGATCATCCTCATCTTCCTGATCTTTCTTAACGGGCTTTTCGTCATGGCGGAGATCGCCCTGGTGTCGGCGAGGAAGACGCGGCTGGAGACGCTTGCCGACGACGGCGATGACCGGGCCCGATCGGCGCTCCGGCTATCGGAGCACCCCGAGCTTTTTCTTTCGACGGCACAGATCTTCATCACGCTGATCGCGATCCTGACCGGTTTCTATTCCGGTGAAAAATTCAGCGGCGACCTTCAGCCTTATCTCGAAAAGATACCCTATATCCGGCATGCCGCCGCCGATATCTCTACGGGGCTTATTCTTGTCTTCGTCACGCTGGCGTCCATCATCTTCGGAGAACTGATCCCGAAGCGCATCGGCCTCCTGCGGGCCGAGCAGATCGCCCGTTTTGTCGCACGTCCGGTCAGGACGCTCTCACGGATCACCTATCCGCTTGTCTGGCTGTTGAACAATACCAGCAACCTCTTTTTCAAGATCTTTCCCGTCAATCCTTCCACGGACAGCGCAGTCACGGAAGACGAGATCAAGGCTATCATCAATGAAGGCACGGAGCAAGGCGCGATAGAGGAAGTCGAACAGGATATCATCGAACGGGTATTCCATCTGGGAGACCGGAATATTACCTCCCTGATGACACACCGAAGCGATATCATCTGGTTTGACCTCAACGAGAACGAAGAGACCATGAAGGAAAAGATCATCCGCGAGCCTCATTCGGTTTACCCGATCTGTGACGGGGATATCGACAATATCAAGGGGGTGGTCACGATCAAGGATCTCTATGTCACGCCCGATGATGTGCTTTTCAGGGACATCATGACCCCCGCGTTGTTCATCCCCGAAAATAACACGGCGTACATGGTGCTCGAGAAGTTCAAGCAAAGCGGCATCCATTGTTGTTTTATCGTCGATGAGTATGGCAGCCTGCTTGGCCTGATCACGATAAACGATATCCTGGAGGCGATCGTCGGCGATATCACGCAGCCGGACGCTCCGCCGGATTACGAGATCAAGGAACGGGAGGATGGCAGTTATCTTGTCGACGCACAGGTGCCTTTTTATGACTTCCTTACGCATTTCCATAAGACCGAGTGGATGAATGAAGGCGATCATGAATTCGATACCCTGGCCGGATTTATTCTGAACCAGCTGGAACATATTCCCACAACGGGCGAAAAGATGCAATGGCGCGGAATGACTTTCGAGATCGCCGACATGGATGCGGCAAGAATCGACAAGGTGCTGGTGTCGTTGTCCCCGCAGTTGAAGGCCGAGGTGAAAGCGGAGGACGACGCGCATTGACGGCACGCAGCCGGGTAGGACGGGATCAGAACTGAAAACTCGCAGCGGCAGCGGGACAATCCAGTCTTGTACTTTGTCGCTGGCCGCCCACCGTTACGTGCATGATATTTATCTCCTGGGGAAAACCGTCGTACAGCAGGTCGTTGGCGACATCGATTCGTCTGACCGCGGGCACGTCGTCGACCTGGAAATAGCTCCAGGTGCCGTCTTCTTCCTTTTCACTGCCGACGAAATGCAGCTGGGCCGGCTTCCCGTCCACTTTTAGCCGAAGGTGACGCCCGACGTATGCTGCGATCAGCTTGTCCGTGGCCGGCTTATCTTTTGCCGCCGAAAGGTCGACCCTGGTGCCGGCGGCTTTCTCCAGCACGGTCTCGAAATCATTCGTAAACATCTTGCAGCTGACTTCCAGGATCTTGTCCTTAGGGTTGTGGTTGATCTCGGTGACGGTGATATACAGCGGGTGCCGCGAGGTGTTCGGGCCGGACACCCCGGTTAGAGGCCACGCGGAAACGGCGAATAAAATCGGGCCAGCCAACCACTTAAATAGCGATGGAGCCATTTAAAAAGTAAATTTTTGTACTACAAAAGTCTGAATAATTTTACAAAGCCGGGCATTGCCCGGCGCACTTTCTGCGCAATATGGAGGATTTCAGGCTCTATTTCGGATTGGGAACGGAACATATCCTCACGTGGGAAGCCATGGACCATATCCTGTTCGTGGCGGCCCTTTGTTTGCGTTACCTGATCAGGGACTGGAGAAAAGTGGTAGTGCTGGTGACGGCCTTTACGATCGGTCATTCCGTTACGCTGGCTCTCAGCGCGCTGCATCTTGTGCATGTCAATACCCGACTGATCGAATTCCTGATCCCGTTGACGATCGTAGCCACTGCCTGCAATAACCTCTTTCAACGGACAGGGCAGGTCGAGCATCCATCGCGTTTACCGCTTATCTATTTTTTCGCGCTGTTCTTCGGCCTTATCCATGGCCTTGCCTTCGCGAGCACGTTTCTGAGCCTGGAAGGCCGGGAGGGGTTAGTGTTGCATTTGTTTGCCTTCAACCTGGGTATCGAAGCCGCCCAACTACTGGTGGTAGCGATCATCCTTGTCATTTCCTTTGTTTTTGTCCAGCTGATCCGATTGAAGCGCACGTGGTGGGTCTGGGGGATCTCCGCGCTTGTGCTGGTTGCGTCGGTTAAAATGGCGGTCGATCGCTGGCCCGGCTCCGGTATTTTCAACTTTTCACATAAAACCAACACATGAGTAAATTACTGCTTCTGCCGGGATGGGCCCGGTTCACGCTGTTCGTCCTTTGTTCCTGTTCGGTTGGGGTCCTTTCGGGCCAGGACATTAAAAACAATCCGACTTCCAACCACGGCAACAAATTCGAGGCGTTGGGAACGATCCTCCCGTCACCAAACGAATATCGCACCGCCAGCGGAGCCCCGGGGCCCAAGTACTGGCAGCAACGGTGCGACTATGATATCACCGCCGACCTCGATGAGGACAAGCTTCTGCTCACCGGTTCGGAGACGATCACCTATTTCAACAACTCTCCCACCGAGCTCACCTATCTCTGGATGCAGCTCGACGAGAATCAGCACAGTTCCAAGTACAATGCCAACTACCAGGACGGCAGTTCGCTTCCTCACGTGGTCAGCGACCAGAACCTCCGCCGCCTGGAAAACGAATCGACGCCAAACGATTTTGGAGATCATATCGTCAAGATGACCGACGCCCTCGGCAAACCGCTCCAGTACATGATCAACAAGACGATGATGCGGGTAGAGCTCCCGACGCCCCTCAAGCCCGGAATGAAATTCATTTTCAAGGTCGACTGGAATTACAGGATCACCGATCGCAAGTCCGTAGGTGGCCGCGGCGGTTACGAATACTTTCCCGATGACGGCAACTATCTGTTCACGATGACCCAATGGTACCCCCGTCTTTGTGTGTACAGCGATTTCCAGGGCTGGCAGAACAACCAGTTCACCGGTCGCGGGGAATTTGCGCTGACATTCGGAAATTTCAACGTCAGGATGACCGTGCCGGCCGATCATATTATCGGTGCCACCGGGCAGTGCCAGAACTATCAGCAGGTGCTGACACCGGCGCAGTATGCGCGCTGGCAGCAGGCGCAGACGGCGAAGGAACCGGTTGAGATCGTCACGCTTGCTGAGGCCAAGGCGTCGGAAGCGAAGAAGAACAAGGCTAAAAAGACCTGGATCTTCAAAGCCGATAATGTCCGGGACTTTGCCTGGGGTTCTTCACGGAAATTCGTCATGGATGCGATGCCCACATATGTCGAAGGAAAGAAAGTGATGTGTATGAGCTACTATGGCAAGGAAGCGTATAACCTCTACCGCCGCTTTTCCACCAAGGTCGTAGCGCATACGATCAAGACGTATTCGCATTTTACGATACCGTTCCCGTATCCCGTCGCGCAGAGCGTAGAGGCGTCCAACGGCATGGAATATCCGATGATCTGCTTCAATTTCGGCCGGACGGAAGCGGATGGCACCTATAGCGAGGCCACGAAATATGGAATGCTCGGGGTGGTCATCCATGAGGTAGGCCACAACTTCTTCCCGATGATCGTCAACAGCGACGAGCGCCAGTGGAGCTGGATGGATGAAGGTCTTAATTCCTTTGTCGAATACCTCACCGAGGAGCTTTGGGACAATCATTTCCCGGTTCGCGGCAAGGGACCCGCCTGGGCCATCGTAGACTATATGAAGCTCCCCAAGGATCAACTGGAACCCATTATGACCAATTCGGAGAACATCAACCAATTCGGCCCGAACGCCTATACCAAGCCCGCCACGGCCCTGAATATCCTTCGCGAGACGATCATGGGCCGCGAGCTATTCGACTATGCGTTCAAGGAATATGCGCGTCGCTGGGCGTTCAAACATCCTACGCCCGCCGATTTTTTCCGGACGATGAATGATGCCAGCGCAGAGAATCTCGATTGGTTCTGGCGCGGCTGGTTTTACGGCATCGAACCCGTGGATATCGCATTGGACAGCGTCAAGCACCTGGTGCCCGACTTCGATAACCCGCCCGCACGAAGGGACACGACCGTGATGGCCAGTATCGACAAGCCGCTTCCGGATGGCAAGTTCCCGACCGATGTATCGAAGGTTCGCAACCGCGAGGACAAGAACATCGTGTTCCCGACCGATGCCGATACGACGCTGCATGATTTCTACTGGAAATATACCCGCGGCCAGATCCCGTATGATACGACAAAATATCCGCAGCATACCGAAGGGATTCCCATGGGTCGCTTTGTCGCGCCGGATGAACCGATGGACGATGCTACCCGCGAAGCGATCAAAAAGAAACAGTTCTATGAGCTGCAGTTCAGCAATAAGGGCGGGCTGGTGATGCCGATCATTATCGAGTGGACGTTCAAGGACGGTACCAAGGAGGTGGAACGGATCCCCGCGCAGGTCTGGCGGAAGAATGAGGCGCACCTGACGAAGGTCTTCGCGAAGGACAAGGAGGTGGCCAGCATCAAGCTCGACCCCAACCGCGAGACCGCGGATATCGACGAGAGCAATAACAGCTATCCGGTGGTACAGACGGAAAGTAAGTTCCAGGTCTTCAAATCGCGGCAGGCCGCGCCACGCGCGATCCCGCAAGGCAACAATCCGATGCAGCTGACCGGAAAGGAAAAGAAGGCGTTCTAGGACCCTTTCAATAGGGCCACGACGTCTTCCACTTCGAACAGCAGGCTGGAGGAAAAGATCTCCTTCAGGAAGGACACATGACCCGAGCCGATATATAGCAGGATCGCCTTGTCGTGCGCAAAGTCGATCCGGCGCAGGACGTTCGTATAGATCCGCATATTGCGGCGATAAAAATCGCTGGCCAGGTCGGCGCCGGGATAGTCTTGTCCCTCCCCCACCCTGGCATAGACCAGGTTGTACAGGTCGGCGCCAGAGGCGATGACCTCCGGGGTGTTATTGGAAATGATGACGTCGGTCAGCGTATGGCCGGGCGGCGACTGATAGTAGGAGTAGATCGCGCTGATCCGCGCGGTGATCGATCTGGCGATGCTATCCTTTGGATGATTGAGGTCGGTGAGGATATCCGTCTGATGATGCTGGACGGCATAGGCCATCAGGGAATCGTAGTCGAAGTCTCCCCCCGCATCGGCGCAATAGATATGCGGGAGTTTCAGCCATTTCCCCAGGCGATAGCCAACCTGGTAAACTTCATTATTCCCCAGTTCGAATTCATTCCGCAAATATAGCGGATAGGTGGTATCGACGTATCCCTGTCTGTCCGTGGTCCATTCGACAAACACGCGGTCGGGGGAGGCCGAAGCCAGCCGGCGGACGAGGTCATCCAGTTCGCGTTGCCTTTCGGGTGTTTTCATATCCACTTTTGCCGTCTTGTAGACGTCGCCTGAGGCTCCGTCAAAATGAAAGGTGCCGACAATGTACACTTTGATCTTTTGCGCGATGGGCGTAGAGACCGGAAGCGGCGGAGCGGGAGTTTGCGCACGCGTAAGGAAGGATGCGAGCAGGAGAAAGAGAATTCCGCACCGGGCTTTTGAGAAATGGGAGCGGCTTTGCGGGAAATGGCGGCCGGCTTTCAGATTGCGGCGATTGGACCTTTGCATTTCGCAATATACGTCAATGAACGCTACCGTCCTGCACTTTAATCTTATGTTTGCCGGCTTTTTTCTCGAATTCGAGCACTTCCTTTGGCTTGGCGACCGCCTGGGTGGAATCGGGCATCGCCCGCTGGCCGGCTTGCGATTTTTCCAGTTTCCCCAGATCCCAGGTTTCTGTCCGGATAACGGTTCCGGTAAACGCATCATAGAATTTCCAGGTTCCGTCCTTTATGGCGGCGCCCGTATTCTTAATGATCACCGTCCTGTATTTGTCAAGGTGCTCGACGTCTTCTACGACAAGCGTATCGTAAAGCTTGTTCGGGTTAAGCGCGACCCAGCTTTCTTCGCGCTGCAAGGTGCCGTTGATACCAAAGTATTGGCAAATCCCGGCTTTGTTGCCCCATTTGTATTGTTCGATCCCGATCAGATCGCCCTGCAGGCTGAACAACTTCCAGACACCTTCTTTTTTGTCGTCCTTGTAAATGCCTTGTTCTTCAAATCCCGGTTCACCGCGGATCTCGTCGTAATGGTTCACCCATTTCCCCTGCTTCCGGTTTTGCTGGTCGACGCCGTTCAGCGTATCGCCATGCGGACCGATCGTATAGTCTTTCAACTGGGACCGGGCGCTAAGGCCGGCGAGTTGAGCGATAATGAGGAAGAAGAGGATCTGACGCATACCGTAAATCTAACGAAAATCGTTCCAATTTATTGAGTAGCTTATATTTGCGTACTCAATTGATTGACATGAAAATATACATTGGGCTCATGATGGTTGTTTTTTTTGGGTTTAGGGCCGGGGCGCAAATGACGATTCGCCAGATGAAAGACGAATTGGAAAAGTCGCCGAACCCGATCCTGTATGCAAAGGAAGTGCTCAAAAAACGCTTTAAGATCGACACGATCACGATTAGCCAAACCGCGCATTTTGGCGGCCTGGCAGATAGTCTGGCGTATCGCGGAAAGGAGAGAAAGGTTTATGGGCCTTATGGTCCGAAGGATGGCCGGTTCCTCGTCCAGGTGCTGAGTAAAGCGCCCAATACCTTCTATCACATCAGTCAGATCTTTATCGACACGTCGGTCTTTAGCTACCGGATCGCCGACTCCATCGGGAATGTCATCCTGAAAAAGTTGAAGGATGGGACGGCGACCTTTGAGGATATGGCGAGGACCTATGCGATCGGCCGCGATGCCGCGTCCGGCGGAGATGTGGGATGGGTGGCGCGGGGCGCAATGTTCCCGGTAGTGGAGCATGAGATCGCCACGCACAAAAAAGGGGAGGCTTTCAAGCTGTGGACGAGGGCAGGGCTGAATATTATGCGAAAGGATGACGACGCCCGGCAGGACGCGGGGTTTGCGCTGATGATGCAGGTTTTTTTGTAGGATGACCTGCGTTCTATTTCATCAGCAGTTTGACCGCCAGTCCGGTGAAAATGGCGATGCCTATACTCAGCAAGGTCCCGATCACCAGGTATTCCGTTTTTATTTCCTGCCGGTCTTTTTCGCTAAACCGGATGATACCCTTTGCGGTGACGAGCAGACCGATCGCGGAATACTGGCCCTGCAGGACGAGTACCAGGACGATAATCCGTTCGGCGATCCCGATCCATTTACCCGCATTGACAAGGCTGTTCTCCGGATCATCGATCCTTCTGCTCCATTGTCTGGTTAGTTCGCCGATAAGAATACCCGCGGGAGCCGTTACAAAAACAAAACCTGCCGTTATCAGCCAGGCATTGCTGTCGGTATCCAGCCGCCGGCGCAAATCATCCCAAATTCCGGGGTACCGGAATGTCAGGAACCAGCAGACGCCGATAACGCCGAGGTGTAGCAGCTGATCGATCAGGAAATAACGGATCGTGCGGGGCCGGTAGGATTTCCAGACGTCGATAAAAAAGTGCGTGACGAGAATAGTGAGGGCAACCGCCCAATAACGCCAGCCGATGAAGATGTAAGCCAGCCCGGCGGTCAGAAGCGCATGCACGTAGAGTTTTGGGGAAGCAAAATGCTTCCTGCAACGCTCGTCGACCCATGCTGCAGGCTGCAGGATAAAGTCGGTCAGCAGATGGGACAGGATCAGCCTGATCAGCCATATGGTTCCGGGTATCATGATAGTAGTTCGGTCATTTTCGTGTATTGCTGAAGTATCCTTTCGATCGCCGGCCACCTTCCGGCATTTGCCAGCTCGGATATGGTGCTCTTGGCTTTCTCGAGCGACAGCGCCAGTTGCTGCTGCGTCACTCCCTTTAACAGGTTTGCGATGACATCGGCCTGCTTCGCGGTCATTTCCTGGAAAATGCTGTCGAGATAGTCCGCCATGGTCTGAAACCCGATATCCGCCATTTGGTTGCCGCTGACGATGGAAAGACGGCGTTCCGTTGCCTGCAGCTTGTCCAGTTCCCTGCCGGATAGCACAAAGGCCTCGCCCTTTGCAGATCCTGGTGCATGAACAGGCGCGGTTACCTCGCCGATTCCGATGGCGATCCGGATATCCCCCCGGGCCGCTCCGTCTTCCCTGGTGGTTATTTCGATTGCCACGGCCCTGCAGGCCAGCGCCAGCTGCAGCGCTTTTGAAGGCTCTTTTACATACGCCTGAAAACTGTCACCGCGGTAGAATTCGTGCGGATGCTCCTGCAGAAGCCCGGCCAGCACTTCCAGCAGCCTGGCTTCCTGCGGCGGAGACAGGCTGGTTGAATTTACAATATCGCCGGTCAGGACGGCGCCGGGGATTCCCTTCGGTCTGCTCATAGCTCTGTTCGGTTGTTTCACCGAATTTGGTCAAAGTTCGGTATTTTTACCGAATATTGCAAGAGTTCGCCAATTTTACCGAATTTTTATACAGTTCGCCATTTTTACCGAACTAGTCGCCGATAAAGAACCGAAGCGCCAGTTCGTATCCTTTCAGGCCCAGGCCGGCGATCGTACCCTTTGCCTTCGCCGATACATACGAGAGGCGGCGGAATTCTTCCCGCGCGTTGACATTGCTGATGTGAACTTCGATAACCGGCGCTTTGATGGCCGCAATGGCATCGCCGATCGCAACGGAAGTATGGGTATAGCCACCGGGGTTCAGGAGAATACCGTCCGAGGAAAATCCGACGCGCTGCAGCTCATCGATCAGTTCGCCTTCGACGTTACTCTGGAAATAACTAAAGGTGATCGAGGCGTATTTCCTGACAAGCTCCGCATAGTATTGCTCGAAGGTCTGGCTGCCATATACTTCAGGTTCCCGCGTACCCAGCAGGTTCAGATTCGGACCGTTGATGATGGCAATACGCATGGCGGTCAGGAGTTGGCTTTTATCAATTGGATGAATTCGTCGAACAGGTAGCGGCTATCGTGGGGCCCGGGGGTGGCTTCGGGGTGATATTGCACGGAAAAGGCGGGGCGGTCTTTCAACCGGATGCCTTCGATCGACTCGTCGTTCAGGTTAACATGGGTGATCTCCACATTGGCGGTTTTCCGGACAGCTGTCGGGTCAACGCCAAATCCGTGATTTTGGGTGGTAATTTCGCAACGACCGGTGACCAGGTTCTTTACCGGATGGTTTAGCCCGCGATGACCGTGGTGCATCTTAAAGGTCGGGATATCGTTTGCCAGCGCCAGCAGCTGATGTCCAAGGCAGATGCCGAATAGCGGCTTCTTCTCTTTCAGGATCTCTTTTACGGTAGGGATAGCGTAGTCCATCGGTGCAGGGTCGCCGGGGCCGTTGGACAGAAAGTAGCCGCTCGGGCGGAATTCCCGGAGCCGGGATAGCGGCGTTCTGGCCGGAAAGACTTTTACGTATGCTCCTCTTTCGATCATGCACTGCAGGATATGCTGTTTGACGCCATAATCCAGCACGGCAATCCGGAGGGGCGACGCGGGATCGCCGAGTTCGTATTCCTTGTCGGTGCTGACGACGGACGCCAGTTCCAGTCCGTCCATGCACGGCGTGGCGGCGAGGACGGACCTTAGTTCCTGCAGGTCGGTGATCTCCGAGGAGATCACGCAGTTCATGGCTCCTTTGACCCGCACATGGGCGACAAGCGAGCGGGTGTCCACTTCTTCGATGCAGACGATATGGTTGGATTTCAAATACTCGTCGAGGCTGCCTTTCGCCATCAGCCGCGAGAACTGGTCTTCCAGGTTCCGGCCGATCAGGCCCCGGATCTTTACGCCCGCCGATTCGACGTCGGTGTCCCTGACGCCATAGTTACCGATGTGCACGCTGTTCATGATCAGCACCTGCCCGTAATAGCTCGGGTCGGTGAAGACCTCCTGGTATCCCGTCATGCCGGTATTGAAACAAATCTCGCCGGAGGTGGTGCCGCGTTTGCCAAAGGCTTTACCATAATGAACGGTGCCATCTTCGAGCATCAGGATGGCGGGAGACGTGGTAGACATGGAAGATGAAAAATTTGGCGAAATTACGTAAAAAGGCCGGACTTTTTGCAAGGTCCGGCCAAAGATATGGTTGTTGCGAGAACTTATTTCGATTCTTTCTCTTCGGTTTTTTCCTCCTTCGGCGCGGCGGTCTTCTTTTTGCCACCTGCGCGGCGGGTACGTTTAGCTGTTGCCTCCTTGGCTTCGCCCTTGCCTTTGCCATAAATCTCGTTGAAGTCCACCAGTTCGATCAGTGCGGTCTCGGCGTTGTCGCCGACGCGGGTACCCAACTTGATGATCCGGGTGTATCCGCCCGGCCGGCCGCCAACTTTTGCGGCGACGGTGGTGAACAATTCGGTAATGGCCTCCTTGTCGTTGAGATAGCTGAATACGACGCGGCGCTGATGGGTGGTGTTGTCCTTTGATTTTGTGATCAGCGGCTCTATATAAGTCCGCAGGGCTTTGGCTTTTGCCAGCGTGGTAACGATCCGCTTGTGCGCGATCAGCTGGCAGGCCAGGTTGCTCAGCAGCGCACCGCGGTGAGCGGCGGTCCGGCCGAGATTTTTGATTTTGTCTCCGTGACGCATGACTGTTGATTTGAACCCCACACCGTGTCAGGAATTGTGGGGTTTTATTAATAAAATTATTCGTCGTCTACCTTAAGTTTGCCGAGGTCCATGCCGAAATGCAGGCCTCTTTCGCCCAGCACCTGTTCGATCTCCGCCAGCGACTTCTGGCCGAAGTTGCGGAACTTCATCAGGTCTTCCTGCTCGTAGGTTACGAGTTCGCTAAGACTGTTGATCTTGGCTGCTTTCAGACAGTTGAACGCGCGAACGGAAAGATCGAGGTCTTCCAGCGGGGTCTTCAGGATCTTGCGAAGCTGGAGGGTTTGCTCGTCCACGAGGTCTTCCTTCTTCTCTTCCTTATTGTCAAAGGTGATGTTCTCGTCGGTGATGATCATCAGATGCTGGATCAGGATCCGGGAAGCTTGTTTGACAGCCTCTTCGGGGTGGATCGTGCCATCCGTCGACACTTCCATGATCAGCTTTTCGAAGTCGGTGCGCTGCTCGACACGGGTATTCTCGATAGAATACTTCACGTTCTTTATCGGGGTAAATATCGCGTCGGTCGGGATATAACCAAATGGCGCATCTTTCGGCTTGTTGTCTTCCGCGGGAACGTACCCACGGCCTTTGCCGATGGTGATCTCGATGTCCAGCTTCGCGGAGTTGTCCAGGGTACAGATCAGGAGGCCCGGGTTCATGACCTCAAAGCTGGCCGTAGCTTCACCCAGGGTACCTGCCGTGAATTCGGTCCTGTTCTTCAGGCTCAACGTTATCTTTTCCTGTGTCACTTCATGCTCCACCTTCTTTTTGAAACGGACTTGTTTCAGGTTAAGGATGATTTCCACCACGTCTTCCGTAACTCCCTTCAGGGTAGCAAATTCATGATCCGCTCCCTCGATCTTCACCCCGATGATCGCGTAACCTTCGAGCGAACTCAGCAATACCCTGCGCAAAGCATTGCCGATGGTGACGCCATAACCCGGCTCCAAAGGACGGAACTCGAATTGTGCTTCAAAGTCGGTCGCCTTTTGAAGAATGATCTTGTCTGGTTTCTGAAAATTTAAAATGGCCATATTTAAATTTACGATTTAGCTTTTTTACAACCGCGAACCCGCTGTTGGGGCGGGCGCTATGGTTCCTTACTTGGAATACAACTCAACAATCAACTGCTCCTTTATGTTCTCCGGTACGCTTTCCCGCTCGGGCCAGGTGATGAACGTTCCTTTGAATTCGGCTTCCGACCAATCCAGCCAGTTGAATTTGGCGTTCTTCCCGCGCATCTGGCTGGTCAGCGCCGTATTGCCGCGCGAAGACTCCTTGAGGCTGATGATGTCACCCGGACGCAACTGGAAAGAGGGCACGTTGACCACTTCCCCGTTGACGGTGATATGTTTGTGGGCAACGAGCTGACGTGCGGCGGGACGGGAAGGGGCGATACCCAGACGAAAGACGGTATTGTCGAGGCGGCTCTCCAGCAGCTTGATGAGGGTCTCACCGGTAACGCCTTTCCGCCGGTTCGCTTCATCGAATGTCTTGCGGAACTGGCGCTCGAGCACTCCGTAAGTGTACTTCGCCTTCTGTTTTTCCTTTAGCTGTAGAGCGTATTCTCCGGGAGCCTTGCGTTTCTTTGTACCGCCGTGTTGGCCGGGAGGATTGCTGGTCTTTGTTAAATACTTGCCATTTCCCAGGATGGGTTCGCCAAAAATGCGGGAAATTCTGGTCTTTGGACCGGTGTAACGTGCCATAACGTACTTGTTAGATTTTTAAGTTCCCGGGCTAAGCTTATCTAAAAATCTAAAAATTGAAGCTTATCCGGCTTATCATTATTGATCGATTACTATACCCTGCGTTTTTTCGGCGGACGGCAGCCGTTGTGCGGCAGCGGCGTCACGTCCTTTATCATCACCACTTCGAGGCCGTTGTTGGCGAGGGCGCGAATGGCGCTTTCGCGTCCGGAGCCCGGTCCTTTTACATAAACGTCCACTTTTTTCAACCCGGCGTCGAAGGCGGTCTTTGCCGCATCCGAGGAGGCCATCTGGGCAGCATAGGGGGTGTTCTTCTTGGAACCCTTGAATCCCATTTTGCCGGCGCTGCTCCAGGAGATGACCTGGCCGTTCTTGTTGGTGAGGCTGATGATGATATTGTTGAAGCTCGCGGTGATATGGGCATCCCCATAGTTGTCCACCTTGACGATCCGTTTTTTTGCAGCTGTCTTTGCGCTGCTTGTTGCCTGTGCTTTTGCCATACGCTTTAAATGAGGTAGAGTATCGTTTATTTCTTTGCTATTTTCTTCTTCCCGGCAACGGTCTTCCGCTTGCCTTTACGCGTCCGGCTGTTGGTGCGCGTACGCTGACCGCGGACCGGCAGACCTTTCCGGTGGCGAAGACCGCGATAGCAGGCGATATCCAACAACCGCTTGATGTTCAACTGCACTTCGGAACGCAGGGCGCCTTCCACCTTGAATTCATTGGTAATGATGTTCCGGATGGCGTTCAGCTCTTCGTCGTTCCACTGGTTCACTTTCTTGTCCAAATCGATCCCAGCGGTTTTCAGAATATACTGAGCGGAGGAACGACCGATTCCGAAGATATAGGTCAGTCCTATCTCTCCTCTTTTATTTTTTGGTAAGTCAACACCGGCAATACGAGCCATATTCTTTTATTATATTTTTTCAATTTCCTGCTTTCGGCGGAAAAGCCGTGAATGATCGGGACCTTCGTCGGAGCTGCTTGGCCACACTCCTCCTCCGGCCCGTTTAGCCTTGCCGCTGCTTGAAACGGGGGTTCTTCTTGTTGATGACATAGAGCTTCCCCTTCCTCCTCACGATCTTGCAATCGGCGCTACGCTTTTTAATGGATGCACGAACTTTCATACTTTGTTTATTTATACCTGAATATGATCCTTCCCCTTGTCAGATCGTACGGGCTCATTTCCACTCCCACTTTATCTCCCGGCAAGATCCGTATATAGTTCATCCTCATTTTCCCCGAGATGGTGGCCAGTATTTCGTGACCGTTTTCCAATTTTACCTTGAACATAGCGTTGGACAAGGCTTCCAGGATAATGCCATCTTGTTTGATGAGTGCTTGTTTCGCCATACAGTTTTTGGGAGCGCAAAGATAGGAATAAATTGAATTACATCAAAAAATAACTCGATCTCCGGCTCTTTTTAGTAAGAACGGGACAAAACCCGAACCGGCCCGGAAAACGTCTCTTCCGGCCGGAAAATTAGAAAATCGGCAAAAATTACTTCAAATTATAATATGAAACCGCCGGCTAATGGGCCGAAACGTCCGAAGGGCGGGCCAAATCCACTTTTGTCATCTGGTGATAATAGTTCTGAAGCTCGTGTACGGCCAGTTCCCGGGTGATATGACGCCTGTCCTCCCGATACCACATCTCAAAATTCGAGAAATTCCCATTTTGGGAAAGAAGGATGCGGAAAGGCCCTTTCAGGTACTTCACCTTGCCATCCGGCATATTCTGGCGCTCGAACCCGAATTGCAGCAGTTGGTTCTCGTCTACGGCGATGCCGTCCAACTCCTTTGGGCTGTACCAGAAGTCCTGGGCGCTCGTCTGCACGTCGACTTGTTTGTCATCGCCATTCAGTCCGATTACTTCCCCCTCTATCCGCTGGCCGTTAAATTCGACAAGGACGAGGTCCCCCATCCGCAGGTCATGAAACTGGATCATATGGAATCGTTTTTTTGTTTTTCCCAATTTACGGTTTTTCCGCCTAATTTTTGCCCGGTATCGAATACAATACCTTTCCCCCTGAATAGGTGGCTACCACCCGGGTTTGCAGGACGTCCGGCGCGCCAACGGTCATCAGGTCGTGGTCGAGAATGACGAAATCGGCTTGTTTGCCGGGTTCGAGACTGCCGACCTCTTTTTCCAGGCAGTCCGCTTTGGCGGCCCAAATGGTCATCCCACGGATCGCCTGCTCGCGGGACAAGGCATTCTCCGGCTGAAAACCGCCCGCCGGGTATCCTTTGGCGTCGACCCGGAAGACGGCCGCGAGGAACGTTTTAAACGGGCTGATATCTTCTACCGGGAAATCGGTCCCCAGCGGCAGCCAGCCGTTCTCGGCCAGCAGCCGTTTAAAGGCGTAGGCGCCCTTTATCCGGACGGGACCCAAACGTTCCTCCGCCCAGTACATATCGCTTGTCGCGTGGGTTGGTTGGACCGACGGGATAACGGAGGCTTTGCCGAACAAGTCGAAATCGGCGTCGGCGATCACCTGCGCGTGCTCTACCCGCCAGCGCTTGTCATTCTTTCCTTTCAGGTATTTGTTGTAAACCGTCAGGATCATCCGGTTGCCGGAGTCGCCGATCGCGTGGGTACACAATTGAAAGTCGGTGGTGGCGAGCCGGGCGGCCAGGGAATCGAAGTGCGCTATCGGGCTTTTCAGGAAACCGTACCAGCCGGGTTTGTCGCTGTACGGTTGAAGCAGGCAGGCACCGCGGCTGCCCAATGCGCCGTCGGCATATGTTTTTACCCCTTTCACGTAGAGCAGGTCTGTTTTGTAAGGACCTTTCGGCAGATAATGATCGAGATCGGCCTTATTGTCGCTAACCATCACAAAAATGCGCATCTTCAGGATGCCTGCCTTTTGCAGCGAATCGAGGCCTTCGATGGCGCGCCGCCCGAGGCCGGGCTCGGTCACCGTCGTCAGGCCCTGGCTGAAGCATTCCAGCTGTGCGGAATCAACCTGATCCTTGAATTCCGCGGGGGTCGGCCCGGGTATTGCGCCGTAGACCCGGCCCATGGCGTTATCGATAAGGATTCCCGTTAGTTTCCCATTTTTTGTCTCCACCACACCGCCGTCGACTTTATCACCCGGATGGATACCCGCCAGCTCGAGCGCCTTTGCGTTGGCGACCAGGGCGTGGCCGTCGACACGGACAAGCGCCGCCGGGGTCGAAGGGAACGCTGCGTTCAGCAGGGAATTGTCGGGGAATATTTTGCCGGGGAATTTGTTTTGGTCCCAGCCGCGGCCGATGATCCAGGGCAGGCCGGGGTGACCGGCCGAGAAGTCTTTTACCCGCTGAACCACCGCTTCAAAGCTCGTGCTGCCATAAAGGGAGGCGGTGAACAAAGAGTTTCCATATTCCACGAAGTGGGCGTGGGCGTCGATAAAACCCGGATAAACGGGTTTACCCCCGAGATCGATGGTATTCGCGGCGGTATACTCGTTCCGGATGTCGGCGTCTTTGCCCACGGCGATGATCTTTCCGGCTTTGACGGCCATTGCCTCCGCTACGGAAAAGGCGCTGTCCACGGTATATATTTTCCCGTTATGAACGATCAGGTCGGCAGGCTGTGCGGAGTGGCAGGAGATGGCGAGGATCGCCGCGAAAAAAAGGAGCGGGGATGCGGGGGATATTTTCATGCGTAGTTTGTTTTATTCCGCCCAACTCATGGTGTAGCCGGGATTCTCGATCTCGAGCGCTTCCGCGGTGAGCATCAGCGGATGGAAGGTGTCCACCATTACCGCCAGTTCCTTCGTCTCTTTTGCGCCGATACTCCGCTGGACCGCGCCGGGATGGGGTCCGTGCGGGATACCGCCGGGGTGGAGGGTTATCATGCCTTTCGTGACATTCTTCCGGCTCATAAAATCGCCGTCCACATAATAGAGGACCTCATCGCTGTCGATGTTGCTGTGGTTATACGGAGCGGGGATCGCCAGCGGATGATAATCGAACAACCGCGGACAAAATGAGCATACGACGAAGTTCCGGCCCTCAAAGGTTTGGTGGACGGGCGGCGGCTGGTGCACCCGGCCGGTGATCGGCTCAAAGTCATGGATGCTAAACGCAAACGGATAGCAGTAACCATCCCACCCGATCACGTCGAAGGGATGATGTCCGTAGTGAATGCCGTAGATCCGGCCCTTCTTTTTTGTCAGGATAGGAAAATCGCCTTTTTCATCCCTGGTCGGCAGCGATTGCGGGCCGCGGATGTCACGTTCGCAATACGGGGAATGTTCCAGCAGCTGGCCGTAAGGGCTGAGGTATTTTTTCGGGTAACGGATCGGGCTGAAGGATTCGACGATGAACAGGCGGTTATCGCTATCGTCGAAGTTGATGCGATAGATCGTCCCGCGCGGTACGAGGAGGTAGTCGCCATAGCCGAAGGAGAGTTCGCCGTACATCGTTTCCAGCACGCCTTTGCCGCGGTGTACAAAGATCAGCTCGTCGGCGTCGGCGTTCTTATAGAAGTAACCGTCCATACTCTTCGTAGGAGCGGCCAGAACGATATGGCAGTCGTTATTTACCAGCACCGGTTTCCGGCTTTTCAGATAGTCTTCGGCCGGCTGAACCTTGAAGCCCTCGAAGCTGCGGTGTTTCAGCATGCGTTCTTCTGCGACCCGCGGCTGAACATCATAGGGATCTTCGGTATGGATGATCCCGGTCGGCGGATGACAGTGATATAACAGCGAATAATCGTTTGAAAAACCTTCCGTGGAGAAAAGCTGCTCGGAATACAGCGAACCGTCTTCCTGCCGGAATTGTGTGTGCCGTTTATGAGGGATCTTTCCGAGGGAATAATAATGAGGCATGCCTTAAATTTATGGCTTTATTACCATTACCTTTATGAAAATTTCTTTTTTCCGGTGCCTGCCCGATTGCTGTGTCTTTGCCTTGTCATTTCACTGGCCTCCTGCCAGGAGCGATCCAAAACCATGAGCTTTTACTTTTGGGATACCAGTTTTGTCCTCGACAGCGTGGAACGCAATATCCTTCGCGATAACCAGGTGCGCACGTTGTATGTTCGTTATTTCGATATCGATTGGCCCACGGCGGACACGGCTCCGCTCCCGGAGGACCTTTTTTCTTATGGATCGTCGCCCGCCGGCTATACGATAGTACCGGTCGTCTGCATCCGGAACCGCGTTTTTGAACGGCTCCGCCCGGCGGAAGTCCGGACATTCGCAGCCGATGTATATGCCCGTGTCAGGCTCATCAACGAGACCCGGCACATCACGAACCAGGAAATCCAGTTTGACTGCGACTGGACCGGGAAGACACGACAGAACTACTTCGCCTTCCTTCGGGAATATTACGCTGTTTCGGTGCAAACCGTTTCTTCGGCGATCCGGATGTTCCAGCTTCGGTATTCCGAAAAGACGGGTGTCCCGCCGGTCGACCATGGCGTATTATTCTATTTCAACCTCGAAGCAAGCGATACCGGCGACAAGCGTTCGGTGTATGAGCGAGCCGTTGCCCATCGTTATACCCCCTCCCTCCGGTCCTATCCGCTGACACTCGATGTCGCGCTGCCGCTTTTTTCTACCGGCAAGGAAAAGCGCGATGGCGAGGACCTGCTCGAGATCGTGACCGACATAAACCGTCATTCCAATCACCACATCCGCAACCTGATCTTTTTTGATCTGGACCGTCGATATTTGTCCCGTTACGATCCCAATGTTTTCAAAGAAACGCTTGCCCGGTTCGACTAACAGCTAATCTATCGTTATGGTCCGGATCGGTCTGCTATCCGATACACATCATTTTCTTGACGACGCCATTTTCCGTCACTTCGAATCATGCGACGAGGTTTGGCATGCCGGCGACTTCGGCGCCGCGGATCTGGCGCAGCGGCTTGCCGGTTTCCGGCCTTTGCGCGGGGTATACGGGAACATAGACGGCCAGGATATCCGCGCAGTTTACCCGGAAAAGCTACGCTGGCAGTCGGAAGGAGTACGCGTGCTGATGACGCATATCGGCGGCTATCCGCCGCGGTACAATCCGGCCGTGCTTCGGGAGTTGACGGTTGATCCGCCGCAGCTTTTCATCTGCGGACATTCGCATATTCTCAAGATCATATATGACGATCGATTGCGCTGCCTTCACATGAATCCGGGTGCGGCGGGGAAGCAGGGCTGGCACTTGGTGCGGACGGTGGTGCGATTTACCATCGACGGGCCGGACATGAGGGATTGCGAGGTGATCGAATTAGGAAAGCGATAGGTCGTATCGCCGCTCATGCCCGACGAATAAGCACTCTTGCCTCCGGGAAGATCAACTAAAATAGACCAAAATACGGAATGTCGTAGTTTTAGCTCAACGCGCGTGCGCTATGCCGAATACATTTTCCCAATCGAGTTTTCATTCCCGGTGTGATGAGCTGGCCCGCACCGACGCTCAGCTGGCGGCCATCCTCCGAACCCATGGCTATCCGCCGATGTGGAATCGGCCGAATACGTTCGAAACCCTCGTCCATTTTATTCTCGAGCAGCAGGTTTCGCTGGCTGCCGCGTTGGCGGCGCTGAACAAATTAAGGGAGCGGGTAAAAGAGGTTACGCCGGCGACCATCCTTGCGCTTTCCGATGAGGAAATGAAAGCCTGCTATTTCAGCCGGCAAAAGATGGGATACGTGCGATCCCTCGCGGGATCGCTGGCGGATGGGCATCTCCGGCTCGATGCGTTTGTGGCGATGCCGAATGAGGAAGTGCGGTCACGGACCCATCGCGACCAGCTCTTGCCGGTGATCGACCGCTGGAGGCCGAACCGGACGATTGCGACGATGCTGTTGTGGCACTATTATTTGTCGACGCCGGCCAGGGGGCGGGGAGATGATCGATCCTAGAGGTATTCGAGGATCTTGGCGCGAAGCTCGTTTGGCTTGAAGGGTTTGCTTACGAAATCGTTCATCCCGCAGGAGATGATCTCATTTATAATCTCGTTCTTCGGCGACGCGGTCACCGCAATGATCGGGATATCCTTAAAGTGTTTCCGGATCTTCCTCGTGCAGGAGAAGCCGTCGAGGAGCGGCATCTGGACGTCCATCAGGATCAAGTCATATTTTGTGCGGGCGACGAATTCCAGCGCCTGTCGGCCGTCCACGACCAGGTCGATCTCGCCGCCCCAGCCGGTGATAAAGCGCCGGGCGATATTGGCGTTAAAGAGATTGTCTTCCGCCAGCAGGATCCGTTTGTTCCTGAACTGTTCGTTGGTCCGCGACACCGCTTTCGGCGCGGGTGTTGCGGCAACCGGGCCGACGGTCTCGCCGCGCTGAAGCGTCATGCTGAAATGGAAGGTCGAGCCTTTGCCGGGCGCACTGTCCAGCAGGATAGTACTCCCCATCAATTCCACGAGCTTTGTGGAAATGGACAATCCAAGCCCGGTACCGCCGTATAGTCTTGTCGTGTCGCTGTCTGCCTGGGTAAACTGTTCGAAGATCTTTTCCTGTTTTTCCTGCGGGATACCGATCCCGGTGTCGATCACCGAGAAGCGGGCGCCGAAGGTCGTGCCGTTATCCTCCGTCATCTCCACTTTTAGCTTCACGGACCCGGTCTGGGTGAATTTGATCGCGTTGCTGATGAGGTTGTTCAACACCTGCGACAGCCGGAAGTTATCGCCCTTCACACAGAAGGGTATGCGCTGATCGAATTCCACGTCGAAAACGATGCCTTTATCCTTTGCCTTGTAGCTAAACGACTGGTACAGGCTTTGTGCCAGCTCGCGGAGGTTGAAGTCGATGGCGGACAATTCGATCTTGCCCGAGTCCAGTTTTGTAAAATCGAGGATATCGTTTATGATATGCAAAAGGCTTTCGCCGGAGAACTGGAGGGTACGCAGGTCTTCCTGCTGGTCTTCGCGCGGCTGATTTTGCAGCAGCAGGTGGGTGATACCGATCACCGCGTTCAGCGGCGTCCGAAGCTCATGGCTCATTACACTGAGGAACTGTGATTTTGCCTTGGCGGCCTGCTCGGCTTTCTCCTTCATTTGCACGAGTTCCTGTTCGCGCTGTTTCCGGCTCGAGATATCGCGGATGAAGCCGTTGTAGTAAAATTCCTGGTCGCTGTGAATGGCGGTGACGGCAAGCTCCATCGGAAATTCGATCCCGCTTTTGCGGATCCCGGTAAGTTCCAGCCGTTGATTGAGGATATGGAAATCATCCGGGTCCAGGAACAGCTCGAACCCGGTACCATCCGGGCTCCGCGCGGCCGGCGGAATGATCGTCTCCATCAGCGTCCGGCCTTTTACTTCTTCTTCGGTGTAGCCGAAGATCTCCGTGGCTGCCTTGTTCCAATGGATGATATGACCGTCCTGGTTGGTGATTACGATGGCATCCAGTGCGGAGGAGATCACGCTGCCCAGCATCAGCTCGTTCTTCCGCAACAGTTTTTGCGTGATCTCATTTTCCCTGATCTTCTGGTCCAGCGCGATATTGAGACGTTCGGATTCGGCCAGCTTTTCCAAAAAGATCTGTTCGATCTGCGCCTGGGAAAAGATGCCCAGGTGTTCCCGGTCGACGATCTCCCGGGGGATCAGGGTGAGCATATGGGGAAAAGCCTCCAGTTCCTTGTAACGATTGGAATAGGTCTCATAGGTCTTCTCAAAGATCTTTCCGGCCAGCGTTTCGCCGTAGTTACCGCTGACGAACTGAAAGGCGTCGAAGCTAAGGGACTGAAGCTTTCGGAAGGTATCCGCATCGCTCAGGTGCTCGTCCATTTCGGAGAGGTCACGCATCTTTTTCTCAAAATAGCCGTCGCCCGCGCGACCGAATTTATCGCGAACCGCTTCGAGAAAAGATTGCAGGAATTGGACGGCAAGCGTGTTCTTCTGTTCCGTTTCGCTTATAAACAGCACGTTGAAGATCGAGCCCTCGTTCAACAAGGCGGGAAAACGCTGGCGGATGCCTTCGCGTAAGGGGCGCCGCGTGAGCTTTTCGGAAAGCTCGAATGAGGTCAGGTATTTTTCGAAGAGCAGGTAGGTATGAAATACTTCCTCCGCATCCTTCTTTGCCGCCTTGTACCCCAGCTGGATCAACTGCTGGGCGTTAGCCGGGGTGGAGATGCAGGAAATGAGATATTCGAACAACGACTGATACAGCGCTGATCGGTCTGCCGACCTGGGGAGGGCCGAAGGTCTCCCCATTCCTTTGAGGAAGTTTTTTAGCATTGGTGCGTACGGCCTTATGCCCCTTTGCTGGCTTTATAAATTGAGTAGAAGCCAAGCCCCGACAATCCCCAGGTTACCACGAGGGCGATCAACCAGGCGATGGAGCCGCTTATCGAGCCCAGCAGGTATTTGAAGATATTGACACCGTAGTAATGTTCGATCTGCATGTGTAAATGTCCAACTGCCATGACGAGGAAACCCCAGGCCATGAAGGTCATCCCTTTACCGAACTTGCCGCCTTTCAGGGCATAGGCCGTCAGGAAGGCAAACAGGACCACGATAAACAGGAACGGCAGTTCCATTACCCCGAACCAATAACTCATGTTGCCGGCGTGTGTGGCGGCCGCCGTATTGTTGACCTGTATCAGGCTGCAGGCCGGCTGGCACTGTGCGGTGACGGAGGATGCCGCGACCATCCCCAGGGTAACGATCAGAAGGAATAAGGGTCGAAGATTTTTCATGACAATATGGATTTTTGAACAATAAATTGGGAGTTTTTCCCGTCTGGATAAAGTTCAGCCCCTCTTTCAAGGGAAGATGCAACCGATAAAAACTTATGTAACTACTTAACGCATAGCGAACAAAAAAATTGCAGATATGCAAAAGATCCGACCCCCGTTCGTCTTTGACGAAAACCTTAAGTCCTCCTTTCTTGAAGAGCTCTTCGAGGGCGATACCAAATACGCAGAAGCCGTGTTTGAAGATTTTCTAAAGGATCTTCCGGATTATTGGGAGCGGGTAGAGACGGCTTACCATAATAGGAATCTTCCCACGCTGGGAACAAGCGTCCATACCTGCAAAACCTTGTTCGGGTACGTCGGATTTACGGATCTTCAGGAGCTTTGTCAACAATTCGAGAACAAATGTTCCGTTAATAGTGCGGAAGAGTTGCGAGTGGACTATATCCTTCTCATTCAGAAAAAAGAACGGGCTCAACACATCATAGAAAAAGAATATGCCAGGCTCAGGGTTTTCAATGAAGATCAGGACCAGGTCGTCAATTTGGATTAGGACATGAAACTTTCGTGCATCATAGTGGAAGACATCCAGATCGCCGCGGATTTTCTCCGCAAGTTCTGCGAAAAAAGTGACCTCGTCGAAGTCAAAGGGCATTTCCTCAATGTGACGGATGCCCTGGAGTTCCTCGATCGGGAGCGGGTCGATCTGCTATTCCTCGATGTGGAAATGCCCGGCGCCAACGGATTCGACCTCCTTGACCGGCTCACGTATTCGCCCATGATCATCCTGACCACTTCAAAAACGGAATACGCCTTCAACGCATTTCAATATCACGTCAACGACTACCTGAAAAAGCCCTTCACGTACAAACGGTTCATCGAGGCCATCGGAAAGCTGCAGCAGCCGGTGGCTGAAATAGCACCGGCCTTACCGGCGATGACGGTCACATCGTCCGCCGCGGCGCCGCAGACCGACAGCGAATTCCTGTTTATCAAGGCCGACGATAAGTTGACCAAGATCAAGAAGGATGACATCCTCTTTTTGGAAAGCATGCGGGACTATGTAAAATTCGTCACTTCCGGCAAGAACTATGTGACGTACAGCACGCTGAAGAACATGGAAGAAAAGCTAAACGGCCAGACCTTTCTCAAGGTCCATCGTTCCTACATTGTCAATCTCAGCAAGATCGACGACATCCGCGGAAATACCATCTATATTCTCGGCAACCAGATCCCCATCGGCAAGGGTCATAAAGAAGACCTCGAAGCCCGGCTAAATATCTTGTGACGTATTACGTATCACGCCGGCCGGGTTTAATTCCCTCGTCGGGTATTTCTTTCTTTCGTCGGGCAAAACCCCTTCTTAGTCGAAAAAGTTTCCCCCCGCGGTTGGTATTTTACACCTTTGTATCAGCAAGACAACAATGTCCAATTCCGAAGAACCAACGTCCAAATCCAGTATCGAACCCATTCCTTGAGAAACCGATCCAACGAATCCTGATCCTGAAAAACCAGACTACGAATCCTGATCCTGAAAATCCGACCGACCGATCCTCATCCTGAAAAACCAATCAACCGATCCGTATCCTGACCTTGAAAACCAAGATCCAAACCGTAAGACCCGTATTTTAATCCGTACCTGAAAAACCGTTGTCCAGACATCCTGAAAACCAAACCTGATCCATCGTCCTTGAAAGCCGGCTGTTAGTCCATCATCTGAAAAACCTGAAGTGCCAGGGTAAGACCCGAAAGTGTGAAATCCGTCCAAATGATTCCGTTTTGATCGATCCCCAAGCCTGAAACTTAAAGATCGTTGGCCCTGACAAAAAATTGCCGCCACGGAGAGTATCCGTGGCGGCTTTATTTCTGATGCCACCCAGCTAGATCCACGGTCTG
Organism: Puia sp.; assembly: GCA_035501395.1. Taxonomy (GTDB): domain Bacteria; phylum Bacteroidota; class Bacteroidia; order Chitinophagales; family Chitinophagaceae; genus Puia. The sequence continues at coordinate 71,980 of DATJWK010000020.1, forward strand.
CCCACGCCCGTCCTGAACGGCCAGGGGATGGTGGCCAGGATCACGATCAGCGCCACCAGGTAGAGCCAGAAGGCGCGCCGGAACCTTGACACATCCGGGATATTCTTTTTGGCTGCGCCCCGCCCGATCGTGATCAGTACGATCGCGATCAGCATACCCACAAAATGCTCCACTACCCAGTAACGCATCACTGAATTTTTCATCACCGCCCCCATCCCCGGTTCCCGGACCAACGCCAGCCCGAATGACCCGAAGAGCCACAGGATCAACCCCAGCAGCAATGTAGTGTGTGCGGAGATCAGCAGGTACAAACCCAGCTTCCGGTCTCCGGTGGAAAGCGGCCGGCCGGAACGCATGCCGGAATAGCTTCTGCCGATGGCGGCAAGTAACAGAATGAGGATCACCCAGCGAAGAAGGGAGTGAAGGAGCAGGACTACAGACATGCCGATGAGATTTAGTGGTGAAAGGCACCAAAGCTACAACAGCTCGTCCATTGTGCGGCCCCGCGGGAACAATTTCCCGCAAGGGAAAAATCTACCTGGAAATACTTCTATATTTTACTTTGGTTCTCAGCCAGTTACAAATCCCGTTTTGCGATCACGATTGGCGAAGTTCAACGATTGTCAGCCGCATGCTATCATTTCGGCACGCGAAGGTTGGGCCGCTACGGCGCACCGTCATTTTGCAATGGCTGTACGTTCACGATTTCCGGCGGCCTAACGCTTGCGGTTTCAGGTGTGACGCCAGAAAATGGTAGATTTGTCCTATGACGGATCAATCGTTCAGGATTTTTTTTGCCATACTCATTTTATCAGGATCCGGTTTGATCGCTTGCAACGGTTCCGGCAATGGGCGCGACAGCAGCGCGGCGGCGATCCTCACCCAACCGCCCTATGCGCAGTTGACCGACAGCCTCAAAAAGGACAAAGTACCCGACAGGGCGGGTCTATATTTCAGGCGCGGCGAACTACTATCCCATAACGACCGGCACGAGCTCGCCGCGGCGGATTTCGGCAAGTCCTGGGATCTCAAACCGGATGAGCTCACCGGCGCCCGTTTTGCCTCCGAGCTTACGATCACCGGTCAGATCGGCAAGGCCATCCGGTTGCTTGAGGACTGCCGGAAGAAATTCCCGGACAACAGCAGCTTTGCCGCCACGCAGGCCGAATTATTTATCCAATCGAACCGGACGCAGGATGCGATCGCCGTCTATGACGGCATCGTTCGGAACGACAGTCTGAACGTTGACGCCTGGTATGAGAAGGGGCTGTTGCTGGAAAAGAAAGGCGACACGCCAAATGCGATCGATGCCCTCAGAAGGGCCTATCGCATTACTCCCGTCAATACATATGGATTGGAGCTCGCGCTCCTCTATGCCGACAGCCGGGATCCGGCCGCAGTAGCGGTCTGTGATGCCATCCTCCGCAAGGATTCCGCCCGGGACCTCCCCGATCCCTTTTTGATAAAAGGCATTTATTATTCCAATACCATGCAATACAAAAAGGCGATCGTGCAATTCGATTCCTGTATCGGCCGGGATTGGAAATTCGCCGACGCGTACCTGGAAAAGGGGATCGCATTGTTCAAACAAAAGGAGTATCCGCGGGCGCTCGGGTCGTTCCAAATGACAGTCAAGGTAGCCGAAACGGATGCGGACGGCTATTTCTGGATCGGCCGCTGTTATGAAGCGACCGGCGACAAGCAAGAGGCGATCGGTTATTACCGGCAGGCGCTCCTGCTCGACAAACAATTTACGGAGGCGGCCGACCGCATCAAACATTTAGAGTAATTTTATTCATATCCTTATTTTTATACATTATGGCACTTCTGGCCCCCTCCCTGCTGGCTTCGAATTTCCTTCGTCTTGGCGACGTTTGTCAGTTGCTCGAAGAAAGTGATGCCGACTGGCTCCACCTTGATGTCATGGACGGCAGATTCGTTCCGAATATCAGCTTCGGTCTGCCGGTCATCGCGCAGATCCGTACCGCAACCCGCAAAACCTGCGACGTGCACCTGATGATCGAGGAGCCGGAACGATATACGGAGGCCTTCAAAGCGGCAGGGGCCGACCGCCTAACCGTCCATTATGAGGCCTGCCGGCATCTGCACCGGAATATCCAGCAGATCAAATCGCTCGGAATGGCGGCCGGTGTCGCGCTCAATCCGGCCACCCCGGTTGATTTTCTTTCCGATATCCTGCAGGATCTCGACACCGTACTGATCATGAGTGTCAACCCCGGGTTTGGCGGTCAGGAATTCATTCCGCATACATTTCAGAAGATCCGCAACCTCAAGCGGATGATCCATGACCGGGGATTAAAGACCCTTATCGAGATTGACGGCGGTATCACGGTGGATAATGCGTCCCACATATTAAAGGCCGGTGCGGATGTACTGGTGGCAGGGAGTACTGTCTTTCATGCCAAAGATCCCAAAGCCATCATCCACACACTTAAATATTCCGATTGAGCGTTCCTGCTGTAAATTAACATACTTGAAAGTCGTATTTGCCGCTTTTGTATCGCTGTTGTTGCTGTTGCAGCCGGCATTTGCGCAAAAAAGATCTCCGGCCGGCGGGGCGGCTGGCGGAGGAGCAGCAAGCGGCAGGGCGGCAAGCCGCGGAAGGACGGCGATCATCAGCGGAAGGGTGCTGGATGAGAACGATCATCCGCTGGCTGGAGTGTCGGTCACCATTCTCGGCCGGCAAACCGGCCGCGTCACATCCGACTCCGGTGAGTTCCTGATTCGTGTCGAATCGGATAAGGCTTTTGCCCTGGTATTTTCTTTTACCGGTTACCGGCCGGAGCAACGCAATTTCCTGCTCAATGAGAAAGAAGAGGAACGGGTCGTCGTTCGCCTCGAGCCGGCCGGCAAAGCGCTCGCCCCCGTCACGGTGTCGGACCAGCAACCCGCCCGGGAGGCCGGTTTGGTCCGGATCAATCCAAAAGATGCCATCAATATCCCCACGCCCACCGGCGGGATCGAAAGTCTCATCAAGATCCTCGTAGGCTCCAACAACGAACTCACTTCGCAGTATTCCGTCCGCGGCGGCAACTATGATGAAAACCTCATCTATGTAAACGATTTTGAGGTCTTCCGGCCTTACCTTGTCAACAATGCCCAGCAGGAGGGTCTCAGCTTTATCAATCCCGAGCTCACGCGCAGTGTTAATTTTTATACGGGCGGCTTCCAGGCCCGGTATGGCGACAAAATGTCCTCCGCCCTGGACATCCAATATCGCAGGCCCACGACATTTGGCGGCTCTTTGTATCTCGGCGTGCTCGAGCAAGGGCTGCATCTCGAAGGTGTCGGCGCAGGGGGAAAGTTCACTTACCTGCTGGGTGCGCGCAACCGAAGCAACGGCAGCCTGCTCAGCAGCCAGGAGACAAAAGGGACCTATGCTCCGTCATCGTCCGACCTGCAGGCCCTGCTCACCTGGCAGGTCAACCGCCGCGACCGGCTCGAGCTGCTCGGTACGTTGTCACAGACCCGTTTCCATCTTATCCCGCAGTCGGAACAGCTCACCTCTTCGATCTTCTCCCCCTACTTTACCGCCAGCCTCGGGCTGGACGTCAATTTCCAGGGACAGGAGAAGGATGCCTATCAGACCAATATGCTTGGACTGTCGTATATCCAGACCATCAATGAGCGGCTGCGGCTCAAGTGGATGGGTTCGGTATTCGAAGACAGGGAAGTACAGAACTTCGATATCATCGGCGACTACCTGTTTGGCGAGCGGGATTTCGATCAAAGCAGCGCTACTTTCGGTCAGATCGTCAACCCGCTCGGCGCGGGCGCGTATCAGAATTTCGGCCGCGACCAGTTGAATATCACGGTCTGGAATTTGACGCATAAAGGTTATCTCGACCTCCGGCGTCACTATGTCCAATGGGGTGTCGGCGCCGAACGGGAAATCATCCATGACCATATCGACGAATGGGCCCACCAGGACTCCGCCGGTTATTCCCTCCCCTACGAGCCCGGTGTCCCCGGGATCGATCATGTCGCAAAGGCCACAGACGCGCTCGGGATCACCCGGCTTACGGGATTTGTGCAGGATAATATCTTGTTTGCCGATTCCGGCGCCTTTACGGTCCAGGCCGGCTTGCGGTACAACTACAATATGTTGAATCAGGAGTTCCTGCTGTCGCCCCGGCTGAATGCGTCATGGAAGCCCCGTCATTCGACCAGGGACATTGCCTGGCATGCGGCGCTCGGCATGTATGATCAGCCGCCATTCTTCCGTGAGATGGTCCGTTATGACGCCACGATCAATACGGCCCTCAAAGCACAACGCAGCTGGCAGGCCGTCCTTGGATTCGACCAGAATTTCCGGATGGGAGACCGGCCATTCCGCTTCACCACGGAGGCCTATTACAAGTCCATGACGCGGGTCGACCCGTATGACATCAATAATGTGCATATTCAATATTTTGGTCTTAATGACGCCAAAGCATATGCGACGGGTGTGGAGTTCCGGCTTACCGGCCAGTTGGTCAAGGATGCGGAAAGCTGGGTAAGCCTCGGTTTTATGCGATCGATGGAGCGGATCGACACCAGCTATTATACGTACACCCTTGACAGCCTGCACCGGCCGACCGACAGCGTGCTGACCCCGGCGGGATGGGTGCGAAGACCGGCGGACCGGCTCTTTACGTTTGGGCTGTTCCTCCAGGATTATCTGCCGACGAACAAGAACCTGAAGGCATTCCTTAATCTGCTGTACGGCAGCGACCTGCCGTTCAATATTCCCGGGGAGCTCCGTTATCGCGGGCAGCTGACCATCGACCCCTATATCCGGATCGACGTCGGGTTTAGCGCGTTGTTGCTCGACAGTGAAAAAAGCAACCGGCGCAGCCATAATCCCTTCCGGAATTTTGAAAATATCTGGGCCACACTCGAGGTATTCAATCTTATCGACCGGGCCAATACGATCAGCTTTATGTTAATCAAGGACTTCTCGAATACGACCTATGCGATTCCGCAGCGGCTTACGCCGAGGCTGGTTAACCTGAAACTAGTGGGCAGGTTTTAGGCCGGGGCCGGTGAAGTTCCTTAGTTTGCGAAAATTCGCAACAATTGTTAGTAGTACTCCGCAATTATTTCCCAGAAAATACGTAATTTTCCCGTTTTGGGAAGACCCCCGGTCAAAACCCGGTCTAAGCGGTTGTTGATCAAACCCTTATTTTTTGGCAATATATTGGTCTCTTTAGCTGTAAACCGCGCAACTATGAAAGCCTTTAATACCCTGATCCATCTCATCAAAGTTGTTTTTCTTCCTTCGACCTTCTCCCGGGAAAAAATGCCGGCGCTGATACCGGTACGGGTGGTGACCAAGGTGCACCCGGCTCAACACAGCTAATCCCTAATCGTAAAAACAATGGTACTGACTACTGAGATCTCGGTTTTCCCGAATCCTTTTGATCACTTTATTTTTCTCGAAGTCACCTGTGAAGAACCACTCGACTGTATTATTCTCCTGGCCGATCTCGGGGCGGGAAGGATCATCCGGATGATGGGCGCAGGTTTGAATGGCGGGATGAATCGTTTGTCGCTTGACGACCTGAAGTCGCTCGGCGCGGGACAATATCAACTGGACATAAAGTCGGTTGACGGCGATGTGCTTTATCAAACGATGCTGATCAAACAATAAGATTCTCCAGGACACTTCGGTGTCCTTTTTTTTTCTGGCGTATTTTTGCGCCATGACCAAACTTTCCGTTAACATCAATAAGTTCGGGACCCTTCGCAACAGCCGCGGCGGTAATAACCCCGACGTCGTACAGGCCGCTCTGGATGCCCAGCGGTTCGGTGCGGATGGCGTCACGGTTCACCCGCGGCCGGACGAACGTCATATCCGGTACAAGGATGTCTACGACATAAAAAAGATCATTACCACGGAATTCAATATCGAGGGCAACTCCCAGGAACAAAAATTCGTCGACCTCGTGCTGGATGTCCGGCCCACCCAGGTAACGCTGGTGCCGGACGCGTTAGATCAGATCACATCCAACCATGGCTGGGATACTATCCGGCACAAGGATTATCTGGTCCAAATCGTTCGCCGGTTCAGGGATGCCGGGATCCGGGTCTCGCTGTTTGTCGATCCGGTGATCGCCATGGTGGAGGGTGCGGCGGAAACCGGTACCGACCGGATCGAACTGTACACCGAGGCCTATGCGCGGGAGTATCCTAAAGATCCGGCAGCGGCGATCGCGCCCTATCGGGATGCCGCGTTGCGTGCCGGGGAGCTCGGACTGGGTCTGAATGCGGGTCATGATCTCGATCTGCGGAATCTACAATATTTTGCGCGGCATATTCCAGGTCTGAAGGAAGTGTCGATCGGGCATGCGCTGATCTGCGACGCGCTTTATCTCGGATTTGAGAATGCGATCCAGCTTTATCAACGGCAGCTGAAGTGATCTGGGGTCTTCTGTCTTTTTACCAAAGATCCTCCTCTTGCGGCGTCCCGCACAACCGGGCTTTCAACCATTCGGTTCTTTTCTTCAATGATTTTTGACAGCGCGGGCGACCTGCCGCTCCATATCCCGGTTATTGGCCTCCCGTGTAATATCTTATCGGCCGGTATGGCGGGCACGTATTTTTGGCAAAACACTCGATATGAAAAAAACGGTTCGAGCCGGCCTTTGGCTGGCCATGTTCCAATTCGCTTTCGCGGCCTTTACCCAGGCCCAGCTGACCAGTTTGCCGGATGGCGGCAATAAGAAAGCCACGGTGACCGAGCGTATAGGCATTACCGATGTAACGATCAATTACAGCCGGCCCGCGGTCAAAGGCAGGGAAGGCAAGATCTGGGGACAGTTGATCCCTGTCGGATACGCCGAACAGGGTCTTGGAGATACCAAGGCAGTCCCCTGGCGTGCCGGCGCCAACGAAAACACGACCATCGAATTCAGTACCGACGTGATGGTTGAGGGGCAGGCGCTCCCGGCGGGCAAATATGGCTTCTTTATCGCCTATGACCCGGGGGAATGCACACTGATCTTTTCGCGGACCAGCTCGGCCTGGGGCGCTTTTTTCTACAACCCGCAGGAAGATGCGCTTCGGGTGAAGGTCAAGCCCGTGCCCCTCGACAATGAAGTGGAACGGCTCCGGTATGAATTCACCGATCAAAAGGAGAATTCCGCCGTCATTGCCCTGCAATGGGAAAAGCTCAGCATCCCTTTCCGGGTGGAGGTGGATTATCCAAAAACGCAGCTGGCTGCTTTTCGCCGGGAACTGGTCAGTGAAAAAGCCTTCAACTGGCAGAACTATGTGCAGGCCGCCCAATGGTGCGCTCAACGCAACACCGACCTGGACGAAGGGCTGGCGTGGGCCAACAAGGCGATCGATCCGAATATCGGCGGCACATCCAATTTCCAGACCCTTTCGACAAAAGCGCAGATCCTTACGCTTCAGGGAAAGACCGCGGATGCGGATGTCCTGATGAAGCAAGCCATGCCCTTGGGTACTGTGGCGGAGGTGCACCAATACGCCAGACAACTCTTGCTGCAGAAGCGGAACAAGGAGGCCTTTGAGGCGTTCAAAGGAAATTATGACCGTCACCCGAATGAATTCACGACGAATATGGGGTTAGCGCGCGGTTATTCGGCGACGGGGGATTATAAGACGGCGTTGGCCTATCTCAAAAAGGCCCAGGCACAGGCGCCGGACCCGCTGAACAAAGCAAATATCGAGAAGCTGATGCCGATGCTCGAGCAAGGAAAAGACATCAATTAGGGCTGGTTAATTACACCCCAATAGTTCGCAGAGCTTTGCCTGGAGGTCGGGGCCGCGCAGGTTGCGGCCGACGATCTTGCCGGTCGGATCGACCAGCAGGTTTTGGGGAATGGCCTGGATATGATACTTTGCCGCCGCCTCGTTGTACCAATATTTCAGATCGCTGACCTGTGTCCAAACCAGGCCGTCCTTTTTGATCGCCGCAACCCAGGGCTCTTTTGACTTGTCAAGGCTTACGCCTAGCACGGTGAAATTCTTATCCTTGAATTTATAGTACATGGAGACCACATTGGGGTTTTCCATGCGACAGGGACCGCACCAACTGGCCCAGAAATCGACCAACACATATTTGCCCTTGAAAGAGGAAAGGGTTATGGCGTGCCCGGAGGTATCGTTTTGTGTGAAGTCGATCGCTTCGGTGCCGACCGCACCGATCTTTGCGTCGTCCAGTTGTCTTTGCAGGTATTGCGCATAGTATCCCTGCCGCACGCTTGCGGACAGGGAGTGCAGCCGACGCTCCTGTGCCGCCACGTCCTCAGTCAATTGATTCACGACGATGAGCACAAAGGCGGAGACATAGGAATTCGGTTTGCTATGGATGAACTTGTCCAGCACAGCGAACACGGTGTCGGTGATATTCTGGATTACGCGGCGCAACGAATCCTGCCTGGTCACTCCTTCCGGGGAGCGAAGCATTCCCATCGTCATGTTCAGCCGCATAAAATAGGGATTAAAGGTCGTCTGGAACTCCATGAAGTCGTCGTTGGAAGGGGACCCGGTGACTTTTATCCCTTTCAGGTCATCGACGTTACCGGTCATCTCTATTTTGTCGTTGCCGATGAACAGTGGGATCTTCTTTTTTGTCGCCAGGAAATTCACTTCGTAGAGATTCGGTTCGCCGAGATGACCGGCCAGCACGAAGACACCATTTTTCACGATGGCGTAGGAGAGCGTATCCATTGGGTTGGACACGTCGGTAATACAGACGGTCGAGCTGTCGGCAACACCGGCTACCCGGCCGTGGATGACAAAACGAGGTTCCGCGGGATGAGATTCAGCAGCATGTTGCGCCAGGCTAGACAGCGGTACTGCCATTATCATTGCAAAAAATAGCTTCATATGGATTGTGACGTTTCTTTAAAATATCGATCACGTCCTGCAAATTATTGCCTTTTGCATTTAACAGGATGAGATAATGAAAGAGAAGATCGGCCGCCTCGTTCAGGAACTGGTCATCGTCGTGGTCTTTTGCCTCGATGACCAACTCGACCGCCTCCTCCCCTACCTTTTGAGCGATCTTATTGATGCCTTTGCTAAAAAGCCCCGCTACGTAAGATCGGTCGGGATCGGCCTCGCGGCGACGGCTTTCGATGATCTCTTCCAGGCAAACCAGGAAATCCTCCCGGTGGTTCTTTTCGTTCCAGCAGGTATCGGCGCCGGTATGACAGACCGGTCCCAGCGGCTGGGCCCTGATCAGCAGGGTATCCTGGTCGCAGTCCGCCGCGACCGATTTTACCAGGAGGAAATTACCGCTCTCTTCCCCCTTGGTCCAAAGTTTTTTACGCGACCGGCTATAGAAGGTCACCTTACCGTCCGCCTCGGTCCGGTCCAGCGCTTCCTGGTTCATAAAGCCCAGCATCAATACCTTTTCCGTCATGTGGTCCTGGATGATCGCCGGGGCTAACCCGTCTGCGTATTTATTGAAATTTATCATCATATAATACAAATTCAGATTCGCACTTCGATCCCTTCCGTTTGCAAATATCCTTTTAATTCGGGAATTGTGATCTCCTGATAATGAAAGATACTCGCTGCCAGCGCGGCATCCGCCTTTCCCGGACCAAGGATTTCCGCAAAATGCCGGGGTACCCCTCCGCCCCCCGATGCAATCACCGGAACCGGCAAAGATGAAGCCAGAATTTGCGTAATATCCATCGCAAACCCCTGTTTTGTTCCGTCGTTGTTCATCGACGTCAGCAGGATCTCTCCGGCACCGCGTCCTACTCCTTCGCTCGCCCAGTCGATACATCGGGTCTCGGTCCGAACGCGTCCGCCGTTGAGGTAGACATACCAGTGCCCGTCTTCTTCCTTCCGGGTGTCGATCGCCAGCACGACGCATTGGCTGCCGAATTCTTTTGCCAGTTCGCTGATAAGCGCCGGCCGTTGGAAGGCGGAGGTATTTACCGAAATCTTATCCGCTCCGCTTTGAAGCAGCAAACGTACGTCTTCAACACTGCTGATGCCGCCGCCCACGGTAAATGGGATATTGATCTGATGCGCGATCCGGGTCACCAGGTCGCGCAGGGTCTTTCGCTTTTCATTCGTTGCCGTAATATCCAGGAATACGAGTTCGTCCGCGCCCTGTTCCGCGTATCGCGCGCCCAGCTCCACCGGGTCGCCGGCGTCCCGGATATTCTCGAAATTGACCCCTTTGACGGTACGGCCGTCCTTGATATCGAGACAGGGTATGATCCGTTTGGTCAGCATAGTTGTTTTAGCGTTATCCGTCCTTCATAGATGGCCTTCCCGATGATTACCCCTTTGCACCCGATCTCTTCCAGGCGGTGCACGTCGTCCATCCCGCTGACGCCGCCGCTCGCGATAAAATGCAGGTCGGGGAATTTTTCGACGATATTTTTATAGAGGTCCAGTGCGGGCCCCTGCAACAAACCGTCCTTGCTCACATCGGTGCAGAAGATCTGTCGTACTCCCTTTTCCATATAGTCACGGATAAAGTCGTATACCCAGCGATCGGTCGTCTCCGACCAGCCGCTGACGGTGATCTTTTCCTTTTTTACGTCGGCGCCCAGCAGAAAACGATCCGGGCCGAACTGCCGGAGCCAGGCCTCGAACGATTCCGGGTCTTTGACGGCGACGCTCCCGACGGTGGCGAGCGCAGCGCCGGAATTAAAGACGATGTCCACGTCTTCGGCGGTTTTTATGCCTCCGCCGAAATCTATGATCAGCGTCGTCTTGCCCGCGATCGTTTCCAGCACTTTCCAGTTGCGGACTTTGCCGGCCTTTGCTCCGTCGAGGTCCACGAGATGCAGGCGCTTCACGCCGGCGTCTTCGAATTGCCGGGCGACTTCCAGCGGATGTTCGTTGTAAACCTTTACCTGTGCGTAGTCGCCCTGGGTGAGGCGGACGCATTTGCCTTCGATGACATCGATCGCCGGAATGATTTGAATCGCATTCATAGGGTCAGAAAGTTTTTTAGTATCGTTTCCCCCACCTGGGCCGACTTCTCCGGATGGAATTGGACGCCGTAAAAATTTTCGCGATGAAGGGCGGAACTGTATGGCTGGACATAGTCCGTTCGGGCGATCGTATGGTCGCCGATTGCGGCATAGTAGCCGTGGACAAAATAACAATAACTGTTTTCGGGCACCTGGTTAAACAGGGGCGAGCCCAAGCCGTAGATGTTATTCCAGCCGATTTGCGGGACCTTGAGTTCCGCGTTCGGAGGTGTGAATTTTTTTACAGGCTCGCCGAAGATGCCGAGGCAGGCGGTATCGTTCTCTTCGCTGTGGCTGCACATCAGCTGCATGCCGAGGCAAATGCCGAGCACTGGCTGGCGCAGGCCTCGGATCAACGCATCCAGTCCCCGCTCCCGCAGATAATTCATCGCGGTGCTGGCTTCCCCGACGCCGGGAAAGATCACTTTTTCCGCGCGGCTGATCGCATCGGGATCATCGGTGACGATGGCACCGGCGCCGATCCGCTCCAGGGCGTAGAGCACGGACTGAATATTGCCTGCATTGTATTTGATGATGGCCAAACTCATAGAACGGAATTCAGGAATTCTTTTGTCGCTTTCCGGATATCGGCGGTCTGCCCGAGTGCCCGGATATATGCGGTGCCGATGATCGCACCATGGGTATGCCGGCAGGCCGCTTCAAAACTAGTTTTGTCACGGACCCCAAAGCCCACGACGATCGGGTTGGTCAGTCCCATCTTTTCCAGCCGTTGGAAATAGGCTTGCTGATCGGCCAGATTCTGCGTGCCGCCGGTCGTGGAGGATGACGATACGGCATAGAGAAAGCCGGTACTCAGCGCGTCGACCTTTCTGATCCGCTCTTCGGATGTCTCCGGTGTCAACAGAAATACAAAATCAAGTCCGTGCTGCCGGATTGCCGGTCCATATTCTGTTTCGAATTCGTAGATGGGGAGGTCGGGAAGGATCAATCCGTCAACGCCCGCCGCGGCGGCCGCGGCGCAAAATTTCTCAAATCCATATTGCAGGATCGGGTTCAGATACCCCATCAATACGACGGGGATTTTGACGGAAGCCCGCATATCGGCCAGCTGTTCGAACAGGCGAGCGATAGACATCCCGTTTTCAAGCGCTTTTGACCCGCTTGCCTGGATCACCGGGCCGTCGGCAAGGGGGTCGCTGTAGGGCATCCCCAGTTCGATCATATCGGCGCCATTTTCCTCCAGCGCCTGCATGAGCTCCATCGTGCTGTTCAATTGCGGAAAGCCGGCCGTATAGTATACACCGAGCACCTTCGATCGCTTGCGCGCGAAAAGCGTTTTTAACCGGCTCATATCGTACCGTCCTCCATCGCCCGCATATAAGTAGCCATGTCCTTGTCGCCTCTTCCGGACAGACAAAGGACGACGGTGTCCTTTTCATTCAGTTCCAGCTGGTCCAATGCCGCTACGGCGTGCGCGGATTCCAGGGCGGGGATGATCCCCTCCAGTCGCGTCAGCTCGAAGGCGGCTTTAAGGGCGTCCCGGTCGGTTGCGCTCAGGAAGGTCGCCCGGCCGCTGGCGTAGAGGTGCGCGTGCAACGGGCCGATGCCCGGGTAGTCAAGACCGGCGGAGATGCTATGGGGTTCGACCACCTGTCCGTCTTCCGTCTGCATGACAAAGCTCCGGCTGCCATGCAGGACGCCCGGCTTGCCCAGTTGTGTGGTGGCGGCGCTTTTACCGCTGTGG
>DATJWK010000021.1:0-13719 GCA_035501395.1 Puia sp.
ATCCGCATCTGGCTGGTCCCGGTCAGCGTAACGGCCGTTTCCTGTACGACCTGGCCGGCGGTATTCACCAGCTGCATCAGGAACCGCCCGGTCTGGCTGCTGTTAAACTGGAACAGCAGACTGTTGGTGGCCGGGTTGGGATAGGTCGAATAGCTGATATCGTTACCGTTGCTTTTGTTCGGATCGAGGACAACGATTTCGGAATAGCTTAGCTTCCCCGTGCCATCCGTCTCCTGGACCCGGAAGTAGAGTTTTCCCACATAAGCCGGATCAAGGTTGTATTGATATTCGTATTTTGAAGAAGAACCTGCTGAAGCAGCGTCAGTTTCTGCTTCGCCAAGCGTGTTGAAATTTTTTCCGTCGGTACTGATCTGGATCTCATAACTGGTATTGGGTTCCTGGTTTGTGGCCAGCCATTGCAACAGGACGGCATTCCCGTTTGGCACGGCCGTAAAATCTTGTATGGTGGTCGCCAGCGGCGCGGCGGGGCACCAGTAATAGGTGAGATGGAATTGACCCCAGTAGATCGTGGTAGGGCCGGCGAGATAGTTGAGCCCGCCTTCGAGCGAGTTGACACCGCCGCTGATCGTATAGGTAAAGTTTACGGTGCCAAAACCAAGGTAAGGCGCCGTGCTGGTCGAGCTGCCCGACCCGGTCGCGTTGTTGAAAATGGTATCCGGTCCGTACGTAATGGTATCTCCCGGCGTGCCGAAAGGCGCGAGGCTATCCGGACCGTAGATCTGGTTGAAAGGCTGGACGATATTGATGCCGCCGCCGGCCGGTCCTTTGATGTTATTGGAAACGGTTAGTAAGAACTCGAACTGGGTGCTGTCAGGACCCGTATTCGTGACGTGCGTGGTCGATATCCCCGAAATGCTGTCCTTTAGTTTAAGACAGGCCAGGGTGCCAATCGCGGGATTGAATTGGGGAAAACTGACCGCCGTCGAAGAGGTGTTGGTCGGGCCGAAACTCGCGTAGTAGTCTATCGGCGTTGCCGGAACGCCACCGGCGCAGGTGCATTGGGCTTGAGCGATCCGGGGCAGGTTTACCGTCAATAGGGCAACGGTAATGAGCATTGGGTACACACGTTTCATAAGCACGGATTTTGAATAAGATAACGGATTAATATCAAAGATACTCAGTATCAATAATGAGGCCAAAGCACATGTACTCGATTTGCCTCCACCGTAAAAACCACATCTTTTCGCCCCCAATTCTGCACATAACCAATTTAATTTCAATTCGTTATGTGCAATGAGCGGTGGATAAAAAAGGGTGGCTGGCGGAAACCGTCGCTTCGACTACCTTTGCCGGATGCGCATCTTGCTGGATTGCCGCCCCCTGCAGGGGGAGGGGCTTGATTGTGAGCGAAGTCGGCTGATCTTTGCGGCCGCCGCCGCCCTGCCGGAGGGGAGGATCGAATGGGTATTTATGGCCGATCGCCGGTATCCGGCCGGGCTGCCCTCCGGGCTGCCCGGCCGGGTCGTTTTTCGGCGGGCCCTGGCGGGGAGCTTGGGCCGGAGGCTATGGTACGGCCGCCCATTGCACCGGCTGCTCCGGCGGGAGCGGGTGGACATGGTCTGGCTGACGGATGGGGTCGCCGCCGGGTCGATGCCGGTACCTTTTTGCCTTTGGATGCCGGAACGGGCGGATCGCTTGTCGCAACGACTGAAGTCCGGCCTGGAAAAGGCGGCGGCGGTCGTCTGTTATTCCGACCGGGACCGGGGTCGGTTAGTACAGCTCCTGCCGGCAGTCGAACCGCGGGTGCGTGTGCTGCGGCCCGCTCCCGTAGAAGGGATCGGGCCGCTATCGCCGGAGGAGAAGGAAGCGATCAAAGCCAGGTGGACAAAGGGGATGGATTATTTCCTGGCCGATCTTAGCGGGTGCGGGGAGGCGACGGCCATCGATGTGCTCAAAGCGTTCTCCCTGTTCAAAAGACGGCAGCAGTCCGGCATGAGACTGATACTGGCCGGGGCGGCGGAGCAACGGGAACGGATCCTTGAGCGGCTGAAAACATACCGGTATCGCGAGGATGTCGATTGGGTGGCGGAAGGGGCGGCGGTGTCGGTTGCGGTGGAGTCAGCGGCGGTGGAGTCAGCGGCGGTGTCGGCGGCGGTGGAAGGGCCGGGCGCCGGCCAGCGCGCGCTGGCCGGCGCCGCATATGCGGTGTTGTTACCGGCGCAAACAACCGGTCTCGGTACCCCGTTGTTGGATCTTTGGAAGGCCGGAGTGCCGGTGATCGCGGCGGACGGCGGGCTGTGGGAGGAGATGGCACAGGGGGCCGTTTTGGGCATGGCTTCCGGCGACCCCGCCTCCCTGGCGGCCCGGCTGATGCGAATCTATAAGGAGGAGGATCTCCGCGCGGAATTGATCGGCAAAGGATTTGAGCGCCTGAAAATTTATTCCGGCGAAAATTTCCTGCGGCTATTGCAAGTTATAACCGAAATTGCGGCTTGCTGACAACAGCCGGCGGGAGGCCGGCTTGCACAAAATCAACGTATGGCAACTTCTTCTATCAGTATAGAGGTGACCCTCGACAAGGACCGGGTGCCGGAAGATATCCGGTGGAATGCTTCCGATTCCGCTTCCGAAAATGCCCGGCGGGCAAAAGCGATGATGCTGGCCTTCTGGGACGGCGCGGACAAGACAGCCCTGCGCATAGACCTGTGGACCAAGGAAATGATGGTCGATGAAATGGCGGATTTCTTTTATCAGACGTTTATGACGATGGCGGAGACCTACCAGCGGGCGACACAGGATCAGGTATTGGTGAACGATATGAAACAATTTGCAAGGGACTTTTACAATAAGTTCAGGGAACAGCAATTGAAGTCCAACAAGATTTGATCGCTTTTGCCGAAATTTAATCAAACGGAGAATTATGGCACTCGAACAACACGTAATGGCCGATCTGAAGACGGCGATGCTGGCCAAGGACGAAGCGGCATTGCGCGGATTGCGCGCGATAAAGGCCGCCATTATCCTGGCGAAAACATCGGAGGGCGCCGGAGGGGAATTGAAAGCGGAGGATGAGACAAAGCTGCTGCAAAAACTGGTCAAACAACGGAAAGATTCGCTGGCCATCTATCAGCAGCAAAACCGGCCCGACCTGGCCCGGAAAGAAGAGGAAGAGATCCAAGTCATCGAACGGTTCCTGCCAAAACAGCTGGATGAGGAAGCGCTGCGGCCGATCCTTGCGAAGATCATTGCCGAGACAGGGGCTTCGTCCCCGGCCGATATGGGGAAAGTGATGGGTGTGGCCACCAAACAACTGGCGGGGCAGGCCGACGGGAAGACGATCGGCGCGGTGGCTAAAGAGTTATTGAACAAGAAATGACCATCGATGTCCTGTTCCTGTTGTTTATGGTCCTCGCCGTTTTCAGGGGGGTAAGGCATGGATTTATCATTTCCGTATGCTCGGCGATCGCGATCTTTATCGGGCTGGCGGCGGCGATCCGGTTATCCGCGTCCGTTGCTGCGAATGTTTCGAATTCCGCTCACCTTTCCTACCGCTGGTTGCCGGTCCTCGCTTTTGTGTTGATCTTTCTCGGGGTGGTGCTCCTTGTCCGGCTTGGGGCCAGGATGCTTGAAAAGGCGGTCGACCTGGCGATGATGGGATGGCTGAATAAGTTGGCAGGCGTATTGTTGTATGCGGCTATCTATACGATCGTGTTGAGCGTCGTGTTGTTCTATGGCGTCCAGTTGCATCTGATCGGCCCCCGGACGCTAAAGGCATCGGTGACATATCCCTTTATCCGGCCTTGGGGTCAGGTGGTAATCGATGAATTCGGTAAATTCGTGCCGTGGTTCAAGGGGATGTTTGTCCGCCTCGAAGACTTCTTCAGCCGGTTCGACAGCCGGTAAGTCCCTGTGCGGGAATGGGTTTTTGGGTAGCCGGCGGGTGTAAATTTGCAGTAAATCGTTTATTTTAGCGGTTAATTACCCGGAATAGAATCTTATTAGCTGATGGAATACGAAGTTAAACAAGACGATAAGTTCAGATTCATTGAGGAAGGTCAAGGTGAACCCCTGCTGCTGTTGCATGGGTTGTTTGGCGCATTGAGTAATTTCAGCGGTCAGATCGATTACTTTCGTAACGATTACAAAGTAGTGGTTCCGATACTACCCTTATTGGACCTCGATCTCATACACACGACGGTTGGCGGCCTGGAGAAATTCGTCAACAAATTTGTGGAGCACCGGAACTATACCCATATCAATCTGCTGGGGAATTCCCTCGGCGGCCATGTGGCGCTGATGCATGTGCTCCGGCACCCGGAACGGATCCGCTCGCTTACGCTCACCGGAAGTTCGGGTCTTTTCGAAAACGGAATGGGGGATACCTATCCAAAACGAAAGGACTACGAGTACATCCGCAAAAAGACCGAAATAACTTTCTATGATCCCAAAATGGCCACCAAGGAGCTGGTGGACGAACTGTACGAGACGGTGAATGTCCGCCTCAAGGCGATAAAGATCATTGCGCTGGCAAAAAATGCCATTCGCAACAACCTCGGTGAAGAGGTCAATCAGATCAAGGTGCCCACGCTGCTGATCTGGGGCAATAACGATGCGATCACTCCGCCTTTTGTAGGTCAGGAGTTTCACAAACTGATCCCCAACAGCGAGCTGCATTTTATCGATAAATGCGGTCACGCGCCGATGATGGAACGCCCGGATGAGTTCAATAGCATTTTGCTTAAATTTTTGCGAAAATTGAACGAGCCGGCAGCGGTAGCCTGAGTTATTACGTCTAACTAAGTATAACAGTCACATCCTTGCTAAACAAAGAGATCATATCCTCCGCTGTGCCTTCGCTGCATTTGAATGATCCGGTGTCCCAGGCCCTGGATCTGATGGCGGATTTTCATGTCACCCATCTGCCGGTTGTTGCGGGTGAAAAACTGGCCGGATTGGTCAGCGAGGAAGATCTGCTGAATACCGAGGATGACAGTACCCTGTTGTCGGTGCTGCAACCGGGTTTCTCGGCTATCGTAGCGCACGCCGACGCGTATTTCTTTGAGGCGGTCCAGTTGGTCAATGAGCATGGTCTCACGTTGATCCCGGTCGTGACGAAGGAGACGGAGTATACCGGCTCGATCATCGCCACCGACCTGTTGCGGCATCTCGGCCGCGTCGCGGGTGTCAGCAACGCCGGCGGAATTATCGTGCTGGAGATGGAAAAAGTGAGTTTTTCCTTTTCGGAGATCAGCAAGCTGGTCGAGACCAACGACGCCCAGATCATCCAACTGAACACGTATTCCGATGTGGCTTCCGGAAATTTTTATATCACGCTGCGGATCAATAAAGCAGAGATCTCCGATATCGTCGCCACCTTTCAACGGTACGAATACCAGGTGAAATACTATTTTGGCGAAGAATTGTATGAGAACGAATTACGGAACAATTATGACCATCTGATGAACTATCTCAATATCTGATGAAGGTAGCCATTTACAGTCGCGTTATCGAATATGAGCAGCAGGGCGATGTGCAGCGGCTCTTCGACGAACTGATCCGCCAGCAGTTGCAACCGGTGATCCATCAGCCGTTTTTGGACAAGATCGGTTCGGCCTTTGTCCTCCCTTCGGATATCGGGAGCTTCCGGGAATCAGCCGATCTGGACGATTCCATCGAATTCCTGATCAGCCTGGGTGGTGACGGAACATTGCTGGATACGGTTTCGCTGGTCCGCGACAAGAACATCCCGGTGCTGGGGATCAATTTTGGCCGGCTGGGCTTTCTGGCAAGTATCGGCAAGGAGGAGCTGATCTCCGCGGTCACGGCGCTGGCCAACCGCACTTTTGTGGTGGACAAACGATCCCTGATCCATCTGGACGCCAACCGGCCGTTATTTGGCGATGTGCCCTACGGGCTGAACGAATTTGCGATCCACAAGACGGACACCTCGCCGATGATCAAGATTCACACCTATCTCAACGGGGAATTCCTGAATACGTATTGGGCGGATGGGTTGATCGTGGCCACCCCGACCGGATCGACCGGCTATTCGCTAAGCTGCGGCGGGCCGGTGGTTTTTCCCGAATCGACCAGCTTTGTCATCACGCCGGTGGCGCCGCACAACCTGAATGTCCGGCCGATCGTGGTACCCGACGACAATATCATTTCTTTCGAAGTGGAGGGGAGGGCCGAGAACTTTATTTGCGTGCTGGACTCCAGAAAAGAGATTGTGGACAAGCAGGTACAGCTGGCCGTGCGCAAGGAATCGTTTACCCTCAGCCTCATTCGCCTGAATGAGAATAATTTCCTTCAAACATTGAGGAACAAACTTTCCTGGGGCCTGGATACCCGGAACTAACCGGCGACCCCCTCCCGGAGTTGGCACAATTTTTAACAATTCAATGGGGGGCCCGGCAAACGAAAAACCGGCTTTTTTCGTTTGGAACACGGGAATTTCTCTATAACATGATGAAAAAACTATTTTTCTGCGCCCTGCTCGGTTGGATCGGCTTGCGGGCTTCGGCGCAGGAGCAGGCGTTCGTGCATGAAGGAGAGTTTGGAGTGAATATCGGGACCTCCCAATATTTTGGCGACCTGAATCCGAATCCGCGGTTCAATACGCCGAATATCGCATTCGGGGCGTTTTTCCGCAAACAGTTTGGCGGTTATGTCGCGCTTCGCGTGGCGGCTAACTATACGTTCCTGGGTTATTCCGACCGGTACAATACAAACAACGAATTTATGTACCGGCGAAACCTAAGCTTTAATTCCGATATTTACGAATTCTCCGTCCAGGGCGACTTCAACTTTTTCAAATTCATCCCGGGAGATGCCTGGCGGCGGTATACGCCATATATCACGTTTGGGATCGGCGTCTTTAATTACAATCCCTACACGTATTACCAGGGGCAAAAGGTGTATTTGCGCCCCCTCGGCACGGAAGGCCAGGGCTCCGCGGCCTATCCCGCGCGAAAACAGTATAACACGATGGCGGTTTGTTTTCCGATCGGCGTCGGGTACAAGTACAATATCAGCCGCCGGATGAATATCGGGGTCGAAGCCGTGTACCGGTTCACCACGACCGATTATATCGACGATGTCAGCTCGACCTATGCGCCCAACGCTCAGCCGCACTATTTGCCGAACGGCCAGCCGACACTCTGGTATACCCTCCAGGATCGTTCGTATGCCACCGGCGAGCCGATCGGCATCCAGGGGAGACAGCGGGGATATGCCAACCAGAAGGACAGCTGGATCACGGCGGTATTATTCGTCTCCTGGAACATCATGGGCTATAGGTGTCCCAGCGCCAACCCGGAATAGGATCTCCCGGGCGAGCGCCGGGCCATGCGCAATTCGCTTGAATGCGCGATTCCCGGGGGATGCGCAATTCGCGGGGCGGAATAACACAATTCTCCTATATTTGTGGCCCTTAAACATAACTATGGATGGCTTGAGGGAAAAAGACGGGTTGAGGGAAAAGATTGACATGGGGAAGCTCCCCAGCCATATCGCCATTATTATGGATGGGAACGGGCGCTGGGCCCAGGAAAAAGGCCAGGACCGGTTATTCGGCCATTTTCATGGCGTGGAGAGCGTGCGGGACATCGTGGAAGGTTGTGCGGAGCTGGGTATCGGGTATCTGACGCTGTATGCTTTTTCGACGGAGAACTGGGACCGGCCCGCCCAGGAGGTCACGGGGCTGATGGAATTGCTGGTGGAGACGATACGCAAGGAGATCGAGACGTTGAACAAGAACAATATCCGCCTGCATGTCATCGGGGACATGAGCATGTTGCCCGATTATGCCCGGACGGAGCTGCAGGAAGCCCTGGAGCTCACGGCAAAGAACCGGGGGCTCAACCTCGTGATGGCCCTGAGTTACAGCAGCCGCTGGGAGCTCACCGAGGCGGTCAAGAGCCTGGCAAAGGACGTTCAATCGGGGCTGCTCGATCCGGCTGCCATTACCCAGGATACCATACAACACTATCTTTCCACGCGGGATTTCCCGGACCCGGAACTCATGATCCGGACCAGCGGGGAATATCGAATCAGCAATTTTCTGCTATACCAACTTGCTTATGCCGAATTGTATTTTACCAGCGTCCGCTGGCCCGATTTCCGAAAAAACAACCTCTACGAAGCGATACTCGATTACCAGGGGAGAGAACGGAGGTTTGGCAAGACCAGCGCTCAGATCCAACAGGATTAGAGAGCTTTCAGGCGTGGTTTTAACAAAGACTTTTCATAAATCCCCTTAATTTGCCGCCTCTAAGTCCCCCGCGCCGCGGGCGCAGGCCGAAGGTCTTTGCCGGCGGCAAGCTCGAAGTTCGGGGGGACCGGAAAATTGCGCACATAATAAAAACCGACTGGATGCTACGAAGATCGCTGTTTTGTGTTTTTTTATTGACCAACTGCTGCTTACTCACGAAAAATACTGCTCATGCCCAGGTGATCGACTCATCCAGAATCCACCCCGCCGATACGACCAAACCTCATGTAACCGATTCCCTTCATCCGAATTTGTCCGATACAACACCTGCCGGTATTTCCATCGACCCGGCACTCGTGGAACTGGCCAGCGGCAAGACACCTCCCCGCGAATACACGATTGCCGGAATAAAGATCACCGGCACCAAATATCTCGACGAATCCCTGCTGATGTCCATTTCGGGTTTGACGGTAGGCGACAAAGTGACTATTCCCGGCGGTGACAATTTCAGCAAGGCGATCAACAACCTTTGGCGGCAACATCTTTTTGCGGATGTGACGATCTATTTTACCCGGTTGGTCGGCACCAGCATATATATCGAGATCAACGTCACGGAAAGGCCAAGGCTTTCCAATTTCTATTTCAAGGGGGTAAAGAAGGGTGATGCCGATGACCTCACGCCAAAATCGGGACTGATCAAGGGCCGGGTGGTGACGGAGGATATGAAGCGGGTGGCCGTCCAGGCGATCCGGAAATTCTATTCCGAGAAAGGCTACCAGGGCGCCACCGTTACCATCAGCGAAGCCCATGATCCTGCCGTACAGAATTCCGTGATCCTGACCTTCACCATCGATAAGGGGCCAAAGATCAAGATCGAGGATATCAATTTCTTCGGGAACAAGGCCATTGCCCAGTCCAAATTGAAGAAGCAGATGAAGGATACCAAGGAAGTAAGCAGGCTGACCTTGTTCCCGGCGTCCAATATGACCCCGTACGGGCCGCACGATTCGGTCACATTCAAACAGTATCTCAATAACTGGGGTTTTCTCTCCCTTACGCTGACGAAGGAATTCCTCGATCCGTATGTCCGGCTAAAACTCTTCAGCGCGTCGAAATTCAACCAGACCAAATTCGACGACGACCTTCAGAAGGTGATCGCATACTACAATTCGCAGGGTTACCGGGATGCCGTGATCGTCCGCGATACGGCGCCCCCGAACAAAAAGACCGGGTTGATGCAGATCGCCGTCCAGGTCGACGAAGGACAAAAATATTATTTCGGGAATATCACGTGGAAAGGGAATACAAAATACTCGGATTCGGTGCTTGGCCTGATCCTGGGTATCCACAAAGGCGACGTATATAACCTGGACATTCTCAATAAGAAACTGGGAAAACAGCTAAGCCAGGAAGGCGGCGGCATCAGCGATCTGTACATGGATGACGGCTATTTATTCTTCCGGGTCGACCCGGTCGAGTCGGCAGTCTACAACGATACCATCGATTTTGAGATCCGGCTGACGGAAGGGCCGCAGGCGACGATCAAGAACGTAACGATTGCCGGTAACGACAAGACCAATGAGTATGTGATCCGGCGGGAACTCTTTACGATCCCCGGGGACAAGTTCAGCCGGTCGGACGTCATTCGGACCACGCGCCAGATTGCCAACCTCGGCTTCTTCAACCAGGAGAAGATCCTTCCCGGGATCAATCCCAACCAGGATGACGGGACCGTGGATATCAACTGGACCGTGGAAGAAAAGTCCGGGAATCAGCTGGAACTCTCCGCGGGATGGGGCGGCGGTATCGGGCTGACCGGTACGGTGGGCGTTACCTTTGCCAATTTTTCAGTCCGGAATATCTTCAAAAAGCAGGCCTGGCAGCCGCTGCCGGAGGGCGACGGTCAGAAGCTAAGTCTCCGGATCCAGTCAAACGGTAAGGCGTATCAGTCCTACAACTTCTCCTTCACCGAACCGTGGCTGGGGGGAAAGAAACGGAACTCATTGACACTCAGTCTTTATCGGAGCGTTTTCCGGACGGGCGGATACAACTACCGGACCAGCACCTACCAGTTCAGCGATTCGAACTCGCTAAAGAACTTCGGGGTAACGGTTGCGCTCGGCAAGCAGCTCAACTGGCCGGACAACTATTTTACGCTGACCTATTCCGTCAACTATACCCAGTATGACCTGACGAACTATCCGTTGTTCACGTCGAGTTTCCGCAACGGCCGTTCGACAAACTTCAGCTTTAAGATTGCGCTGAGCCGGTATAACCTGGACCAGCCGATCTACCCGCGCAGCGGTTCCAGCCAGTTGCTGAGCCTGCAGTTTACGCCGCCCTATTCGGAATTCGATCACGGGTTGACACAGGCGGATAGCTACCGCTTACCGGAATATCATAAATGGCGGTTTACCAGCGATTGGTATCTGCCGATCGGGGAAGCGACGGGCTCCGACAAAAGCCGGCAGTTCGTGGTGAAGATCTCCGCGAAATATGGTTTTATGGGCCGGTATAATCCATCGCTTGGGTTTTCGCCCTTTGAACGTTTTCAGCTTGGAGACGCGGGCCTGACGAACAACTTCGGATTGTTGGGTTACGACATCATCTCGCAGCGGGGATATCCGGTCTATTCCAATTCAAATCCGAAAGTCAACCCCGAGCAACAAACGACGCAGCAGTTCTTTGTGCTGTTCAACAAGTATACGATGGAGTTGCGCTATCCGTTCACCACCAATCCCAGCAGCACCATTTATGGTCTGGCCTTCTTCGAAGCGGCGAACGGTTGGCTCGACTATAACTCGTATAACCCCTTCCAGCTTCGCCGAAGCGTCGGATTGGGAATGCGTTTCTTCCTGCCGATGTTCGGGCTGATCGGGTTTGACTATGGTGTGGGCCTCGATCGTATCCAGAACGGATCCATCAAGGACGCTACGCGCTTTACCTTTTTGTTGGGGTATGAACCGGACTAAAAGGCCCGGAGGGCAGGCGCAAGCCTGGGAACGAGGCCTTGCCGGTGGCAAGGTCGACGTTCGGCGCCGAAGGCGCCAAAAAACGTTAACTTCGTCGCTTAATAAATCTCACTGACCATGAAAAAACTGTTGTTTTCCGTAGGGTTTGTGTTGGCAATCGTCGTCTCCTCTTCCGCCCAGCAATACGCCGTTGTGGATACCAAATATATCCTCGAGAAGATGCCGGAATACAAGGATGCGCAGAAGAAGCTGGACCAGACGTCCATGGTTTGGCAAAAGGAGATCGACGACAAGCAGGCCACGCTGAACAAGATGTATAAGGACTATGACGCTGAGAAGGTTATGTTGAGCGACACCTTGCAAAAGAAGCGGGAGATCCAGCTGTTCAATATGGAAAAGGAGGTCCGTGACCTGCAGCGGAAACGTTTTGGCTATGAAGGGGACCTTTTCAAGCTTCGGCAGGAGCTGATCAAACCCATCCAGGACAAGGTGTACAATGCAATCCAGCAGTTGGCCGTGACCAGGATGTATGACTTTATTTTGGATAAAAGTGAAGGAATTACTGTTATATTTGCCGACCCCAAGCTGGACAAGAGTGATGAAGTTTTACGGACGTTGGGGATTAAATAAAATTGTTATTTCAAAACCGGGTTCAGCCCGGTTTGCATTCTTTTGTAAACCAACAAAAACTATAAAAACGACAATGAAAAAGTTTGTTAGCGTTCTCGCGGTGGTCGTGGGCCTGGTGATGGCGGGCAATTCGACAATGGCTCAAGGGAAGATCGGTACGATCAGCCTGGCTGAACTGATCCCCAGCATGCCGGAGTACAAGAAAGCGGACACGGCCATGAATGAGTTTCAAAGCGCCTTACAGCAACAATACCAGGATATGGTCAATGAATACCAGGAGCAGTCGGCGCTGCTGGCTTCCAAAGACACGGCCAAGTATACGGCCGCGCAGCTCGAGCTAAAGCGCAAGAGCGTCGGCGACCTGCTGCAGAAGTTGCAGGGTTGGCAGCAGCAGGCGCAGCAGATGGGGCAGCAAAAGAACCAGGAGCTGTTGGCCCCGATCCAAAAGAAGGCGATGGACGCGATCCAGGCCGTGGCCAAGGAGAATGGGTATACCTATGTGATTTCAAAGGATCAGCTGTTGGTTTCGCCGCCCGCCGACGACATCCTTCCGCTGGTGAAGAAGAAACTGGGGTTGAAGTAGGATTATATTTTTACCTGACTATATATGCGCCGGGGTCCTGCTCCGGCGTTTTTTATACGAGCCGCCGCAGGCGGCTCGCGATCCACGCGGAATTAAGTCCACGCGGAAATAAGTATGAGTAAAGAAATGCATCCTATCGGCGTTTTCGACTCGGGGTATGGCGGTCTCACCGTGCTGAAAGAGCTGGTGGGCAGGCTCCCCCGGTATGATTATATCTATCTGGGCGACAACGCCCGGGCGCCGTATGGGAACCGGTCCTTTGAAACCGTCTATCAATACACGCTGCAATCGGTGGAATGGTTGTTCCGGCAGGGCTGCCCCCTGATCATCCTGGCGTGCAACACGGCGTCGGCGAAGGCGCTTCGTACGATCCAGCAGACCGACTTGCCGAGGATCGGACCGGGGAAGCGGGTGCTCGGGGTCATCCGCCCGACAACCGAGGTAATCGGCAACTTTACCCGCTCCGGCAACGTAGGGATATTGGCGACGAGAGGTACCGTGGTGTCCGGGTCCTACCCGATCGAGATCGCAAAGTTCTACCCGCAGATACATGTTTATCAGCAGGCTTGTCCCTTATGGGTGCCCCTGATCGAAAACAACGAGCAGGATAAGCCGGGCGCGGACTATTTTGTAAAGGAATATATGGATGAACTGATGAGACAGAATCCGCGGATCGATACGGTTTTACTGGCCTGCACCCACTATCCCCTGCTACAGGACAAAATTGCCCGTTGTCTGCCGGCCGGCAGCCGGTTGATCTCGCAGGGCGAGATCGTAGCGGCCAGTTTGGCGGACTATTTGCAGCGTCATCCGGAGATAGAGGCCCAATGCAGCCGGCATGGCGAAAGGCGCTTCTATACCACCGATTCGACGGAGGATTTCGACAACCATGCGCGTATTTTCTATGGCCATGCGTTGCGCTCCTCGCATGTGCTGTTAAACTAAACGATCGCATGAAAAAGACCCGCATTTTTCTTCTGTCCGGCTTTCTGGCTGTCCTCCTTTTTTCGTGTCACAAGTATACCAGTATCGAGAACGGCAAGGGGTTGGCGGCGGATATGGTGGCCACCATCGACAGCACCGGCTGGGAGGCGGCTGACAGCGCGACGTCGGCGACCGTTTCGCAGGGGCTGGTGACGATTTCCGGGATCAGCCCGGATGGGCAGGAGATCAGCATTACGCTTAATGATACGGTGGTCGGTCTGTATGTGCTCAATCAGACGTCCCCTTCCCTGGCTATTTATGCCAACCTGGATTCTGTGGGAGGCTATGCCTACTCGACGAACCAGGGCGTCGATACCTCCCAGGCCGGCGGAACGGTCATGGTCACCTCATTCGATGCGGTAAACCGAACCATTTCC
>DATJWK010000022.1:0-17809 GCA_035501395.1 Puia sp.
TTTGCATCTTGTCATTACCATCAACGGGGAAACGATCAGGAAGGTCGAGCCGCATCTTGGCTATATCCATCGCAGCATCGAGAAGATGTGCGAAAGTCTGTCCTACCGGCAATTCATCTATGTGACGAGCCGGATGGACTACCTCTCTTCGCATATCAACAATCATGGGTGTGCGTTATGCGTGGAAAAGGGAATGCAGATCGAAGTGCCGCCGCGCGCAAAGGTGATCCGCGTGCTGATGGACGAACTGACGCGGCTGGCATCGCATCAGTTATGGTGGGGGGCGATGGCGATGGATGTGGGCGCGCTAACGCCGTTTTTCCACGCTTTTCGCGAACGCGAGGCCATCAACGATATCATGGAGGAAACCTGCGGGGCGAGGCTGACGATGAACTATATGGTTCCGGGTGGCGTAATGGCCGATATCCATCCGCATTTTCAACAAAAAGTGAGGGACTTTCTTCGCCTTTTCCGGACAAAGATCGATGAGTACGATGAGCTCGTGACAGGAAATGTTATCTTTAAAAACCGGATGGAGGGCGTCGGATATCTGTCTGCAGCGGACGCCGTTTCATATGGCTGCACAGGACCGACAGCCCGGGGAAGCGGGGTAAGCTGTGACATCCGAAAATGGTATCCTTATGAAGTGTATGGAGGGATCGCCTTTGACGAGGTGACAGCCACGGGCGGCGATTGCTACGCGCGTTACAACGTGCGGATGCAGGAGATGCGACAGTCCGTTTCCATCATCGAACAGCTGATCGACAATATTCCGGAGGGCGATTTTCAGGCGAAGACAAAGGCGGTGTTGAAGCTGCCGAAGGGAGAGTTTTATTCCCGGGTGGAGACGGCAAGGGGTGAATTCGGAGTGTATATCATCAGTGAGGGCGGGACGACTCCGTACAGGATCAAGTTTCGCAGCCCCGGGTTTTCAAATCTCTCGGCGCTGGACCACATGGCGAGGGGTCATAAGATCGGAGATCTGGTGGCCATTATGGGGACGCTGGACCTGGTGATCCCGGATATTGACCGGTGAGGGCGGCGAAGACGAACAATAACGATGCTGAGCATAGAGAATATAACAAGGGCCGTTGATACGTGGCTGAATGCAACGTTCCCGCCGACAGTCACCCTGTTGCTGGAAGGGCTGATCGTGGGGCTAGGCGCGATCACGCTTTTTGCGTTCTTGGGGTTGATCCTGGTCCTGATGGAGAGAAAAGTTTCCGCCCATATGCAGATAAGACTGGGGCCGAACCGGGTTGGCCCGGGCGGCAGCCTGCAAACGGTGGCGGACACGCTAAAGCTGGCGATGAAAGAGGGGCTGACACCCGACGGGGCGGACAAGTTCCTCTTCAATCTTGCGCCATACCTGGTGATCGCGGTGGCGATGCTTGTCCTGGCTCCGCTGGCATTTGCGAAAGGAACACAGCTGTGGGACATCAATATCGGGGTGCTCTATATTTCCGCGGTTTCTTCGCTGTCGGTTATCGGAATCCTGATGGCGGGCTGGGCAAGCAACAATAAATATTCCCTGCTTGGGGCGATGCGCAGCGGCGCGCAGATCGTGAGCTACGAATTGTCCGCCGGGATCTCGGTGCTATCGATCGTAGTGTTGTCCGGCAGCCTGCGCATTTCGGACATCATCGCCGCACAGCAGGATGGCTGGTGGCTGTTCAGGGGTCATATCCCCGCGATCATCGCCTTTGTGATCTTTATTATTGCCGTCACGGCGGAAACCAACCGCGCGCCTTTTGACCTGGCTGAAGCGGAATCGGAACTGACCGCCGGATTTCACACGGAATATTCCGGGATGAAGTTTGCCCTGTTCTTTCTGGCGGAGTATGTGAATATTTTTATTGTATGCGCGATAGCGGCCACCCTGTTCCTGGGCGGCTGGATGCCGCTGCACATCGGGCATTGGGCGGGATTCAACCGGGTTATGGATTATATCCCGTCTTCCCTGTGGTTTATGGGAAAGACCTTTTTTCTGATCTTCGTGATCATGTGGTTCCGGTGGACCTTTCCCCGCCTGCGGATCGACCAGTTGCTAAACCTGGAATGGAAGTACCTGTTGCCGATCAGCTTATTTAATCTTTTGTTGATGACGTTAATCGCTATTGAAGGATGGTATTTTTGAAAAAATACATTACAGACGTGTTCGGCGGCGTGCGGTCGCTCCTGAAAGGAATGAAACTGACGGGCTATTATTTTACCCATCGCAAGGAGATCATCACCCAGCAATACCCGGATAACCGGACAGAAATGAAGCTGCCGGAACGGTTCCGCGGAGAAGTCGTGATGCTGCATGACGAGAAGAACGAGCACGCCTGCACCGGCTGCACCGCCTGCGAACTGGCCTGTCCGAACGGAACCATAAAGATCATTACCAAATTCGATCTGACGCCGGAGGGCAAGAAGAAGAAGGCGCTGGACACCTTCATATACCATTTGGAGCTTTGTACCATGTGCAACCTGTGTATCGAGGCATGCCCGACGGACGCGATAAAGATGGCGCAAAACTTCGAACATAGCGTGTATGACCGCAGCCAGCTGACAAAAAAATTAAATAAACCCGGATCTAAAATCAGGGAGGGTGTTGAATAATGAGCGCGTCTGCCGTTATTTTCTATATCATTTCCGTTGCCATCCTGGTTCCCGCCTTGCTGGCGGTGACATCAAAGAAGATCTTCCGCTCGGCGATCTGGCTGCTGTTTTCCCTGACGGGAATCGCGGGGTTGTATTTCTGGCTGCAGGTGGAATTTGTCGCGGCCGTTCAGATCGTGGTGTACGTTGGTGGCATCGTCGTACTGATCATTTTTTCCATTTTCCTCACCCAGCAGTCCGGGAAAGACCTCCCCGCGCCCGCAAGGGTCAGAACGATATTTGCCGTGCTGGCGGCCTGTGCCGGGTTTATATTGACATGCGCCGTTCTTACCGGGTATAGTGGTTTGGCAACCCGTGCTGTCATCGGCAGCGGGACGGTCGGCAGCGTAGGGAATATCGGATCGCAATTGCTGAGCACGTCGGAGCATGGATACGTATTGCCATTTGAAGTGATCAGCATATTGTTGCTCGCCGCGATGGTCGGCTGTATTGTGATTGCGATTCAACATAAACCGGAGCGCCAATGACCCAGGTACCGCTGATCCATATTTTGTTGCTGAGCACGGCACTATTCTTTATCGGAATGTATGGCCTGCTTACCCGGCGTAACCTGATCACGATGCTCATGTCGGTTGAGCTGATCCTCAACAGCGTGAACATTAATTTTGTGGCTTTTAACCGGTACCTGTATCCGGACCGGCTGGACGGGGTCTTTTTTTCGTTATTTA
Organism: Puia sp.; assembly: GCA_035501395.1. Classification (GTDB taxonomy): domain Bacteria; phylum Bacteroidota; class Bacteroidia; order Chitinophagales; family Chitinophagaceae; genus Puia. The sequence continues at coordinate 3,333 of DATJWK010000022.1, forward strand.
TTGTGGCGATTGCAGCCGCGGAGGCGGCGGTGGCGATTGCGATCATCATCAATTTGTACCGGAACTTTCGTTCGATCGACGTGGAGTCGGCCGATGAAATGAAATACTGAACACTGCGGATATGCCAAACGCTGCTTATATCGCTTGTATACTGTTCTTGCCGCTGGCGGGTTTTGCGGTGCTGGGATTGTTCGGCAGACGATACTTACGGAATTTTTCGGGGATCATCGGAACCGGCCTGGTAATGGTTTCAGCGGGGCTGGCCCTTTGGCTGGCCTGGCAGTGTTTTTTTGGCGCCGGGGATGCGGCCCTGGCGTTCCGGTCTCATTCCCTGGTCGTCCTAAAGGCGAACTGGCTATCGTTTTCACCGCAGCTTTCGATCGACATCAGCGCGATCATCGACCCGATATCGGTGATGATGATCGTTGTCGTCACCCTCGTATCGCTGATGGTTCATATTTTCAGCCTGGGATACATGAAGGGGGAGGAGCGGTTTGCGACGTACTATGCTTTTTTGGGGCTCTTTACGTTCTCGATGCTGGGCCTGGTGCTGTCGGGAAATTTATTCGAGACCTATATTTTCTGGGAACTGGTTGGCTGCTCTTCTTTCCTGCTGATCGGATTTTATTACGAGCGTCAGACGGCGGTCGCAGCGGCAAAAAAGGCTTTTATCGTCACCCGTTTTGCCGATCTGGGGTTCCTGGTCGGGATCCTGATCCTTTCTTTTCAGGCAAAGACATTGGATTTTAAGGGACTGGCGATATTGCTGGGCGATCCGCACCATCCGCAGACCACTTTTCTGGGAATATCCCTGCTCTCCTGGGGCTTGACGCTGGTGTTTATCGGTGGCGCCGGCAAATCGGCGATGTTCCCTTTACATATCTGGCTGCCGGATGCAATGGAAGGCCCCACCCCGGTATCGGCACTGATCCACGCGGCGACCATGGTCGTGGCCGGCGTATACCTGGTGGCCAGGTTATTTGTGCTGTATGGTTATGATCCGGGTGTAATGCAGATCGTCCTCTACGTCGGCGCATTTTCCGCGTTGCTGGCGGCAATCATCGCCTGTACACAGACGGATATCAAACGGGTATTGGCTTACTCGACGATGTCGCAGATCGGCTACATGATGTTTGCGCTAGGCTCGTATGGATATATCGCTTCCATGTTCCATCTGTTCACCCATGCTTTTTTCAAGGCGTTGCTTTTCCTCTGCGCGGGGGTGATCATTCACCAGGTACATAGCAACGAGATGAAAGCGATGGGCGGGCTTCGCAAACTGATGCCGTTTACGCATATCTGTTTCCTGATCGCCTGTCTTGCTATTTCCGGCATTCCGCCGTTCTCTGGTTTCTTCAGCAAAGAGGAGATCCTGCTGGCGGCATTCGAGACGAACAAAACGGTCTACTGGATCGGGCTGCTTACCTCCGGGCTGACCGCTTTTTACATGTTCCGCCTGTATTTTTCCATTTTCTGGAACAAACCCTCGCACGGCCATGCGCATAAATTGCCGCTGACGGAATCGGCCCCGCTATTCATCCTGGCGCTGGGCGCCGCTTTTGCCGGGTTCATCCCTTTTTCCCGGTTAATGAGTCCAAATAGCGCACCGGAGACTGGTTCCGTATTCGGCCCTATGGCCATCGCTCCGGTGACGATAGCCCTGGCCGGCATCGGGATCGCCGCATACCTGTATAGAAAGGAAAGCAACCGGCCGGACCGGGTGGCGGCGTCCTTCAAGGGTTTTTATCAGTTCGCCTACCATAAATTTTATATCGACGAGGTATATTCATTCATAACGAAGCGGGTCATTTTCAATCTGATCGGAAAGCCTGCAGCCTGGATCGACCGGAATATCGTGGACGGGCTGATGAATTTCCTGGCAGTCCTTACTGCCAGGATCTCCGCCGGGATAAAAGGACTTCAATCGGGGAAGGTGCAGGACTATGTCCTGTACTTTTTTGCCGGAATTGCCGGATTGGCGATCATCTTTATCTATATATACACATGAACCTGTCTTTATTGATTGCGGTGCCGTCGATCACCGCGGTGGCGATCATGTTGAGCCGCGGTCCGCGCGCCGTGCGCTGGGTGTCGCTGGCCGGCGTCACCGTCCAATTGGGTCTGGCGGTCGGGTTGCTCGTGTTGTATTGGCGTGAGCGAAGCAACGGGCACGAGGCCGCCATGCTGTTTCAGTCCCGGCATGCCTGGTTCCCCGCATTAAATATCTGGTATTCGGTTGGCGTTGACGGGATTTCGGTGGCGATGATCCTGCTGACCGCCTTTGTAATGGAAGCGGCGGTGCTGGTATCGTGGGCGATCCGGCCGATGGAAAAAGAATTTTTTGTGCTGCTGCTCTTTCTCAGCGCGGGAGCTTATGGGTTTTTTGTGTCGCTCGATCTGTTTACACTTTTCTTTTTTCTGGAGATTTCCGTGATCCCTAAATTCTTGCTGATCGGGATCTGGGGAAGCGGCAAGAAAGCGTATAGCGCCATGAAGCTGGCGTTGATGCTCATGGCCGGATCCGCTATGGTGTTCATCGGGTTGTTAGGTCTATACTATCATACCGGTGCAGCGGCCGGGACAGCCGGTTTGGGTGCTGCCGGCGGCGCGGGCGGTCCGCACAGCTTCGACTGGCTTGCTATCGCTCAAATGCATCTTCCGGTCCAAGTGCAACGCGTTTTTTTCCCTTTCCTGTTCGTCGGTTTTGGCATATTCACCGCGCTATTCCCTTTTCATACGTGGGTGCCGGACGGCCATTCATCGGCGCCGACGGCGGCTTCGATGTTCCTGGCGGGGATCTCGATGAAGCTTGGCGGTTATGGTTGCCTGCGGGTGGCCGTCTTCCTGATGCCAGAGGCGGCGAGGGAGTATTCGCCGGTGATCATCCTGCTGGCGACGATCGCGATCGTTTACGGGGCATTTGCCACGATGATGCAGACCGATTTGAAGTACATCAATGCCTATTCCTCGGTCAGTCATTGCGGTTTTATTTTGCTCGGGATCGGGATGTTGACACGGACGGCGATCGCCGGCGCGGTGATGCAAATGATCTCGCACGGACTGATGACGGCCCTTTTCTTTGCGGCCATCGGCATGATCTACGACCGGACGCACACCCGGCTGGTCCGGCAGTTGGGCGGATTACTAAAGATCATGCCCTTTATTGCGACGGTCTTTGTGCTGGCGGGTCTGTGTTCGCTCGGGTTACCGGGGCTAAGCGGTTTTGTTGCGGAGATCACGGTCTTTATGGGTTCCTGGCAAAGGACCGGGGGCTCATACCGGCTTGCGACGATACTCGCCTGCGCGTCGATTGTCATAACGGCGGTGTATATTCTTCGGGCGACGGGTTCGTCGATCATGGGGCCGGTAAAAGATCCGGGATTTAACAATCTTACAGACGCCAGCTGGAACGAGCGGCTGGCGGGGGTGCTCCTGATGGTGGGTATCCTGGCGATCGGCGTTGCGCCTTTTTGGCTGAACGACCTCCTGGGTCCCGGCATTCAATCGGTCATGCAACATGCGGGAAAGGCTTTTATTTATAAATGAACCAAGTTATGGGGGCGGATATCTTTTTTTCGTTAAGACAGGAGTTGATGATCACGGGCATTATCTTTTTGCTGCTGGTGTGGAAGATCGGTGTTGCGGAATACAGAACGGAAGTATTGCTGAACTTCGTCAATGTCCTCCTGCTATGCAACTTCGCCGCGGGATGTTTTGGCGCTGCGGACTCGGCGCTGTTCAACGGCATGTACCACAGCAACCGCCTGATCGTCCTGGAGAAGAATATGTTGAACCTGGGAACGCTGATCGTCTCGCTGCAGGCCTATGACTGGCTGAAAGGGCAGAAGAACGTGGTGGAATTCTATGTCCTCTTGCTCGCGACCCTTGTGGGCTTCTTCTTTATGATCTCGGCCGGCAATCTGCTGATGTTCTATCTTGGACTTGAGTTAAGCACGATACCGCTGACCGCGCTTTCCGGATTTGACCTGGAGAAGAGGGGCTCTTCGGAGGGCGCCATGAAATTCATCCTTTCCGCCGCATTTTCTTCCGCGCTGCTGTTATTCGGGATATCCCTGCTTTACGGCGCGACCGGAACGCTCGATTTTCGTGCGCTCTCGCATCGCCTCGATGGCACTCCATTCCAGCTCTTCGCGTTTATCCTGGTCTTATCCGGGTTTGCTTTTAAGATATCCGCCGTTCCTTTCCATTTTTGGACGGCCGATGTCTACGAGGGAAGCCCGGTACCGGTGACGGCGTATCTTTCCGTCATTTCAAAGGGGGCGATGTTTTTTATTTTTATCCAGGTGTTGTATGAAGTCGCGCGGCCGCTCGCGACCAATTGGTATAAGATGCTGATCCTGATATCCATCCTGAGCATGACAGTCGGGAATCTATTTGCCCTGCGGCAGCAACGGTTGAAGCGGCTGCTGGCCTTTTCTTCGATAGCACAGTCCGGGTTTATCCTGGCGGGCGTGATCGGCAGCTCCCGCACGGGTGAGGCCTCGGTCGTATATTTCGTACTGGTCTATCTTTTTTCGAACCTCGGGGCGTTCGGGGTCGTCGCACTGATCAGCGCGCAGACGGGAAAAGAGACGGTCGACGACTATCGCGGCTTGTATGCCAACAATAAGCTATTGTCGTGGGTGATGGCCATTTCGCTTTTTTCCCTTGCCGGGATCCCGCCGACAGCGGGCTTCTTTGGAAAGTTCTTTTTGCTGATGGCAAGTGCGGGCAAGGGGAACTATATATATGTCGGGATCGCGGCGCTGAACATGGTAATCTCTTTGTACTACTATCTTATGGTAATAAAAGCGATCTTTATGGACCGGCAGGACCAGCCGATCGGGAAATTAAAGATCCCGTTGTTGCCCAATATCGCATTTGCAGTTTGTGTGGCGGGTGTGCTGGTGACCGGCGTGGCCAGCAGCGTATATGAATATATCTACTCGTTGAGCTCAGGGCTATAAAATGACCGTATGGCGATCAATCAAAATCATTTATTCGAGGAACTGAACGGGGTTAAGTGCGCTATTGTCGAGAAGAATGTCGCGCCGGACCGGGTGGCATTCCTGCGGCGTATCCTGGAGTTCAACCGGTTCACGGTGGTTGTTGCGCCTAGTCCGCCGCCGAAGGCGCCGGCCGTGGCCGGCGCACCAGCCGCGGCGGCGGCCTCAGCAGCACCGGCCGCAGCTGCGGCAGCCACGTCAGCCGCGGCAACTGATACGGCGCCGGCGCAGCCGGCGCCTCCCCCTCCCGCTCTCGCGGAAAGCTTTACCGTCGGCGTAACCGACGTGTCATTCAATCCGATCAACGCGATATTCGGCCGCCTCCTGAAAGCGCCCGGCGGACATGTCGTGACCCTGGCATATTGGAAACAACAGGAGGACGCGCCGCACGATGAGAAGCCGTATTTCGAGGGCAAATGATCACTTCTGAAAAACGAATACCATGCAAGCAAAGTACACCTTTTCACTGTCGGTTATGCTGATGTTTGCTTACCTGGCGGGCTGCGCGCATGATGGGCCCCGCGTCACCAGGAATCCTTCCGACAGTCTGCCGCCGGTAGAGAGAAAGTCGCCGAACAGCGATTATAAGCCGGCATTTGCCGGACAAACGCGGATCGCGGGCGCGAAGACAACGACACCTTACACGGTAGAGAAAATCGCGGACAAGCTCGGACATCCATTTGCCATTGTAGCCATGCCGGACGGCCGGCTGATGGTGACGATCAAATCGGGATATATGGAGATCCATGACCGCAACGGAGCGCTGGTAAAGAAGATCACGGGATTTCCCGCGGTTGTCTACGCCGGGCAGGGCGGATTGCTGGATGTGGCCTTTGACCCGAAATTCAGCGCCAACAAGATCATGTATTGGTGCTATGCGGAGGGATATTCGACGGGCAACGTGACAGCAGTAGCCAAAGGCAAATTGAACGAATCCGCCGGGAAGGTCGAGGACATCACGGTTATCTTCCGTTCAGTACCCGGCACCGGCAGCACCTTGCAGTATGGGTCGCGTCTCGTGTTCGATCGGGACGGCAACCTCTTTGTAAGTGTGGGCGAAAAGTTCATGCCGCAAAGCAGAGTGCTGGCGCAAGACGTGAATTCATATCTGGGAAAGATTATCCGGATCACCACGGACGGCAAGCCGGCCGCAGGCAACCCTTTCCTTAACCGGTCCGGCGCGAAGCCGGAGGTGTATTCCTACGGCCATCGCAATCCCGAGGGCCTTGAGATCAACCCGGAGACCGGTGAATTGTGGGAGTCTGAATTTGGGCCACGCGGCGGCGATGAGATCAACATCATTCGTGCGGGGAAGAATTATGGCTGGCCGGTGATTACCTATGGGATCGAATACCAGGGCGGGCCGGTGGGAGCCGGGATCCAGCAGCAGGCGGGGATGGAGCAACCCATTTATTATTGGGACCCGGTCATTTCGCCAAGCGGGATCTGCTTCTATCGGGGCAACGCCATACCGGAGTGGAAGGACAATCTGTTTATTTCCTGCCTCAGCGGCCAGCATCTTGACCGGCTGGTCATAAAGAACAATAAGGTCGTGGGAGAGGAAAGATTGATGGAGGACATCAATACGCGGATCAGGGACGTGACGTACATGGATGAAAAGCTCTATGCGATCACCGATGATGGGGATATATATCGGATTGGGAAAAAATAAATGAATATATGTACACCCTGTTGCCGGTGGTCGGGATTTTCCTTGGGTTGATCACCAGTCTTCGTGGTCGAGGAAATTCTCCTCGTTGTCGGTTATTTCTACTAACGTGTAATTTTTAATGGCTGCGGTCTTCATCAGGTCCAGCATGTCAACCGTGCCTTTGTAGGTGCTGTTTTTAGAAGGCCGGATCTGGACGGAGAAGGCATTGTCCCTCCTTTTTGCCATCAAGGCATCTTTTAGCTCATCATAGGTATATTTTTTTCCGGACCTGATGTCCGTCCCCATATATCCATAGATGTGCCGGTCATCGCCCAGGAGAATCGTTAACCGGGATGACGTGGGGAATTTGGCTACAGCATTCGGGCTGTCGGGTTCAGCCCGGGGTAAATCGAGTTTGAAGGGCGGAGGAGATTCGCCGCGCATCAGCGCTTTTACATACGGGGCGGAGGTAAAGCCGGGGGTCCTGGCTTCATCGAATTCGGCGGTGTCCACGAACCGGTTGGCAATCTCATATTTGTCGGAAAGCCGGATCATCTCCCGGAAGTTGGGTATCATATCACCACCCGGCAAGGGCCTGAATACTACCACAAGGTTTTGTGCCTTCGCCTTTTGGAACATCTCCTTTGTAAAGCCGGTATCGGTTATCAGTCCTCTCTTTATTTGTTGCGTATCGCCGTGGGACGCCATGTAGTAAATGATGGAGTCGTAACCGGGGATCAGGCAGGTCAACGTGTCAGCACCCGGACCGGAGGATTTGCCAGGCTGATTTTGGCCGCAGCCGGTAAGCAGGGTCGTGAGCGCGGCGAAAAGGACGGTATTACGGAGCATTTTTGAATTGGTTGCTAGTGAAAAATATAGATCTCCACTCTTCTGTTGAGATCTTTTGTCGGATAGTCGCGGGAGATGCCCTTGCCTTCCGTTTTTATAATCGCGGGGGGGATGCCAAACTTTGACGTCAGGAGACGAGCGACTTCACTCGCCCGCTTTCTGGAAAGATCCAGGTTGTATGCCTCGGAACCGACGTCATCGGTATAGCCGACCACTTGAATTTTCTTTATTCCCGGTCTGGTCAGCAGTCGCTGATATCGCTGTAACGTATCCGGGTTTTGTACGAAGTATTTGTCGAAATCGAACTGGATGTTGTGAACGATAATGGTGTCCGTCGGCGGCGAACGGGGCGAATCCGGCGTGTTTACGAAGACCCTTTTCGGCGTGTCGGCGATTCTTTTCGGTGTGTCGGCGACGGCTCTTACGGTGGTATCCGGCGAGGAAGGGGTCGTGTCGGGAGACGGTTCACCCGGGCGATCCCCGAAATGCCGCCAATGAATCGCATATAACGAGTCATTTGTTTTCCGGTAGCCCGGACAGGTCGTGCCCTTCTCCGGTACGACGGCGATATCGTCCACCAGGATATCGATGGAAGCATTTGGATTATTCCGTTGATCCATGATATCGGCGTTAGCGACGCGGTAGAAGTTGCCGACGATAAGGATCGTGGAATTGGTAGCGGGGACAAATTCTTTTTTGATCTCCCACCATCCGTTCTTCAAATTCCGGGCTGTCGCGCCGACAAAAGAGAGATAGCTCCTGGGTTGCAGGATAGAGTCGCCCTGCACAAAAACAAACCGGTTGGTAAACCACAGTCCGATGTCCCGAAGGTTGGGGCAGGTGGGACTGAGTTGGGTACTGTTGCGCGGGCTGGCGATCTTCAGGCTGACGTTGTAGTGTTCCCCGGCTTCAAGGGGGCAGAGCAGCATGGTTTCCCAATACTGGCGGTTGATTGTCTGACGGCTGGCGACGACGATCTGCAGGTGCCGGCTGCCGGTCGCGGAAGGAAATCGGGGGAAGTAACCGGTCGTAAACTTCCTGCTTAAATAGAACCAGGCGGAGGGACTGCAAGGCTGGTTGTATTCGGAGCAAATATTTACATCTTCAAAGGAGGGATTGGGCACCAGATTTGGAGTATTCTGGGCTTTGATCTCCCGACCCGGCAGGATGAAAATTAAGGTCGGCCAGACCACATATCGGTAAAAAGAATTTCTTTTTGCGCGCATACCAATAGAGGCATGGAAGGTAAGAATTTGCCGGATTTGCCGGCATTTTGGCTTTTTTTCAACAAAGTGCTATACACTCCACCGAAATCTGGATTCCCGCGGGAAAGGGCATGACCTGCGGGGTACTGCGGGCCGGCGGATTTTCAGGAAAGAACTCGCCGTAGACTTTGTTGATTACGCTGAAATCATTTCCGGTGACCATAAAAATGGTGGTTTTTACGACCTTGCTGAGGCTGCTACCCGCCTCTTCCAGGATAACCTTGATGTTCCGGAATGCCTGCCTGGTTTGGTCTTCGAAGTTCCCGCTGATAACCTTCCCGGTGGTGAGATCGAGACCCGGTGTGCCGGAGACGAAAATGAATTGTTCGGTCAGGACGGCCTGAGGGAAAGCCTGGCTCATCCGCGGGGCCTTAGGGGTGTTGAAATTTTGTCGGTTTGCCATCGTGCTACGTATACCAACGGTAATATACGAAAAATTAAAAACGAGCCGCCAACGCTTATCCCGTACTTATGTTTTTTATCTATATTAGCGGTGATCTTTCCGCTCCTTACACCTTCTTCAGCCCATTTTAAAGCCGTGTTTAAGAAACTCTTTGCCAGTTGCGTTTTATATACCGTCACCATTATTGCTTATGGCCAGCAAGCAACCTACTCGTTCAGAGTAAGGACAGTTACTGCCGGCATAACATTGCGAAGCGTTGATGATACCGCAAGTTTTAATTCCGCGGTTGATTTTTTAAAGAAAGCAAGGCAGGCATACATTGATAAAGGCTATGAAGTGCAAACAATACGGATAAGCACGCAGAACCTGTATAAATATTTAGGTCGACATTCTTATAACGACGCTTTACCGTGGCTTATAAAGTTGGATAGAATAGCACAGCAAAATAACATTTCGCTTTCTATCGGCCAGATATTGCCGCCGGACAAATACCAGGATGGCATTGCCGATTGGGCAGAAAAACTGGTACAAAACACGTCGAATATTTTTTTCAGCCTGGCTATATCCTCTCATGAATCGGGTATCCACTTTAACTCGATAAAAGCATCGGCGGAAATTATTGCAGCGCTCTCCAGATCAAAAGGGGGAGAAGCTTGCTTTCGTTTTACGGCATCCGCCAACTGCCCTGCAAACATTCCTTTTTTTCCAGCCGGGTTTCATGATGGTGTTAATAGTTTTGGCGTAGGGCTGGAATCTGCAAATTTGATTACACAAGCCTTTAAGCAAGACAGTAACCCCGCTACTGCAAGGCGAACATTGAAGTCGCTGCTTGAAAAGAATTTATTGCCGGTGCAGGCCATTGCCGAAGGAATAGCCAAAACATTAAACTGGCAGTACGATGGCATCGATGCATCGCCCGCACCAGGCCTGAACGCCAGCATAGGGGAGGCGATCGAAACATATTCCAAACAACCTTTTGGCAGCCCGGCCACCCTAAGCGCCTGTGCGCTGATTACCGATGTGCTTAAAACTCTTGATATCAAAAAATGTGGCTATTCAGGTTTGATGCTTCCGGTTATTGAAGACAAGGTGCTTGCCCAAAGAGCTGCCGAAAAGAGATATACGGTGCAGGAACTGTTGTTATTCTCTTCCGTATCCGGCACCGGGCTTGATGTAGTGCCTCTGCCCGGCAACACCACAAAACAGGTGATAGAAAATATCCTGGCCGATGTTGCGGCGCTATCGCTCAAATACACGGCAAAAGCGCTTTCCGCGCGCCTGTTTTTGATATCGGGAAAGACTGCCGGCGATGTAATAAAATTTGATAACCCCAACCTGACAACAAGCGTAGTCATGAGCGCCTATTGACACTAATAGGGGTGCGTGCATTATAACTAATTGATTTTAAATAAAGAAGAGTAACATCTTTATAACTCCTTTACAATGAAGGGTAGTCCAAGAAATGCATATATTGGGCAAATATGACGCCTTTCGAACTCACAAACGAACAAAGAATATTCTTCGGATTGGACCCTATTGATGATCAGTGGGACAGGGTTTTGTTAAAGGGGGATAAATACCGGCCCGAAACAACACTTTACTTTGATAAAAACATCCTTAAAAGGCATATTGTTTCAACAGCAAGCGAATATTCAGAAAGGCATTATGATGAGATGACAAGGGACAGAACCATTTTGCTTCCAAAAACTGGCAAAGGGAAAGAGAAGAAGTTAACCGCTTCTGTTTTGGAACAGCGGCAACCAACCGGAATATATTTATATGTCAGTAATGATAATCTGACAGTAGGGAATTACAACACCCAAACAACCTTTTATTCCAGCCGATGGGACAGGAGAACAGTGGATAAGGAGGCTATTGTGGATTCGATTTTGAAATTTATTGAACGATCACCGCAAAATCACTTGGCGGAAATAGAGCAATTTAAGCATGCTAAAAGAAAGCATATAAAATTTAAATCGGGTGATTATTTCCGCTTTAAACTGGATAGGAGAAATTTTGGATTTGGACGGCTGCTGCTGGATGTAGGAAAAGTTTGCAAGAGTGGTATGATTGGAAATTCTCACGGCTTGCGTAATTTAATGGGGCAAGCGCTTATCGTCGAATTGTTTGCATTCAGTTCGCCGACGAAAGATATCAGTCTGTCGACGCTCGACAAGCAACCGAAATTGCCATCGGATGTGATGTTCGACAACCTGGTGTTATATGGCGAGTACGAAATTATCGGCCACCGGGAAGTAAAGGAAGAGGAATTTGATTTCCCTATTTCCTATGGCGCCGTGCTGGATGCGCGACCTGTCGTATTTCTTCAATGGGGTCTAATTCACAAGGAACTTCCCAAAACAATATACAATAAATACACAACTGATGAGACGGGATTACACAGAAACCCATATGGGTTCTATGGAGTGGGTTTCAGACCCTCTTACGATACGGTGGATTTGTTGAATGCCGTTGAAGACAACGGGGTGTTCGATTTTGACAAGTGCCGGTATTATACGGCAAAGCGAGATTTGCGAAACCCCAAGAATAAGGCCATTAAAGAGGAACTTTTCAAAGTATTTGGTCTTGACCCCCATAAAAGTTATGTTGAAAATTGCATATTGACGGGAACAATACGGACAACTGACTTGATAAAGAAGCTTGGAGAAAAATAATAATCATTAAAAATTACAGGCGGCTCCCTTTTCCCCAATCCAATTTATCAAAGAGGCTTATATCAGCACAACTGGCAGTCTATAAAGCACATAAAAAATAATCCCATAATAATTTGAATATCAAAATACTATGGGATTTGGTAGCGCGATCGGGATTTGAACCCGAGACCTCAGGGTTATGAATCCTGTGCTCTAACCAACTGAGCTATCGCGCCGGATGAATTTCGCGGGTCACGGCGGGTGGCCCCGGAAACGGGTTGCAAAGATAGAAAAATGCGGGAGAAAAAGCGGGGAATTTCGGCCGAAAAGATGGGAAGGCGTCGCGAAGGCCGGGCGGCCAGCGGAAAAAGGCCGAGCGGCCAGCAGAAATAAAAAGGCCCTCTGTGGAAACAGAAGGCCGTCTAACGATTGCTTGCCATATGAAAAATCTTCGAAAGATCGATGTTGTGTTGCTTGTCAGCCGGACAAAGATAAAAAGGGAACAAGCAACGGAATAATACCAAATAGTTAAAAAACCCCGCACCGCAAATCCGATCGTTCTCTTTTTGGTTCGTTCCTTAATTCTGAATGCAAGATCGGAGAAAATGATGAAAAAAGCAAAGTATTTTTCGATTAACCGGGATAATTTTTCCACAACTCCGGGTAATAAATCATATATAATTATTTGCAATTCGATTATTGAGGTCTTTTAAGGCCATTTATGGCTATTTTCTCCCCTTCGATTAAAAATTGTCAATAAATTACATTTATTTTAAATGTTTGCGCTGACTTTGGCGTGCGCAAATTCGGCTGAGGTCCTTCCGGGGTATTGTTGCAAGGCTTGCTCGAGACAGTCCATCGCCTTGTTTAGATCATCGGCGTTCAGGACATACGCCAGCCGCACTTCCTTCTTGCCAAGACCCGGCGTCCCGTAAAAACCGCCGGCAGGAGCGAGCATAACGGTCGAATTACGGTACGCAAAGGACTCAAGAAGCCATTGACAAAACCTATCCGTATCATCTACCGGTAAGCTGGCCATGGCATAGAACGCACCGCCGGGATTAGGACAGAATACGCCGGGAATCCGGTTGAGCCGGTTGACCAAAACATCTCTTCTTTTGAGGTATTCGGTTCTGGTGGCATCAAAATAGTCGGCCGGCAGGTCGGTTGCTGCCTCGCCGAGGATCTGGGCAAAAGAAGGCGGGCTAAGCCGCGCCTGGGCAAATTTCATGGCGGTGTCGAGAACAGCCTGGTTGCGGGTTACCAGCGCACCGATCCGACCGCCGCAGGCACTGTAGCGCTTGGAGATCGTATCCATCATCAACACATTCTCTTCGGCGCCTTTGAGGTTCATCGCGCTGGTATGTGTTCCGCTATAGCAGAAATCGCGATAGGCCTCGTCGGAGAACAGGTAAAGGCCACGCCGGATGACCAGATCCCGGAGGCTTTCCATCTCCGCGCGGCTATACAGATAGCCGGTAGGGTTATTCGGATTGCAAATCACGATTGCCCTGGTCTTCGGCGTGATCAATTTTTCGAATTCGGAAATGGCCGGAAGGGCGAACCCATTGGCTATATAAGAAGTCAGCGGCTTCACCACCACATTGGCGGCGACCGCAAAACCATTGTAGTTGGCATAGAACGGTTCCGGTATGATGACCTCATCCCCGGCATCAAGACAGCTCATAAAACCAAAGAGAATAGCTTCGGATCCACCGGTGGTAATGATGATCTGGCTGTAGTCGACGTCGATGCCCGCCCGCTTGTAATAGGCGGCGAGTTTGCGCCGGTAACTTTCGTTGCCTGCACTATGGCTGTATTCGAGGACTTTGAAATCAAAATGCCGGACGGCATCCAGCGCCATCCTGGGAGTTTCGATATCCGGCTGGCCGATGTTGAGGTGGTAGACCTTTACGCCTTTTTTTTTGGCCGCTTCGGCGTAGGGCACGAGTTTTCTGATCGGCGAAGCCGGCATTTGCTGTCCGCGGTGACTGATTTGTAACATGCTGCGAAGGTAAGAAAAAACGGATCGGAGGCCCGTGAAAAAGCCCTCCCGGCAGGGGAGGGCTTTGCCAGTATTTTCAACGGCCGCCTTAACGGCCGGGCGAAGTAGACCTGGAAGCCTGGTATTTGGCATACGCTTCGGCGTCAAGCACTTCCCCGGTGATCTTCAGTACCACCGGCATATCTATTCCGGCTACTTTGACCGTCACGGTCTTATTAAAACGGCCGGGGTTGGCGGCATTATATTGAGCGGCAATAAAATCGCTCTTGCCTGCAGCGATCGCGCCATCCGGTTTGTGCGGCGTGGTACAACTGCAAGAAGGCAGCGCCGATTCGATGATGATCGGCGAGTTGCCGATATTCGTAAAGGTAAACTCGTGGGTGACAGGCGTGCCCATCTTCACTTTCCCAAAGTCAAAGGACAATTCCTTAAACTTCATCACATCTTCAGCCTTCGTTGGCGGATTTTGAGCGAAAAGGCTGACGGATAAGAGAGCCGTGCCGGCGAGAAGAAATAACTTTTTCATGCGTGCATTAATTTACTTGTTTTAACAATTGGATGGAGGCGTTTTCAGGAGCCGAAGTTGGCGGTGCCTTATACACCTCTCCGGTAATGGTCAGTATTTTTGTCCGGTTGGTATCGTA
>DATJWK010000023.1:0-10807 GCA_035501395.1 Puia sp.
GTTTCCGATGCCTCCGTGATCCACCGCAGGAAGGCTGCATGTTCTTCCGGAGCATATTCTCCCGTGACGAATCTTGCAGTAAAATCCCGGGCTTCCGTTAAATTCATAAATAAGGCGTTATTTATAAAGACACGTGGGAAAGCTTAAAGGATACCCCGATTCAAAAATTATCCTTCAAAAAGTGAAAGAAAAATAATAAGGGTGAGGCCAATTTCTCCATGTTCGCGCAAATACTGGCGAACAAAGGCCATTGCCGCATATAGCTGCTTTTTGACGCCGGACCGGGAAATCCCAAGTTCTGCGGCGATCTCATCCAGCGTAAGACCGTCTTCAACGCTCATTTTCATTACTTTACGTCTGCCGGGCGGCAGTTTGTCCATGGCCTCCAGGGCCATCCGGTAGTATAGTTTGAATAAGAGTTCATTTTCCAATTCATCTCCTCCTGCCGCCGCGGCTTCATCCAGTGCCGTAACCGTCTGACGAAGTTTCAGCGCGCGGATGAAGTTAAATACCACATTCCTTGTCATCGTGAACAGGTAGCTTTTGAAGGAATCCACCTGCGCCAGCCGGGCCCGCTTTTCCCAAATCCGGACGAACACGTCCTGGGTCAGCTCGTCCAGCACCCGCGGTGAAGATTCAAACAAGGAAATATAACGTTGGACATCCGGATAACAGGCGGTATACAATATCCGAAAAGCCTCCCTGTCCCCATGGGACACTTGCAACAGCAGCTCATTGATATTATGGAGACCTTCAACGGGCACAGATTCAACTTCTTGGTGGCATTTGGGGTTTATCTTCCTATGTCTAAAAATAGGTCATTTCCATATTAGTACCAACATTCCCCCGGTGATCAGAAGCGCTGCCGCTATGACCCGCGCGGTTAACGGTTCCCGAAGAAACAGAAAGGATAAGAGGATCGTAAAAAGAATGCTCCCCTTATCGATTACGCTTACCTCGGAAACTTTCCCCAATTGCAGGGCACGGTAATAAAACAACCAGGATAGCCCCGTCGCCGCAGCCGACAAGATCAGGAATATCCAGTTACTGCGCGTCAAGCCCGGGATACCTTTTGCGTTTCCGCGGAAAAGCACGATACCCCAGGTGATCAGCAATACCACCGCCGTTCGGATCGCCGTCGCCAGATCGGAATTGACATCCTTCAAACCCACTTTTGCAAAGATCGCCGTCAGCGCGGCAAAGACGGCCGATAGCAGGGCATAGATCAGCCAGTATGGGAAGCTTGTCATATCGGTTATTTTGAACGATTCATCAAAACGAGAAACGGCGGCCCTTTTTTGAAATCTATCCCGGCCTTCGTTACCGGCGAGCGCAAGGAAAAATTTCCAAGCACGATGTCCGGCCTGCCATCCCCGTTCAAATCGTCGACGTCCATCGTCAGCCACTTCCCCCGCTCCGTTTCGGGCAGACTGTAGGGCTGAAAATCGAATCCGCCCTTATTCTCGAGGTAAACGAACCCTTCCTCCGGCTGACGCTTCAGATCGGGAAAAAAAGATATGGCCGCGATATCCAGATCCCCATCGCCGTCAAAGTCGCGCGCTACTGCTTTATAACAACCGTTTATCGGAAAAAAATACTGCTGCGAAAAATGATTGTGCCCGTCGTTCAGAAAAATATAAACACCGTGATATGGCTTTAACACCCGCGAGAAATCGGCGTTGTCGCCGCAGGTGTACAGAATATCGGGATGCCCGTCTTTGTTGAAGTCGGCAAGCTCGAAATATGACGAACCGTAGGACGGCGGAAACCGAAGCACCCTCTCCTCCGTGAACTGCCCGTTGCCCTGGTTGGTGAACAGAAAAATGCCTTCATCCCCTTGGGCGAACAAGACCCAAAGGTCTGGCAATCCGTCGTGATTGTAGTCATCCACATAAGCCCGGATCGCGCCCGGCACCGCGCGGATGACGTGGCGGGCAAAATGGCCGTCAGGCTTGTTTTCCAGCCATGAAAGCGTCCCGATCAGATTCCCGAACTCACAGACTACCCAGTCGGTCCGGCCGTCCCGGTTGAGATCGGCGGCTGCTATCTGTACCGGTCGGGCCAGCGGTGCGAACATCGCCGGCGAGTCGGCGTGCCATTTGCTCCCACCGCCCGGGATGATTCGTTCCAGCTTCCCAGACTTGCCGTTATTGGGGTTCAACTCCCCGATATCGCAGCTGACCCAACCGCAACTGTCCCGCCGCATATCCACGATACCACCGCCGGCAGCCACCGAGTCGATCGATTGCAATGCGGGCGAGAACCGGTACAATTTGCGCCGGATGTAATCATAGCACATCACTCCCTTCTCCCCGGCGATCGTGTCGATCGCTACGAATGTGGCGGTGGGCGTCTCGTATCGTATCGCGGGCTCACGGACATCAAAAACCGACAAACCCTGCGTGGCGATCGGCCGCGGCCGCTCCTGGCCCGGCAGCGAGTCCGGCGACGTGGCCGTATAATAATCCAGGATATGCTGCCAATCCTCGTTGCCAAGCAGCGGTTGCGAAGGATAATACCCTTTACCGATATTCGTATCCCGGATGCTATTCGGATAGAGCTGGAACCCGTAGGCGAAAATGCCGAGTCTCGGTCCCATTTCGGGAAGGACGCCTTTTTCCCAACTTCGACTATCCAGCAGGGAGGGATCGGGAACGACGTGACAGGAGCCGCAGTACGTTTGGGCCAGCTGCGCTCCGCGCCGGATCGAAGCCATGGGCGTCTGCGCATGGGTATGATTGCGGGGATCACGCCCGCAGGACCAAAGCGCGACCGCGCAGCAAAACGCCGGAACGAGGATACGACAACTCATCTTTTAACGTTTAATTGCCTACATTTATCACTATGAAATCTCCCCGCCTTCTACTGTCTGCCTTCCTTTTGTTAACCTTCGGCTGTCAACGGAAACTGTCAACAACGGAAGTCAGGAACAATCTCGAGAAGGCGATGGCCGCCTATCTTCGCGGACATCACAACGCCGGTATGCCGCCGCTCCGGTTCGACATGGTCGGTGTTTCCTACCAGGAGAGCGACAGCAATTACCGATGCCAGTTTACGATCAAACTCTATCGACCTGACGGAAGCGACACAACCGGCGTCATCAGCGGCACGGTCTCCAAAGATTTCTCCACCGTCACCGCAAAATAATCAAAGCACGCTCCGCTTCTGGCCGGCCGCATTGGTGATCTCAACCCCCCTGACCGGACCTGATACCACGATAAATCGCCCGGACTGCGACAGGAAGGAGGATCCATACCCGCATTCTTCCTTGCGCATCAATCCATCCGCATACGTGAAGACCGCACTGACGTCATCGGGTCGAAGCGGGATAAACCGAACCGGCGATCTGCGCTCGAATACCTGGAGCGGACCCCTGTTCTGACCGGCGACCACCCAATACCGGGTACCGTCTCCCCTCATCCTGACCAGCGCCTTCTGGTCCCCGGGCAAAAAGATCCCGCTTTTATCCATCGGCAGCGGGATGAATCCGCCCTTTCCATCTCCTTTTAATATTAACCCGTTCATGGCGTCGCTACGACCCACGACCGGCTCTTCTCCATAGTCGTTCCCGCTTAACAGCAGGTCCAGCTTACCATCGCCGTCAACGTCATCCGCCACCATGCCATCGATCACCGAAAGCTGTGCCTCCATCGGGAGCGGATGGATGCTGAAATGTCCGTCGCCTTCATTCCGCAGCAGGCAGCTTCGGAAATCGTTTGCCTCCAGCACGAGCACATTCTTCCGTTCTTCCGGTGTGAGCACTTTATCCATCGTAGCTACGGCGTATGTCTTATAGTCCGGAAACTTCTTTCGCATACTGTTGATCTGGCGAAGCAGGTCATCCCGGCTTTCCGCCGGAAATTCGCGCAGCTTTCCCTCCTGGTCGGGTAAATAACACGACGGGATCATGTCATATATCCCATTTTTGTCGAAATCGCCGCCGTAAGCGCGAACCGGATGTTGGGGGTCCGCCCGATAGAACGAGTTTAACCCGAGGTTGCCGACGACATAATCCATTTTGCCGTCGTTGTCAAAATCGCCGGCAATAATGCTGTTCCACCAGCCTTTGTGATCGTTGACCCCCGACGCGGCGCCGATGTTGCGGAATATACCCTTGTCGTTTCGAAGAAAGGTAACCGGCATCCACTCGCCCGCCAGCACGAGGTCCGGCCAGCCGTCGTTGTCGAAGTCGGTCCATACCGCGTCGCAGACCATCCCGATATGCTGCAGCTCGGGGGCCACTGTAGCCGATACATCGGTGAACCGCACCTTCCCGTCATGGCTGTCGTTGCGATAGACAAAGCTGCTGACCGGCTGCGGGTAATGTTCGGGGTCAACCCGTCCGGAAACAAACAGATCCAGCTTTCCGTCGTGGTTGTAGTCTGCTGCGCGCACGCAGAACTTGCTGGTGAAATTGGCCGGTAATGCCAGGGGATCCGGCGTAAAATTCCCTTTCCCGTCGTTTATGTATAGATGGTCGCGATAGGCCGGGCTATTGGAGGATTCTGCATAGCCGCCCGCTGCGATGTACAGATCGGGGTCTCCGTCTCCGTCGGCATCGAACAAAAGCACCTGCAGGTCATCTGCCAGTTTAGCGCTTGCTGCGGAATCGGACAGCAACGGTCTTTTTATAAAATGTCCGCCCGGCTGCTGCAGGAAAATCTGCGCGCTTTGCCCTTCCGCCCCGCCGACCACCATATCATCCAGTCCGTTCCCGTCCACATCCCCGACGGCGATCGACGGCCCGTATTGCGAGAACTTGTGGGGCAGCATTTTCTGGATGTTGAAGTCGATGTAGTCGCGTTGTTCCTGCTTAAAATGAAGACCGATCGAATCGGTGATCTCGCGGAATAGTGCTCCTTTCGCCAACGTCGTTTTCTCTATGGCGTACGGCAGTCGGGCGTTACGGTGGTCGGCGACGAGCGTCCCGTTCGCGGGGATATGCAGCCATTCCTGCATTTTCCCGTCCGGCCATTTGACCCGTACGGTATCGATAACGGCGATCTTCCCTAACCCGAAATGCGCGATATCCTGGATGGTCGACAAATAGCCGCGATACGGAGAATTCTCGTATACCTGTTGCTGACCGGCGCCATACCGCAGTTCGACCCACGCTCCGAATCCCCCTTTATTTAGGCTGTCACCGGCAAAACTCACTTGCAGATAGTGCTGGTTGTCCGGATCATGCTCGCGGGACATATTGCGGTAAATATGGGCTTCATCGTCGATATTGTTTACGATCAGGTCGAGGTCCCCGTCGCCGTCGAGGTCCGCATAGGCGGCCCCGTTCGAATAGCCCGGTGTCATCAGCCCCCAGTCAGCCGAGACATTGGAAAAAGTAAGGTCGCCGTTATTCCGGAATGCAAAACTGTGGATTTTCACCCGCGGGATCTGATCCAGGATGCGCTGTTTGTTCACCAGCTGGGAAGCTTCGTTCCGGAACATGATAAAATCATGATCGTTGACGTCCCGGGGATAACCGTTGGTGACGATGATATCCCGATACCCGTCGTTGTCAAAATCCGCCACCATCGGGGTCCAGCTCCAATCGGTCGCTTCGATCCCCGCATAGTACCCCATATCGCTAAAGACCGGGTCGCCGGTCGAATCGCCCTCCCCTACCCGCGGACCCTGGTTGATTTGAAGCGTGTTGCGGGGATACTGGTATTCATAGCCAAAATATTCGGTGTTCTGATAGTAGCGGTAATTATTCGCCGCCATGAACATCTTCTTTCGATAGTTGTCCGGAGGGTCCATGTCCATGACCACAAAGTCCATCAGACCGTCATTGTTGACATCCTCGATATCCTGTCCCATGGAGTTGGCGGACGTATGTTTGAAATAGGAGCGGATCTTGTCGGTGAACGTGCCGTCATGATTGTTGATGTAGAGGATATCGTTGCCGACGAAGTCGTTGCTCACATAGATATCGGGCCATCCATCGCGGTTGACATCCGCGATCGTCGCACTGTGTCCATACCCCTCGATCGTGATACCTGCCTGTTTCGATACGTCTGTGAATACCGGATGCTTTAGCGAGTCGTTCCAGTCGTTCCGGAACAGATGACCGGTGCTGCGATAGCTGCCGTCCGTGATGGTGGGGCGGAATAACGCCGCATTTGCGTGTTTTGGAATATCGTTTACGACCAGGTACATGTCCAGATCGCCATCCTTGTCGTAGTCGAAGAACTCGGCCATCGTCGAGTACAGGGTGTCCCCGAGACCGTATTCGCGGCCCATCTCCCTAAAATGCGGAATCCCATCCTTGTCGTTACCCTGATTGATGTACAGCAGATTCCGCCGGCGTTTGGGGTCGTCGAGGATGGTCGCGCATACATAAATATCCGGCCAACCGTCGTTATTGATATCCACGACCGTGACGCCCCGGCACCACTCACCCTGGCCCCCTACGCCGGCCCGGTCCGTGATATCGTCAAATTTGAAGTCCCCCCGGTTGAGGTAGAGCTTGTTCGAGACCGTATTACCCGCGAAGTAGATATCCGGCCGGCCGTCCCGGTTGAAATCGCCGATGCCCACGCCGCCACCGTTGTAGATGTTGGTCAGATCCATCGGGTTGACGGAGTCGTTCTCTACGATAAGATTGTTGAAATGGACGCCGGAGTGATCGGAGGGTATCGCTTCAAACAGGGTCTTGTTCTTGCACGCGCTGAATATGATCATGGTGAGGGTAAGGGCGTGGAGGATCGTGTGACAACGCTTCGAGGGCATAGGCTGGAATTCATTCAATGTGACAAGGTAACAAAAAAATCAGTAATTCGGTATCTGCTTCAGCACGACCTTGCCGCCGGAATTTTCAGCGTCGATCTGTTGCTGCGGGATCGGATAGTATTCCGTTTTCCCGGTCGTAAACGATACTCCCTGATATTGGGCCGGATGGATCGAAGCTTCCTGGGTCGCATAGGCGTCGAGAACCGTCGTCATGTAACCTGCAGCCGGATAGACCGGATTGCCTGCCTGCCAGCGTGCGAGGTCGAAGAAACGATGCCCTTCTTCGGCGAGTTCGATCCGGCGTTCCATGATGATCGCCTTCATCGCTATGGTACCGTCGGTGAAATACCCCGCGGGGTAAGGAGCGACTTTATAGTTGTCGGCGGGCGTCGTTCCACCGGTGTAGAGATAGCTGGTGGCATTGAAGGAACCATTCGTATAGACAAACGCTGCCGGATTTGCCGCGCGGCTCCGGACCCTATTCACCAGATCCTCGGCGGATGTCAGGTCCTGGGCGCTTCCCAGCACGTCACACTCGGCAGCCATTAACAGTAAGTCAGAAAAGCGCATGAGGTTGATGTTGTTCGCATCGAGCTCGACGTTTGCCCAATTGTTCTCATTGTCAGAAAGCGTTCCCTGCACCGACTTGGCATACACGTTCTTCTTCGGAACGAAGTGTCCGTCGTCTGCCGGGCTCCGGATCCACGAATCACCCGGCATCGGCCCCCAATCCAGGTAGGGGACGCCTTTCCGGCCGACCGCCCAGTCAAGCCGCGGATCGACATTTCCGTTCCACGCCGGATTATCCGGATCGCTTACCCACGGTTGATTTTGCCATGAACCATCGAGGAAAGGCAAGCCGATGGCATCCGTCTTGTAGGCATTGGCTACGTCCTGCGAAGGGTTGAAGAATCCGCAGCACGCGCCGGGACCCGCGCCGTATGGAAAATTCAGGTTGTCGCCGTACGCCTTGCCACCACCTACCCCGGCAGAACCGTCATTGACGGAGATCTGGGCGGCAAATACCGATTCGAGGCTGTTCTTGGCACCCGGATCGGGGTTGAAATTGTTCTGGTAAGCCGCCTGCAACCCATACGCGTCACCGTGAGCAGTTACGCCGCCGGCGATCGCCTGATCGAACAACGGCTTGGCCGCGTCATATTTACCTTCAAACAAATACACTTTCGCCAGGAATGCCATCGCGGCCCACTTATTCGCCTGACCTTTATTTGGCTGCGTCGCAGGCAGGTTGTTCATGGCATACGTCAGATCCGCTTCGATGTCAGGCCAGATATTGATATAATTGCTGCCGTCCCAGTTAGGTACATCATAGTTATGGTTGCCGTACGTAATGTGCTCATCCACAAACGGCACGTAACGGAACATCTTCGTCAGTTCGAAGTGGAAAAAGCCACGGAGAAACAGCGCTTCCGCTTTGAACTCGGTCGTATCCGCGGCCGTCAGCCCGGTTGCCGTCCGCATGGAGCGGATGACGTCGTTCGCCCGCTGGATACCATCGTAGTTACTGGCCCATTTCTGCGCGGTGTACGAATTGGTCGGAAGCGCATTCCACTGCGCAAGCGGCGCGATATCCGACTGGTCCTGTGAGGTCGAACCCTTATACGCATCATCCGCGCATACGCTCCCGTACACCCAGTTGTCCGCGGCGGAGCCCCAACCGCTATTGTTCGTTCCTTCTCCAACCACGGCCGCATAGGCGCCGATCAATACCCCCTGTATGCCGGCATAAGTGCCTAATACCGCCGGCGTAGTCGGTCCGATCGGCGGTTTGTTCAGAAAGCTTTTTCCGCAAGCCAGCAGCAGCGCCACCAGCACCAGGCCGGCGGGCATTGAAATCGTGTAGTTTTTATAATTTATTCTTTTCATAAAGCATTAGTTATAAAGACTCTCTCTGGAAATGAAGGATTAGACCAAGCTTAGGTCACAAGAAAAAGAGGCAGGGTATTACCCCTGCCTCCAAAAAATATCCGTGTAACTCGACTAGTAATTCGGGATCTGTTTCATCACGACCTTACCGGCGGAGTTTTCAGCGTCGATCTGCTGTTGCGGGATCGGAAAGTATTCCGTCTTACCGGTCGTAAACGACACCCCCTGGTATTGGGCCGGATGGACCGGTGCTTCCTGGGTCGCATAGGCATTGAGGACAGTCGTCATATAGCCGGCGGCCGGATAGATCGGGTTGCCTACCTGCCAGCGCGCGAGGTCGAAGAAACGATGACCTTCTTCGGCGAGTTCGATCCGGCGCTCCAGGATGATCGCCTTCATGGCCGTTACACCATCTGTAAAATAGCCGACCGGATAGGGGGCTACTTTGTAATTGTCTGCCGGGGTTGAGCCACCCGAATAGACATAACTGGTCGCATTGAACGATCCATTCGTATAAACCCAGCCTACAGGATTGGCTGCTCTTGAACGCACCATATTGACATAAGTCTCGGCCTGCGCCAAATTCTGGCTGCTTCCAAGGACGTCGACCTCGGCAGCCATCAGCAGCACATCGGAGAAGCGCATCAGGTTGACGTTGTTGGCGTCCAACTCGACATTAGCCCAGTTGTTTTCGTTGTCGGAAAGCGTACCCTGTACAGACTTGGCGTACACGTTCTTTTTTGGAACGAAGTGGCCGTCATCCGCCGGGCTCCGGATCCAGGAGTCACCCGGCATCGGACCCCAATCCAGGTAGGGGATGCCCTTGCGGCCAACTGAAATGTCGAGCCGGGGATCGACGTTACCCGTCCAGGCCGGATTGTCCGGATCGCTCACCCATGGATGGTTCTGCCAGGTCCCGTCGAGATACGGCAAACCGGTGGCATCCGTCTTATAGGCATTGGCCACGTCCTGCGAAGGGTTAAAGAAACCGCAGCATGCACCGGGACCCGCGCCGTAAGGGAAATTCAGATTGTCACCATACGCCTTGCCGCCGCCGACACCGGCTGAACCGTCATTAACCGACATCTGGGCCGCAAAGACCGATTCGAGGCTGTTCTTGGCGCTCGGATCGGGGTTGAAGTTGTTCGCATAATTCGACTGCAAACCATAAGCGTCACCGTGAGCGGTCTTACCGTTGGTGATCACGTCGTCGAACAACGGTTTGGCGGCATCGTACTTGCCTTCATACAAGTAAACTTTCGCGAGGAAAGCCTCCGCGGCATATTTGTTCGCCTGACCTTTGTTGGGTTGTGTAGCGGGCAGGTTGTTCATCGCATAAGTCAGATCCGCCTCGATATTGGGATAGATATTTATATAATTGGTCCCGTCCCAGTTGGGCACATCATAGTTGTGGTTGGCGTAGGTAACACTCTCATCCACGTATGGAACGTAATGGAACATCTTCGTCAACTCGAAGTGGAAAAACCCTCGGAGGAATAGCGCTTCAGCCTTGAATTCCGTTGTATCCGCTCCTGTCAGGCCGGTCGCCGTGCGCATGGACCGGATCACGTCGTTGGCCCGCTGGATACCGTCGTAGTTGCTGGCCCATTTTTGTGCGATGTAGGAATTCGTCGCAAGCGCAGTCCATTGCTGCAATGGAACGATATCCGGCTGGTCCTGTGAGGTCGAACCCTTATACGCATCATCCGCGCAAACGCTTCCGTACACCCAGTTGTCCGCAGCGGAGCCCCAACCGCTATTGTTGGTCCCTTCCCCGATTACGGCGGCATAGGCGCCAATCAATACCCCCTGCACCCCGGCATAAGTACCCAACACCGCCGGCGTGGTCGGTCCGATCGGCGGTTTGTTCAGAAAGCTTTTTCCGCAAGCCAGCAGCAGCGCTACCAACGCCAGGCTGGCGGGCACCGAAATTTTGTAGTTCTTATAATTTATTCTTTTCATAAAGCAATTGTTATTCTTTAGAAATTAAGGTTTAGACCAACAATAAAGGTTTTCTGATTGGAAGGATAGTTCCCCAGGTCGATCCCGATATTGGTCTGGTCGCTGAGGTTCGAGCCTTGCAACTCGGGATCAAGTCCTGAGTATTTGGTGACCGTGAACAGGTTTGCACCCTGCACATAGATCCGCAACCTGTTGATGCCGACCTTCTGCAACGTTGCCGGCGCCAGCG
>DATJWK010000024.1:0-32809 GCA_035501395.1 Puia sp.
TGATAAATTGGGGGAGTTCATCGAGGCAGGTATTCCGCAGGAAGCGGCCGACGCGGGTAACGCGGGGATCGTGATCAGATGCGCGCTTTGTATCGGCGTAGTCATTGACGTACATGGTCCTGAATTTATAGCACCAGAACGTTTTGCCGAGAAAACCAATCCGCTTCTGACGGAAAAAGACGGGTCCTCTTGAATCCAGCTTGATCAATAAAACGATCAGGGGAAATAGCCAGGGAAAGACAAGCAAAAGGACGATAATCGAAGTGAATACATCCATGAAGCGTTTGTACACCAAATAGTTATATCTGTCGCTCCAATATTCACGGATAAATTTCCAGTTTCCTTTTTCCCAGGTATCCGGATAGTAAACGGCCGATTCAACAATTGAGCTCTGCATGTTACGAAGGATTGGTTTTGAACATCCGATTTCTTCTTCTCCAGTTAGCAATAACGGTGCCATCGGAGAAGGCGGAAAGCAATCGGTGGTCGAGGGCGAGCGGTGAAAAACACACATCAGGCTGATCTTCCGGGATTTTGACAAGGAGCGGATTCAAAACGTTGCATGGGTGAAGGCAAGCAACGGATATGCGGGACCGCAATACGTTAAGAATTAGTTAAGCACATTCTTTGGCTCGACCCACTCCTTACGGATCTTGACGTTGCCAAGGTCTTCCACGGGCGCCAACTTTCTGACGATATAGGAGAGGGTCTGCACGCCGGTGCGATGTATAATGCGCATATCCAGCCACAACCCGGCATTGCGTACATAAAATGCGTCCCACTGAAATCGTCGGAAGATCTGGTCGAAGTTCTGTGCCGGTCCGCGATAGCCCTTTACCTGTGCAAGCCCGGTGATACCGGGTTTCATGAGGTTACGAAATTTATACGCACTCACTTCACGGGAAAAGAGCATGCAGTCGAGGAACATATGTGGCCGCGGGCCGACGATACTCATGTGGCCAAGCAACACATTGACGAACTGAGGGATCTCGTCCAGGTTGGAGTGACGAAGGAAGCGCCCCATCCGGGTAATACGGGGATCGTTCTCGGTAGCCTGTTTACTGTTGGCTTCCGGATTTATGTACATGGTCCGGAACTTCAAACAGGGGAAAGAACGGCCGAGGAATCCGACCCGCCGCTGCACAAAAAAGACTTGCCCCCGGGAATCCAATTTGATCAGTAACCAGATTATTGGAAATAACCAGCTGAATATAAAGATGATAACTGCTAACGAAACAATAATGTCGAAAATTCTCTTGGCGTACAAATAATGACGCCGGTCATCGAAATACCTTCTCAACCGAACGATCTCGCTGCCAATCTTCTTCCGTTCTGATACCAATGCTTTTTCCTTAACGTCGGTTTCTAGCATAAGGTCTTGGTTTGTTTAGGTGTCAATCGATGCCCGGGAAAGCCGGGTCGGGCATTGGATGATACATCTGGTTAATGGTTTAATTACCGATCTCTTTTAATAAACCCGTTCTACATATACGAAATCCTGCTAATCTATCCGTTCCATGGAAAAAAACACTAAAACAGATAGTTCCACCACTTATTGTGTTGGCGGAATGTTAATGTAATATTTCCTCTTGATCTTCAGCAGGATTAAATCCGCTGCAAAGATGACGAAATAACCGATCAAAAGAACAACTGCATGACGAATACTTTACATTTGCAAAATTTTTAACGGCATGCGAGTCGGGATTTTAGGAACCCGTGGAATTCCCAACACATATGGGGGATTTGAACAGTTCGCTCAATACCTGGCAATCGGCCTTGTTGCAAAAGGTCATGAAGTATTCGTTTACAACTCCGGCGATCATCCTTACACTGAAAGTCAATGGAATGGCGTTGGCATTATTCACTGCAGGGACTGGGAGTCGAACATAGGCACCGCGGGGCAGTTCGTTTACGACTACAACTGTTTTCGGGATGCCGCCCGTCGACACTATGACATTTTACTCCAATTGGGCTATACCAGCAGCTCGATTTGGCATCGGATCTGGCCGCGGGATGCCGTGAACGTAGTGAATATGGACGGCCTGGAATGGAAGCGAAGTAAATATAGCCGGATCACGCGGCGGTTTCTGATGCTTGCCGAGCGCTGGGCGGTCGAACATGCAAACGTACTGGTTGCCGATTCGGTCGGGATCAGGGACCATATCCGGCACCGCTATGATAAGGAAGCCGTTTTTATACCCTATGGCGCGGACATCCCGCCAGGATTCGATGCGACGACGCCGCGCCGGCTGGGTTTGTCGGCGGACGAATATATGCTGCTGATTGCAAGGATGGAGCCGGAGAACAATATCGAAACGATCGTGCGGGGGTGGATGGCTTCCGGCAAGGAGCGTCCGCTGATCCTTATCGGAAATACCGGGAACCGCTTTGGCAGGTATCTGACCCAGACTTACCGGCATGAAAAACTCCGATTTATCGGGCCGATATACGATCTGCCTACCTTGAATGCCCTGCGGCACTTTGCGTACCTGTACTTTCACGGCCATTCGGTAGGCGGCACCAATCCCTCCTTACTGGAGGCAATGGCCTGCGGCTGTCCCATTGCCGCACATGACAACATCTTTAACAAATCGGTGTTGGCGACGGACGCCTGGTACTTTACTACCTCCGAAGACGTAACCTCCCTCATCGGCTCGCTGCCCTCCCCCGCTGACCGGGCCGGGTACCGGGAGCGCAACCTGGAAAAGATCGCCCGATACTATTCTTGGGAAAAGATCATCGACGACTACGAGAAATTGTTCCGCTCGCGGTAAATTTGCATTTTGACTCATGAGCGCGCCGCTGGTCTCTATCATTACAATAGTCTTCAACGGAGAACGACACCTGGAACAGGCAATCCGGAGCGTCATCGGGCAGTCATACCCCAATATTCAATATATCCTGGTCGACGGCGGCTCCACCGACGGATCCGTATCGATCATCCGTCAATACAAGGACCGCGTCGCGTACTGGATCAGCGAAAAAGACAAGGGAATCAGCGATGCGTTCAACAAGGGTCTCGCCCGTTGCGACGGGGAGATCGTTGGCATCCTGAATGCCGATGACTGGTATGAGCCGGACGCTGTGGCGCTGGCCGTGCAGCAATTGGCCGGTGCGGATGTCGCCTTCGGGGATATCCGGCTTTGGCGGGACGAAAAGCAGGACTCTGTCGTAAAAGGCAATCTCCGGCGATTGGATTACGAAATGACGTTGAACCATCCGACCGTTTTTGTCCGGAAACGATGTTATGATCGGTACGGCGGATTCGATCTTCATTACCGGTGCGCAATGGATTACGATTTGCTGCTTCGCCTGAAAGTGAACAATTGCCGGTTCGTCTATGTTCCCGCCATACTCGCCAATATGCGCTGGGGTGGAATGAGCGACGAACAATGGCGGCTTGGCTGCAGGGAAACCCTGGAGATCAAGAATAACTATCTTCCGGACCGTAAATGGCAGAATACTCTTTACTATATCAGGCATGTCGGAGCTGTCCGCGCAAACAAATTCTTCAACCGGGTGCACCTGGTCCCGGTCATCCGGTGGTACCGGCGGCTGTTCTCCCGGATGGAGAAGATACAATAGCCTGATAGGCGGCGGCCGTTTCTTTGGCGGCGATTTCCCAGGTATAGGATTGGCCGATCTTTTTGATCAGCCCCTCCTTTCGGGGGCTGGAGGCCGCACGGGTGAAGGCGTCGCGAATCGAGTCGGCAGAGCCGGGGTCGCAATACCAGGCATCGTCGCCAAAATATTCATAGGTGTCCCCCTTGTCGGTGATGACGATATTGCAACCCATCGCCGCGGCCTCGAGACTGCTGAGGCCGGTCGTCTCGAACCAGCTTGGAAGTACATGGACCTTTGCCCGGGAATAATACCGGATGAGCTCCTGTTGGGAAACTTGTGGAATGAAGTGAATATTTGCACCCGCGATAGCCCGGCAGGCGTCGTAATAACCCTGCTGGTTCGGGGCGGCGGAGCCGATCAGGAATAGCGTATATCCGGTGCCGTTGACCGCCCGGATAAGCTGAATTTGATTTTTGATCCCCTCGATGCGACCGACGCATAAAATAAGATTTGGCGTCCGGTCCGTCTCTTCCGGAGGCGGTTTGAACAATTTCCCGTCGACGGCATTGGGTATTACCCGGTAGGTCTGCTCTACGCCATAGCGGGCGGCTAGCCGCCGGTATTCGCTGTGGGAGTTGGGAAGGAGGCATCGGGCGTGGCGGACGATGAATTTTACCGATCGGCGATGACCCCAGATCAGGTATCGGGTACTGACGATCGGTTCGCCGCGTACCAGGCGTCTCGCCAGGACTTTAAGGAACTCGATATGGTCTGCGGACAGGAACCGGAAGACAAACTTCGCCATCCCCCTTCGAAAACGTGCGTCGAATTCAGAATAGTCGACGTATATCGGGGAAATTACATAAGGCTTCTTCGACCGGAAGATGTGCGGGAGGATATCTGCAGGCCGGATAATATTAAAGAAATGGATCAGATCATAGGAGGTATAGTCGACCGCCTCGTTACTGAGACGGATATCGACCGCTATGCCGCCGGCCCGCAAATATTCCGCCGTTTTCCCGATCTGGATCGTGTCTCCGCCGGGACCTGAATACAAAGTCGATCGGGAGATAAAGAGGACTTTCATTGTTTCGCGATTGTAGGAGAATGACGCGCCCGCGCTAAACGAAGCCGCCGCGGGAAGTTTGTCTTTTCGAACTCCGCGAAAACGCCGGGATGAAAAGCCATGATCCAGATCACGTACTCGGCTATATTGGTGAGGAAGCTGCCCGTGAATTGATAAATGAAAATAAACAGGAAAAGGGAAAGCCGGTAATAATTCCGCCAAACCCTTGTCCGGAAAAAGAAAGTTACGATCAGTATGGCTCGGATCGCAACGCCGATCACGCCAAAGGCTGCCAACGTATCTCCCACCACATTTGGGATTGCCACCTGGTCCGGTGTAGCATTCGGCAAGGTATAGTAAAGCCGAAAAATGGGAAGGCCCAGTTCCCTGACCTGTCCGGGCCCGCAGCCGAAGAGGTGGCTCCTGGTGCCGGCGATATGCCAGCCGAGAAAAAATGCGTCGTAGGTCCGGCCGCGGAATGAGGTGTCATGTCCAGAAAAGATATTGTTGAACCGTATGACGATGACGTTGTCGGGGAAAAGCAGGAGCGCCAAAGCCAGGAGCGTGACAAGCAATGTCCCGCCCGATAACAGGTACAGCGAGATGTTCCTGCTGAAGAAATAGGGATACCCCACAAGAAGCGTTATGAGCAGCGCAAGCGCTAATCCAAGGATACCCCCGAAGGAAAACGCCATCAGGAAGGGAACCGTCACCAACAAAAAGGCGGTGCTCGGATTGGGAAGCCATAGGATGATCATTTTAAGGTAGTAGTAAAGCGCAATAGGCACCATCAGCGTTGCATAGTATGACGGCTCATATGTCAGAAGCCGGAGACGGAGGGTGTGGACGCCCGGGGTGATCTCATTCGCGTACCAGAAAATGTCGCGGAGCGGATGGATGGGGATAACGAGAAGCGCCAGGACAACCATACATCCATTGAATAGAAGAATATCCCGGTAGAGTTCCCGAAGGGAACGGCAATTATCGAGGAACTGGTAGACGGCCGTGGAAAAGACGAAGACCGAAAACAGCAGCAAGCTGGATTTAACATAGGACCAGGTAGTGATCCCGTTCAGGCTGTGGATGATCAGGAAGGGGATGAATACAATGAAAAACAGATAGAGATACCGAAAAGAAGGGAACCGGAAGAGCCAAAGGATGAACAGCGGAGTTAGCAACGTCGTATATAATAAGCCAAGCGGCAGCAGAAACCCGTTGAAAAAGAAATACAGCAATACCACCGGGAGGTATTTGTTGATCCGTATCGGGGCCGCAAGATCCATTTCAAAGTTTTTCAAAAAAATAAACTCCGACGCCAAATCCTTTTTCCTTCACATATGCCGGAGTGAAGTCATAATTATAAATATACCGGTCCTCCACGAGGCGGCAGCCGGCAAAGCATCGAACGATATATTCGGGCGTAAAGGCCCGATGGGCGTTGAAGTATATTTTACAGGAATCATCGACCGGTACCGAAAAGAGGATCCGTCCGCCCGACTTCGTGACCCGGATCAGCTCGGCGATAGCCTTTTCACTTCCCCGGACATCCAGCGGGTCTCCATACCGGCCAAGACCGATATGTTCGATAACACAAAGCGAGGATATCGAGTCGACGCTTCCATCCGGAAACGGCAGCGACAGCACCGTACCCTTCATAAAGGTCAGATTTGGAAGTGATACGGGTATCGGCCTGATATCGATGAACGTTACCGGAACAAATCCGCTGATTATGCCGATCGTCTTTACCGCACTCGCCACATCAACATGCATGGGGGGCTTATAGGAGAATATTTTCGCCGCGGCCCAGGAGTCCTGGTAAAAATAGATGGGTTCGACCGGCGTCATATCGGTCTTATCCGTAAGGCACGGAAGCAGGTCCGCGGTGTGAAGCGAAAAAGCGGAGCCCCGCGTCTGTTTCCGGTACCAGCGGAGATCCCGGCTGAACCAGGTGATACTCCTTGCCCAGGCGATGGGACGAAACCGGACATATTCCCTGATCGTTGAAAGAAATCGATAATATCCCTTCAGCTTCTTCATTGGCCGGTTTGGTTTAATATTTCGCCAGGCGCCCATCGTGAAAGCTGACGCCGGATCACCCACTGGTACAATCCGAGATAGGCCAGCTGAACCGTCAGGTATGCCGTCACGGCACCCATCGCTCCCCACAGCGGGATCAGGTAATAGCTGGCGGCCAGACCGGTTACAGATGTGGCGATCCCGATGAACAACGACCAATGGGTTTTCTCAAAATAGATCATATAATTCGAAGATAGCAATACTATTCCATTGAGGATCTGTGCCACCAGCAGGAAGGGAAGGATCGGCAAAGCCGGGTTGTACTTGGAGGATATAACGTTCCATTTCAATGCCAGGTAAAACGCCACCATCAGCATGACGGCCAGGATCGACAGTCCGCCGGCCAACCGGATCAGCATTCGCTTTGTCATCCGGACGTTTGCGCGCAAGTCCTTTTCCCGCAGGAAAGTGGGAAGCCACGAATTCTGAACGGCGAGACAGATCATGTACAACACATTGGCGATTGAAAAAGCCAGGTAGTAATAAGACAGGTCTCTTGCAGTGCCGTCCTTTTCCAGAAAGAATTTATCGCTGTAGTTGCTGATCAGACCCCAAATGGCGGCGAACATCACCGGAAGACCTAGCTTCAATGAATTGATGATGATCTTCTTATCGATCACCGGAAGCATCTCCCGGACATAATAGACAAAGAACGCGACCAGGATAAGCAGCTCCGTAAGATAAGTATACCGCAACCGGATATGGATCTTGTCGCCCTGCAGAAGATAAAGGCTCAGCAGCGCCGCCACGTTGACCAGGAGGAGCCGAAACAGGTTGTATCTCCGGAAAAGGCGGATCCTTTCGCTGGTGACGAAGTAGTTGGCAAGGATTACCGTATAGACGGAGACCAGCACCGCCAGCAACATCGCCCACCGGAAGCGCGGGTATCCTATATCGTTCTTGAACAGCAGGGCAACCAGTTTGTAGTCGATCCCAAATGCATATACGATGAGGATAAAGAAAGCCAGCAGCATCGTTAACAACACGACGATATTGAAAAGCACCACCTTCCGGCGCTCGGATTGATGGGAGTCTGAATAATATTTTGTCTGCGAAACATACAATCCGAAATTGAGCACGATGGAGAACGTCGTTACGATGGACAGGATGTAATTATATAGACCATATTCTTCCTGGCTCATCAATCGCAGATAGACCGGCAATAAAATAATATTGGAAAGCCGGGTGAGAATATCCACGCTCAGGATCGTCAGCATCCGGCCAAAACCCTGACTGCGCCGGTATTTACCGATCCATTCCCTGATCAAGCCGGTTTCTCTTAATTGCATAAGGACCGGCTTAAGGCAAAAGTCTTTTCCTGGTTTCGATCATGAGTCCTAACAAAAAACCGGCGGCCAACCCGCCAAATCCGAGAATGATCATCAGCATGCTCAGCGATTTTGACCTGGTCGTGTTCGCCGTTTTGATATGATCGACAAGCGACACGGCGGAGCTGTCTACATATATCTCCCGCCTGACCTCGCCAAGGGCCGTGAGCAGTCTGCCCGATTGGTCGTATATTTTGGCCGGATCGATAGCGTCGTTATAGAACGTTGAGGACACCCTGGAGGTGGCGAGGAAACGATTATAAAGGCCTTCGAGTGAATCGAGCCTGTTTAATTCGCTCTCCAGAAAATCCAATTTGATCCGGTTGGTGCCCTGTTCCACCTCGGTCAGCTTCTTTAAATACGGCAGGTTATTGAGATAACTGATCAGCGCACTCTGGATGCTGTCCGCAAGCGCGTTCTGACGGATGCCAAAGAGCACCTGGAAAGATTCATTCAATTTGCTGGATGTATCCGCTTCCAGGGGCTCATCGAGCATATTGCGCGTGTCGATATAGACGATATTTGCCGCGACCGTTGCCGGCACCCGCATTTCGGCGGCCAGTTTATCGGTCGATCCCGACCGGGCGAGGTTGTTCAGCTGGCTGATGATCCCGGCGTAGCTTTTCTTTGGCAGCCGCGTAGAAGCTACGATCATAGACGCCTGGTAGTATTTTGTCTGCGCGACATAGTAATAGAACATAGCCAGGAAAAGTCCGAGGAAAAGCCCGGACAGGAGGTATATGGTACGCTTCCTTATTACGGCGCCGCAAAAAGACAGGAACCTGAAAAAACCGGTCAAGACGGAGATGACCAGGTATTTCAGCACGGAAAGGTTCATCTGGTCAGCCCGATCCGTATCCTTGTTATTCATGGGCGCAAAACTAACATCTTCCCGGAACATATTCGCGAATTGTTGTTATAATTGCTCCATGTTTGGGGTCAAAATCGAAGGGAGATTGGGCAACCAGCTTTTTCAGTATGCATTTGCCCTGGCGCAGGCGGCGCGGTTGGAGGAGGATTTTTTCCTGGATGGTTATCGGTACGGCAT
The DNA here is from genome assembly GCA_035501395.1 of Puia sp. Lineage (GTDB taxonomy): Bacteria > Bacteroidota > Bacteroidia > Chitinophagales > Chitinophagaceae > Puia. Next base: position 9,083 of record DATJWK010000024.1, read on the forward strand.
TTTCAGGGACGATTTCATGTTGGACAAATACTTTACGATAAGCGATAGTTACCCGCACCGGAACCGGCTTCGCAAACTCCTGTTCTTGCGGACGACCGGCTGCCGGCCCGAGCGGGTCGTCCAGGACCAATGGCTCCGTGCGGAAGACTTCTTGCGGGAATTTTCCCGGCCCGGTATTCTTTATTCCGGGTTCTTTCAATCGGAAGAGTATTTCCTTCCCGTACGAGACCGGATCGTCCGCGAGTTCAGGGTCCGGCGGCCGTACCAGGCAGATATCCGGAGTATCACCGGCAACACGCGGGAAACGGTAGTGGTCCACGTGAGACGGACGGACTACCTCCACTGGGGGAACGAGGATCTTCAATATGATCTGACTTTACCCGATGCGTATTATCACCGCTGCCTTTCTCAAGTCGATCTATCGGGGAAGAATATCCTCTTTCTCAGCGACGACATCGCTTATGTAAAGCGGCATCTGGCGTTGCCTGGCGCCATCTTTTCCGAAAAGAACAGCCAGATGACGGATCTCCAATTCCTTATGCAGGCCGACTACCTCATTCTATCGAACAGCAGCTTTTCCTGGTGGGGTGCATACCTGAATGAGCGCGTGCGCCGGGTATTTGCCCCCGAATACTGGCTTGGTTTCAAAGCCGGCAGGGAATGGCCGGCTGGTGTCATCCATCCCTCCTGGCACAAAATACCGGTAATTTAACCTGCCATATGCCTGTATCTTCGACCGATAACAAAGTGAGCGTTCTGTTGCTTGCCTTCAACCGCCCCGCCATCACAAAAAAAGTCCTGGCGGCCATCGCGGAATATGCGCCGCCGGCCTTATATGTCGCGGTCGACGGTCCGCGGCCGGGGCGGCCCGATGATGAGCAAAATTGCGCGGCGGTGAGGCAAGCCGTGGCGGACTGGGAGACCGACAACCCGGATACCCGTGTCGTGCGGCTCTTCCGGGAGGCAAACCTGGGATGCGGCAGCGGAGTGAGCACGGCCATCAGTTGGTTTTTTAGCCTGGAAGAAATGGGAATCATCCTCGAGGATGACTGCCTTCCCAACCGGAGCTTTTTTTATTTTTGCGAGCAGTTGCTGCACTATTACCGGGATAGAGAAGAGATCATGCATATCGGCGGAAGCAATCATCTGCATGGCGGCGTCCCGATCGACACGACCTACTATTTCTCAAAATATCCGCAAATATGGGGATGGGCGAGCTGGAGCCGTGCATGGGCGAAATACCGCTTCGATATGCCGCACCTGGAGGAGCTGTTAAAACGGCCCGAGTTCAACCGGTACTATCGCCGGGAACTGTTCATAAAGACCGCGAACGGTCAACTGGACACCTGGGATATCCAATGGATAGCCGCCTTTCTGCTCCATAACGGGCTAAGCGTGTTGCCCGCGGGCAATTTCATCCGGAACCTCGGATTCGATACGCACGGCGGCGCGCATCTAAGCAAGAAGCCGGCCTGGTATGACGACCGGACAACCGAAATCGGATCGATCATCCATCCCACGGCCATCGCGCAAAATGTCCAGGCGGACGATTATGTATTTCGAACGGTTTACAACCCCTCCTTGTTGCTCCGGTTCAGGCGAAAGCTGTTATCCTTTTTCAAAGAAAGTTAATTCAGCCGCTGCGAATTCATTGCAAAATGCCTGGTCCCGTTCGGAGAAAACCGCAAGGTCATAAAAGGGGAAGGTGATCCGCTGGTTCTTTATATAGGCATGAAGGCCGCGGATGGTAAGCGCCTCCGCCAGGGACGTGACGCAAAGCAGCTTGCCGAAATTATCATATACCAACAGCCCGGTGTAACCAAGCGCCGCCAGGAATTGCAAAAATTGCAACCCGTCGTCCCCATTTTTTTCAAAAAGGGAGCGGTCATATTCGAGAAAAAGCACCGGAAGATGTTTCCGGATGGTTGCGGCCGCTCCACGGATGATCTTCAGATCGTATCCGTCGGTATCCGATTTGATCACCCCGATCGGTTCGGAAGGGAAATGACCGGCGGAAAATTCGTCTATGCTGGTAAAATCGACGAGCGAGCCATGGGCTTCATCCGCTTCGAACGTGGACGTTCCAAGCTTGATCCGGTTGCTCATTCGTTGGCTCACCGGTCGGTCCGACAGCAGCAACGGATGGAGGTAACAGTTGGGGATATCCCGGCTGTTCTTTTCCAGCAGCCGGAAGTAGAAAGGGTCTCCTTCGAAGCATCTCACCGGCAGGGTGGTCACCTGGCGCAGCATCAACAAGGTGTCCCCGATATTGGCTCCGATGTCCAGGATGGTAAATCCGTCCCGGCGGAACTGTTGATACCGGTCCACCAGCCGTTGCAAATTACTGTTGTAGTAAGGAAAATGCGCCAGGTTATAACAGATGGAATGGGACCGCGGCATCAGTACGTTCTTCCCGTAAAGTTCGCGTTGGACGATCTTCTTATTGGAAAAGAAATAAACGGTATAGCCCTTTGTAAGGTAGAGACCGCAGCGAGCCAGCAGACGCTTAAACATTCCCTTCACGGACGGTCGGTTTTACGGTGATTCGGGATGAAAATATTTCATCGATGCGCGCGATCATTTTTTCCACGGGGATCTTCCGGAGTTCGTCGACCGGGACGAGCTCAAAATCGAAAGGGGCGCCGCTGCGGATGATCGTATCTATCCCGTCGGGGTAGACCGGATAAAATTCCGGAGCGATTTCTGCCGGATAGGGAGCAAAACGCCCGTAGTGAAGTCCGCTGAAAAGCGCAAAAACAGGACAGCCTACGGCTGCGGCCAAATGTACGGAGCCGGTATCCACACTGATCAGGCAGGTAGCCCCATTCAACACGGAAAGAAGCTGCGGCAACGATGTTCTTCCGGTAAGATCGAGGACAGGTCCCCGGTAAAGGCGAAGGAATTCGGCGGCATCGGCAGCATCGGTCGCGGAACCGCAAACTACGGCAGCCAGGTTGTATTTCCCCGCCACGTACCGGGCTACCGCCGCAAAATTAGCAGCCGGCCACTTCTTCACCGGTACCCCGGAACCCGGAAAGACGACAAAATATGCCTTCGGCAAGCCGGGCGAAGAAATGTCCGCCTTTGGTTCGATAGCGGTAGTAACTGCCTGGCGCGGGATCTGCAGCAGCCTTTCGACAAACCGGGCGTTCCGGATACCATCGAACAGCATCTCATCGCCGCCGTCTTCGAGCCTCGTATAGGTCCTTGCGGGCGTCAACCATCGCTCATATCGCCCGATCAGCCGGCTGTTGTGGCGCATGGCTATCCGGACGGGCGCGGGCGCTACCGCCATGATCACGTCATCTTTCCGCAAGATCCTGGAATGAACGAGCGAAATGGCCACTGACACGCGCGTCCGTCGGATACGGAGCAGGAACCGGAACCGGTAAAAGGGGTTCCTGGCGAATCGCTTTTTGTCAAGCCAGATGACCTCATCCGCTGTCTGCCTGTCATACAGGTCATAGATCTGCCGGAAAACGCTGTTGCCGACGAATATGATGTGATAGTCCTTGTAGGGACCTTCGCGGCGGAATAGGGGGAGGAGGTTGCGTAATAATATATAGTCGCCGATCTCATCCGTCTTAACGAGCAGCAGCCGGTCCCTGCCCGCCGGAGCGGGAAAGCATCGGACCAGGTAGTATACCAGTTGATAAAGGGATAATTTGAAGAACTCTTTCAAGACCGGCGATTAACTGTTTTCGGGGGGCAAAACTAGGCAAAATCCGCGAGAATGACCGGTGACCCGCGGTTTAGAAAAGATCGCTTATTTTGCAACTATGGCGACAACCGAACCGCGGACCTTTCTGCAAAGCAGACTACATCTGTCCGTCGTTTATCTGGTTATCCTCACCACGGTATTTTCGTGGCTGAACCTGAATAGCTGGTCAATCATGCTGCTGGTTGCCTGCCGGCTGCTTTTCGGAAACCCACGGATTTCGGTCGGTACCGCGTTTCGCAACCGCCTCTTCCTGGCCTATCTGATCTTCGCCGTCGTGGAGACCGCCGGTCTTCTTCACACCCATCATCCCCGGTTGCAATTGGACATTATCGCAAAGGACGCCACGCTGGTCGCTATGGGCTATGTACTCTGCGCCGGGCGGTTTGCCGACCGGGACGGCTATCGCCGGCTGCTGGGCGGATATTATTTTATTCTCGCCGGGGCATTGATCTATTGCCTCGTCATCGCGTCACGGAATTACCTGGCTGCGCGCGACAGCTCCGTATTTTTCTATCATGCGCTAACCCGGCCGATCTCGCAGAATGCAGTCATATTTTCTGTTTATGTCGTATTTGGCCTCTTGTTCCTGCTGTCACCGGGCGGCCAACCGCTTAGCGGCTGTTCGGGGCCCGTCCGTAATGCCGTACGGATCATGCTCGCAATTTTCTTTATCGCGATGATCGTATTGCTCAGCTCCAAACTGATCCTGGTCATCGCGCTGCTGATCGTGCTGAATGCCATCTTCCGGAAATACAGTTTTCGCCGGAACCGTAGCGTCTTATTGGTCCTCGGATCGGTCCTGGTTGCCGGGATAGGTCTCCTGGGAATGACCGACAATACCGTCAGCAGAAGGTACAGAGAGCTCGCGGCGGGTGACCTTGCGCTGGTTCGCCGGGAGACATTCGACCCCGGCATTTATTTCAATGCGCTGCAGCTGCGACTGCTGGAGTGGCGCTTCGGGTTTGAGATCCTGCGGGAGCAGCGCGCGTGGTTATTCGGAGTAAGCCCAGGCGACAGCCAGGACCTGCTGAATAACAAATATGTAGACGCCCGCATGTTTATTGGCAACCCCGCGGAGGGTCCGGGGCGGAAGAACCGGGGATACATCGGTTATAATTTCCATGATCAATACCTGGAGACCCTTGTCCGCGACGGGCTGGCGGGCCTTTTTGTTCTGCTGGTCATCCTGGTGCTGTTGGTTCGGCTGGCCATGCAGTACAGGACGCCGGAAGCCGCTTTTATCGCATGGACGATCGTTCTCCTGTTTGTACCGGAATCGCCGCTCACCATGCAACATGGCGTATTCCTGTTCTCCTTCTTCCCCCTGCTGCTGCCTTACGGCCGCAAAAATGCCGGTCGATCCGGTACTTCCTGATTTTTTTACGAAATTGTAGCCGAAACAACCATATTAACGATCGACGATTCAAAGACCAAAAGCAGATGAGAACACTCCTGAAATATCTGAGGCCCTATCGCTGGACAATCGCGCTGGCTTTACTGCTGGCCGCGGTCAACCAGTGCTTTTCCATGCTGGACCCCTATTTCTTCGGAACCCTGGGATTGGATAAGCTGGCCGTTCACCCGCATGAAGTCGGGCACTATAATAGCAAAAAGGTCTGGATCAAAGACCATAACCGGGATCAGGCGCAATTCATCTGGGACGTTGCAAAATTCCTCGGCATCCTGATCGGAGTGGCCATGGTTTCCCGGATAGCAAAAGCATTCCAGGACTATTTCGGCAATGTGATCGTCCAGAAATTCGGGGCGACCATTTTTACCGACGGGCTCCGCCATTCCATGGGACTTCCGTTCGCCGATTTCGAAGACCAGCGGAGCGGCGAGACCCTGTCTACATTGACCAAAGTACGCACGGACACCGAGAAATTTATTATTTCGTTTATTAATGTACTTTTCGGCATCCTGGTCGGCGTGATCTTTGTTTCGATCTATTCCTTTACACTCCACTGGTCCATCATGCCCATGTATGTGCTGGGGATGATCCTGCTGTCACTGCTGACCAGCCTGCTAAGCCGAAAGGTCAAACGCATCCAGAAGACGATCGTCACCGAAACCAATGCGCTTGCCGGGAGCACGACGGAGAGCTTGCGGAACATCGAACTGGTGAAGAGCCTCGGCCTGAAGGACCAGGAGGTGGACCGGCTCAACAAAAATACGTTTAAGATCCTCGGGCTGGAGCTTCGCAAGGTGAAGAGCATCCGGGCGCTTAGTTTCATCCAGGGGACTTTTGTGAACCTGCTGCGGCAATGTATCATGTTGTTGCTACTCTGGCTGGTATTCAAAGGAAGACTGACGCCCGGTGAGGTGACGACCATGTTATTTTATTCCTTCTTTATTTTCGGCCCGCTGCAAGAGCTGGGAAATATCATTCTCTCCTACCGGGAAGCGGAAGCCTCGTTGAACAACTTCGACAACCTCATGCGGAAAACGCCGGAACTGCCGCCTGCCCATCCGGTCCGGCTCGGTCCGATCGGGAAGCTCGTGTTCCAGGAAGTGGTCTTTCAGCATCGAACGGCACAGTACCGGGCTGTCGACCGGATCAGCTTCGAAGTCCGAAAGGGAGAAACCATCGCTTTTGCCGGACCTTCCGGCAGCGGTAAAACAACGCTGATGAAGCTGATCGTGGGCTTATACCGCGCCCAGGAAGGCCATGTCCTTTACAATGGCCTCGACGAGAACACGATCAACTTCGACGACCTCCGCCGCCAGATCGGTTTTGTGACCCAGGATACGCAGCTGTTCGCGGGGACCATTAAGGAGAACCTCTTGTTCGTCAACCCCGGCGCCAGCGAGGAAGACCTGATGGAGGCATTGAGAAAGGCTTCCTGTATGAACCTGCTGGCCCGCGCCGAGAAGGGGATCGATACGATGATCGGCGAGGGCGGCCTCAAACTCTCCGGAGGAGAGAAACAACGCCTGTCGATCGCCCGCGCCCTGCTGCGCAAACCGGCTTTGCTGATATTTGATGAGGCGACATCCGCGCTGGATTCGCTTACGGAAGAGGATATCACCCGGACGATCCGGGAAGTGTCTTCCCAGGGGGACCAGATCACGATCCTGATCGCGCATCGGTTGTCGACGATCATGCACGCCGATCGGATCTATGTGCTGGAGAAAGGCGAAGTGGAAGAGGTGGGAACGCACGCCGGCCTGCTGGAGTCGAAAGGCTTGTATTATGCCATGTGGCGGCAACAGATCGGCGAGCGGAAGTATGCCTCCCCGGTCGGGATGAATTCCTAGCGCGCGCGGCGCGACCGGGCGGCGCCTGTCGGAGCAATTCCTAAATTCGATATACATCCATGAGCTGGTTTACTGACTTATTCGGTGGCGGTGGCGGCGGCATTCGGGAAGCCTTGCAGCAAGGCGCGGTGATCATCGATCTCCGGACAGCCTATGAATACGATCAGGGCCACATCCCGCGGTCCTTAAACATCCCCGCGGACCGGATCAAAGCCAATATCGACCGGATCCGCGACCTGCGGAAACCGGTGATCCTCTGTTGCGGCCCGGCCGGCGGGTGCTGGGAGGCGATGGATGCGCTGCGGAGCGCAGGGCTTCCAAAGGTGATCAATGGCGGCGAGTGGCAAAGCCTGCTCAGGAAGCTACCGCGACGATAAGGCTATGTGGATTCCAAAGCTGATCTTTGCAACTATGAATGTGAAAATTAATGATATCATCCGGGAGTCCATCGGGGTGAAAACGACCGTTCTCAACGACCCGGCGCTGATCGACCAGGTCGATCGGGTCGTCAGCCTGATCGTCGATCGCTTTCGTGCCGGTAAGCACCTTTACTTCTGCGGAAACGGCGGCAGCGCTGCCGACGCGCAACACCTGGCGGCTGAATTCTCCGGGCGGTTCTACATCGACCGGGAAGCCCTCCCGTCCGAGGCCTTGCATTGCAACACATCTTATATGACGGCCGTAGCCAACGACTACAGCTATGATCTCATCTATTCGCGGCTGATCAACGGGATCGGAAAAAAGGAGGATATCCTCGTCGGAATGTCCACTTCGGGAAATTCGGTGAATATCCTGAAGGCCTTCGAAACAGCGCGTGCAAAAGGTATCACGACGATCGGCATGACAGGTCAGGGGGGAGGCAAGCTGGGGGCACTCAGCGACTACCTGATCGCCATTCCTTCCCGCAACACGCCCCGCATCCAGGAAGCGCATATGCTGCTGGGCCACATCATTTGCCAACTGGTGGAAGAAAAGTACTTTAACGCATAGTCATGGGGGGCATCAACGAGGCGATCATCCTGGCGGGAGGCCTGGGGACCCGGTTACGGTCATCGGTGCCCGATCTGCCGAAGTGCCTGGCCCCCGTGGGCGGCCGGCCTTTTATCAGCTACGTGACCGACCATTTCCGCCGGGAAGGCATCGCGCGCTTTGTTTTCGCCCTCGGTTACAAGAGCCGTTATTTTGATGCGTTCTTCCGGTCATCTTTCCCCGACGGCGGCTATACGATCAGCCTCGAAGAAACGCCGCTGGGCACCGGCGGGGCGATCCGTCAGGCGTGCGGGCTGGTGGAGGGAAGGACGGTCCTGATCCTGAACGGGGACACCTTCTTCCGGATCGGGCTAAAAGCGCTCGCCGACTTCCACACGGCACACCGGGCGGATTGCAGTCTGTCGCTGAAACCCATGCGGGATTTCGACCGGTTCGGCGTAGTGGAGCTCACCGATGACGGAAAGGTTGACCGGTTCTGCGAAAAGCAATATTACCCGGCCGGCCTGATCAATGGCGGTGTCTACGCACTCGAAAAAGATGCGCTGCTGCGCGAAGATTGGCCGAAAGTATTTTCCTTTGAAAAGGATTACCTGGAAGCTGCCGGGGAAAGGCGTCTGTATGGACTGGTACAGGACCGCTATTTTATCGATATCGGTATCCCGGGCGACTACGCGCGGGCCCAAAACGAACTCAACGAATTATCATGATATACAGAAGCAAAGCACCCTTGCGGATCGGATTGGCCGGAGGCGGAACGGATGTGAGCCCATACAGCGATCTGTATGGCGGAGCGATCCTGAATGCCACGCTTTCGTTGTATGCCCACGCAACCATCGAGCCGCTGGAGGACGACCGGATCATACTGCAGGGCATCGACCGGCGGGAAGACCTTTACTTTGCGGAAGGCGGGAAGCAGGGTACATTGCCGATCGACGGCAAACTGGACCTTTTGAAAGGGGTTTACAATCGGATCCGGAAGGACTATGGGTGGCAGGGTAAGGGCTTCCGGTTGTCTACATTTGTCGATGCACCGGCCGGTTCGGGGCTGGGAACGTCGTCTACGCTGGTGGTGGCCATCATCGGCGCCTTTTCCGAAATGCTGCGGCTCCCGCTCGGGGAATATGATATGGCGCATCTTGCGTATGATATCGAACGAAAAGATCTGCAAATGGCGGGCGGCAGACAGGACCAATACGCCGCTACCTTCGGCGGGGTCAACTATATGGAGTTCTACAAAGAGGACCGGGTGATCGTCAACCCCCTGCGGGTGAAGCAGCAATACCTGTTCGAGCTGGAGAATAATTTACTGCTATACTATACCGCCACCAGCCGGGAGTCGGCGCGGATCATCGAGGTACAGAGCCGCAACGTCGTCGACAATAAAGAGAAATCCATCGAGGCCATGCACCAGCTCAAAAACCAGGCGCTGCTCATGAAGGAAGCGCTGCTAAAAGGGCGGATCCACGAGATCGGAGAAATCCTGGATTTCGGGTTCCGGCAGAAACAGCAGATGGCCGAAGGGATCTCCAACGCGTATATCGACAATATCTATGAGCAGGCCAAAAAAGCAGGCGCCACCGGTGGAAAGATCTCCGGAGCGGGCGGCGGCGGTTTCATGACCTTCTATTGCCCGGGGATATCCAAGTATCGGGTAATGGAGGTATTGGCCGGCATGGGCGGGCATTGTCAACCCTATAATTTCACCGGTCATGGACTGACTACCTGGACGGTGTAAGAAATCTTAGTTAATTTAGCAGATGCCGAAATTGGAAAAGCCAAATTATTTATGGAGCATTCTTACCATGAAATGCCCTCGTTGCCGCCGCGGACCGATGTTTACCCAACCCAACCCGTGGAAGTTGAATGAGATAACGAAGATGCCGCACAATTGCCCCGAATGCGGGCAGCCCTTCGAACTCGAAGTCGGTTTCTGGTATGGCACCGGCTATGTGAGCTATGCGTTGTCCTTCGGGGTGTCGGTTGCCACCTTTATCGCCTGGTGGGTGCTGATCGGGATGTCGACACAGGACCATCGCTTCTTCTGGTGGCTGGGATTAAATGCCGGCCTGCTGATTATCCTCCAACCCTGGCTGATGCGGTTAAGCCGGGTGATCTGGCTGTATTTCTTCGTCTACTACGATCCCGATTATAAACAGACGAACGTAAAGAAGTTCGACTACGAATCAGAAAGCTACTTTTTGCCAAAAGAAGGGGAAGAGTAAAAAAGGCCGTCCTCAACGATCGGACGGCCATGTTCAGCCTATTGGGTTAGGTTAGTATTGCATTAATAACGTAAAATATATAATATTATTACTACCCGGCGCCGCTGAATCCTATTTTTTCAACACCACCGTGAAGACGGACCCCTGCCCGACCGCACTCTCACACGATATTTGTCCGTTGAGCTCTTCACAGATGCGTTTGACGATAGCCAGGCCGAGACCGTTCGACGTCTCGCCGCTGGTCGGTTTGGAGGAAATCTTACTGTACTTGGAAAAGAGATGGGGCAACTCGTCGGGCAGGATGCCTACCCCTTCGTCGCGCACCTTGATGCTGATGGCGTCCCGGTCATCGCTGACGCTCATCCAGACATTCTTCCCGGTTTCCGTATACTTGATCGCGTTGGATAACAGGTTGTCCAGCATCCGTCCCAACAATTGCGGATCGCTGAGAATGTAAATGGACCGGTTCGGACACTCCAGGTGCAGCCGGATGTTCTTGCTGGCGGCGACCGGCATAAAATTGTCGATCTGGGATTCCGCGAAGATGCGTAAGTCCATGTTTTCCAGCCGGACCTTATGCTGGCTGGTCTGCGCCTTTTCCACGTCGAGGATGTGCCGGATCAGCTTTTCCCCATAGTGGGTCGCCTGGGCGATGCGCTCAAGCGCCTTTCGCTGGCTGGCCGTGAGGTTGTCCTTTTCGTTGAGTAACAATTGCTGCCACATGCTGATGCTGGCGAAAGGGGTGCTGAGATCGTGTGACACGATGCTGATCAGGGAGTTTTTTTCGTAGTTCAGCTCGGATAGCCGTTCGTTTTGCCGGACGATCTGGTCGTTGGTCGCCTGCAGCAACCGGTTCGCCCTTCGCTTGACCATAAACGATATGGCCGCGGCAATGGCGATCAACAGCAGGCTGATGGCCATGATCATCATGATCCGGTTGTGGAACCGCTGCTGATTGATCTCCGATTGAAGAAGCAGTCTCTCGTTGTCCCGCTCGCGGGCCTGATATTTTTCCTGTAGTTCGGCGATCGCCTTATAGGTACCGGCATTGACAAGTTCGGTGTCGAGGCTATACCAGTCGCGTTGGTATTGCCAGGCCTTTTTGTAGTCGGCGCGATGCTGGTATAGCTGGGCGAGGATCTGGTAGCTGTCTTTTTCTTTACTTTTCGACCCCAGCTGCCGGGCCAGCTGCAAAGCCATGTCGGCATACTTGCCTGCCGAGTCATACCGGCCTTCCTCCGAATAGGAATCGGCCATATTCAGAACGTCCAGCCAAACATCGGCCTGCCGGGACGGGGAATGGCTGACCACATCATGGCGGTAGTTGTCCCGGAAATAGTCAATGGACCGATCGAATTTTTTCAAGTGGTAATAGGTAGTGCCCAGGTTGTTATACAGGGTTGTCAGATCGTCCGTGCCATTCGCCTCCAGTGGCTTTCCGATACGCAAGCCTTCGTTCAACAGGATCAGCGCACTGTCATACAGGCCCAGCCGGTTGTAGATCGCGCTGAGGTTGATATAAGAATTCAGCAGAGAATGGGCGTCGCCGAGCTGCCGATTGAGCCGGACACATTCCAGATAGATCTCTTTGGCCTTGTCGGGCAGGTTCATATTCTCGGTATAAACCGCGGCCAGATCGGTCAGGATATGTGTCTGATATCCGATATACCCGGACTTGCGGGCGGCTTCCAACGCCTGAAGGTAATAGTCGATAGCCTGGGGGAAATGGGCTTTGTTCTCGTAGTAATAGCCGAAAAGCCGCAGTGACATTACCCTGGCTTCCGGCCAGTGATCCGTGTCGTAGATGTGGGCGATATAGTTGGCGTAATAGCTGATGGAGTCGGCCTCCGCTTCCGTAAGCTTCATGGCTCGATGATACGTATTCCGGACACTGAGTGAATCCGACTGCCCGTAAAGGGACAGCGTCAAAGGCAGGAGCAGCAGGGGAAATAGTCGCTTCACCGGAAGGGTCGTTCGTTTCACCCAAGATACTCATCTTTCGGCAAATTGGCGACCCGCGGGGGCAAATCCACCGCCGGGAAAACTAATCCGTGAGGTTGTTGCGCAGGGCGAATTTGACAAGACCCACGGTGTTGTTGACACCCAGTTTGGCGATGAGATTCTTGCGATGCGTCTCGACGGTGCTTACGCTGAGGAAAAGTTTTTCGGCAATTTCCGCATTGCTGTATTCTTTGCATATCAGGCGCAGAACTTCCAGCTCGCGGCGGGAAAGGATCTCGTCAATCTGCCGGTCTTCGATCGTGATGGTGTTGCGAAAATCCTCATCCCGGTCGCCGATATGAATATCCTTGCTGAAGTATCGGCCGCCGCCGTGCACGGCGTGAAGAGCAGTCAGCAATTCTTCGAGCGATGCATTTTTCAGTATATAACCCTGGATGTTGTATTTGGCGAGCTTGTGCACGTAACGGGTACCGCGCAACAAGGTAAGATACACGATGCGCAAGTCCGGATAAGCCATCCTGATCTGTTGCAGGATTGCTTCTTCCGGCATATCCGGCAGATACACATCCAGCAACAAAATGTCTGCCTCCAGCCCCTGGTGTACCCGGTCAAGCAACTCCTTGCCGCAGGTAGCTGTACCGGTTACTTCTATCCCCTCTTGTTTGCTCAACAGCAGCGCCAGCCCTTCTAAGTAGATTTCATGATCATCGGTAATAAAAACTCGAATCATTGTGTAAAAGTAGATTCCGTAAGTATTTCAACTACAAGGCAAGTTAAAACTATTTATGATATGAGGTTCTAAAAAGCCCCCTTTTTGGGGGGCCTGCGCAAAAAATGAGTATATGTACGGTTAATTAAGATTTTCTATAATGCCCGCGATGCCCTGGCCGCCGCCAACGCAAGCCGTGACGATCCCATACTTTTTATTCAATCGTTTCATATCGTGGATCAGTTGAATAGTAAGCTTGCAACCGGTGCACCCCAGGGGATGACCCAGCGCGATTGCACCGCCATTTATATTCACGATGCCGGGATCCATCTCCAACCGGCGTATAACGGCAAGGGCCTGGGATGCAAACGCCTCATTGAGCTCAACGAGATCGATCTGGCCGAGGTTCATCCCTGCCTGCCGGAGCGCCCGGGGAACCGCTTCCACCGGTCCGATGCCCATGATGCGGGGAGGTACGCCGGCACTGGCACAGGCAACCAGTCTGGCGATCGGCTTCAGCCCGAGATCTTTGACCAGCTTCTCGCCCATGACGATGACAAACGCCGAGCCGTCGCTTGTTTGAGAAGAATTGCCGGCCGTAATGCAACCACCGGCGGCAAAGACGGGCTTCAGTTTCGCCAGGGCCTCCAGCGAGGTATCGGCCCTCGGACCCTCATCGGTATCGACGACATAGCTCCTTTGCTGGCGCCGTCCCTTTTCGTCCACATAAATTTCTTCGACCGGCAACGGCAGTATCCCCCCTTTGAAAAACCCGCCCTTTATGGCCTGGATCGCCTTCTGATGAGATTGGTAGGAGAAGAGGTCCTGGTCTTCCCGGCTCACGTTGAATTCCCTGGCGACCGCTTCTGCGGTCAGACCCATATTGAGATAATAGTCGGGATCGTCAGCGGCGATGGAATAGGCGGGCACTGTTTTCCAACCGGCCTGCGGCACCATGCTCATGCTCTCCGTTCCACCGGCAATGATACAATCGGCCATTCCGGCGCGGATCTTGGCGGTGGCCATCGCGATCGTCTCGAGGCCGCTCGCGCAGTACCGGTTGACCGTTACCCCGGGCGCGTGGATACCGACCGCGCGGGCGGCGATGATCCGCCCTACCTGCAGGCCCTGTTCTGCTTCCGGGACGGCGTTGCCTACGATGACATCATCCACGAGATGCGGGTCCAGTTGAGGTACCGATGCGAGTAGGCCTTTGATAACGGCTATGGCCATGTCATCCGGGCGATAAAAACGAAACTTTCCGCGTTTGGATTTGCCGACCGCCGTGCGGTAACCGGCTACGATATACGCTTCCTGCATAGGATCTATTTTGGTTGTTTATGCAACTTTCGGTCATAAAGTTACGAATTTTCATGGATACGTATCTTCGCACCCTATGTACAAGATCTTGCGTTCGATCCTTTTCATGTTTCCGGCAGAGGGCGTTCATCATTTCTCCATGCAGTGTCTGTGGCTCATATGCGGTTGGGGTCCGACCCGCCGGCTGGCGGAATGGGCTTGCAGACCGGAGGAAGACAAGGGCCTCGAACGACATATTTTCGGATTGGATTTTGCAAACCCGGTAGGGCTTGGTGCGGGCTTTGACAAGAATGCGCGCTATCTGAGAGAATTGGCCGCACTGGGCTTCGGATACGTAGAGATCGGGACGGTCACGCCGGTGGCGCAGGAAGGCAATCCGAAGCCGCGGCTTTTCCGCCTGCCGCAGGACGAAGGGCTGGTTAACCGGATGGGGTTTAACAACGACGGCGTAGCCGTGATCGCGGAGCGACTGCGGCGCTGGCGGGCCGTGCCGGGCCGCCGGTTGATCGTGGGCGGCAACATCGGGAAGAACAAGACCACACCGAATGAGGAGGCCTGGAAAGACTATGAGATCTGCTTCCGGTCGTTGTTTGATATGGTGGACTATTTTGTGGTCAATGTCAGTTCGCCAAATACACCCGGGCTGCGGGAGTTACAGGAGAAAGAAGCGCTGCGCCGCATACTCACCCGCCTGCAGGCGGTCAATCAGGCGCTGGCGGCCGAAAAAAAGAACCGGCCGCGACCGCTGCTTTTAAAGATCGCACCCGACCTCGAGCCGAAACAGTTGGACGACGTGCTGTCGCTGGCGTTGGAAATCCGGCTCGATGGGCTGGTGGCTACCAACACAACCGTCAGCCGTCAGGGACTGGTGACTCCGGCGGAGCGCCTGGAGCGGATCGGCGCCGGGGGACTAAGCGGAGCGCCATTGCGGGAGCGGTCCACGGCGGTCGTCCGTCACATCTGCCAAAAAGTTGGCGGGCAAATCCCGGTAATCGCTTCCGGCGGTATTTTTTCCGGGTCCGATGCCCGGGAAAAGATCGCTGCGGGTGCCGCATTGGTTCAGGTTTGGACCGGTTTTATCTATGAGGGGCCATTTATAGCAGGAAGAATTTGTAAAGCGCTCGAACATGCATGAGTTATTCAACGTGAATTCACTGGTCAGCCTTGTCACGCTTATCTTGCTGGAAATCGTACTTGGCATCGATAACGTCATTTTTGTCTCGATCCTGATCGTGCGCCTGCCGGCTTCAAAGCGCCTCGATGCCCGGCGCGTCTGGATGATCGCAGGTATCCTGATCCGATCGGGTCTCCTGTTGTGCCTCGGCTGGCTGGTAACCAACGGTAACCGGGAACTGCTGACGGTCGCTGGGCGGGGGTTCAGCATCCGTAACCTGATCTTGCTCGCGGGCGGACTTTTCCTGCTGTACAAGACGGTCGGCGAATTGCACAACCGGCTGGAAGGCGATGCTTCGGGGGAAAAGCCGGCAGGCGGTTCGGACGATCGGTCATTTGCCGCAACAGCTGCGCAGATCGTTTTGGTGGATACCGTATTCTCCTTTGACAGCATCATCACCGCGGTTGGCCTGGCGCAGCAGGTAGCCGTAATGATCACGGCAGTGGTGATTGCGATGATCCTGATGTTCTTTTTCTCCGGCGGGATTGCCGCATTTATCAACCGGCGGCCGACCTTGAAGGTGCTTGCCCTGTCGTTTTTACTGATGGTGGGATTTAGCCTCGTCTTCGATGGACTGGAGCCGTTCCACCATTCGCATATCGACAAGGGCTATATCTATTTTTCGATGGCTTTTGCATTTGGGGTAGAATTGTTAAATTCCCGGCTGAAAAAAAAGATAAAATGACTACCGATCCGCGCATCGACGCCTATATCGCCAAATCCGCCGAGTTCGCCCGGCCGATCCTCACGCATATCCGCAAGCTGGTGCATCAGGCTTGCCCCGGCGTCGAAGAAACGGTAAAATGGGGGATGCCGTTCTTTGAATATAGCGGCGGTCTGCTTTGCAATATGGCGAGCTTTAAACAGCATTGCGCGTTTGGCTTTTGGAATGCCTCCCTGTTGAAGGACCCCAAGGGAATTTTGCAGGTGAAGAACAAGACATCGATGGGACATTTGGAGCGCCTTACGACGCTGAAGGACCTGCCGGCAGACAAGACCTTGCTGGCATTGATCGGCGAAGCCGCCAAACTCAACGAACAGGGAATCAAAAAGCCTGCTCCAAAAAGGGAGCCAAAAGCAGAATTGCCGGTTCCCCCGGCGCTGGCCGCGGCACTAAAAAAAAGTAAAACGGCAAAGACCTTTTTTGATCGGATGCCCCCGTCTCACCGCCGGGAATATATCGAATGGATCACCGAAGCAAAGACCGACACCACCCGCGACAAACGGGTGGCGACGACGGTGGAGTGGCTGGAAGCGGGAAAGTCCCGCAACTGGCAGTACCAGAAGCGATGAGCCGCTGCTCAAAAAGTTCATGTCGGTTGATTAGGGTGAGCCAATACACAGCAGTGTGGCCGCCACCACGCCGGCCGTCTCCGTCCTCAGCCGGTTTACCCCCAATGTCACCGGAACAAATTCACGCTCCAGCGCTGCGGCGGCTTCGCCGGGGGTAAAATCTCCTTCGGGCCCGATCAGGATCAGCGTCGGCTTTTTATCGGGCATCGGATACCCGTTGTTTTGAGGGTCGCCGAGCCAGGCGATCAGGCGGCGATCATAGTTGAAATTGCCGATAACATCCCGAAAAGACGCAGGCGGATGCAGGAGAGGGAGCCACACTTGCCTGGACTGGAGCATGGCGCTGACCAGGATGTTTTGCAGGCGTTCCGTCCGAAGATGCAGGCGTTCCGTCCGGTCGGTCACCAGCGGGATTATCTCCCGTACGCCGATCTCCGTGGCCTTCTCCAGGAACCACTCAAACCGCGAAGCGTTCTTTAGCGGCGAGATGGCGATAGCGACTTTTTTTTCGGGCGGAGGGTAGAACGCCCTGGTGGTGATGCTTACGAGGCATTTTTTTTTGTCGGCGTCTTTGATCCTGGCGGTCAGCAGATTACCCTTCCCGTCCGCCAGCAGCAGGTCTTCCCCGGGCCCCATGCGTAGCACCTGGACGATATGACGCGAATTGTCTTCGTCCAGCCGAATCTCCTCCCGATCGCCGCGCCGGATCTCCTCCCTACCGCCGGGCCGGATCTCCTCCCGATCGCCGGATGCCATGTAAAATAAGGGAAGGGTCATGAAAATTCACATTGAGACCTAGAAGGGCGCTTCGTCGTCATCCATCGGCAAATCCTTCATCCGGCTTCCCGCCTGGATGTAGAGCCGGGCGCCTCCGCCTTCGTCGTCCTGCACCGGTTTCCAGCTTCCACCCGTAGGCAACCCGATCCCGCCGAAATCATCATTGCCGTATTCGGTGAATTTCTGGATATGCAACAGGGCCCGGAGCTTGATCGTCTCCAGCGAACCATTGCGGTGCTTGGCAATCTTTACGTGGGTCTCTCCCTTGTTGCTTTCCCCACTTTCATTGGCGGTAATCCCATAGTATTCAGGACGGTAAAGGAACATTACCATATCGGCGTCCTGTTCGATGGCGCCGGATTCCCGCAGATCGCTTAACTGCGGGATCTTCTCCCCCTCTTTTCGGGATTCTACAGCCCGGGACAATTGGGAAAGCGCAATGATGGGAACCTGAAGCTCCTTTGCCAAACCCTTCAGGTCGCGGGAGATGCGGCTGATCTCCTGCTCGCGGTTGCCGTTCCGGTTGTCGCCGGCCCCGCTCATCAACTGCAAATAGTCGATGATAATAAACCCGACGTTGTGCTTATTCTTTAACCGGCGGCATTTCGCGCGCAATTCAAAGATATTCAGCGCGGGCGTGTCATCGATGAAGATCGGCGCTTTTGCGAGGCGATCGATGCCTTTTTTGTACAGTTGCTTCATTTCATGCTCTTCCAAACGGCCGCGGGCGATCTTTTCCATAAAGATCTCGCTCTCCGCACTGAGGATGCGCTGGACGAGCTGTGCCGAACTCATTTCCAGGCTGAAGAACGCGACAGGAACCGGCTTTGTCGGATGTAAGGCGGCATTCCGCGCGAGATTGAGCGCAAATGCGGTTTTCCCGACTGCGGGCCGGGCTGCCAGGATGATCAGGTCGGTGGATTGCCAGCCGTAAGTAACCCGGTCCAGGCTGGGAAATCCGCTGGGAACACCCGTGATCTCGTCCTGCCGGTGGCGCAGGTCTTCGATACGCTGGATCGTTTTGACGAGCACCGTATCGATGCTATCGAAATTCTTGCGCAGGTGGTTGTTGGTGATTTCGAACAACTTGCTTTCCGCATCGTCCAGCAGATCGAAAACATCGGTGCTATCCTCATAGGCGTCGCCAATGATCTCACCGCTGATCCGGATCAGCTCGCGCTGGATGAATTTTTGCAGAATTATCCGCGAATGGGTTTCGATATTCGCGCTGCTGACGACGGAATTGGTCAGCTTGGTGACGTAATAGGCGCCGCCGATCATCTCCAGCTCCTGTCTGAACCTGAGCTCCTCAACCACCGTCAGGATGTCGATCGGCTGACTTTTGTGAGCCAACCCCTGCATCGCACGGTAAATGCGCTGATGCCCCTCGAGGTAAAAACACTCCGGTTTCAGGATTTCGACTACCGTATCGAAAGCGCCGCTTTCGAGCATAATGGCGCCCAGTACAGCTTCTTCGAGATCCTTGGCCTGGGGGGGTACTTTGCCGTAGACCATGGTGCCCAGGTCCAGGGAAGGCTTGCGCCTGAGCTTGTTTCGATCCTTGTTCAGGTTCAGATTAGTGAGATCCATAATGAGTCAACCGTCCAGAAAATGAAGAAATAGGGTGTCCAGCCTCTATCGGAGCTCATTGGGTGTATTCTCTCCTCGCTTTTATTAAGATATTGTTACGGCAACGTGAACAGAATGTTATCCCTTTGAGTCAGGAGGGCGAATATAGAACTCCTGATCTTTACCGGCGAGATTTTTCTTTTTCTATATTTTTCCTATAGAAATTCACCTGTTTGTCCACCGGTTATCCACGTTTATGCACAGTCCCCAACGAGCTATCCACAATTTAAAAAAGTTTTCAGTCCTTTTGGAAACAAAATTCACACTTTCTGTGCAGAAAGAATTAGGGGCAAAAATTTTGCCGGAATAGCTAAACTACAGAATGTGGTTTCGCCGGTTTCGCCCATAAAACCTTCAGCCAAAAACTAAGCCGGCTGCTGCTTTTGATGCAGTGCCGGCTTTGTCTTTTCATAGTAATGCTTAAAATAATTCGGTGTCGGGTACAACCATCGATGCTAGGGCCGGCCATTGGCGCGCCGGGTAGTGTCTTTAGGTTTTGGGAAAGGCCTGACCTGGCTGCCACCCGTGCCTGGCGGCGCAGGGCGGACGTTGCCGCTCCCGCCGTTGCCGCGGCCGTTTCCGTTATTTCCATTGTTGCCATTGCTGGCATTCCCGTTAACCCGCAAACCATTGCCATTTCCGTTCCCGTTCCCATTGTTCCGGTAACCGGGCCCAGTGCCATTGCCGGCGCCGGTAGCCGGCAGCCGGTTATTGGGTTGGGGCTGGAACGTGTTCCCGGCCGCACCCGTCGTGGCCGGCGTAACAGCCGGATTGCCGTTGTTGGTGGTCGATCCCGGAATGAAACGGGTATTGTTCGGCTGTTGGCCATTTGGCTGCGGGTCATTGCGATGGAATTCATTCGGGTTCCCCTGCTGGCCATTCGGCCGGAATTCATTCGGGTTCCCCTGCTGGCCGGGATTATTCGGATTCGGGTTAGGACGCGAATTGTTGTAGATATTGTTGTTCGTGTTATTGTTGTTCGCGTTGTTATTGTTCGTGATATTGGTATTCGTGGTGTTATTGTTGATCGTCGTATTGTTGATCGTCGTATTGTTGCCCGGACCCCGGTTACCGGAATAGATCGTCGTATTGACGGGACGGACATTGTTCAGCGTCTGAATACGCGTCGGGGCAGGGGCGGGGTGGAAAGCCGCTCCGCCATTACCGGTATTCCCGCTATTCCCTTGCGGCGCTGTATTGATCCTCGGACGGTAGATCGCGAACGATCCTTCGGTTCTGTTCGCTCCCGGCATATTGCTTTCAACAACGGCAACCGGCCGTAGGGAAGCTCCGGTCACTCTGGCGACTTCTCCCGCATCCGGGCCGCCCGCATAGTTGTTAACGGTGACGCGATTGTTATTGCCACGGTTGTTGACAACCGTCGTATTGTTGTAGTTGTTGTTTACGATCGTCGTGTTGTGAATAACCGTCGTATTATTGATGATCGTGACGTTCTGCTGCTCGTTGACATAGTAGTTGTTCATATGCGGGCTCGTGACATACTGATGCGGAACAAAGCACCAATAGTGCGGAGGCGGGTTATAACCGCCCCCAACGGCAACGGTCATGCTTACGTTCGGTCCGAGCGGCGCCCAGCCATAGTAATCCGGACTGCGGCGCCAGGTCACCCAGGCCGGCGCCCATTCGTTTCCGGGCATCCACATCCAGCCATATCCATCCTCGTAGAACCAGCGGCCGTAGTGAAACGGAGCCCAACCCCATGCATAATTGGAGTTCCAGGCCCAGCCTTCCTCGGTATACACCCAGTTCCCGTTGGTCGCATACGGTTTGAAATCCGGACCTGCATTCGGCATCCAAACATAGCCGTACTCGGGATTATTGATCCATTCGCCATAAGGGCTCAGGGCATCGTAAAAATTCTGATAGGTGGCTTCCGGAGCAGGCGGAGCTTGGGGCGGAGGCGCCGAACTTTGAACGACATAGGTGGGCCCGCAGGAAAACTGGGCGAAAAGAACCGACGCGATCAGTGCCAGATAAAGGTTACGCATACAGGAGTTTTTGGGTGGTTTTGATAAGTTTAAAGCTTCGACAAGGGATCGCTCCCCTGGTTTAATGGCAAATTATCGGCCACTTTATGGTTTAACAATTGATTGCCAAATTTTGACAGATTTACAATATTTGTCATGTTGGGCCAGACCTAAAACGATCCGGCCGGAAATTTGTTTTTTTTTCCGCCGGTTTTCTGCTGCTCATAGAGGATTATCTTTGCGATCCAAGCAAAAAGGAATTGCCGATGACCATCAGTTACAATTGGCTTTGTGATTATTTACCTGTTTCGATCGAGCCGGAGCGGCTTTCCCGTATCCTGACCTCTATCGGGCTGGAAGTAGAAGGATTGGAGCATTTCGAGGCGGTGAAAGGCGGTTTGAAGGGGCTGGTGATCGGGGAAGTGCTGGAGTGCGTTCAGCACCCCAACGCAGATAAGCTAAAGCTGACCCGGGTGGACGTCGGCGGCCCGGAGCCGCTTTCCATCGTTTGCGGAGCGGCCAATGTGGCGGTAGGTCAAAAAGTGGTGGTCGCACGTCCGGGTACGACGATTTACCCCGTCGGCGGGGAGCCGGTCACGCTGAAGACAGCAAAGATCAGGGGGGTCGAAAGCCAGGGTATGATCTGCGCCGAAGACGAGATCGGGCTGGGCGAAAGTCACGCCGGTATCCTCGTATTGCCTGCGGATTCCCGCGTAGGGATGGCGGCCGCGGACTATTTCAAACCCTATTCCGACACCCTGATCTCGATCGGGCTGACACCGAATCACCCCGATGCCATGAGCCATTGGGGCGTAGCCCGGGACCTCTGTGCCTGGCTGTCGCACCATGAAAATAAGGCCTACCGGCCGGTAATGCCCCCGGTAGATCCGCTGGCGCCAACCGAAAATGCGTTGCCGGTCGACGTGCAAATCCAGGATCCCCGATCCTGCGGACGCTATTCCGGTATCAGTATCACGGGGATCTCGATCGGGGAATCGCCGCGTTGGATGCAAGACAAGTTAAAAGCGATCGGTATCCGGTCTATCAACAATATCGTCGACACCACCAATTTCGTACTCCATGAGCTTGGACAACCGCTCCACGCGTTCGACCTCGACCGGATCAACGGCCGGAAGATCATCGTAACGAACCTTCCGGAAGGAACTCCTTTTGTAACACTGGATGGAAAAGAACGGAAACTGTCGGCCGACGATCTGATGATCTGCGATGCGAAGGGCGGGCTCGCCATGGCGGGAGTTTTTGGCGGGTTGAATAGCGGCATCAGCGAAACCACCACGAATATTTTTCTCGAAAGCGCGTGGTTCCAACCCACCGTCGTCCGCAAGACCTCATTCCGGCATGGGCTCCGCACCGATGCGGCGCTGCATTTCGAGAAAGGGATGGATATTTCCGGCACGGTCGCGGCCTTGAAAAGAGCGGCCGGGTTGATCCTCCGGCTTGCCGGTGGAAAGGTCGCATCGGCCATCGTGGATGCCTACCCGGGAAATGAGGCAAAACGCCAGGTTGGATTGACCTACGCCTACCTTAGGAAATTAAGCGGAAAAGATTACGCTCCCGGTGCGGTAACGAACATACTCCTCAGCCTTGGTTTCGGGATCGCCGGGGAGGACCGGGACGGCATTCAGCTTACCGTGCCGTGGCACAAGCCGGACGTGAGCCTGCCGGCGGATATCGTGGAAGAGATCATGCGGATAGACGGGCTCGATAATATCGCGATCCCCGGGGCCATCACCCTGTCCCCATCGGTGGAGAACAATCCTTCCCAAACCGGCTGGAAGCGTGAGACGGCCAGCTGGCTGGTGGGGCAGGGATTTAACGAGATCCTGACCAATTCCATCACCAATAGTGCCTATTTTACCGGACACGAGCTTGGGTCTGCGGTGAAAATGATCAATAACCTGAGCGCGGAACTGAACATTATGCGCCCCTCCATGCTCGAGACCGGGCTGGAGTCGATCGCCTGGAACCTGAACCGAAAAAGCGGCCGCCTGCGGTTCTTTGAATTCGGAAAGACCTATTCGACCGGCGGCGTGGGAGACTACCGGGAGGTAAATCATCTCTGTCTCTACCTTACGGGAAATCTTGCCGAAGACGGCTGGAAAGAAAAGGGAAAACCGGCCGATTTCTACTATTTGAAAGGCTGCTGCGAACGGCTTTTCGAATTGATGGGACTTGAATTCAGCGGTTGGAGCGACTTGAGCGACACGAAGCTGGTCATGGGGCTCGCCGTAAGCCCGGGAACCGGGGCCCCTCTCCTGAAAGCGGGTATGGTAAATGCGGAAGTCCTCCGGCAATTCGACATCCGTCAGGACGTGCTGTTCGCAGACATTCACTGGGATAGCTTCATGGCATTGGCCGCCGCCAGGAAGATCGAATTCAGGGAACTGCCCCGCCAATTGCCGGTTTATCGCGACCTGGCGATGTTGGTCGGAAAGGGCCTGCCGTATGCAAGCGTGGAAAAAGCGATCCACGGCGCCCGGCTGGACAAATTGCGGGAAGTAAAGCTTTTCGATATATTTGAAAGTGAGAAGCTGGGTTCGGACAAGAAATCATTGGCATTAAGCCTGACTTTTCTGGATGAAGAACGAACCCTGACGGACAAGGAAATTGACGGAATGGTCGGCAAGATCATGACCGTGCTCGAAAAGGAAGTGCAGGCAGAG
>DATJWK010000025.1:0-12167 GCA_035501395.1 Puia sp.
CATATCCTCCGGTCGCACCCACTCGTCAAACTGCTCCGGCGTGACATACCCGAGGCGTACGGCCATTTCTTTTAGTGTTGTCCCTTCCTTGTGGGCTTTTTGCGCGATCTCGGCAGCCTTGTAGTATCCGATCTTTGTATTGAGAGCGGTGACGAGCATCAGCGAGTTGTCCACGTGCTTGCGGATATTCGCTTCGATCGGTTCGATTCCATTCGCGCAATGAACGTTGAAACTGTTGCAGCCGTCGCCGATCAGCCGCGCACTGTGGAGGAAATTGTAGATCATCACCGGCTTGAAAACGTTTAGCTCGAAGTGGCCGGTCGCGCCGCCGACATTGATAGCGACATCGTTGCCCAGCACCTGCGCGGCGATCATCGTCAGCGCCTCGCATTGTGTTGGGTTGACCTTGCCGGGCATAATCGAAGACCCGGGCTCGTTGTCAGGGATATGGATCTCGCCGATGCCGCTGCGGGGGCCGGAAGAGAGCATGCGAATGTCGTTGGCGATCTTCATGAGGCTTACCGCAACGGTTTTGAGGGCGCCGTGGGCCTCGACAATGGCGTCGTGAGCGGCGAGGGCTTCGAACTTATTGGCGGCCGTTATGAAGGGCAGACCGGTAAGGGTTGCGATATGTCTGGCAACGTTGACGTCGTAGCCGGGCGGCGTATTGATCCCGGTACCAACGGCTGTGCCGCCCAGGGCCAGCTCGGAAAGATGCGCCAGCGTGTTGCGGATGGCTTTGAGCCCATGATCCAACTGACTGACATAACCGCTGAATTCCTGGCCGACAGTCAGCGGCGTCGCATCCATAAAATGCGTGCGACCGATCTTTACCACGCGCATGTATTGGCGGCTTTTCGCGGCAAGCGTGTCGCGGAGGGCTTCGATCCCGGGGATCGTCGTCTTCACCAGCATCTGGTATGCGGCGATATGCATGGCCGTTGGAAAGGTATCGTTGGATGACTGGGACTTATTGACGTCGTCGTTGGGGTGAAGAAATTTCTCCTTGTCGGTCAGTTTGCCGCCGTTGAGCACGTGTCCGCGGAAGGCGATGACTTCATTGACGTTCATATTGCTTTGGGTGCCGCTGCCTGTCTGCCAGACGACCAATGGAAACCACGCATCGAGCGAACCGTTGAGGATCTCATCACAAACCCGGCCGATGAGGTCGGCCTTGTCCTTACCAAGAACGCCGGCATCGACGTTGGTCAGGGCAGCGGCTTTTTTGAGATAAGCAAACGCGCGAATGATCTCTTTGGGCATTTTGTTGATATCCCGGGCGATCGGGAAATTCTCTACGCTGCGTTGGGTTTGGGCGCCGTAATAAGCGTCGATGGGCACTTTCACTTCACCCATTGTATCTTTTTCGATCCGGTATTCCATTTATAACGTTTTGGAGGGCCAAAGGTAAGTCGTTTTTTGACGTGTTTTTATCTTCTATGCGAAAGATACCGACGACCCGTTGCAGGCGCCACTACACATTGCAAAATGGCCGCATCGACTCGCAGGGGTCTAACGCGCATACCTGGGTGGTGGAAACCGTTTATGAGGAAGACGGGGTGAAAATGAACGAAGCGAAAAACGGTTTAGGATTTAGGGGCCGGGCAGCAAGCAAGGGTCGGAAGGGGGCGAAGGGGTTTAGGGGTTGCGTGGAAGAGGCAGGTGAATTAATTTTTTATCTTACTGAACGTATAGCTGATGATCACAAACAATCCAACGGCGCCGTAGATAAGCCAGTCACCGGGGACAGTGCAATAAACAGGTTCCGTAGTGTTCTTGTAGTAAGCGAAATCGCGGACGTTACCGCTTTTTATTTCATAGACGCCGCATAAAAAGATAAGGAAGATAATCGTGTAGATAAGCGACTTCTGGAGATGCATCGATATTGGCTTTAGCGGCTGTAAAATAAGGAATTTTTCGATTGTGAACAGCCGGTGTTGCGAAAACGTACAAGGTATAATCGCGCGTCCCAGATAAGAACCTGAAAACGAACCGGCTATAAATCTGGCATCCGGTTGGCACCCCTGGTTTCAAACGATCGTCACATGCTCCGAAATTATTTTCTCGCTGCTTTTCGCAACCTGCGAAAGAATCGTGGATTCAGCATCCTTAATATTTCCGGTCTTGCGGTGGGCATAGCCTGCGCAGGGCTCATTTTGTTGTGGATCGAGGATGAAATGGAGTTTAACCATTCGGTCCCAGCTCATGACCGGATATACCGCGTAATGGAAAGGCAGGTACACAACGGGCAGACGGGAACGTTCTCGGCCACGCCGCCGCTGCTTGGGCCGGCGATCCTGGCGGAGATCCCCGGGATCCGGCGGATGGCACGAACCAACAACAGTTCGGAACTGACCCAATCGCTGGGAGTTGGGGACAAGGTGCTTACGGAGCAAGGCAATTTCGGCGACCCGGCTTTGATGTCGATGTTGGACCTGCATTTTGTCTTTGGTGAGCGGTCTCATGCGTTCGACGAGATGCATTCGATCGTGATCAGCGAGACGCTGGCGGAGAAGTTGTTTGGAAGCGCCGATGTGGTTGGCAGGTCGATCCGGGTGGACCACAAGGATAACTATACGGTTACGGGAGTGTTCAAGGATATGGCGGCAAATTCCACGATACGCTTCGGCTGGATGGAACCGTTTGCCAACTTCGAGGCCAGCGTTCCCTGGGCAAAGAACTGGGGCGCCAATGGCGCCGCGACCTATGTCGAACTGGCGCCCGGGGCAAATCCGGCGGCGGTGGATCGTCAGCTGGAACATTTTCTGGCATCCAGGCTGGACGGGCTGAAGACGGAGTGCTTTCTCTTTCCGATGAACAACTGGCACTTGTTTTGGCATTTTACCGACGGTCATCCCGATGGGAAAGGAGATATCCGATTCGTGCGATTGTTCTCCCTGATTGCGGTGATCATCCTGCTCATCGCTTGCATCAATTTCATGAACCTTTCAACGGCGAAATCGGCGGAGCGCGCAAAAGAGGTAGGTATACGGAAAGTGATCGGTGCGGGCCGGGGCAAACTCGTTTGGCAGTTCATCGGTGAGTCCCTGGTGCTATCGTTTGTATCGACCTTGATTGCGGTGGGGATCATTTATGCCGTGATCCCGTCATTCAACCAGTTGGTGGGCAAACAGCTAACGGTGGACATGCTGAATCCGGTGCATTGGACCGCTTTGTTGGGGACCGGGTTGTTGACAGGGATAGTGGCGGGGAGCTATCCGGCGTTTTATCTTTCGTCTTTCTCACCTATTTCGGTGTTGAATGGGGCGCGGCTTCGGGTAGGCAGCCGGGTGGCATTTGTCCGAAAGGGGTTGGTCGTGGCGCAGTTCTCCGTCAGTATCCTCCTGATCATTTGTACGACGATCGTCTATCAGCAGATCAATTTTACGCGCACGCGCGATTGGGGCTTCGACAGGAATAATCTGCTTATTACAAAGGTACAGGGGAATATCCTGCCGCATTTCGACGCGTTGCGGTCGGAGCTGATCCATACGGGTGTGGTGGAAAATGCGGCCCTCAGCCAGGGAGATGTTCTAAATATGGGTTGGTGGTCGACGGATGACTATCAATGGCCGGGAAAGCCGGCAGGAAAGAATGTGGACATTGAGAACGAGCAGGTGACGGCCAGCTTTTTCGAGACAACGGGGATGAAGATCATTGCGGGGCGGGGGTTCCGGGACGATACGCATTCCGAGGATAACAACATCGTGATCAACGAGAGTATGGCGAAACTGGTAGGTGACTATGCCAAGCCGGGGGCGGTGATCCATATGGATCAGCGGGCCCTGAAGATCATCGGGATTGTGCATGATTATATGTACGACAACGCGTATGCGTCCTCGGCGGGACCAGTCGTGATGTATGGGGCGCCGCAGGAGGCGAATTATATGACCATACGGGTAAAGCCGGGGAATGATTTGGCGGGCGCGATGGAAAAGATCGGTGCGGTGATGAAGGCCGGGAATCCAGGGTATCCCTTCGAATATCAGTTCATGGATGAGCAGTTCGACAAGCTGTTTAAAACCGAGACACTAACCGGGCGGTTAGCCGGCATTTTCACGGCGCTCGCGATCTTTATCTCCTGTTTGGGGTTGTTCGGGCTGGCGGCGTACAGCGCTTCGCGGCGCGCGAAGGAAATCGGCATCCGCAAGGTATTGGGTGCGTCGACGCAAGGGTTGGCGGCGTTGTTGTCGCGGGATTTTGTCAAGTGGGTGCTGGTGGCGTGCGTACTGGCATTCCCGGTCGGATGGTGGCTGATGAGCGGATGGTTGGGCGATTATGCATACCGGACGTCGATCCACTGGTGGGTGTTTGCGGGAGCGGGTGGGGCCGCGATTGCGATTGCGCTGGCGACGGTAGCAGTGCAGGCGATCCGCGCGGCGGTGGCGAACCCGGTGCAGAGCTTAAGGTCGGAGTAGGGGCGTTTATTCAGGCCCCGCGAAAGCGGGGCTTTCTTTTTTCCAGGAATGCCGCCGCCCCTTCCTTCATGTCTGCGGTACCAAAACATTCCCCAAATGCTATTTGCTCCCGCAGGAACCCGTTCGCCGGCTTACTCTCGCTTTCACCGCCAAACGGATCGGGTTCCCAGGTATCCGAATTGGCAATGCCATCTCCCGCGGCGATATTAACGCATTCGATGATCCGTGCCACCGCCAGCGGCGCCTTCTCGTTTATGATGGAAAGCAATTTGCGTGTTTCGGTGAGGAGTTCGTCCGGTTCCACGACGATATAGTTGACGAGACCCATCGTATGCGCTTCGGTCGCTTCGACCATCCGCCCGGTAAGGATAATTTCGATAGCGCGGCCGCGGCCGACAAGTTGTGTCAGGCGTTGGGTGCCGCCATAGCCGGGAATGAGGCCGAGGTTGACTTCCGGCTGACCGAACTTCGCTGTTGGAACGCAGAGCCGGATATGACAAGCCATCGCCAGTTCGCATCCGCCACCCAATGCAAAGCCGTTGATGGCCGCAGCGATAGGTTTGGGGCAGGAAGCAATCCGGAAAAATACGTCCGATCCTTTTGCCGACAGCGCCTGGCCTTCTTCTTTATTGAGTTCCTGGAACTCGGTGATGTCGGCGCCTGCGACAAAGGCCCTGGTGCCCGCACCGGTGAGGATGGCGCTTTTGATGTCTTTATTGGTGTAGATCTCTTCTACCACTTCGCCCAGCTCACCGATCACCGTTTTGTTCAGCGCGTTCAGCTTGTCAGGCCGGTTGATCGTGATCGTGAGGATGTTGTCGGTCAGGTCGGTGTGTAGTGTCTTATACATAAGATGATTGTTTAGAAATCGCGATTTTTCTTCACCCACCCGCGGATATAATCCGCGATCTCGGTAGTCGGGGTACCGGGCGGGAAGAGTTGCCCTACTCCGGCTGCCTGCAATTCCCGAGCGTCTTCATCGGGTATGATCCCGCCCCCGGTCAGTAGAACATCGTACATGCCTTTTTGTTTCATCAGTTCCATCACTTTAGGGAAAACCGTCATGTGTGCGCCGCTGAGGATGCTGATGCCGATCGCGTCGACATCTTCCTGCAACGCGGTATTAACAACCATTTCAGGTGTCTGGCGCAGGCCGGTATAGATGACTTCGATGCCGGCGTCACGAAGGGCCGTGGCGATGACCCTCGCGCCGCGATCATGACCGTCGAGACCTACTTTGGCGACGAGTACCCGGATGGGGCGGGATAATTGTTCAGGCATGCAGAAGGGTTATAGACCTAAAATTAAAGAATGCCCAGCACATGCCGGACACGCCGGCCCGTCTCTTCCCGGCCGAGAAGAACCGCGATGTCGAATACACCGGGACCGAATTTGGCGCCGACCAGCATGATCCGCAGCGGGGCCAGCAGTTCACCGGGTTTGATGGCCTTTGCGGCCGCCATTTCCTTGAACTGGACTTCCAGGGCGGCCGCTTCCCAGGCCGTCGGCGATTCCAGCCGACGGATCCATTCCTCAAAAAAAAGTTTTTTAGCCTCCGACCATTTTGGCCGGATCGAATCGAGGTCAAAGCTGACAGGCGCCTTGAAGAAGAAGCCCGCCTGCGTCGCAAATTCGGGGAGCAGGTGACAGCGTTCCTTTACGAGATCAAGGACTTTTTCGAATTGCTCCTTATCGGGTTCTGCCATTGCCGCCTCCGCCACGGTTTCGGTGGCGGGGTTCTCGTGGAAATAGGGCCGGACAAGAGCGCTATAGGCGCTGGCAGGCAGCCATTTGATCCACTCGTGGTTGAACCATTTCGCCTTCTCGTAGTCGAATCTTGCACCGCCTTTGTGGACGCGGTCCATCGAAAAGCTCTCGATCAGCTCTTCCATGGTGAATAGTTCCTGGCCCGAACCGTCATTCCAGCCCAGCATCGCAAGCATATTTACAAAGGCCTGCGGGAGGAATCCGGTCTCGCGAAAGCCGGTTGCGGCTTCACCGGTCTTAGGGTCGGTCCAGTTCATGGCGAAGACTGGGAAACCCAGGCGATCGCCGTCGCGTTTGCTCAGCTTGCCGTGGCCGTCCGGTTTAAGGATCAGCGGAAGGTGCGCCCACTGCGGCATCTTTTCGATGCCAAAGAGGTGGGTCCAGAGCAGGATATGAACAGGCGCGCTGGGCAGCCACTCTTCACCGCGAAACGCGTGGCTGATATCCATCAGATGGTCATCGACGACAACGGCCAAATGGTAGGTCGGCATACCGTCGGCTTTCAGGAGCACTTTATCGTCAATGCCGTCGGTGGAGAAAACAACTTCGCCGCGGATCATGTCGGTGAAACGGATGGTCTCGTTGGGATCCATCCGGATACGAATGGTATATGGGGTACCGGTTGCAAGAAGACGTTGGGTCTCGTCGGCCGGCAGATGAAGCGAGTTCCGCATTTTGCGGCGCGTCTCGAAATTATATGTCGGGCTTGGGTTCCCGGGGGTTTTGTATTTTTCGCGCATCGCTTCCAGCTCTTCCGGCGTGTCAAATGCATAGTAAGCAAAACCTTGATCGACGAGCTGGCGGGCGTATTTCTCATAGATGCCGAGGGCCTTTCGTTCGCTTTGGCGGTAAGGGCCATACGCGCCGCCCACGTGGGGGCCTTCATCGGGTGTGAGGCCACACCATTGGAGGCAGTCAAAAATATATTGTTCGGCGCCGGGTACGTACCGGCTTTGGTCGGTATCTTCGATACGCAGAACAAAAACACCGTCATGGCGCCGGGCATATAAGTAGTTATACAGGACGGTCCGGACGCCTCCCAGGTGGAGGCCGCCGGTAGGGCTTGGCGCAAATCGAAGACGCACTTTTCTGGCCATAGGCTGCAAAGATAAAATGTTGGAAATCAAATGTACTAAATCTTGGAAACCTATCGTTATCGACCCGTGAGATGTCTCTTGTCCCTCTGCTTTTCATTTCTTCTGTTGTCGGCTTCCGCCCAGATCACGTATGAGACGGTATACGTTGATTATGATAGTTCCTGGCTTTTCAGAAACCTGAAAATTATTCCGATTCGTCACAAAGGCGGCGGGGGTATGCCCGGCTCGACCGGGATGGATGTGGTTCCGCTCGGTGAGGCGCTCAGCAAGGGATTGGTTACGGTGACGGAGCGTGGGACGACATCCTTTGAGAATGTTCATTGGCTGCGATTTAACACAAAATCCAATAAATCGGTCTATATCGGCGGCGGCGAGATCATCACGGGAGGGCGACAGGACCGCATGATCGTCCGGGATACGATTCTCAATCCATCGGAGAAGGATCAGTATGTGCCGGTGATGTGTGTGGAGGAAGGGCGGTGGAGTGAGAAGGAAAAAAAGTTCGGCTATGGGAATTATGCGAATAGCGATCTTCGCAAGACGCTCGATTCGGGGAAGAACCAGGTGTTGATCTGGCACGAGATAGACCGGCAGCTACAGGAGGGGAAGTTCAAGAATACCACTTTTGCCTACGAGTCGAAATGGCTCGACAAAAAATATGTGCTGCAGGGCGAAGATTATTTCAAGTTTTTTATGGACAAATTCAGGAGATCAGACAGCACGATCGTCGGATTTATTGCGCTGTCCGGGGATAAGGTGATCGGGAGTGATGTTTTTGACGGGACCTATTTGTTTTATCACCAGCTCGAACCTTTGCTCCGCGGGTACATCGATGAGGCGTTGAGTGGCGGGGCGCCGGTCACGGTGCAGGAGACGGCGGTGCGACGATATGCCGACAAGCTGTTGAAGGATGAAAAAACACAGGAGGAGTTTGTGAAGGACAATGGAAAGATCTTCCGGATGAGCGGACACGTCTTCCATATCAATACTTTTGTAAAGGAGCCGATGTAAAATTTCCCTCATGTTCTATTTTGTCAGGACACCCTGGTGGTTGCGGCGGCTTTACCGGGGATTTGTTTGGCGCATGCCAGCGAAAGAGATGGTATTGTATCTGACGTTTGATGACGGTCCGCATCCGGTGGCGACGCCGTTCGTGCTGGAGGAACTAGGGAAGTACGGGGCGAAAGGGACGTTTTTTTGTATCGGGAAAAACGTGCAGGTGTATCCGGAGATCTATCGCCGGGTCTTGATGGAGGGACATCGGGTGGGCAACCATACGCAGGATCATTTGAACGGATGGAAGGTGGATGACCGGCGGTATCTTGAGAATATCCGCGAGGCTTCGCTGCGAATCGACACCGATCTTTTCCGACCGCCGTATGGACGCATTGGATCGTTGCAGGCCACGGTGTTGCGGGCAGCCCCGTTTAATTTTACGATCGTCATGTGGGATGTGTTGAGTGCCGACTTCGATCTTTCGTTGACGGGTGAACATTGTGCACGGCATGTGATCCGCAGGGCCCGGCCTGGTTCGGTCGTGGTCTTTCATGACAGCGAAAAAGCGTTTCCGCGGTTGCGTGAGGCGTTGCCGATCGTGTTGAAGGAATTTTCGTCGCGGGGTTATCGTTTCGAGTCGATCAGTCCAAAAATTGGAAAAGAGTAGTGGGGAAATTCATTCGGTGAGGTACAAAAACAATTGGGCCTGGGTAGACACCCTGGCCCGTTTTTAATCCGTACCCTATGAAAACTGATTTAAAGGTAAATCTTTTTTTGATACGTGCAAAGTAAAAAAGGCAGGCCACCTGACGAAAGTTCTGGATTTGAGGGGTTTTTGGGGTGTCGCGGGGTCGAAAACGCAAAAATCACGGCTTTTGGGGATATTGGCTGATTGGACCCCAAAACGCATGATTTTCCCGATTTGGGGCATGGCTGCCGGCACGTTTGCGGGCAAAATTATGAGACCCCGCCGCACGATTCCCGCATATATTTGCCGAATGAAATTGATCGATACGCACTGTCATTTGTACAACCGGGAATTTGACAGAGACCGCGACGAAATGATACAGCGGGCTGACAAAGAAGGGGTTGAAGCCTTTTACCTGCCAATGGTGGACAGCGGATCGCGAGAGGCGTTGCTGGATCTCGAGGCCCGGTATCCGGGTCGTTGTTTTGGGATGACGGGTTTGCATCCAACGTCGGTTAAAGAGAATTACACTGCGGAGTTGCGGATCGTCGAGCAGGACCTGGCGAGGCGGGCGTGGGCGGCGGTGGGGGAGATCGGGTTGGACTTTTATTGGGACAGGACCTTTGAGTGTCAGCAGTATGAGGCTTTTCATTTGCAAATCGAGTGGGCGACCCGGTATCGTCGGCCGATCGTGATCCATACACGCGAATCGATGAAGGAGACCATCGGCGTGGTGCGCGAGCATCGGGCTGCCGGCGTGCGAGGTGTCTTTCATTGTTTTGGTGGCAGCGTGGATGATGCTCTTGCTATTGTCGATCTGGGATTCTTCCTGGGGGTCGGCGGGATATTGACGTATAAGAACGCTACGCTTCCCGACGTTCTGAAAGAGGTACCGCTGGATTCGATCGTGATCGAGACCGATTCACCGTATCTACCGCCGGCGCCGTTTCGTGGTAAGCGGAATGAGCCGGCATACCTTCGATATGTCGTCGCGCGGCTCGCGGAGGTGAAGGGTGTTTCTCTCGATGACATCGCCGCCGTTACGACCTCGAATGCACAAAAATTATTCGGAGCGTAAGGGGGGATTGCGTATTTTTGCGGCCCCTGTGCCGCGGGGGTGTTTGGTCGCGGCGGCGCTGGTGGCGGGTGAGACGACACCCTACCGGTTTAATTGTGGCGAATTCGCCATAATAAGAATTTTTGGAGAGGTGTCCGAGTGGTTGAAGGAGCACGCCTGGAAAGTGTGTATACTCGAAAGGGTATCGCGGGTTCGAATCCCGCCCTCTCCGCAATCAAAAGCACAATATTGCCTGGCCTTAGCCGGGCTTTTTTGTCGTCAGTCGTTACAATACATCTTTTTCAAAAACGAGAAGTCTCTTTCATGAGGCGGGTATTTATGGTTGTAGACATCCTTGTAGACAATGGTCGCCTTGACCCTGCAAAGGGTTTCTTTCAATTCTGCCGCGCGACGAAAAGTTTCTTCCGTTGGCTCGGTAAATGTTTGCTCCCAAATCCGCACCTCCTTTCCTGCACCGATGATCTTGTCGTGTGACAGAACGGTAAAATTCCATCCTTCTTCCAACTTCGGAAGGAGGCAATGCAGATGCGTGTGGGTCCTGCCATCCAACTCAAAATGCGTATTATCGATGATCATGGGGCCGGTCCCGTCATTGTACAGATCGACAGAAAATTCATCCTCCCCGTTCCGGATATAGAACCATGGCAACGGTCTAAGGGAGTTCCGGTTAAAGCGTCGCTGCATTTTTAGCTGCCAAAAGGATACGCCGAGGGAAAGCATGGCGATAAATGATGCGCTGAGGGCAATTTCACTGTCAGGTGTTAATTTCATCGCAAGCCGGGTTTAGTTAAATTGTAAAACAGGTTTAGGTCAGTCTCGCATATGCCCGCACGGGAAACGTTCCCACGCCTTTGAATTTCGGCGGGGCGGCGCTGAAGGTGTAACCCTCAGCGGGCAGGCGCCCGAGATTGCACATATGTTCGACGATGAGGATCTCCGCACCGAGGAGAGTCGAGTGCACGGGGCGGGCTTTGCCGCGCGAGTCGTCGATGTTGTGACTGTCGATACCGACCAATTTGACATTAGAATCCCGCAAATACGCCGCGGCGTCGGCGGTGAGGAAGGGATGGTTTTCGAAGTAGGAGGATGTGTTCCAGTTGCGGGACCAGTCGGTGTATACGAGGACGGCTTTGTTGCGGAGATCCCTGTTGGTGAAGAAGGATTTGTCGACGGCCATTGCGCGGCGGGCGTCGATGGTGATGCCCTCCAGGTCGACAAAATGTTCCAGATCGACCTCCGAAAGATCCTTGCCGTTTTCATACCGGTGGAAGGGGCAGTCGAGGTATGTGCCGGTATTGGCCACCATCTCGATCTTGCCGATCTGAAAGGTGGTACCTTCCTCGTAGCGCGTCTTCGATTCCTCACGGCTTAGGAAATCGCAGATGATGGGCGCGGGAAGTCCCTTGTAGGTGATCAAACCGTCGAAGATCGTGTGACTGAGATCGATCAGTTGACCGGGAGCGGGTCGGGCGGTATTATTGGCGGGCATATGACAAGGATTGTTTTGGGCTTGTTTTGACGCCGGGCGCCGCCGCAATGACAAAGGCTATTCCGCTATAGGCCAGTGCGAGGAACAGACTGGTCACTTCGCCGCTGGTTTTGTCGACAGGATTGGCCATTGCTTTCGGGAGATGAAGGATAAGGACCCAGATAAAGATCATCGTCCCGAGCAGCATGGCCATTATTTCGCGCCGGATATTCAAAAGGATGCCGATGCCCGCACCCAATAAGGCTGCGCCGGCGAAGTAGATCCAGAATACATGGCTGGGTATCCAGGCGGGGACATAGTCTGCCGCCTGCCGGCCGTAAATAAAATGATCAATGCTGTAGCTGATAATCGTGAGGGCATATAAAACAATCCCGGGATAACGGCCGGCGATGACGAGCGCTCCGCTTGCCAAGGTCAGCTCCTTGGCGGCATTCTCCCATGCACCGAACCGTGAATAGGTCCCGGACACAAACAACTCGTATGGGACAAAGTAAAAACAGAACACCAGCAGGAGCACGCTCCCCAACAGCAGCGAAACCGGCCTGACCATTTTTCCCATGGCAATGCAGGATCCGGTGAAAAGAAGAAAGGCGCCAGCGATATATGTAATTACGACATGATCGGTCAGCCAGGA
>DATJWK010000026.1:0-8292 GCA_035501395.1 Puia sp.
CGATGATCGCATTTGTTATCTCCGTCCTGATCAAGCGATCCGGACTGGCGATCGGACTGTTCCTGATCTATATGGTCGTCGAGCAGGTTATCATGGGCGTTCTCACCAATTTGTATCATTTCACGCCGGCGCAATATCTGCCCGAGGAGACGACCGACCGGCTGATCCCCTTTCCGGGTGTTCAGTTGATGAGCCAGGCAGAGTGGGAACACCGCATCCCCGGCTATCTCATCGCCGCCGGGATATACCTGATCATCTATTATGTGCTGACAACCCGCTATTTCCTCAGGAGCGACCTTTAAGCAAGTTATCCAACGCACTTTCGACGGAAGGATAGATAAATTGGAATCCCGCCGCCCGCGTCTTGCCGGCGCTGACCGTGGTGCTCTTCAGTACCTCAACGCTCATCTCCCCCACCAGGAGCTTTAACAAAAAAGCCGGGACATAGACCGGAACAAAAAAGTTTCCCTTGAGCCGGCGTGCCAGCTCGGTGCTGATAATGCGGTTGGATGCAGGGTTCGGCGCTACCGCATTGTAGATCCCGGACCACTGGTCATGCAGGATCGCTTCCAGGTAAAGACGGCAGAGGTCATCGATATGGATCCAGCTCATGACCTGGCGACCGGAGCCCAGGATGGCTGCGATCCCGAAGCGGACGGGTTTCCGGAATTCCGCCAGCGCCCCTCCATGGCGGCTCAGGACAAGACCGGTGCGAAGAATGACCAGGCGCTTACCCAAAGCCGTGACCGGTGAAATAGCCGCTTCCCATCGCCGGCAGGTCTCCCCGAGAAAATCCTTGTCCGGGGGGTCTGTTTCCTCGAAAGCGCGGAGGTTGGGGATCGAAGGGTCCGGGCCATACCAGCCGATGCCGGAGGCGCTGAGGACAGCCCGGACGTTGTTGGGGACTTCCCGGAGGGATCTGACGAGCAAATCGGCGGTCATTGTTCGGCTTTCTTCGATCTGTTTTTTTCGTTTGGCAGTCCAACGGTGGTCCGCGACGCCTGCCCCGGCCAGGTGAACGATATAGTCGGCCTGGCGGATAGCTTCGGGGTCGATATAACCGGCGTTGGGATCCCATTGCAGCCGTTGAAGGCCGGGCCCCGGCGGACGGCCATAAAAGGCAGCGGCAGAATCGGTCCCGGCGCCTGGCAGCTCAGCGGCGGCGCGGGATGCAGGCGGCGGTGTTTTGCGGGACAGGATGATGACGCGGTGGCCGTTGTCGATGAGGAGATGGGTCAACGCTGTACCGATCAGCCCGGTCCCGCCTGTAATGGTGATAGTAGCCATATTCGTCAGTGCACGATTTGATTCAACAGTAATACCATCAATAATCCCGCCACCGACACGATCGTCTCCATGATGGTCCAGGTGGCAAATGTCTGCCGGATCGTAAGGTTAAAATACTCTTTAAACAACCAGAATCCGCCATCGTTCACATGGGAAAAAGTCATGCTGCCGGCGCCGATCGCCAGAACAGGCAGCTCCGGCGCAACCGGCGATTGGTGCAACAAAGGTAGCAGGATTCCTACGGTTGTCAGCGCCGCAACCGTCGACGATCCGGTGCAAATCCGGATGAGCGCCGCAATGCCCCATCCGAGGATCAGCGGACTAACGGTGGTGTGCACCAGTTGCCGCGCGATGTATTCGCTGACTCCCCCTTCGCTCATCATCTGCATAAACACGCCTGCGCCCGCAATGATCAGCATCACCGGGGCAACACCCTTAAATGCATCTTCGAGTGATCGCATGACGGTGCGCATAGACTTCCCGCGGCGGAGCCCCAGCAAATAAATGCCGGCAAGCACCGAGATCAGCATGGCCATATTCGGGTCGCCGATAAAGGAGATGAATTTTTTCAACGTTGTATTGCCCGGCAGCAACCCGAGGATCGCGGTGGTGGAGAGCAGGATCAGCGGCATCAGTGCGGCCGCGAGGCTAAGTCCGGGACCGGGAAGTTCGTTCGGATCCATCAGGGTAACGGTTAGCACCGCGGGGTTGGGAGTGACCCGGTACCTGCGCATCGTCCGGCCGAATACGATACCGGCCAGGATGATGGTAGGGATAGCGACGATGATGCCGTACAGCAATGTCAGTCCGATTTGAGCATGGAGCTGGAGCGCAATGGCGGTGGCGGACGGGTGCGGAGGCAGGAAGCCGTGGGCTACGGAGAGTGCGGACAGGACAGGGATACCGAGGTATAGAAGAGGAAGGCCGGTAGCGGCGCCGACGGCAAAGACGAGCGGCATGAGCACCATGAACCCGGCGCCATAGAACATCGGCAGACCAACAAGGAAACCGGAAAGAGCCATGGCCCATTGGATACGCCGGACGCCCGAGAGCCGGACCAGGGACTGGGTGATCTGCTGGGCTGCGCCGCTGTCGGCAATCAGCCGGCCAAGCATGGCGCCAAAGCCAAGGATGATGACCAGCGACCCCATAATATTGCCGATCCCCTTCTGGATGGCGTCGCTGATCTGGCGGATGTCGAGCCTGCAGGCGAGGCCCAGTGCCACGCTTACGACGATGAACGAAATAAAGGTGTCGAGCTTGCACCACAGGATCAGCAAAATCAAAAGGAGGATACCCAAAAAGGAAAGCAGCAGCGGCATTCGGTCGAGTTGGTTATGGATAAAGATAAAAAATCCCCCCGGAGAACCAGGGGGAATAAAACAACTAAAAACAAACTATCGTGCATGTCGCTGACGCCGGCGGCTAATCCGGCCGTTTGCCATCGAGGAAAGTATTGATGGTGCTGATCTCCGTGTTGTTGTTCTCGTCCGTTTTAACCTCATAGTTGCTGTAAAAATTCTCGACGTTGGAGATCGTATTGTACAGTTCCAAATTACGGCGGATGTAGGCCGGCACAGTTTCAAACTCGTTATTCGGATCGGCAGCGTTGATATTGAACGACAAGTTGCGCAACTTGTTGATTCGTTCCGCCGCCCGGCGTTTGGGATCATCCGCATCGTCCTGCGCGGCAGGCTCCTCTACGGGTGAGTTCGGCACCGAAAGTGAGTGAGTTTGGTAGGCCCCAGGCTCATCCGCCGCAGGGTCCGTTTCCCTGAACACCAGTTGCATTTCGGGTGAAGAATCGTCTTCCAACGACGGATCACCGGCAACGGTGTTCCTGATCGGATCCTTCACGGGAGTAGAGTGTTCGATCGCCGCCCTGGGAGAACCTTCGGCGGCTGAGGGAGAGGATTGTTGATCGTTCTTAGGGTCTTCGGCGTAGATATTGGACGGCCTTGCAAGGTATCCTCCCGACGCTGCAGACGCAGGAGAACTTTTTGAGGCGACTGCCTGATTTTTTTGCGGCTGGCTGGATGCCGGCTCCGGGGCCAGGATCCACTCGATACGGGGAGACCGTGGATCATCCGGGGTTGGGTGGACCGGGGGAGCGGAATGCTCGGAGAAAAGCGTGAGGGATGGCGCGGGCGCCGGGATGTTCTCTGCCAATTCCGGCTCGGCTTCATATTCGGCGATGGGCTCGGCAGGGCGGACAGGCCGGGCATCCGGGGGACGCTGTTCCCCGGGAGCGCTTAGGGTCATCAGGATTTTCTCTTCTTTTTTTGGCTGGGGGGCAGTATCCGCCGTTTTGACGAAGGGGTCCCGGTGTTCGAATCCGGTTGCGATGAGGGTGATCCCCAGGCTGGAACCGAGGGAATTGTCGTAGCCCAGGCCGAGTATGACATCGCTGTGCTCGCCGGCCTGGCTGAGAAGATAGTTCTGGATGATTTCCACTTCGTCCATGGTGAATTCGTGTTCCCCTTCGCTGGAGTTGATATTGATGAGTATCCATTTTGCGCCACGGATATCGTTGTCGTTCAGTAACGGAGAATTAAGGGCCTCTTCGATGGCCCGCTGGGCGCGGCTGTCGCCTTTTGCGGTGGCGCTGCCCAGGATCGCAACGCCTCCGTTCCGCATGACCGTGCAGACGTCGGCAAAGTCGACATTGATCTGACCCGTACTGTTGATCACATCCGTAATACATTTCGCCGCGGTAGCAAGGACATTGTCTGCCTTGGCAAAAGCTTCTTTCATCTTGAGGTTGCCGAACTGGTGCCTCAGCTTGTCATTGCTGATGACCAACAAGGTGTCAACGTATTGTTTCATCGCCCGGATGCCCTCCTCCGCCTGCATCATCCGCTTCTTGCCTTCATACGAAAACGGCGTGGTGATGATGCCGACGGTCAGGATCCCGAGGTCTTTGCAGATCTTGGAGATGATAGGTGCGCCGCCGGTGCCGGTGCCGCCGCCCATTCCTGCGGTGATGAACGCCATTTTGGTATTGACTTCAAGGATCGTCTTGATCTCCTCCAGACTCTCTTCGGTCGCCTGTCTGCCAATATCGGGGTTCGCGCCCGCCCCGAGACCCTGGGTCAGGTGCGGGCCGAGCTGTACCTTATTGGGTACACGGCTCTGGGCGATGGCCTGTGCATCGGTATTACAAATAATGAAATTTACCCCCTCGATGTTCTGGCTGAACATGTGGTTGACTGCATTGCTTCCACCACCACCCACTCCAATAACTTTGATGATGGACGACTTTTCTTTCGGCAGATCAAAATGGATCATAGACATTTTTTTAAGAATTAACACACAAGATCATTTGGTTCATAGGTTGCGGAAAATGCCGCCCGGCGGCGCGCCAGGGTAAGCGGGAGTTTTCATAAGGTCGGATTGGCTTTATAATGCATGGTCTTCTTCCTCTTTGAACAGATCGATGATGCCGTCTTTGAACTTACCCCAAAAGTCTTTTACTCCCTTGCGGTTGCGGACCCTTTCCTCTTGCAGCTCTTGTTCACTGGCAGCGCGGTGCTCCGGTTGGGGCTCCGCCTTCCGGAGGTTGTCGGGCACTTCCACCTTGCGATATTCCTGTTCGAACTCCTTGCGGTTGTGCTCGTAGTCGCTATATCCTTTCAGGATAAGGCCGATACAGGTGGAGTATGTCGGTTTGGCGAGCTCCTCGATGTGCCCCGCTGCCAGGTGCTCGGTGGGATAGCCGATCCTTGCGTTGAGGCCGGTAATGTATTCCGTCAGCTGGATGAGATGCCGAAGCTGCGACCCGCCGCCGGTCATGACGACGCCGCCGTTGAGCATCCGGTTGTCGAGGCCGACCTGCTTGAGGTGGTAGGTGACAAAATCCATGATCTCGCTCATCCTGGCCTGGATGATCCCGGCGAGGTTCTTGACGCTGATCTCCTTGGCGGGCATCCCCCGAAGACCGGGAATCGTGATATAGGCATTGGCTTTTGCTTCGTTGGATAACGCCGAGCCGAACTGTACTTTCATTTGTTCGGCCTGGGTCTTCAACACCCCAAGTCCGGTCTTTATGTCATTGGTGATGTTCTCGCCGCCGAAGGGGATCACCGCGGTATGTTTGAGTATCCCTTCATAAAAGACGGCCAGGTCGGTGGTGCCGCCGCCGATGTCCACGATAGCGACGCCCGCCTCCAGGTCTTCCTGGCCCATGACGGCCGCGGCGGAAGCCAGCGGCTGTAGAACGAGGTCCTTCGTGCGCAGGTTGCTTTTTTCCACAGCGCGGTTGATGTTCCGGATTGCGTTCTTGTCGCCGGTGATAATGTGAAAATTGGCTCCGACCTTTACCCCGCCATAGCCGATCGGGTTAGGGATGTTTTGAAAGTTGTCGACGGTGAATTCCTGGGGAATGACATCGATGATCTGGTCGCCGGCGGGGATATAGGTTTTATACTGGTCTGCGACGAGCTGATCGATCTCGCGGCGGGTGATCTCCTCCTCCGTATTTTGACGGACGATGTCTCCACGGGTTTGCAGGCTTTTAATATGATGACCGGCGATGCCGACATACACTTCGCCGATCTCGAGGTTGGGATTGGAGGCATAGCAGTTCTCCAACGCCAGGCGGATGGCTTTTATCGTTTCATCGATATTGAGCACCTGGCCGTGCTTCACTCCGTTGGAGTTGGCGCGACCGAATCCTAATATTTCCAGTTTGCCGTATTCGTTCTTACGGCCGGCGATGGCTGCAATCTTTGTCGTTCCGATGTCAAGACCGACGATAATGGGTTGTTCGAGGCTCATAGTTTAGATTATTTTGTTTTAGTTGTTGTTTTGATGTTTGTATCTATGGTTTTTGTTTGCGGGTTATCGGGGTATCCGAACCGGTGGGCAACAGATCATGTGTCGACAGGCTCTGTTCTGTCATGACATTGGTTTCGAGGGGACGGACGGATCGCTGACGCAAGGTGTCGGGTTGCAGCGTCTGTCCCGAATGGATCAGTTGCCGGATATTGGCCATTGCCTGCAGGGAATCGTAGCGCCGCTGTTCGGCTCCCCTCCTGGTTGCGACGACCTGGCCGGCATAGGAGACATCTATCCGGCTGTATCGCAGCGGACCCACTCTGCCGATCACCTGCTGATCAAACAGCGACAGCCGGTGGAATTTTGCCGCCACATCGCTGCCGTCACCCAGGATAATCCGGTAATCGCCGGTTTCCGGCTCCAGCTCGAACGTGCGGTTGGCCAGGATGTTGATTTGGGCGATCCGTGCCGCCCACGATGTATCCCGCCGGAGGTAGCCGCTGATCTCCCCGACGCCGGCCAGCAGGACACTGTCGGTTTTCACTGCCGGATAGCCGGTGAACACGGGCAGCCGGAAAGGCAGGCGGGTGAGCAGCGGTAATTGCACCCCGCAACTGTCGAGATAAAAGCTATTGCCGTTCGTAGTAAAAACACGGGTTACCGGAGTACGTTCGATGACATCGATATGCAGCAGATTGTTGTTGTCAAAGAACAGCCGGGATCTTTGAACCCAACTATTTTTCCCCAATGCGGTTTCAAGCCGGTGCAAATCGATAGACTGGATGGGGCGGTCCTGTATCCCGGTAGCCCCGGCCGGGGTCAGGAGGGCGAGGATCTCTTTCTTGCTGATGCTTGTACCCGTCAGGTTGACGACATACCCTTTACAGTTGTTGCTGTTCCGGTATCGGATGGCGGCGACAAGCAATACCAGCACACCGGCGCCGATACAGCCCCAGATCACGCCGGAAAAAATTCTCCTGATATTTATCGAAATCGCCATCTTTTTCCATGTTGGCCCGCCCGACGACCGCTGGGATCGTCAGACGGGTACAAAGGTGCCCGGGTTAGTATAAGTCCCGTTCACAATGCCAAAGGGTTCGCAACAACCGCCGTTCTGCTTCTTCTATCGTCCTATCGCGTCATCAACATCTTATCGGGTCATCAACTGCCGGATCGGTTCCACCAACGTATCGATGTCTCCCGCTCCGGCGGTGATCAAAACCTCCGGATCGTCACCATAGACCACCCTATCGTTTAGTATCCTCATTAGTTCGCCTTTTTCCACCACCGTCGCCTTTTGACCGGGGATCATTTCCGCGATCATCGCACTGGTCACGCCTTCGATCGGCAGCTCTCTTGCAGGATAGATGGGTAAAAGAAATACCTCATCCGCCAGGTCAAGACTGGCCGCGAACCCGTCGGCAAAGTCGCGGGTCCGCGTGAACAGGTGCGGTTGGAAAATGACGGCGCATTTTTTGCCCGGAAAAAGCTCCCGGGCCCCGCTGATAAGCGCCCGCAACTCTTCGGGATGGTGAGCATAGTCGTCGA
This sequence comes from Puia sp., assembly GCA_035501395.1. Taxonomy (GTDB): domain Bacteria; phylum Bacteroidota; class Bacteroidia; order Chitinophagales; family Chitinophagaceae; genus Puia. Next base: position 7,612 of record DATJWK010000026.1, read on the forward strand.
TATATACCCGCCCCGGTTCCTTTACGATATATTCAAATCGCCGCTTGACTCCTTTGAATGCGGCCACTGCTTCGATGATCCGGTCGCCGGGGATGCCGAGGCGGTGGGCCACGGCGATGGCGGCGGTGGCGTTTTCCACGTTGTGGCGACCACCCATGGTCAGGATGATCCGTTCCAGTTTCCAGTCGCCTGTTTGGACGGTGAACCGGTAGTCGCCCTCGTCTACGCGGATCCCGGAGGCAAAGAAATCGGGGAGCGTTCCGGCAGCCACCGGAGTAGAGTCTGCCAGTCCATAGGTGAGGTGCTCATCGCCCTTCAGGTCGGCTTCTCTGCGGAGTCCTTCCCGGCTCAGCAACAACCCGCCGGGTTTGATCCGGGAGGAAAAGTCGATAAAGGCCTGCTCGACCGCGCCGGCCGTTCCATAGATATCGAGGTGGTCGGCATCCATCGCCGTGATTACCGCGATATCCGGACTTAGTTTCAGGAAGCTGCGATCATATTCGTCGGCTTCCACTACACAAACGTTCCTGCGGTCGCTCCAGAAGTTGCTGTTGTAGTTTACCGAAATCCCTCCGAGAAAGGCGTTACAACCATAGCCGGAATATCTCAGGATATGTGCGATCATCGTGGTGACCGTGGTCTTCCCGTGGGTGCCCGCCACACAGATATTGAACGAGCTAT